>NZ_OY761445.1:1480625-2128750 GCF_963664415.1 uncultured Desulfobacter sp. | reverse complement strand
GTCAACCTTTCCAGGGTGTTGGTGCAGATCGGCCGTCCGGAAGAGGCCATCACCCATCTCAAAAAGTTGTCGGCAGCGGTTGATGCCGGAGGGGATTCCATTCAGTACTTGATCCGGGCTATTTTTGCCGAGGCCTTAGTCTGCCTGGGAAAACCAGATGAAGCAGAGGCCATGGTTGAAACGGTGCAGTCTCCGGATAAATCAAATGTACGTACCTATAAGTTGAGAGCGTTGATCGCCGCCGGCAAAGGACAGCATCAGGAAGCTGTGTTTTACCTTAAAGAGGCGCTGGTTCTGACCCCCCGAAACACACAGATCCTGAAGCTGCTTGCCGAGCAGGCAAGCATCCAGGGCTATTATCTTGAGGCCATCCAGTATCTGGCACAAGCGGTGTCCATTGACCCGGAAAATTTTGTCGTCCAATTGCAGTTGGCGAGGGCTTATTTAAACGCAAAGGATTTTGCTTTAGCCGATAAAACGGCAGAGACAGCGCTTCTTTTAGCTGAAAAAGAAAAGGACAGCAGCGCAATGGCCCAGGCGCTCAGTGCGAAAGCGGCTGTAGCCTCTGAAAAGGGCTGTATTGAAGCGGCCACAGCGTATTACCAGGAGGCAGTGGCACAGGATGAAAACTGTTTGACGGCCTTATTGGGATTTGGCAACCTTCAGGTACAGGAGGGGCTTATGGATGAGGCGGTGGCCAATTTTGAAAAAGCCGCCCAAATCAACCCGTTGCATGGGCATTCCGCATTGGTTCACGTTCACCGGTTCCCTGATGACCCGGATCTTTTATGGGCCATAGAAAAATCAGCCAAAATACCCAGCATGGCAGGGGCTGTCAAAATAGGTCTGCTTTTCTGCCTGGCCCGGTCCTGGGATCATCACCGGGAATATGCCAAGGCTTTTGATTTTGCATTCCAGGCCAATGAAGCGACGCAAAAAGTATTGAATTATGACAGGGTAACAAATCGTAACCAGACGGAACGTATCATAAAATTCTTCAGCCGTGATTTCTTTTCAGGCAGGAAACACTACGGCAATAATTCCAGACAACCTGTATTCATTTTGGGTATGCCCCGGTCGGGAACTACGTTGACGGAGCAGATACTGTCATCTCACCCAGATGTTTTTGGTGCGGGAGAATTGGGGCATATACCCGGATGGGGATGCCAGTTGGGCATGTGGGAAAAGATGCATGGAACAGGAAAGGAATACCCTGAATGCATTGAAGACTTAACTGACAGTGAAATTCGACGGATTTCTTGTTTTTGTCTCAAGCATCTTCAATCCCTCTCCCGGGGAGAAGATTTCGTTATTGATAAACTTCCCCACAATTTCAGGAATATCGGTTTCATCCACCTGCTTTTTCCCAGGGCGCCCATTATTCACTGTACAAGGGACCCCCGGGATGTGGCCATTTCAAACTATTTTCTAGATTTTAAAGCCAAATTCGGGGGGATGGGATATGCGTATGATCTGGAAGATCTTGGGAATCACATTGCCGATTACCAGGCGCTTATGGCCCATTGGGAAACAATTCTGCCCAACAGGGTATTTCATGTTGCTTACGAAGATATCGTGGAAGACCCGGAGGCAAGTTCCCGTCGGCTAATTGGGCATATCGGCCTTGACTGGTTTCCGGAACTACTCAATTTTCAGAGTCTGAAGCGGCCCGTAAAGACTGCCAGTTCCTGGCAGGTACGGCAACCCATATATCAAAGCTCCAAGAATAAATGGTGTCGTTATGAAAAACAGATTATTCCATTTATCAAAGCGCTCTCCCATGGCCGGGAGAGATGGGGGCTTTCCGAAGGACTGGGATAGCCATCCCTAAAAACCATTAAACGGATTTGTTTCTTATTTAAGAACTTAGGGCTTGGTTCTAAGTTTGCCCACTTTTGGCAGCAGACACCATATATCAACAGTTAAATAACTGAAATTTTTCATAATATTAGTTTTTTGAGTGTTCTTATGAAGGATGGGGCCGGAAATGACGCTGACCTTACCCACGATGCGGTGGCTGATAATGCCTCCTATAAAGTGGATACAGTGCCCACTGCGTTCACCGGAACCTACGCGGTTGTGACGTCCGCCGGTATTTTTGCCGATATAGATGGGGACGGTACCAAGGATAGGGAGGAAACCAATGAATTGACGGGTGAGGAACTTTCCACCTGGCTTGTCGGCGGTGACCTGTCCTTCGCAAAAATTAATCCGTGGTAAATTTGTCGAAAAAATATTCTCCTCTGTGCAGCGATTGAATGAAATATCCACTGTCCAGTTTATTTGAAAAGACGGATTCAATGTGAAATTTTTAATTGAGGTCGATTCTGAGCACAGATCAGCAAAGACCGTTCGATGCTTTTGATATCAGAACGATTTGAGTTTTCAGGCCGCTTTCTTCTACTCGTATCGATGATGTAATCCACCAATACGCGGCAAATCAATTATCTTGCATTTGCCGACAGGTCTGGGTTGGATCGGCCGACCGTTGGGCGTATTTTTTCCAAGGCTCAAATGTGTTCTGTCGTTCCAATAATATTGGAAATACGCGCAAAGAATGTTTTTCAGATGTCCTTGGTTCAATACGATGACATTGTTTGTACATTCTCGTCTGATCGAGCCGATCACCCGTTCAACAAAAGGGTTTTGCCAAGGGCTTTGCGGGGCCGAGACCACTTCTTTGATGCCCATGTTTTTCACTCGATTGCGGAAAAAAAACGCCATAGATTGCATCCCGATCCCGCATCAGATACTTCGGTGCCGTATCCCAGGGGAAGGCCTCCACGATCTGTTGGGTTGTCCACTCGGCCGTCGGATTTGAGGTTATATTGAAATGTACGACTTTGCGGCGGCTGTGGCTGAGGATCACCAGGACGAACAGAATATTAAAGGTGACTGTTGGAACAGTGAAAAAGTCAATCGAACACTTGTTAATATGATTTTTCAAGAAAGTCCGCCAGGTTTGAGACGGCTTTGAATTCGGCGGATGTCGGGGCATCATGTTCGATACGGTTCGTTCGGAAACCTCGAACCCCAGGCTGAGCAATTCCCCATGAATCCTGGGCGCACCCCAGTTTGGATTGGCTGCAGCCATCCTCCTGACCAGATCACGGATTTCACGACTGACTTGAGGCCTTCCCGGGCCTTTGGATTTGAATTTCCAGAAAAGTTTGAAACCCTTGCGATGCCAGTAGACAACAGTATCCGACTTTACAATGATGAGAGATTTACGCCAAGGAGTCCAAATTCGGGAAAGCAAAACCCAGAAGAGCCGATCCACCATTCGAATTTTCGGCCGCTTGTTCGTCCTTTTCATTACGGCCAATTGGTGGCGAAGCGCAAGGTTTTCGGCAGCGAGATTCGAAGTGACTTTGAACTTCAGCCATATGAATAAAACAAAATTTCCAAGCATTTTCATCATGACTCCAACTTGGCAGGCGTATACAAATTTGTCAATGATTTCAGAAAGTAAGAATACTTGCGAAGGACAGGTGTTGGCTACTTCTGTTATTCCTGCCAGGTGCTCAGTCGGGAAATTACAGAAAATACCGGTTTCCCATCGCTTCGATCGCAGGATAAGCCCATGGCGTAAACCAAGGACTGATCCTTTTGGTTTATGACCCTATTGCTCCTTCATCTTAACTCTATGAAATCTTTTTTTGCCGGCCCTTAAGAGGACCTCTCCATCTTTGAGATGGCTGGAATCAACCAACAAGTCAAAAGCGGGTACCGTCTCTCCATTAATGTATGCGCCGCCCTGATTTATCAGCCGTCGTGCCTCCCCGCCGGATTTGGTAAGGCCGGTACGAAGAAAAAGCTCATAGGCCGGAATTCCCTTGGTAAGCTCATTGTGTGATACAAAGGTTGTGGGAAGTTCAATTGCGTTCTTGTTTTTATTTGTCCTGGGAATACTGGATGAGGGCAAAATTTTTTCCGAAATGGTAAAACTACCGAAAACCGAGGCAGAAGATGCCATGGCATTTAGTGCCGCTTCCCTGCCGTGGGCCAGGCAAGTGCACTCAAATGCCAGAACAGTTTTTGCCTGGTTCAATTCGCCATCCACCAGATTACTCACCTGGCGGATTTCCGGCATGGGCAGAAAGGTAAAAAGGGATAAAAAGCGCGCCACATCCCTGTCATCCGTATTCATCCAGAATTGATAGTATTCGTATGGGGACGTTTTTTCAGGATCAAGCCATACGGCATTGCCCGCGGTTTTCCCCATTTTGCTCCCGTCACTTTTGGTGATCAATTTATAGGTGATACCAAATGCTGTTTTTTGCCTGCTTCTACGAACCAGTTCAACGCCTGCAAGAATATTTCCCCATTGGTCGCTTCCCCCCATTTGCAGCCTACAGTCATGACGGTCCAAGAGCGTTAGGAAATCAAAGGCCTGTAGAAGCATGTAATTGAATTCAATAAAACTCAGTCCGCCTTCGGATTCAATTCTCTGGCGATAGCTTTCCGCTTTGATCATTTTATTGATGCTGAAATACCGCCCAATGTCCCTGAGAAAAGGGATATACTCAAGTGATGCAAGCCAATCCGCATTATTTGCCAAAAGGGCTTTTCCTTCACCAAAATTTATAAATCCGGACAACTGCCTTTTGATGCTCTGAACATTGTGATCAATGGTATCCAGGGTCATCATTTTCCGCATTTCGTTTTTTCCGCTGGGATCGCCTATCCGGCCTGTGCCGCCTCCCACAAGGGCTATCGGGATATGCCCATTCTGCTGCATATGCGCAAGAGACATGATGGGGATCAGATGGCCGACATGAAGACTGTCGGCCGTTGGGTCAAAACCTATGTAGCAGTGCCGGCCAGGCTTTTTCAGGTAGGTTTCCAACGCTTCTTCATGGGTTTGATTATCGATAAAACCACGTTCTTTTAAAATAGTTAATACAGTCATCTTTCACTCCGGTTAAGTTCGGCCCGTGATCAAAATAAAATAGACCTTCTACTTGTCTCCTGAGCCGCCATCGGGCTATTTGTGGCAGATTAAATTTTGATCATGCGCCTTAATTAAAAAAAAGGTAAAAATAAAAAGAGCCGCAACATCTCAGGGTGTGTTGCAGCTCTTTAAAATTAAAAATGCTGCAGGCACTTTTGGCCCGCAGCATTTATCTTACGTTTGGTTTTTTAGGTTAGATCAAGAAAGAAACACCGCGGCAGCCGGATATGGATAATACCCGCAATAATAATAAATATGATTGGCTGCCATGTAATGTGTCAAATCAGTTCTCCTTCTAATTTAAAGAGGGATTTAATTGTTTTTAATATAAAAGACAAGAAATTTTTAAAATGTTGTGGTTGATCCATTGATATTAACCTGTAAGAAAGTTACAGGTTATGCCTTGGAATGCCCCATGGATAATGTTTTCATTCACACTGAATTATGATAATGACTATATGTTTTAGAGGGCAATCGACAGGCGTGGAAATGACTCAAGGTTGGGCAGAAAGGTTCAAACGGATTATCATAAGGGTAAAGGATACGGTGAATGGATCGAGACGAAATAGAGGCCAGCATTATCAATTTTATTGAAACCAGTTTTGAGATGTCTGATGTCGGAGTTGACGATGACCTTAATGCCGACCATGGTTTTGACAGTATTGATGCCATTGAATTGCTCCGGGAAATCGAGACATTGATGCAGGGAAAACTGACCCGGGATGAGGAAGAGGCTGCCATGTCCATACGCACCGTCAGACAAATCGTTGATTTTATTGAAAAGGCCATGGCAGAAAGGGCATAAAATACGGTTTTCTACCTGTATTGGGCATAAATCCTCAAGCATTAAACTATTGAAACAGTAATTGAATACTTATGGAAAGACGTGTTGTCATTACCGGATGTTCCGCCATAACGCCCATTGGCTCCAGCAAGGCGGATATCCTTAAAAACCTTGAAAGCGGCACATCCGGTGTGGGTCGCATCAGGGACGACGAACTGCTGGTTGAACAACTCAATACCAGCGTGTTTGGAACGGTGGATGAGGATCTGGCCTACGACTTTCCAAGAAAATTTCGTAAAACCATGGGGCCGGTCTCCTTTGCGGCCTGCAGGGTTGTGGATGATATCATTAAACAGGCCGGGCTGGACAAGTCATTTCTTTCTTCGGGCAGAGTAGGGGTTGCCTTCGGATCTTCCCACGGCTCCACCGCTGTACTTAAAAAAGTGTACCAGGCTTGTTTTAGTGACCAATCCACCGATATGCTTTCCATTTCGGGTGCCGATTATCTTAAATCAATGGTCCATACCACCGCGGTTAACATTACCCGGATGTTTGAAATAACAGGCCGGGTCATCAGCTCGCCGTCGGCCTGCACCACCAGCAGCCAGTCCATCGGGTTCGGTTACGAGATGATCAAATTCGGTGTTCAGGACGCCATGATCTGCGGCGGCGCCGAAGAGTACGATACCACCACGGTGGCCGTTTTTGATAATCTTCTGGCCTGTTCCACCCATTATAATGACACCCCGCATAAAACCCCCCGGCCCTTTGATGCTGAACGGGACGGACTGGTGGTGGGTGAGGGGGCCGGCGCAGTCATGCTGGAGGAATTTGAATCCGCCAGAAAACGGGGCGCAACAATTCTTGGGGAGGTGATCGGTTTCGCCACAAATAATAACGGCGGCAATCTCATTATGCCCGATCTTACAGGAGTCACCCAGGTGCTTAAGATGGGCCTTGACAATGCGCAGATCTCTGCAGACCGGATTGATTTTATCAGTGCCCACGCCACGGCCACCCGTATCGGGGACGTAATCGAGGCTCGTGCCATTAACAATGTCTATAAAAACTCCCCATGGGTCAGCGCACTGAAAAGCTATATGGGACATACTATTGCAGCCTGCGGTGTCATTGAAACTATTCTCACCTTATATATGATGGAAAAGGGCGTTATTGTCCCCACGCTCAACCTGGATAAAGTGGATGACCGCTGCGCCATGATTCGGCACACGCCACAGCTGATGGAGACAAATATTCTGTGCGCCGCTGTCCAGAGTTTTGCATTTGGCGGCATAAATACCAGCCTTATTCTCAAGAAACCCAGTAATCTTTAACTCATTTTCCTTCAACGACGTGTAATATTTAAATGCTCAGTGATTTTGGCCGGGTAAGACCTTTTTTTATTGATTTCACCTGGTACATGCGTTTGTCGGCGATTTTAACCATGTCAGAGGTTTCTTTGATATCGGCATCCAGGATATTGGAAATACCATGGCTGAGCCGGATAAAATGGTCTTTTTTTCCATCATTCAGCGGGGTCGTTTCCAGGTAATGCTGGACCCGGTGGATATATTTTTCTGCATGGGAGGTATTGCTTGACGGCAGGATGACGATGAACTCATCTCCGGCGAACCTTGCCACGATATCGGAATCCCGTTTTTGGTAGGTCAGCGCCCGGGCGACCAGACACAGGATCTGGTCACCAATATCGTGACCTGCCGTATCGTTGATAGTTTTAAAATCGTCCAGATCCAGAAAGATGAGGGATAGGTCTGTTCCGTAGCGTTTTGCCCTTGAAAATTCGCGTTCCAGAACCCGTTTCATCACTCCCCGGTTCAGCAAACCGGTCAGGGGGTCATGAAAGGCTAAAAATTTGAGTTGCTCATGGGCGGTGACATTGGACAGGCACAATGATACCTTGAGCGCCAGTTGCTCCAAAAGCGAGGTGTCGATACCGGGTTCAAAACGTTTGGGATCCGGATCTGCCTGGTTGATGCTGCCGACAATCTCACCGTCCAGGGAGATGGGTGCAATGGCAATGGAACCGATATCCTGGTCCATGGGGTGTGGGATAATTTGATTATAAGCCGAAAGTCCGGTGTTGGCCAGCAGAGGTTTTGGGGTGCTCACGATGGATGAAAATGTTTGTTGGGGCACATTGACCATGGACGCGGGAAGTTCCCGGGAATCGTGGTTGTCTTCCAGGTGTCGTGCCAGCCGTCCTTCTGAAATTATGGCCACCCAGATATGCGGTATAAAAAATTTATCCGATATCTCGGCGAGGAGCCTGTCAAAGAAATTATGGAAATCTAAGATCGAGAGAATGCTGATTTCAATCTCGTTGAACTTTCGGGCTATTTCTTCATTTCTTTTTAACCGGTCTAAAAGGGCTTTGGGGATTTCCATGTTTTGTCCTGTGTTCGTGGGCTAAACAGCTTTTACTTATTTCGTGTTTTTAGGTTATTACCCTTTCCTTTAAATGGCATGGACCATAAAGTCAACACATTAGATTCGCATCATTTCTCCCTTTGTTGATAAACCGTGATAGATTGGGTACGCGATTGACAATCGTCTTTACCGTTCAAAAAAATATTGATATTGGTGATATAAAATCAGCAATGATGGTCATGGGCCGACCTGACCAGCCAACACCCAGGCTCGATCCACGACATAACATGAAAGCAGCTTAATCGCTTATTGGTGCTTTCGTATGAGAATTCAACAGCCTGAATGTTTGGGGAATTTATGGAATATAGATTTGATATTGATAAAGTAGGCGCCACGATACTGACAATAGATCCTTTTGAATTCCCTGAAAAGTTACCTGAACTTATTGAACTCATTGAATATCATTCCGGCTTCTTAGCCAAGGCATATAACACTACTCTGGAAATTTCCAAACGGTTGGAAGCCAAGCACTATTTTAATTATTCTGTCTGGGCGTTTATGACCGCCGGACCCGCTTTTATTGCAGCAGAACAACAAGATGCGAACGAAGGTTTAGAATGGCAAGTGAATTTTTTAAACGCTTTGTCCCGCGTTGTACTTGAAAATATTAACAAAGTCCTGGCCGCACCGTTGGTTCCAGGGCAGTTTCCAGAACATTGGATTGTTGCTTTGGATTAAAAAAGAAGGCGTTGGCGATCATTCGTATTATTCGGCAGAATGTTTTGAAAAAATCTTGACATTTGCGATCTTATAGAGAATAGTCCAGCCTGTTTCAGGTGCCGTTGAGGCTTAAAAGGGAACCCTGTGAGAATCAGGGACGGGCCCGCCGCTGTATTCGAGGACGAACGCTGCAATTTAGCCACTGACTGAATGTTGGGAAGGCGCAGTTATTAGGATGATCCGGAAGTCAGAATATCTGCCTGGGAATGTATTTTATATCGCCCGAGGACAAGGCTGATATACCATGACTGCGGAAAAAACCAGGGAATCCCAGATCAATCTTTTAACTAAAGGGTCTGGGGTTTTTATTTTAAGTAAAATTAAATAATTACTGATTCCGGATCCAAATCCGTAGCGATGCAAGGCGGATAAAATTCGTTTCCATAACCACGCAATTTTATCCAAACGCCTGGCAAGGAGGCTAAGATGAAATCCGGTTTAGTGGTTCTTGTTGCAATGCTGTTTTTTTATCCGGTGGCGGTGTTGGCCGGACAAGATCTTGAAGCTGTTCACAAATTAGACGAAATTGTTGTCACCTCAACCCAGAAGGCCAAGGCCGTTGACACACCGGCAAGCCTTTCCATCATTACCGGTGAAGAGATTCGGGATATGGGCGCTAAAAATATTGTTGAAGCGCTGTCCAAAATTCCCGGGGTCTCCGACAGCAGTTCAAAAAGCCAATCGGTCATTATTCGCGGAAACAAAAGTGCCATGTCCGGTGGTCCGGTCCTTTTAATTGACGGGGTGCCCTTAAAAATGGGGGATTACCGGTACAGTGAGTTTGATTTTATTCCCGTAAACCAGATCGAACGTATCGAAGTACTGCGGTCGGCAGGCATTGCCTACGGTCCAGGGGCAGCCAGGGGCGTGATCAATGTGATCACCAAAAAGAGCACCAGAGATGGTTTCCACGGAGATGTATCCGCGTCCTACGGCTCATGGGATACCCATGACGAAAACGTCTCCTTGTCCGGCATGAAGAATAAGATTGATTTTTGGGTTAATGCTGAAAACTATCAAACAGACGGGTATGAAGAAGAAGAGGAAAACCGTAAGTCTGTTCTGGGACGCTTTGGATACAATTTGTCCGATCAGACCCGCATCGGTATTCGGGTCAGCCATGTGGATTATGATAACATGACGGCAGAAGGATTGAAAAAATATCAATGGCAGCTGGACAACTATCGCCGCAACATCCATTTCCCCAAAAGTGAAACCGACTCCGATCTGCTTTGGCACAACGAAAAAGATGAAAAAAATACAACGGCGGCCATGGAGTTCTCCCATAAGGATAATAACCTGTTTTTTGACGGGGCGTTTTCCTGGACAACATATGAAAAAGATTTCAGGCGCACCTATGCCATATATGACAGTCCGACAAGCGTTTACTATGAAAATTCAGATCAGGATACATATGCGTTGACCCTGTCCGGTGGATATCATTTTAATTGGGGTGCCGTGAGTTATACCCCTTCTGCAGGGATCAATTTTGAAGATATTGATAATACCGTAGGTCGCGTATACCCATATGATTCAACTAAAAACACAGACAAATATAATTTTGATCTCCAGGAAAAAAACTATGGGATTTTCTGGGATAACGAATTTATGTTCGCTGAGCATTGGGGAATGAACCTCGGGGCACGCTTTGACCGAACCCAGGTGGAATTTCAGGATAAGGTGCCTAATATTGTAGATGAATCCCATGATATGATTAGTTATGCAGTTGCCCCTTCCTACCATTTCAATGAAACAGCCATGGTCTATGCTTCTATGGGAAGAAATTACTGGTTTCCCACACCGCGATACTATGCCTGGGCCGTAGAACGGGGCGGCTTCCTGAACCCGGTTGAAGACCTTGAGCCTGAAGAGGTACTGACATATGAACTGGGGTACAAGCATATGTTCAACAAGAGGTTCAACATCAATGCCACACTCTATTTTTCAAAGTATAAAGATAAATTCGGTACTGTTCGGGACGAATCTGACAGCTCTCACGGCCAGGGAAATATCGGCGATGCCGAGGCCAAAGGCATTGAACTTGAGGCGGACGGCAAACTGAACAGGTATGTTGGATACCGGCTGGCTGCCGCTTACCAGGAGATCGAGTGGACCTCGGGCACCGCCCTGGCATACATTCATCCGTCCAATACCCTGGACTATACAGCCGATATTTCCGGAAAACAGATCTACTGGGTGCCTAAATTCACAGGCCTTTTAGGCCTCGATTTTTACCCCATGGACAATATGAAAGTCAGCGTTGACATGAACTACATCGGCAAACGGTATGTGGACTATCTGAACCAGATTGAATATCCGGACAAGACCACCTTTGATCTGCGGGTTGCCTATTCATGGAATCAGTGGAAGTTCTGGATCCTGGGTAAAAATATTTTTGATGAAGATATAGAGTATGTATCCAATTCATCCGGCAAGCTGGATTCCGATGGTGAACCCAACAACGCCTACTATGTTCAAAACGGTGCATATGTTGAAGCCGGGGTCAGTTTTCATTTCTAATCAATACGGCATGGCCGTTCATTTTGCACTGGCGTTGGGCTTGTTTGTCTGGGGTGCGGTCCTGCTTGGATCACAGCCGCGTCACTGGCATGCCTCTCTCTCCCCGGGGATTTTACTGGTGCTTCCCTGCCCGGTTTGTGCCACAGTAATCCTTTTCAATTTGTCCCTGGCGTTTTCGCTGTATTCCAAACTATTTTATACACGATCTCAACGGCATTGCTGGTACCGGTGGCGGCCTTGCTGATTATTCTGTGCCTATGGTTGTTTATCTATACCGGTGGTTTTTTCGGTGAATGGATTAAGCGCAGGCAAAAACGATCAAATAAGCCCTTGTCCGCATTCCTTGAAGAGATCAGCCGGGGAGGAACCTTGCCAAAAGAGGTCCAGTCCATGCTGTCGGCCCATATCACAGCATATGTCCGGGACCTGGAAAGTATCTTAAAACAGCCGGGAATTTTGAAAGCTGAAAAAATTGAAGATTTGAACCAGAAAAAACAACACGCGCTTTTAAAACGGCCCTGGCCAAGGCCTCAGGCAAGCCCCTGGAAAAAAGAATCGCCGAATACCAGAAAGCCCGGCAGGGCCTTGAAAAGGTGATTAAAGAAATTCAGCAACCAGAGAATGCCCGGGCCGACACCAAAGAGAAAAATATTGAAGGGTTTGAGATGGTGGAAGAAAAGGCAAAAAAAACAACTGTAACCTCTTCGGGTTCAGCCTGGCAAGTTATGATGATTGCTGCAGAAATTCTGGTGCTTTTGGTTACAGGGTATAAATTGAATCGTGTCTGAACAGAAAAAGGAGTGATCAATTATGGATCAACATGGCTACATAGGCCGAAAAATGCGCCAGCCAAGACTTAAAGAACAACCGGCAATTGTTATTGCCGCATTCGGGTCATCATCCCGGGGCCAGGACGCCATGGACAGGGTCCAAGCGCAGCTGGCCGAACAATTTGTCGATTACGACATCTATTGGGCCTATACTTCGGAGATCATCCGAAGAAAAAAAGGGTTGCCAAGCCTTTTGGAAATATTGGGAAAGGTGGAGGCAGATGGGTACCGAAAAGCAGTGGTTCAGCCGCTGCATGTCTTTCCGGGTACGGAATATCAGCAGGTCAGGGAGTCTTCTTTATACTTTCCGGGGCTGCGGGTGGTCATGGGCGAAACACTTTGCCATCGATGGGCGTTTGTTGAACAGGTGCTTGAAGAGGTGTCAAATGATTTTTTGACCGGGGAAAAGGAAATTAATCTGCTGGCCCTTCACGGCACGCCTCTGGCAGCAGATCCGGTGAATATGGTTTATATGGGCATCGACCATCTTGTGTCCGGGCTTTATGACAATGTGTATACAGCCACGGTCGAAGGTATCCCCAATATCAACAGTGTTGCCGGGCTAATCAGCAAGAACCAGGCCCAAAAGGATTTTACCCACATCCGTCTGATTCCCATGATGTTTTTGGCCGGCATCCATGTGGAAGACGATCTGATGGGCCCAGAAGACAGTTGGCGCTGCATGTTTGAAGATATGGGCATTGCGGTGGACTGCCCCACAATCTCTATCGGCGACAGTGAATATTTTAAGGGCTTGGCATTTCGGAAAGAATGTATCCGTTTTTTTTGTCAACGGTTGGAACGTGCGTTGAAGATTATGCGCTGCTATTAATGTTTTTTTTGCCTGAGGATATCGTAATAGGTAAAAATCCGTTCTACATAATGAACCGGCTCCTGGCCCCGGGCATATCCGTACCGGGTTTTTTCATAGTATTTGCGTTTGCTTAGAAGGGGCAGGGTTTTTTTCAGGGATGTCCATTTGTTGATATCCATGCCCTGTTGCCGGGCAATTTCCTGGGCATCTCTGACATGACCATATCCCACGTTATAAGCGGCAAGTGCAAAGCGTTTTTTTTGCCGCGGGTCTGGAATGTCATTAAATCGCTTGTGCATCATGTTGAAAAATTTAACGCCGGCTTTAACGCTCTGTTTTGGATCCAGCCGATTTTTGATCCCCATCCGCCTGGCCGTTTCCTGTGTCACCTGCATCAGCCCCCTGACGCCGGTACGGCTTTTGGCCTTGGCATTGAAATGAGATTCCTGGTAGACCATTGCGGCAATCAGCCGCCAGTCAAAACCGTATTTTTCAGATTCTTTTTTAATCATCTTTTTATATTCGGGCAGCCGGGTTTTAATTCGTTCGTGAAATTTTTTTAAGTCAAAATAATCAAAAATTTCCACGTTGCCGTAATACTTTTCATATAGCTTAGCAAAAATACCGGTTTCTTCGGCCATCTCAAGGAACTCATTGATTTGGTCCCGCAGGCCTCTGTTCGTTTTTTTTACGGCCCACCCCAGGTGCTCTTCTTCCTGAATAGGCAGCCCGATTATAATGTCCGGGTAGTATCTGCGGTTTAACAGCGCAATGTTTGAATCCGCAATGGTATATTTGATCTTTTTTTCAGAAACCAATCTGATAAATTCTTCGGTGGCCACATCTTTAAGGGGCAGAATCGTAAGATCGATCCCCGATGCTTTGAGCTCCTCTAAACGTTCCTGATAAGAGGTGCCTTTTCTGACATAAATGGTTCTGCCCGCCAGCTGCTCAAGATTTTTTATGCCGAATTTTAGTTTGTGGTGAATGAATTTTTGCTGCACAGGCATGTAGGAATCGGAAAATAAAGCGATCCGCTCCCTTGATTTTGTTATGGTGATGCCGGCGGCAATGAAATCTCCCTGCCCGGAATTGAGGACCTCAAACATTGAGTTCCAATCCGGAACGATCACTTCAAGGGTCACCCCAAGATGATCTGCAAACGCTTTGGCAAGGTCATACTCAAATCCCATGGGAGAATCCCGGTACGTGTAATATGATGTGGCCGTGTTGGCCGTTATCATGCGGATCGTACCGCGCGTTTGGATCTGTTTCAAAGGATCCTTGAATCTGAATCCCATTTGATCAAACAACAGATATATGCCGATGCCGATGGCAGCCACCACCAAGAGGGTGGCCCCATATATTTTGCTTTTTTGATGGAAAATAATCGTCTCCTGCTGAGCTTGTGCTCATGCCCGCCTAAAATAATAGAGAGGGTATTAAATTCGTTCTCGCTTCAGTTCAGTTTTCACGGCTATTCCGATTTTTTCCAACGTATAGGGTTTTTTAACGTATTCTCCGGCCCCCAGCCTTTGGGCCTCTTTGATCCGTTCCGTTTCTGAAAATCCGCTGGCAATGATGGCCCGTTGTCCCGGATTCAGTTCCAGAATACGCTTGTATGTGTCCAGGCCGTCTATTCCCGGGTCCATGATCATGTCCAAAATGATGATGTCTGCCGAATTGTCTTTCATATATTCCACGGCGTCTTCTCCGCTTGAGACGGCATCCACAACGTATCCCAATTTTTGCAGCAGGGCGGAGGCGATTTCTATTTGTTGGGACACGTCATCTACAACCAGGATTTTTTCGCCGTTCCCCATGTAATCATCAATTGACAGTACTTCGTCTTTTTCAACCGCCTTCCTTGTCACCGGAAAAAAGAGGGTGAATTTTGTTCCTTGTCCCTCTTGGCTTTCAACATTGATGTAACCGTCGTGGTCTTTTACCGTTCCCCATACCACAGCCATACCCAGGCCGGTACCACTTCTTCCCATGGTTTTTTTGGTATAAAAAGGCTCGAAAATTTTTTCCAGATCTCCTTCGCTGATACCAGAGCCGCTATCTGTCACGCTCAAGATGACATAGTCTCCTTCCCGAACTTCGTCATAACCTTTTATGCATGTATCAATGTAGCGGTTTTTTGTGGAAATGGAAACAACGCCGTGGTCATTTATAGACTCAACAGCATTGGATATCAGATTCATAATGGTTTTGGACAGATGAACCGGAGACCCCATGATGTTTAGAAGATCCGTTTGAAGATTGGTCTCAAATTCGGCCCTGGGGTGAAATGACTTTAATTTGCCATGTTCCGGTGATTTAAGATAATCAGTGATCAGATCGTTTAAATTGATAACTTTGGAGACGGCAACGCCTCTCCTTGCCAGCGTCAGCAGATCCTGCACAATTGCGGCCGCCTTTTTGCCGGAATTTTGAATGGTTAAAATGGGGTCGCGCAAGTCGCTGTCTTCAGGCAGATCCATCAGTAGTAAATCCGGGTAGCTCACAAGACCGGTCAGTACATTGTTGAGATCGTGTGCAACACCGCCTGCCAAGGTGCCTATGGCCTCCATCTTTTCCGCACGCCGAAGCCGGGCTTCAAGCTCTTTTTTTTGTTCCTGAACCTTTTGCTGTTCGGACAGATCTCTGATCGCAGCCATTCTGACCTCTCGCCCCTGGTACCCCATGAGCCTGACCCTGATCTCGACGGGGAACGTGCTTCCATTCTTTTTTAAACATGTTACTTCGTAGGGGCCGAAATCTCTGGCATCGACCTTATTTTTCATCATAACCATTGAATCAGGGTCCACCAACGTACGCAGAATATTTTTATCAGCCAACTCTTGGCGGGTATATCCGTACATTTTATAAAATTGCTCATTGGCCTCAATGATCCAACCTTTATCATGTAAAACGATACCTTCAAATGTTGCATGGGATAAGTTACGGAATCGCTCTTCGCTTTCCCGAAGCGCCTTGTCTTTGCGTTTGCGGTCATCCACCATTTTGTTGGACAAATCCGCCAGGGTTCTGAATTCGGAAAAAGGGATTACCAAGGGATTTATTTTCTCATTTGAAACAGCACTTTTTTTAAAAAATTCTGCAAATACTTTAATGCCTGTTTTAATGTTTCTCAAAAAATAACGGAGTATGAGAATCGTAATTAAGATGGAAAGGGCAAAGAGGCATAGGATGAACGTGATTTGGTTTCGTACGCCTGCTAAATACGCCTCAAGCTTTTTATTTATGGTTTTTTCAACGTCGTCCATATATACGCCTGTGCCGATAATCCATTCCCAGGCCTCAAAGGATTTGGCAAAAGCCAGCTTCGGTGCTTTTATGCCTGAACTTGGTTTTTCCCACACATAGTTGATATAGATGCCTTCCGGGACGGTGGCTGCTTCCAAAAACCTGCGGTTGATTTTGACACCGTTGAGATCTGTGACATTGATCATGTTTTTGCCGATAAATTGAGGGTCAATATGGCTTACATATGTGCCGTCATATTTGAAGACAAAAATATAACCGTC
Source organism: uncultured Desulfobacter sp. (assembly GCF_963664415.1). Taxonomy (NCBI): domain Bacteria; kingdom Pseudomonadati; phylum Thermodesulfobacteriota; class Desulfobacteria; order Desulfobacterales; family Desulfobacteraceae; genus Desulfobacter; species uncultured Desulfobacter sp. The sequence goes on along the minus strand of NZ_OY761445.1, from coordinate 2,112,147 downwards.
TTTTCCAAATCTGACATTTGATATTCTTTCCAGAACCTCTTTTTTGATATCCTTTTCCATATCATCAAGGTATTCACCCGTACCGATACACCAGTTTAATGGCTCAAATCGTTTGACAAAGGAGATTTTGGGGAAGTCTCGTCTTGTCTTTTCCGGCTTTGTCCAGAAATATTCATAAAATCCCTCTCCTTTCTCTTTTGCGATCTGAATCATCTCTTTGATGACATATTGGCCCCGAATATCCTGTATTTTATTCGCCGCTTTGTTTTCCGGTTGAGGTCTGTGCGTTAAAAGCTCTTCGGTCCCGGTCAAAGATGTGGCAAAATAGTATCCCCGTCCGTTATTATAGCGCAAGGCGCACAACGCCTCTTTGACCATATGCGCCAATTCTTGCGTGCTGTGGTTATCTTGGTAAAGATTGCAAATATGGGTTGCTATTGCGTGGGCTTCGTTGACCCTGGATTTAATTTGTTGTCTGACCCGCTTATTTGTTTTGGATTTTTTATACGCAATATATTCAATGGTGTTTTCCACCTCGGTTTTTATACGCCGACGTTGGGATTCAATGAAATCGCTTCTAAGCTTATTCGACTCAGTAAGGAATTTTTTTTGTTCCTGGTAAATCCAGAAATATCCCAGGGTCGCAAAGAGCATGAATAAGATAATGGCGGTGCTGATGAAATATGTGCCGGCAATGCTTTTGTTTTTGAACATTTCGACGTTTCTTTATTTTTCTTTGGATCGGATATATTCAATTTGCTGCGTACACGACAATAACAAACGTTCTTGCATGATAAAGATATGATCCGCCTTGCCGCAAATGGTCGCGCCAATCTATTTATCTATGGGAAAACCTTAAGGCGACAGCGCATGTCACGTATGCAGATTAAAACAAACGATTGGATTGTTGTCAATTAACATTGTCAACTGAATCCTCCAAATTAGATTATTGGTTACACTGTCAATGTAATAGGAGGCGATATGGAAATCTTTCCAGATATTGCTATTTTGCAGATCGTTTTTCGACCGCCATTGGCTTGCACTCATTTTAAATTTGGCCTTGAATGCCCGGGCAAACGCTGCTGAGCTGGAAAAACCACAGCCAAAGGCAATTTCGGTAATTGATTTTTCTGGCCAGTGGATAAGTTGAGACGCTGCTTTTTCTATTCTTAGTCTTTGTATAAATTGATGCAGTGTCTCTCCATACATTGCCTTGAAAATTCGATGAAAATGAAATTGAGAGAAACAAGCAACTTCGGCAAGCGTTCTGAGAGAAAATTCTTTATCAATATTTGTATCGATAAAGTCAATAACCCGATTGATTCGAGAGATATACTCGTCTCGTTTGGATTTATCCTTTTTATCTTCAATGACGTCAGTCATTTTTCGTGTTTGTGAATAGTTTGGGTAATATAATTAATAAACCTAAATGTGTGTCGCTGCGTTTTAACAGTCTGTCCTTATTCGTTATGTGTGGACATAAGCTAAAACACAGTTTTCAATAATATGATTCCCCAATTTAAAATTGTATTGCCCAATGTCCACGAATCCATATTTTTTATAAAAACCTAAGGATTTATTCCGAATCCAGGTATAAAGCCAAAATTTATTCCCATACCGTTCTATTATTTCTGATAGCAAAGTTTGACCAATACCTTGGCTTTGGAACGGGCCATGTACATAAAGTTTTTGAATCTCAAAACCATTATCTGCTTTTTCGAATTGAGATTCCAGATTTATCAGCGCAAATCCTCTAAGATAAACGCCATTAGTGGAAACTAATAGCTTATATTTAGAGTCCTTTAATAATCCTTTGAAATATGTTTCTGTGAAAAGGGATAAAGCATGCTTTGAATTTTCAGTTCGAATGCCATCAATGGAATATGTTGTCAGCCACACCTCCAAAGAGAGCGCTGCTATATTGATGCAGTCAGATTCTCTTGCTTCTCTAATCATTCTGTATTCCTGATGTTGCTGTGGTTCCCTTGTAATGGATCGCTGTTTTGTTGACCGGCAGGCCGCCCAAACGCGGAGCCAACAAGTTTCCGGTTTCTGGGGCGATAGGTGTTATCCGCTTTTTCTTTTTGAATGACCGTCTTTAACAATTTGTACATTTTGATATTCTGGGGTTCATCCTGGTAAAAGGAATCCCAGGCATACTGGAGCAGCTCCTGGAGCCGTTCCGGAGCCATGTTTTTGGGCTGATACACCACTTTGTCGGCAGAATACTCATCCCAGTCATAGGATAGAATTCTGTTCTGGCGGTTCAGCTCCTCCCAGGCCCGGGTGTGGGGGAAGGGCGTTAGTACGGTAAATTCGGCCAGGTCAAGATCAATTTCCAAAAGAAAATCAATCAGTCTTTTGATGGAGTTTTCTGTGTGGTGGTCAAGGCCGAGAAGGATCGTACCCTCTACACCGATGCCGTAATCATGATAGCGTTTAATTCTGTCCCGGATTAAATCCGAGGTGTCGAAAACGGCCTGGTAAACATACCAGGCACCTGCCTGGGCAGCCAGGTCCAGCACTTTAGGGTCGTTTTCAATGGGGTGGCAGCACCATTTTTTCTTTAAAGGGATCATCTCCCGGAACAGGTCCAGTTCCCACTGCTTGTCCTGGGCCAGGGAGTTGTCCACGATAAAGAGCCGGTTATTGTCAATGCCGGCCAGCTCTTCAATGGTTTTGTCAATGGGTCTGGGTCTGAACTTACGTCCCCCAAGGTAGGCCACGGCGCAAGGATAGCAGTTAAACCGGCATCCCCGGGAAGCATGGACCAGATCCACCATTTGCACCCCTTTATAGTTGTATAGATCCCGGTCAAGAATATCCCTTCTGGCCGGACCCACCATCTCAATGGGCGGCTGTGAAGACAGATAATCATACACAGGAGCCAGCCGGTTTTTTTTAAGGTCGTTAAAGACCTTTTCCATCCTTCCTTCGGCCTCGCCAAGAAACACGCTGTCCACCTGGCCGATCATCTGTTCGGCATGGAGCATGGTGGCAATGCCCCCGGCAATGACCGGAATGCCTTTGGCCCTGAATTTTTTAGCAATGGCAATGCCCCGGTTCACCTGGATGGTGAGCATCATAGAGATCGCAACCACGTCCAGCTGTTCGTCGAAGTCAATGGTTTGGACATTTTCATCAATAAACTCGACGTCGATATAATCGGGCAGGGCGGCTGCAAACACAACAGGCCCATGGGGAGGTAGATGAAATTCGGTCTGTCGGTCAAGTTTTGTCCATTTGGGATAAATCAGTTTCAGCTTCATTTATTGTCTTTGCCGTGGTTGGTGTCAGGTATTAAATCTGCGTCTGTCAGGGTCATGGTTAACGTGTATCGTGATGGAAATGCTGATGTCAAGGTTATAGACTTTGGAAAAACAGGTGACCTGGTGTTTGCGGCTGTCCGGGGGCTGGGAAACACATACGAAACACGGCGTTTGATCTTATGGCTCGGGCTTCTTAGGGTCTGGGTCCAAACGCTTCTGTCCAAGGAGATGACAATGTCTAATATGTCGCCACAGGGGTGTGAAAATCTGAAAATCTTGTTTTTATTTTCAAGATTTCCCCAGGCACTAAGTTTTCCCTGGGGTGTGAAAAAAATCAGTTCAATGTCCGATATCAGACCCTGGGCAAGGGCCTGACTGTCAAAGGGGGGGATGGCCCGGTGAATTGTAAATGATTCTCTGGTGTGGTCCGCTTCAAAAAGAACCAGTCCCTCCAGTGTCATGATCACACAATGGATGGCCTGTTGCCCCGGATGGATATTTACAACACCCATGAGCATGGCCGAATGGCTGCCCGGCATGGTCAACTCTATGGCGTGGACAAACTGAAAAGAACCGGTTGGAAACAGTCGGTTTAACTCCCGGGAAATGCTTTGATCATCAGGAACCGGGGAAGTGTTTATGGGGATAATATGCGGCAGATCAGCGCACCCTGCGCCAATAAAAAAAATAAATACAACGAGATATTCCAGCGCGGTCTTTCGTCTCATTTTGGAGCTGTAAACACCTCTGGGTTAATGTCTTCATTCAGTTTTACTTTATCAAATCGAAGGCGGGTATAAGAGTCCTGGTTTTCTCGGATAATGACCTCTTTAAATACGCCCGGCTGTTCAGATAATATCAGGACAATGTCCTGGATAAAGTGGGTCATGGCCTTATCCTTTGGCGCCAGGATGATTCTGCCGGGTTCCGGCGTATCCTCAATGGTCGCATGGAAAACACTGGTGTTGAAATCCCCTTTCAGCCATTGGCTGATTTCATCCATGACAATCGTCATGGCACCCATGGCCGCCGCATTGTCCCGGACAAAGGTGTCATCCTTGCGTATATAACGAGAAACGCTTTTACCCTGCATGATAAGGATGTTTTGAATGGGTTCCCGGTATTCAAACCTAAGTGAATCCGGGCTTTGAAATCGGATAATCCCTTTGGAAATCAGCGGTTTCACGAGGATCTTCATATGCTTTTCCTGGATAAAATCTGCACTGATTGACCGGATGCTGCCGGCCGCCTCCTGCATGTCCGCCATGGTCGCTGCGATTGCGCCGGCTGAAACCATTGCCGTAATCAAGACAACCACCCCCCCTAGGAAAAAATTTTTTACCATGCGCATTAGAACATGCCACCGTTGACTGAGATCACCTGGCCGGTGACGTAGGATGCATTCTCGGAACATAGAAATTTTACCACCCCTGCCACCTCTTCGGGGCGGCCCACCCGGGCCATGGGAATCATGGTTTTGACATTGTCCATGGGCAGATTCTTGGTCATGTCGGTTTCAATGAGCCCTGGCGCCACGACATTGATGCGGATGCCGAGCCGAGCCACTTCGGATGCAATGCTGCGGCTGGCACCGATAAGTCCAGCCTTGGCCGCACTGTAATTGGCCTGTCCCCGATTGCCTGTCAGACCGGACAACGATGCGATGGAGACAACCGCCCCCCGTTTTTGGCGAACCATTCTTTTCAGGATCGGCTTTGTCATATTGTAAAAACCGTCAAGACTGGTCCGGATCACCTTGTCCCAGCTTTCTTCCTTCATCATGATGAATAAACCGTCATCCACAATACCTGCATTGTTTATCAGTACATCAATGGTCTCGCACCGGCCCACGATATGGTCAACGGCAGCTTTGGACTGCTCTTTGTTTGCCACATCAAACTGCATGATTTCTCCATTGGAGCCAACGGCCCGGACCTGTTCCAGCGTATTCTCAGCACCGGTTTTGTCCGAGTGGTAATTTATGAAGGTATAATACCCCTGTCCTGCAAGTTCAATGGCAATGGCCCGGCCGATTCCCCGGCTTGCGCCTGTGATGACTGCTGTTTTTGTATCTATTTTCTGGGACATGGAAAGCGTATCCTAAGTATTATTGTTTGAATCGGTCTGGTTTTTTTATGCCGACACGAGTTGTAATGTGATTTCTGCGGCAACGGTTTTATCTAATGTTACCGTTGCGTTAACTTCTCTGAAATCTTCGAATGCGAAGCTGTTTTGGGTCCGGGTGATAAGGGTTGCCCCCACAGGAAGGCCATTTAAGTGGAAAACAGCGGATTTAACACCGGCAATCCATCCCATGTTGCCGTCTTCCTTTCCCCGGGTCTGCAAACGGTTGATACTGTTGTTTATTCCAGCGGTCTGGGCAGCCAGTTCCACCATGACGATGGGGCTTGCCCATCCCTCGCAGACAAGGGGCCAGTGATCTCCCACCACAGCACTGGACACGCTTAAGACCTCATTCACTTCAAGAATCTGTTCAACAAGGAGCATCCGTTTCCTGTGGGGAAGCAGGTCTTTGATAGGAAATTCATTGGGATTCATTTTGTGTCCTGTATGTTAATTATCCGCATCTAATCCGCTTTTGTTTTCCTGAAAAAGTGTAAAACTATACCGGCTTTTTGGGTTGGTGTAAAGTTGATAAAAAATGGCGTTTATCCATAACCAAGGCGTCTCTCTTCACTTCTGGTTGTTTCGTAAAATTAAATTTACCCTCCTTTCTTTTTTTCGCATCCAATCCCGTTTGATTTTATTGTAAATAAGGATTATTATATGAATAACATTCATAATGAATGCAGGGATTGGTTCTCTTGGCTTTTTTTCGTCCACATAAGTTATTTCGCTAAAACGGTCTCTGGGCTGATTGGGTCTATCAATATCCGGGTTCAACCGACAACAACAACGACAGTCATTTACCAACGTATTATTGGCGCTTTCCATAAATCTAAAGACGAGGTTTGATAGCACATCAACATGTAGAAGTTGATTCATCAGCCGTTGCAGACCTTCCGGACGAAGTTTAAGCCATGACCGAATATCGATTTATTTAACCCCCGGTATGCCCGGGAAAGGAGGTTTCCATGAACAGGTCCATTCATAAAATTATCGATGAGCAGGTCAAACGGTGGGAAATGCAGAAAAAGCGGGATGAAAAATCTGTGGATACCTGCCGGGTGATTACTATTTCAAGGGAATTCGGCAGCCGTGGACAGCAAGTGGCTGAAGCGCTTGCCCATGCATTGGAATATGATCTGTTTCACCATGAAATTCTTGAAAGCATGATCAAAGAGTCCCAGAACGCAAAAGTGTTACTTGAAACCCTTGATGAGAAAGGAATGAATATCGTGGAAGACCTGGTTGCCGAGTTGGTCCATGAACACCATCTCTGGCCGGACGAATATTCAAAAATTCTGCTTCGGGTGCTCAATACGATCGGTAGACACGGCAATGCCGTTATTCTCGGCAGGGGAGCCAACTTTGCCTTGAAAAATATTAACGCCTTGCGGGTAAGAATCGTTGCCCCCGATGCCCTGCGCCGGAAGGTGGTGCAAGAGGCCCGTGGGTTGAACGCGGAAGATGCCCAGAAAATGATGGTCAGTACCGATGCCAACAGGACCGCCTTTATCAGGCGGTATTTTAATGCAGATACCCAAGATCCGGCAAACTACGACTTGGTTTTAAACACAGGCACCCTGCCCGTGGAAAAGGCGGTCAGCATTATCCAGGCGGCTCTGGCTTAGCTTGTTTTTGTTTTTTGATCCGGCTTATTGAGGGTTCAGGTATCCGATGATCAGATAGGGGATTGGAATAATTCCAATCCCCTTTAAGTTTTTTATGGGTCTTGTATGGCAGATTTGATTTTGATCATAGGCCTTATTTTTTTTTGGGGGGGGGAGCTGCAGGCTGTATGTACAGGCGAACTTTGGGCAGTCTTCTAAAGAAAAGTTGTGGTTGACCATCTATATTAATGTTCGCGCAAAGAATTTGGGTAAAGTTGGGAAGCGTTTGACTACAGTCGCCTTCTTCCCAACGTTTAAGGTCAAATATCTATCACATGTTGATCGGCCATTGCCGTTACTTCAAAAATCCTCTGATGATTCTGTCCACGGCTTCATCGTATGTGAGGCCTAAACTCATCAATTTGATCAATTGGTCATTGGCGATTTTGCCGATGGATGCTTCATGGGTCAATTCTGCATCCGGGTGCAGGGCACGAAGGGCCGGCACCGTCTCATTTACGCCGTTGTCCATGATGATGGCGTCACATTCGATGTGACCATAGCTTTTGGCTCTCGCCTCCACGTTGGCGTAAAAATCCTGTTTTGAGTTTTCTTTAATCACCGACCGGGAGACCAGGTTGGTTTTGCTGTTGTCTCCCTTGAGAATGATGTTGTTTTCCGAGACAGCAATCTGATCTCCTTCGGTCAGGATTCGTTCGGTGATAAAGAGAGAACTGCCTGCGGCAAGTTCAGCCTCATTCACTCGTTTTGCCTCATCCACGCCGCCGATTTGGGTCAATTCCATCTCCACCACGGCATTTTCGTCCAAATATACCTTTGTGGTGGGATTCAGGCTGCGTTTGCCTTTCCCCTCACCTGTGGCAACGTGTTTTTCCTCGTAGCGGATTGTGGCGTTTTTGCCCACCCGGAATTCATGGATGCCTTCGTGGCCCTCACTTTTGTGGCTTGAACAGTGGATGCCGCATCCGGCAACGATGGTCACATCGGCACCTTCCCCAATAATAAAGGTGTTGTACACCACATCATGCAGGCCTGCCTGACTCAGGATCACCGGAATGTGAATTGATTCATTGGTCACACCCGGTTTAACGGTCACCACAATGCCAGTGTTATCTTCGTTGGGTTCAATGTTGATATTATCCGACACATTCCGGGTCAAAAGTTGGCCGTTTTTCCGGATATTGAATACACCGTTGGGGATACCGTCCAGGTTTGCCACGGCCTTTAATAAATTTTTATCTATAGCATCTAGCATCAATATCTCCTTCACATACATCTCCGTATCCGCAAACGCTTAAATCACTGAGCAGCGGCATAGCGCCTTCCAGATCACCAATGAATTCAATCTGCCCTTTTTTAATCAGCAGCAGACAGTCTGCCGCTTCAAGGAAGGCCTTGTTATGGCTGACCACGATGGTTGTTGTCCCTTTTTCCGTAATCTGCCGTTTTATCAGTGAAACCATGGGGTCTATGGTCCAAAGGTCAATCCCTGTGTCCGGTTCATCATAAATGGCCAGGCCGGGGTTCCGGGCAATGGTGGTGGCCAGTTCAATTTTTTTGATCTCGCCCCCGGAAAGTTTGGTATCCACAGGCTTGTCGAGAAAATCCAGGGAGCAGAACCCCACCCGGGCCAGGATATCCATCAGTTGACCTTCGTCATCGGTGCCGGCGGCAATGGCCAGAAGATCCCTGAATGTGACCCCTTTAAACCGGGCCGATTGCTGGAATCCATAGGCGATACCTTCCCTGGCCCGTTCGGTAATCGACATATCCGTAATATTTTTGCCGTTGTATATGATCTGTCCACCGGTGGCTTGGTTGATCCCCATAATTGTTTTGGCCAAGGTGGTTTTTCCGCCGCCGTTGGGACCGGTGATTGCGTAAAATTTTCCTTGTTCAAAGGTAAAATTAATACCGTTGAGAATGGTTTTTTCGGCACGCCCGTTTTCCGCGTCTTCGTCAGGTACGGTAAAATATATATCTTTAAGCTCCAGCATCTTTTTCCTCTCTTGCTGATACTTGGTTAAATGCAAATGCGAGATTAACGGTGTTAATCTATTTTAAGTATCAAGTGTTTCAAAAATGATGCCGAAATTTTAAAAAGATAAGGGATAAAATGATTTTTAATTGTAACTATTTTGATTTAAAGGTAAATATTTTTCGTGTTTAAGCTGATAGGAATTGAAATAATAGCATCTATGTGTCATAAAAAACGATTATGAAACAAATTTGTATCATAACCGTTTTGAATTTAGTTGTACATTAAGCATAACAGTACAATAATGTAATATTTAGGGCTTTGTCAGGCCTGCCACCTCCCACGGGTTGCTGCCGGCTTCACGTATACGGTTGAACAGGGTTTCATCCAGAGCAAATTCCTTTGCTACAGACACAAATTTGTCAGGTGATGACAGATACTTGGCGGTATACAGAATCGACGCAGCCTTGGGTGTCTCCTTTGGGTAAAGCCCTTTGAGCGTATTAAAATCAAAGCTCAAAGCAACGCCTTTGCCTTTTTTAAGTTTTTTGTCCCAGATCAGGACCATGCCTGCCGGATTGGGGATGGATATTTTTTCTTTTTGTTCGTCGGACAACGGTTTTACCACCAGGCCGCGTTTACCCGGGGTCTGATCCATGACCACTTGGAAAGCGTCTTCCTTGCACCAGACCGGACAGCTGATGATCGTGTATCTCTGGCCTTGTTCCAGGGGATAGTGATCCAGAATAAAATGGGCCATCAGATAGCCCGAGGTGAGACCTGGGCAGATGTGGTTGTGAAGTTCGGCGGATTTGAGAAAATCGTAGGGAGCGCCTTCGGCCCAGGCATTTCCCAAAGTGGAGAGGGTGAATAGATCTTTGCCTGCCGCATATTTATCTGTGGCATCCTTCCAGAAATTAGGATCTGAAACTGTTTTGAGGGTAAAATCAAGGGTGTCCACAGCCCATTTAGCGTTGTCTGCACTGATGATTACAACGTTTCTGTCTGATTTCTTTAAGAGCATGACACGTAACGGGGCGGTCTGGGGTCGCTGGAAAAAAAGCAGATTACCCTTTCCCACCATGGCACCGGTGGCTTCCTGAACCTGTGCCAGAATGGGTAGGCTTGATTTTCCATCCGTCATAACGGCTGTTGCGTTGGTCAGTACCAAAAAATCGGGAGTTGCCTTAGAAACCTGTAGAGTGGCCATGGCCTTTTCAACCACGGGGGTGATGGAGGGCATTGCCGCAACGCTTTGGGCTGCCGTTAAAGCAAAGACCAAAGCGGTACAGGAGATGATAAAAGAGCGTTTCATGCGAAAGATTCCTTTCCTGTAAATGGTGGGTTGATGGCCCCGGATGTTCCGGGGTCGTATTTTTCAGTGGATGGGTGGGCGTCGTGCAAATGATTTTGGGGGTGAAACAAGATGTGAGCTGGATTTGATGATTCAAAAATCTCGAAACCTGCGCCTTTGGCCACAATTTTGCCCTGGTCGAGTACATAGGCCCTATCGGCAATTTTCCGCGCCAGATGAATATCATGGGAAATGAACAGCATGGAGAAGCCTTTTTGGTGTTGAAGGCCTTTAAGCATGCGCAAAAGATGAGCCTGGGCGGAGGGGTCGAGCATGGCGGTGATTTCATCGGCGATGAGCAGCACTGGATCGTTGACCAGTGCCCGTGCTACACTGACACGTTGGCGCTGCCCCCCGCTTAAGGCATGGCATGGCTTGTTCGCAAATTCCGGTTCTCGGGACAGGTGTACCAAGGGCAGGGCGGCCAAGGCTTTTTCATTTCGTTCCTGTGGGGTTTGCCATCCCATGATGTCCAAGGGCTCCCGGACAGCCTCCAGCACCGTCAGCCTGGGACTCACAGCCTGGGCCGGGTCCTGGAATACCAGCTGCATGCCGCGCATGCATGCGGTCGCACGGTTGTCCGCCAGGGGCGTGCCCTGGAATATCACCCGGCCGTTATCCGGTGTTTCCAGGGCTACCAGCAGGTGGGCCAGGGTGGACTTCCCCGAGCCCGAAGGGCCCACAAGGGCCACGACCTCTCCGAATTTAATCGTGATATCCACCTGCTGAACCGCCTTGACTGCAGTGCCGTTCATGTTAAACGTCTTTGCAAGCCCCCGGGCTTCCAGCACCGTGGTGATACCGCCTTTATGGCAGGCCACTTGTCTGTTATTTTCGACCTCAACCAGCACAGGCCGGCGGGTGCCGCAGTCCGGGCCGTGCTGGACGCACCGCGGGCAGAAGGGGCAGCCGGATACGCTGCCGGGCGCCGGCGGCGTTCCGGCAATCCCCCAAAGATCCTTGTATTCATAAAATTCGGGACAGGCATTAATCAGCCCCCGGGTATAGGGATGTCGGGGGGCAGCCAGCACAGCCCGGGTGGGGCCGGTTTCAATGACCCGGCCTGCATACAAGGTGACAAGATTGTCGGTCATCCGGGCAATGGCCGGCATGGCGTGGGAGATCAGAATCATGGCAAATCCCAGGCGCTGCTGGAGGCCAAGAATCAGATCCGACATGTCGGATGCGGCGGTAGCATCCAACGCTGTAAACGGCTCGTCCACAATGAGCAGATCCGGGTTGCAGGCAACGGCCATGGCAATGAGTACCCGCTGGCGCATGCCGCCGGAAAGCTTATGGACGTAGGCGTCTTGCCAAACCGGGTCCAAACCGGCCTGTTTAAAAAGCCGGGCGGTTCGCTCTTTTGCCCGAGCCTGGTTAAGGCCCAGGTGCCGGATCAGGGTTTCGGCCACCTGTTCGCCCACCGTAATCACCGGATTAAATACCTCCCGGCTGTTCTGGAAAACCAGGGCAACGCGGTTCCAGCGTAATTTTGACAGGTCTTTTTCTCTAAGTCTGGTCAAATCAATGCCGTCAAACCGGATCGTTCCCGTGATGTGCGCGGATTTGGCAAGCCCCATGATCGCCATGGCAAGGCTGGTCTTGCCGCACCCGGACTCCCCGATGATTCCTAAAGTTTCACCCGGTGCCAGGGACAGGCTGACCTGGTCCAGCGCCTGGGTTGCCATGCCGTTTTGCCTGTATTCCAGACATAGATCCTTGATTTTTAAAAGTGGTTCAACGGTCAATGGTTAACTCCTTTTTCCCAACCGGGGATCTGCAATTTTTTCCATGTCCCGGCTGACCAAAGCCAGGCTGACCACCATTAGGGTCAGGGCAAGCCAGGGAAACAGCATCCACCATTGCCAGAACCGGGTATAATAGATGCCGGCAAAAGAGGTGGCATGGTGAAGGATCAGTCCCCATGACCCGGAGGCGGGATCACCCAACCCTAAAAAGGAGAGCCCTGCCTCGGCCACAATGGCCCGGCCGGTGAGCCGGATCATGCTCACGGCGGCCAGGGGAAACACCTCGGGCAGAAAATGGCGGCGGATCAGGTAAAATGCGGATGCACCGTTCAGCTCGGCGGCCCGGATGTACTGCCGCTGTTTTAAGGCCAGCACCCTGGACCGAACAATTCTGGCCGTATGAACCCATGAAAAACAGGAGAGCACCAGGACGATGGAGATCAGGCTGGGTCCGAAAAAGGCGGCCAGCACAATCATCACCGGCAGGTCCGGCAGCACCAGGAAAACGTCCACCATGCGCATGATGACCATGTCGGTAATGCCGCCGGTATATCCGGACACAATCCCTGCAATGCCCCCGCCCAATCCTGCGGCCAGTGCCGTGCCGATGCCTACAATCAGGCTGATTCTTGCGCCGTGGCAGATCTGGGCCCACAGATCGACCCCCAGTTCGTCCGTCCCCATGATATGTTCCGGGCCAGGCGGAATTAGGGCCGGACCCGACATCTGTTGGTGAGAATGGGAACAGACCAGTGGCGCTGCCAGGGCCAGGAAGATGACGGCCGTCAGAACAAAAGCGCCGGCACGGCCCGAAGGGGTCATCCGGGAAAAAAGCCTGGGCAAAAAAGCAACATTCATACTTTCACCAGCCGTTGTCCCTTGATCGGTGCTTGTTCGCCCACCCTGGGGTCCAGCCGACGGTAGACAATGTCTGCCATAAAATTGGCGGATAAAACCGCCAGGGTCACCAAAAGGAATATGCCCTGGATCAACGGATAGTCCTGGATCATGACCGATTCACGCAGCAGCTTGCCTAATCCCGGATAGTTGAATACATTTTCCACCAGGATGGCCCCGCCCACCAGCCCCCCAAGGCTCATAAACACCCGGGTGACAATGGGCAGCAGGGCGTTGCGCAGGGCATGGCGCCAAAATATCCTGATTTTTGTCAGCCCCTTGGCCCGGGCCGTGACCATGAAATCCTTTTCCAGAACGGTTACAAGGCTGTTTCTGGCCAGAAGATAAACGCCGCCCAGACGGGCCAGTGTCAGCGTTGCCGCGGGCAACGCCGCATGCTTTGCAATGTCGCCCACTTTTTCCATTATCGTCATTTGGCCTGTGAAATGAGACATGGCCCCCGACAAGGGAAACAGGTCCAGGGCAGCGGCAAAGATAAAAAGAATCACCAGCCCCGTAAGAAAGGCCGGAATTTCGGAAATAAGGATCAGGCCGACAAATAAAAGGCGGTCGGCCCATTGATGTCGCAAGGCCGCCGACACCACGCCCAGAAATGTGCCGATGATCGTGGAAAGCGTTACGGCTGCGATCACAAGGCCCAGGGTCCAGGCTAACCGCCGGGCAAGAATCCCTGCCACGGAGCTGTTAAAATAGACCGATTTCCCAAGATCCCCGTGGGCAAGCTTAACGATATATCGGGCATACTGGACTGGTAAGGGATCATCAAATCCATACTGTTCCATATAAAATGTCTTCTGGGCCTCGGTGAATTCCGGCAGGTCTTCACCTTCATCCCCGGACAGATGAACAAATGGGTCGCCCGGCATCATTCTCGGCAACAGAAAGTTCAGGGTAATAATCACCCATACCGTAACCAGGTATGAAATCACGCTGCCGGATACGGCTGTTTTATTTGATTTCATATCAGGGCCATGCTTTCCAATCTAAATAGGACAGCTTGCTGTGTTCCAAACTGTGATGGTCAAACATGAACATCCATCCGTCATACTTACCCGGCCGGAACACGGTGTATCCCATAGTATAAAACAAGGGGATTTCAGGCACCTCTTCTGCGGCCATCTGCTGGATTTTAACAATCATCTCCCGCCGTTTTTCAGGATCGGTCTGGGATCGCTGGGATTGCAGCAGTTCCGTCAAGGCCGGAGAGGCCAATCCAGAACCACCGGACGCCGACGGCGAGCTGGATTTTTTTATGTCTCCTGTGCAGTGGGCAATCAGATAGTCCGGATCATTTCCCCATCCGCCGTGGCCGATAATGGCCAAATCGTAGTTTTGATTCCTGACCCGGCTGTCCCTGGTTTTACCGTTGCAGCTTTTGATCTGAATCTCTACTCCCACGGCAGCCAGGCGCTGTTTTAAAATTTGCGCCATCCGGACTTCGCGGCTCGAACATAATAGATCAAAGGCAAGGGGCTTGCCGTCAGGTCCTGTCCGGATAGCGCTGCCGGTCCGGGTAAACCCGGCCTGGTCTAAAAGTCTGCCTGCCTTTTGGGGATCAAAATCATAGGATTTTACGTTTTGGGCGGCCATGACATGATCCGGCGGCAGAATACCTGCCCGGCCAGGCAGGGCCGCGCCCCGGGCCACCTTGGCCACAAGTTCCCCAAGGTCAACGGCATAGGCAAAGGCCCGGCGGACCTGAACCATCCGGGCCGGCCCGGGAAGATTGCGGTTGAACAGCAGCCGGTATCCCCAGAATCCTGGACTTTTAAGGATTTTATGTTCGAGGTTGTTTTGGAATCTGGGCAAAAGATCCGGGGAGACCCGGATCATGTCTATTTCATGCTTCTGGTAGGCCAGGATGGGTTCACTGACCGGGATGAACTCCAGGCGTTTGACCCGGACGGCCGGTCCCCAGAAATCTTTAAACTTCTCAAAGCGGTAGGTGCCGTGCTCCCGGCTGTAGGCGGTGAGCCGATACGGACCTGTACCGATCACGGCCTCAGGTTTTGTAAAGGGTTTGGGATTGTCCACCTTTTCCCAAATGTGTTTTGGGATGATACGGCTGGTGCCCAGACTGGAAAGCATGGATGCGGTGGGCGTTTTCAAAATTACCTTGATTCTGTTGCCTTCAAGGATCTCAACCCGGTCGATCCGGTCAAACACATAGGACCAGGTCATGGGGAAGCGGGTGGCATATTCCATGGAAAAGGCCACATCTTCGGGTGTCATGGGGGTGCCGTCATGCCATTTGACCCCCTGGCGAATCGTGAATATATAGGCTTTCCCGTGATCTTCAACCTGCCAGGATGTGGCCAGCCAGGGGATCAGGCCATGGTCGCCGCGTTCCAGCAGACTGTCAAAGATCAGGCACATTTTAAATCCCCCGGGGCCTCTGGGGTAATGGGCGTAGGGGGAGGGATACCCCCAGTCCCCGCCGCCCAGGCGGATGACCGCTACCTGGTCGGTTTCGGCATGAAGTGCGGGCACCAGAAGAAACAGACATAACGCCAGGGCAGCCAGGCACTTAAACAGGTTATGTTTCGCCGGTTTAAATGTCATCCAGCTCTCCTGGCGTGGTTCTGCGGTCTTCGTGAACAGACCAGATCAAATGCCTTTCCCCATCCCTGTTCGGCCAAATTCGTCTCCTGCCAGGTGTTCTGGACGATGGTAATATTGTTGACCTTTTCTTGTTCAATGCGTTCAGACATGATGTCGATCATGCCGCCCGAGGGTTCAAGGGCGGTGACATGGGCACAGATTTTGGCCATGGGCAGGGCCCAGGAGCCCGGGCCTGCGCCGATGTCCAGGACCCGGGTTTCCGGCGTCAGGATTCCTTTGTCCACAAGCTGCTTAAGTGTGGCATCCCGCTTGGCGGACGCCTTTTCTGTGCTGGTCCGCTGGGCAAAATCCTTTGCCATGTTATCCCATTTTTTCATGGCGTAGCCCGACCCTGCCGGCTGTTCAGATTTAGACCGTTCAATGATTTTCAACCACTGATCTTCCCAGAATGTCCAGGTGGTTGCTTGTATGTCCATGATATTTCCCTTTAGATTTTAATTGTGAATGTGACGCCCACTGTCCTGTCCGTGGCCGGATACCCCGAGCTGTCATAGTAGTCTTCGTCCAGCAGGTTCTTAATAAAGACGTTCACTGTGCCGTTTTTCAGCCAGCCCAGCTGTTCAAAGCATTTGTACTCAAAACCTAAGTCGACAACACTGTGGGCCGGGATATCCACCGTGTGAAAATTCCAGACATCATCGGCAATCTCTTCGGAGACCTCTGTGGTTTCATCACTCTGGTAGGTGTAATCCAGCATCAGGGTTGCTCGTTCGTTAAAGGCATAGCGCAGTCCAATGCCGACCTGGTGCTCGGCCCGCTGGTCCAGTTCTGTCTCGCCGGCAGGTTCATCTCCCTGGTTTTCAAATTTCTGCCAGGCCCAGCTCAGATAAAAAGAGAGTTCCGGTGTAACATTGCCCGACAGCTCAACGGTGACACCATGGCGGTAGACCTCCTCCAAGTTGATTTTATAGTCGCTGTACCGTAGTGCTCCGGCATCGGTGCCTGAATATTGGGCATATTTACTGTTGGTGGCGATGAAATCCTTGATGTCGTAGAATGCGTAACCGGCTTTCAGGTTGACGTTGCCCCAGAGCCTGCGGTTTAAAATCAGGTCATACCCCATACCGTGCTCCGGTTCCAGGGTGATGCCGGCGGGCCGTCCCTGGGGGTTGTAATCTCCGTGATAATCCGGAGCGTGCCAGATTTTACTGATACCGGCAGACAGGGTGGTGTTCCGGAACCAGCCCCCTAAATGGTCCATCTGCCAGGTTGTCATGGATTTGGGGATGACCTGATCAAAGTCACGTTTCACATATTTGCCGTAATATGCATTGTGCGGATTCCCGTTGGACCAGTTGCTGACCCATGTATTGACGTCCTCGTACCGTAGCCCCAGGGTCATGTCAACGTGGGGGACAATACCGAATTTGTGCTGGACAAAGGCGCCTTTTTTGCGGATTTTCTCGGTTTTACTATCGTCAACCCCCTCGTCAAAAAGCTGGGTAAAGTCGACACCAACGGTGGTTTCACCCCCGGCCCACTTGATTTCGTCCATGATCTTGCCGCCCTGCTGCCACCAGTCCGTTATCATGGCACTTATTTCGGTCCCTTGGGATTTGTCTTTTGAGTTTACCCAGTCTAAATAGACCCGCTCGCGGGTTTCTTCACCGTAATAGGCACCAAAACTGAGGCGATTAACCCCCAAGGTCTGGGTATAGTTGAGACGGTAGGTTTCGGCCGTACTGTCCCAGGTGGGATTCTGCCAGGGATCCCAGGCACTGCCCGTCACCTCCGGGTAGCCGGAATCAACATCTATCTCATCGTCTTGTGTCAAACCGGGGTTATTGACCGGTGAATCCCGGTCAATATCTGATAATGAGGCGGAGACAGTGATATATCCATCGCCCGGCAGTATTAATCCCAGGCGTCCGAACCCGATGTTGGTTTCGGTTTCACTGTTGCGCAGATACCCGTCGGTCATATAATTTTGGTATGCAAAATCGTAGATAAATTTATCCACCCCGCCTTGGAGTACTGCGGTATTGGAAAACGTATCATATGATCGGTATCCTGTTGTATACGTTAATTGCGGTACCCGGGTATCGTATTCTTTGGGTGTTTTTGTTTTCATGTTTAACACCCCGCCGATGCTTTTGGCATCGTACAGGGCGCAATGGGGGCCGGGAAGGATTTCAACGGACTCCAGCAAAAAAGAGGGCAGTTGGGCCCAGTCCACAATGTTGCTTGATTTTCGGCCGCCGGTTTTTTGAAGGGTCACACCGTCCATGGCCGTGACAAACCGCTTGGCACTAAACCCGTTCAAATAGACGCTGTCTACCCCGGGGTCCAGATCTGATGCCCCTCTGAAATCCACCATGGCATTGGTTTTGATGGCATCCAGCAAAAAGGTGGGCTCTCCGATGAATGTGATATCTTCAAGTTCAATGGTGGTCTGGGACGGTGTTGTTTTATACCCCTGGACCCGGGCCTCGTCTTCTACAACCATCTCTTCTATTTCTTGAACTTTTGAGTTCGCCGGATCTTGGTCGGCTTTTTTTTCATCTGCCAGCAACGGGCTTATGCAAAAGAGGATCAACATCAGGGATGCTGCAAACGTGCAGCTTTTCAGTACGTGATTTTTCAACACCGCCTCCTTAAAATTTTTGTTCTCCGGCATTTTGCCGGTCACTATATAGGTTGATATTACATCCGGCTGTTTCTTTTGAGTTGTGCAATGGCGGCCAGGGCATCCTTGCGCTGGCGTTTAAATTGGGCTGCCTGTTCAAACGCGCTGCGGCTGGCAACAAGATTGTTGCACTGCCAGGCCGCATACCCGGCCATCAGCCATGCCTGTCCCTTTTGGGAGCAATTTTTTCGGGCTGCGGTCCTGAACGCCTTGTCTGCCGCCTTATAATTTTTTGTCTCGTACAAAACATCTCCTTTGAGCAGCAAAAGTTCCGGATTGCCGGCCTGGGGATCAAATCGATTGAGCACTGCCAGAGCCTTGTCTCCCCGGCCCATCTGCCGGTAGGCACACACCAGGCGGTTGATCATCTGTCTGGTTTGATTTGGGGATCCGTTTTTCCCGGCCGATTCGCTGATCAGGGTTTCATACATGCGGGCGGCCCGGGCGGGGATGTTCAACTGCAAACTTAAGTCTGCAAACAGTTTTTTTTCCTGCCGGTTCAGCGGGGTGGCAAAACTATAGATGATCAGATCCTCAAAGGCGTCGGCATACTCCCCCCTGGTCAGATGGATGTGGACCAGGGCCTTCCACCACCTGGTTTCGGACGGGGTCTGCCGGCTCAGGGTGCCGGCAAGCTCCAAGGCTTTGCCGGTGTTGTTAATGGTCAGGTAAATCTGCAGCAGAGTCTCTTGCCATTTAATCCGGTTTTCTCCTTTGGATTGGGCAATCAGAGTTCTGATCACAGGTGCGGCTTTTTTCCATTGTTCGGCCGAAACCAGGGCACTGGCATAGTTTTCCCGCCATTGCCGGGTGACCTGGCTTGGGTGGGTGGAAAACAAAGATTCAAATCGGCGGATTGCCGTTTGGGTCTTTCCGTTGGTAAGCGCCATAGCGGCACTGTAGTACAGGTATTTTGGATTTTTGGGGTCGGATAGTTTGTAAGCCGCCAAAAAGGCCTCGGCGGCCTTGGCGGTCCGGTTGGTGTCCGTATACACCTTGGCCAGGTTGACCTGGGCATCCAGGTAGGTTTTATCCAGGGACAAGGCCGTCAGATATGCCGATTCGGCCTTGGGCATTTTTTTTTGCATCAAAAAGCAATTACCCAGGGCCAGACAAACAGTGGGATGGCTGCACGGGGCCTTGCTTTGGGATTTGGCTTGGGTCCCCTGGATGAGCTTGACGGCACCGGCATAATCATTTTTATCCATGGCTTTCCTGACATTGATCAGCAGATGCTGAACAGTCATCGGCATTTTTTTATCGCTTTGGGCTTTGGCTTTTTCCAGTGGAAAAACAGTCACGGCGGAAAAAATCAGAATGACAATGACAGTTCTTAAAATCGGATTCATGAAACACCTCAGTTTAATTTAAAACGGACGCGTGTTCTGGCCCGGGTCTTTACAATTTCCCGGTTGACCCGGCCCGGCTTGAACCGCCAGGCAGCAACGCACTGCATCACGCTGTCGTCAAATATTTTCTTGGGCTCTGCATCCAGGATTTTGATATCCTCCACACGGCCCTGTTCATTCACCGTAAATTCCACAGAGACCCAGCCTTCAATGGCTTTGGCCTTGGCCCGGAAGGGGTACACCGGCGGAATTCTGGAAATCACCGTCAGGGGCTGATCCAGATCTCCGGTGTCAAAAAGTGTGTTGAGGGACAAGTTATCCAGGGACGTTGACACCACTTCGGACACGGAGATGGTGGCCGGTCCCTGGGGCAGTCGGGGATTGACTTCAAAGGGCAGGGAAAGAGACCGGGCGATTTGCCGGTTCATCCTGGGTTTGGCGACCTGTTTTTTAGGTTGGGCCTTGGGCGGGGGCGTCTTTTTTTTCTGTTCCGGTTCAATGGTTGAGCGCCGCAGCCGGGTGAGCTGGATTTGTTGAATCATGGGGCCCGACAGTGAGACAGCTTCCTGGGGTTTCATCAGATTGGGAATAACGGAAAAAAGCAGCAAATTCAGGGCCAGGGTACCGGCCAATGCCACGGCCCAAGGCTGCCATCCGCCGGCCAGGCCCAGGGGCTTCTCCATGGTTTTCATTGCCCCTCCGGAAGTGCTGCGGCTAAAGATACATTAGATGCCCCGGCCAGGCGGCACCCGTCCATGACCTGGATGGCCACGCCGGTGTCCGATTGGCGGTCCGCCACCACCACCACAGCCCCGTCGGGGTTTTCGGCCAGGGCCCGTTCGGTATTGGCTCTGACCGCCCGGATGTCGATCTCCCGGTGATCCATGAAGACCCGGTTCTGGCTGTCCACGGCAATGAGGATGGTGGCTTTGGTTTGGGTGGTTGCGGTTGATGCGGTGGGCCGGGAAACATCAATGCCGGTCTCCTTGACAAAACTTGTAGTGACAAGGAAAAAAATCAACAGGATAAATACCATATCAATGAGCGGGGCAATGTTCAGCTCCGCCGCACTTTTTTTATGTTTTCTGCTTGCTGACACGTTTAACATGGGGGGTGCTCTCCTATAGATGCCTTTTCAGGTATAAGCCCATCCGCTGGATCCGCTGGCTCAAATGTTCGGCACGCCGGTCCAGAAATCCTTTCATGTAAAGTCCCGGAATGGCCACAATCAGACCGGTCTGGGTGGTAATCAGGGATTCTGAGATACCCCCGGCCATGGCTTTGGCATTGCCTGTGCCGAATATGGCCAGAACATCAAAGGTGGTGATCATGCCGGTGACGGTGCCCAGCAACCCCATGAGCGGGGCCATGGCTGCCAGAACCCCGATCACTGCCAGGGACCGGGTCATGCGCCGGTTGATCCGGGTCACTGCGGCATCCAGAAGGTGGCGGTCCAGCTGGGCGGAACCCGAGCGGTTTCCAATGAACTCCGTGACCAAAAGACTGACGGCTCCGCGGTACATTTTGGGGTCGGGCAGGATGTTTTCCCGGACCAGGGACAGCGCGGTGCTGCTGTTCATGTTTTTTTTGTAGAGCCGCCTGAAAAAAAAGGCCCGTTCAAGGATCAGCAGCCACATGACAAGGCTTAAGATAACCAGGGGCACCATGACCACACCGCCGGCCCGGATCAGTTCCCTCATCAGTTCAAGGTTTTCACAAAGAAATTCCGGCATCAGGCCACCTTGAATTTCTGGACGATATTGATCAGCGCCATGGCCTTTTCTTCCATCATGCCCACACTGTTTTCCACGGACCGGCTTAACAGGGTGTGGGAGAGCATAATGGGAATGGCCACGGACAGGCCCAGCATGGTGGTCACCAAGGCCTCGGAAATGCCGCCGGACATCATGCGCGGATCGCCTGTGCCGTGCATGGTGATGACATGAAAGGTGTCGATCATGCCGGTGACAGTGCCCAACAGCCCTAAGAGGGGAGCGATGGCTGCCAGCATACCCATGGTGGATAAAAAGCGTTCCATGGGCGGAATCTCTTTGAGAATGGCTTCCTGGACCGCATTTTCCATGTCTTCTCTGGGACGGTTCCGGCTGTCAACCCCCGACCGGATGACCCGGATAACCGGATTTTTACGGTACTGGTCGCAGGTTTCGGCACAGGCATTCCAATTTTGGTCTTCGGCCTGGGTTTCGATTTTGCTGCACACGGTTTCAAGGCTGATTTGCCGCTTTAAAATGAAGAAAACCCGTTCCAGGGTGATCAATGCGCCCAATGCCAAAATGGCCAGAATGGGCCAGACAATGGGACCGCCCTTGGGAATCTGGTCCGCCAGGCTTAAGTCGTGAATTAACTGGTTTAATGCACCGCCCCGGGAAATATCCATGGGCACGGCATCACTTTTTCCTGTCATGTACCGGGTAAGCTGTTTCTGCATGGCCGAGGGTGGCAGTTTGGACAGGGCATACAGTTTTTTCTCTCCATGGGCGTAGTTGAGAAAACCGGATTCACTGTCCGTTTGGTATGCTGCTGTAAAGGCCCCGATGATGAGAATTGGTCCCTTTTGTCTCTTTCCTTCGCGGTTGACGATTGTTCCGGTTTCCAGGCAGACGGATCCACCCTGGTCAATCTGATCAAAAAGCAGATTCGACATGGCTTTGATTTGATCCATTGCTGGAATAACGGACTGATCTGCCATGGTGGATAAAAATTGGGTATCGGGTTGGTACACCCCGGTTAAAAAGCTGTTATCCAGAAGGGAACGTATGTCTTTGGCGTTCATGCGGATGACGCCGGACAATTCCTGAATCGTGCCCTGGGCTTCATCCAGTTTTACCGTTAATTCGTTGTCCTGTGCCGTCAGGTCGTCATTTTCAGATTTAAGGGCTTTGAGTTCTATCTCAACGGTCGTAATCCGCCGCTTTAAATCCGCAATGGCCCGGTCCAGTTTAGATCTGTCCGAGAAAATCTGCCGACGGCTTTCACTATCGGCCTTTTGGGCGGCAGACAGCTCAGCCGCAGCTTTTTGTTTCATCGCTTGTTCAATTTTTTGGGCTTCGATGCGAATCTCCCGCATATCCTTTGCCCATGCCCACTGGCTGAAAAGCAGCATGACAGCCGGAACCACAGTGAATAGTATATATTGGGGTGTGCGTTTCATTGGATCACGATCCTTCCTATGGGCAGGGTTAACATCTCAACGGGTTTGCGCTTGGAACCCATGTCTATGGCAGCCTGGATGGGTTTTAGATAGCAATTCTCCAGGGGTTGCCATTGCTTTTGGGCCGGGTTGAAGAACCCGCATTGCTGTTTATCCAGGGTCTGATAAAAAAGCCGCAGCCGGCCCAGTCTGAAGATGTTGACCAGGGTCTCTTCCCCGGAAAGGGCAATGGTCTGCTGATAAACTTCAATGGTTGTGCCGTATTCGGTTTCCACCAAAAGGGCTTCCATTAATTTTCTGAATTTTTCACTCACCGGAACTTCCGGGTTGGCGTTTAACAGTTCAAGATCCTGAATTCTTTTTTCACGCTCGCCCGTTAAAAAAGGCAGATCCTGTTTGTTGAACGTTTTAATTTTGTCTAATAATTCGTTAAGAAATGGAGACATTTGCCTTTCGATTTCGGCAATATCCTCAAGCTGCTTTGCCGTTTGATTTATGTTTGAAATCAGGGCAGTTTTCCGGGCCGCTTCCGTGTTTCGTTCCTGTTCAACGATGGCCAGTTCTTTTTCCAGGGCTTCAAACTCCAATGTCTTTTTTTCTTTTTCCGCGCGCCATTTGACCTCCCGGCCTTGGGTTTTTTGTTCAATTCCCACTGCCTCATGAACAGGGGCCTCGATCTCTTTTTTTACATTTCCTGCCAGGGCATCACAGGACCATGACATCATCAGTGCAAAGAAGACCTGTACGGCAATTTTGCCTTGGTTCATCATCTTCTCCTGTTTTCATTTAAACTGATATCTTCAGTAAAAACGAATTAGATAGAAAATAAAAAAGCCAAAAAGGACCGTAGCATCGAAAATTTCGACACTTCTACCTTCTTGGCTTCAGTTAATTTTTTATGAGTACTATAAAACAGTTTGTTGCATGCGTCTTCTTGACGCGTTTTGCACGTTAAAGCATATCGATTTTTTGTTGTCAAGATGCAGCATGTGGGATAAGGGATAGAGTATGAAACCAAAGTGGAGAGTACTTTTTTGTGATGGTATGGAACACGCCTGCCCGATTACGGACTTTATCAATTCCTGTCCTGAGAAGCATCAGGTAAAGTTGTTAAGACTGCTTGGACTGCTGGAAGAGCATGGCCCGACCCTGCCAAGGCCTTATGCGGATTTGCTGCATGACGGGGTTCATGAACTTCGTTTTACCTTATCCCGGGATCGAATCCGGGTACTCTATTTTTTTTGCTATCAAAAATTCATCGTATTGTATGATGTGTTTTTCAAAAATACACGTAAAGTGCCTGAAAAATATATTGATCAGGTCATCGCATATCGAGATGAGTTTTTGTCCCGGATATCTAAAAAAAAACTGGAGAAAATTAGCCGTGATGTTTCTTAAAGAACTGCTGAACGAGAAGTTTAATGATAAGCCGTTTCTATCCCTTTATACTAAGGAATGTCATATCTGCACGGCAACAATGAATGTTGTGGCCCGAATGGCGCAAAATAAAAAGACCCGGGATGAAATATTGGCGTTTCTGGATATTGATCCGGAAGATTTTGCAGCACTTGAGGCCGGTGACCACTGTCGGCCGCTGCAGGTGATTCGGCTTCTCAATCATTTTGGGATGGATGTATCCGAGGTGACTTCACGTTGTTCAAGATATTTAGAAATAATGGATTCGGCAGATGCCGGGTAAAACCTAATCGTTTGAAATCAGACACTGTATCCCTTTTTCAATCGGGCGGGATCAATGGGGTGTTTATCTTCTCCAGTCCCTGAGTGACTGCCTTCTCCATTTTTCAGCATATATACCAGCGACCAGCCGGATTCAGGATTGATTTGACTTTCGTGGGCATACACATGAAGCCGATTGTTTTTGTCCACGGCAAACAACGGCAATGCTTTTTCGCCGTGTTTTTTTGTGAATTGCTCCATGGTAAATTTTTCCGTCAGCTTTGTGGTGATAATATGCCCACCCCTGGCCAGATCGGTGGCCATCGCAGGATATGAAGCTGCTTCTCCAAACAGGATTTTGCCATGATTTTCGATGGACATCCGGTCCGCTGTGGACCGGTTATCTTCGGGCCGGGACTGCAGAATATAAATTTTATCTGCCCCGAACTCCAGGCGATAATGAATGGCGACGGCCACGTTGGCCGCTTCATGGGGAAACAGGGCGAGTACCCCCCGGATGCCCACAAGCTGAATATGACGGTCTGCATGCTCCGACACGGGATTGCCGAAATATGTGGGCAGACCTTCGTTTTTGGCCTTCATCACCTGGTCCCATCCGGTGTCAGCCAACTGAATTTGAAATCCCAGATCCATTAAGGCTTTACCGATGGCACGCGCCAATTGATTGGCTCCGAAGATGATAAAACCGTTGGGGGTCGGCTCGGCCACCTTAAGCCACCGGGCAATAGGGCGTGCCGTAACGCTTTGCACGATGACCGTGGAAATAATAATAAAAAAGGTCAGGGGGACCAGTACCCCGGCATCCGGGAACCCCGCCTTTTCTAATTGGGTGGCAAATAATGCGGAAATAGCTGCCGCCACAATCCCGCGCGGGGCAATCCAGGCCAGCATGTGTCGCTCGGGCCAGGTAAGGGTGGAGCCGATACTGGACACCATGATGTTCATGGGACGGGCCAGAAACTGAATGGCGATGAATAAAAAACTCATTCCCCAGCCTAATGCGACCAGTTCATCGATACACAGCCGGGCAGCCAGCATGATAAAAAGGACGGAAATCAGCAGAATACTGATGTGTTCCTTGAAATCAAGAATATCCCCAATGGGCACATCCTTCATATTGGCCAGCCAGATGCCCATAACGGTGACCGCTACCAGGCCCGCCTCATGCTGCAGATGATTGGAAAACACAAACGCGCCAAGTACCAGGGATATGGCAAACAGGTTGTGCATGAATTCGGGGATCCAGTGTTTGCGTATGGCCATGCCAAAGCCATATCCACAGACCATGCCAACGGCTGTACCCGTGGCAATCAGCCGGATAAACACCAGGATGGTATGCCCCATGGCCTGCTGGGCCGAACCCGAGATAATGAATTCATAGGCTAAAACGGCCATGGCCGCACCGATGGGATCGACAATGATACCTTCCCATCTAAGGATATTGGCGATGTTCTTGTTGGGCCGGACCGTGCGCAGCATGGGTACGATTACGGTTGGGCCGCTTACGGATGTGATGGCACCTAAAAGCACGCTGATATGCCAGGACAAGCCCAAGCCCATCCGGGCGGCCAGGGCCGTGATGATCCAGGTGACCAGCATGCCGAAAGAGACCATGTTTCGGACCACCATGTGCAGCCCCCGGATTTCCGAAAAATTCAGAGTCAGGCTGCCCTCAAACAGAATCAGGGCCACGGACATGGAGACAAAAGGGAAAAAAAGATCCCCCATCATTTTTTCGGGATTTAAAAGCCCCAATACAGGACCGGCCAAAATGCCGGTAACCAGAAGAAAAACGATTCCTGGAATTTTTACCCGCCAGGCCAGCCACTGACAGGCGGTGGCTGCGACCAGGATTCCGGAAATCTGTATGAGCGTGTATTCATTCATAGGTTTTCAGTTGTTAGTTTAAATTGCGTATAGGTACTTCATTTAAATTTATGCGCTTTGCGGGCCAATGTTACCCCACCAGGTTTTCATTGACAAGGCCAAAGCCGTGAGCCTAAACTGACCTCGTTGCGAAGAATCGATACGCAGCATTCCCGTAATGTAGGTCTGAAAAGAGAGCACAAAAGAGTCAGGATATCAATTTCAAAATTAGAAAAGGAGGGGGAATGGACAGAAGGAAATTTTTAAAACTTTCAGCCGGTGCGGGTGCCTTTGCACTGTTGCAGATGACCGGTGTCAGCTGTAAAGGCCCTGGGGGGGGCATGGTAATCCAGCAGTCTCTACCATTCAAAGCCGATGCCCTTGAACCGTATATTTCTGAAAAAACCGTTCTTATTCACTATGGGAAGCACCATGCCGGCTATGTAAAAAAATTGAATGGGCTGATTAAGGGAACGGCCTACGCCGATCTGCCCATCGAGGAAATTATTCAGAAAACCTACGGCAATGCCGAGGAAAAAGGTATTTTTAATAATGCCGCCCAGGTCTTTAACCACACCTTTTACTGGAACAGCATAAAACCTGGAGGAGGCGGTGAGCCTGCCGGTATCATTGCCGAAAAAATTAAAGCGGATTTTGGAAGTTTCTATGCATTTAAAGAAGCCTTTGCATCTGCAGCGCTCTCCCAGTTCGGCAGCGGATGGGCATGGCTGGTCCAAGACGGCAATACTCTGAAAATCATCAAAACCTCAAACGCTGATACACCGATTGCCCAAGGGCTGATTCCGCTTCTCACTATTGATGTCTGGGAACATGCATATTATCTGGATTATCAGAATCGCAGAGCGGACTATGTCGACACATATTTGGAACATCTGGCTAACTGGGCGTTTGCAGAAGCCAATCTGGCCGGGTAAAATATAAATTTAACTGCTGGGAAAGGGCCTTTTTTAAAAGATTGAAATATGTGCCCTAAACTGCAACAAAGAATACGGATAACAAAGCAAACAAAATGGGGGATTTTTTGCATCCCCCATCCTTACCGGGCGTAGCTGGGTTAGTTACTCCGGCAGGTAAAAGCACAGATCTGTTCCTGGGCCTATTTAAAAATTTAATCCCCGCGAAAGAGCCATTGATGTATGAGGGTATGCATATCACCAGGTTATCTTTTTTATGAGGGCAAATTCAAATGGGACATGTAAATACATCCATTGACCGGTTAATTAAAATTATTCAGCAGGGCGGAAGTGTCAGGACCGGTATAGATATCTACAACTCAAAAAAGACGAAAACAATTGAGAAAACGACCACTATCAAAGATGAAAATATTTTGCTGAAATTACGGGCAGAAGGGATTCAAACGCTTCCAATCAGTCGTAAATTAGGAGGCGGTACCTGGGATAAGCAAGGCACAGAGTTGAAACTGACACGGGGGGAGCAAATCGACCTTGTTGCAAAGGACGTTCTATCTAAACTGCCTGAGATTGATAAAAAAATAGAGCAAATTGAACAAATCAAAAAAGAGGCCTCCGTTAAATTTGAGAACGCCAAAAAAAACATAAAAAAAGTTATCTCTGATATCAAAGATACGGGTGGTGAATTTGATTATGGCCAGGTGGAAAATACCGTTACGGAATTGTTGGATTTTATAAACACCGATGAAAGTGCCTTTTCGTTGTTAACCCGTGAAATATTTAGCTACGACGACTATCTGTATAACCATTCCATAAATGTGTGCACCATCGGAACCCCGGTAATCAAGCATTTCATCAATAAATACGGTAAACAGTTTGGGATGGACTATCCGGAAAAAATTAAAGAAATTTCCATTGGCTATTTTATGCACGATGCCGGCAAAGTTTTAGTTCCCGAAGAGATATTAAATAAAAAAGGCCCCTTAACAGATGAAGAGTTTGAAGTTGTAAAAACCCATTCATATAAATTGGGGATGCAGGTATTTGAAAAGAATCATCTTAATGATCCTCTGATCGTTGATTCGGTTAAATGGCACCATGGGCCGATGTTCAAGGATGAGGGACGATGTTATCCCAATGATGTGGCGCCCGAAGAAATCCCTGCCTATGTAAAAGTGTGTAAACTGGCGGATATCTATGATGCATTGACATCTGTTAGGTGTTATAAAAATGCATTTAATCCCATTGAAGTGGTCACGGATCTGTTTACTAAATATGCAACGAAAGGGAAACTGGTTCAAAAGGTCCTGCTGTCTTTTATAAGCGTGGTGGGAATATACCCTCCAGGAAGTGTGGTGTTTTTAAGTAATGGACAAATGGCTTATATAATTGATTCCAAAGGTCCAATCCTACTTGTATTCAGTGATGATCGGGGGGGGGCTTTGAAGCACCGGCCTGACCCAATTGATCTTTCAGATCCCAATCGTGTCGCTGCAGGTTTAAAAATTGATCATAAGCGTCCCATGACCACACCGGTAAAGGTGTATAATAAGTTGCCCAAGGGCCTAAGAGAAATGATTTTTTCTAAATAGTGTAGACATGCATAATTATTGAGAGCGTCTGGTAATGCTCTATAGCCCAGCAGCTTTTTTACGATGCCAATATTTTACTATTCAGTCAATGATTTTAAATCTGGTAAATCTGGGACATCCTTACTCATTGACAGAAATTATACTACATGCTTAACTACATCCCATGGCACGAATGGCAAGAGCAGTGGCGCCGGGTTTTCCCCCCATCATATTACACAAAGGGGAAATAGAAGGCAGCAGACAGTTTTCAGCGATCAGGACTTTAAAGCCTATCTGGCTTTAATAGCGGAATGGTGTGAAAACTATAGGGTTGAGATATGGGCCTATTGCCTGATGCCCAATCACATTCATCTTATCGCAGTTCCTGAAACCAAAGATGGATTAAATTTGGCCGTCGGGGAGGCTCATCGACGATATACGAGAATGATCAATTTCTGGGAATGCTGGCGAGGCCATTTATGGCAGGGTAGGTTTGCATCATTTATCATGGAAGAACGTTACTTGTTGGCATGCACTCGGTATATTGAGTATAACCCGGTTCGTGCCGGTCTTGTAAAATGTCCTGAGGATTGGAAATGGAGCAGCGCCGGGGCACATATGGATGAGACAGATGACTCAGGCCAAAGAAGCCAGGTCGAAAGAAGAATGCGTAAGGTGTCCGTACGCCTTCTTAGCACCGGGAAGCAGCGTCTGGGTAACCAGGGGTTGTAAGTTTCCTATGGGCAAAGGGCTGAAAGGCCCCCTGACCTAACCGATCTCAAGAAACAACATCCTCTGCAATTTCCATAAAGCGTCGCAATAAAGGAGAACACCATTTTTCCTTATGGTAAATCATAATAATGGAAGTATCCTGAATGGGAATACTGATTGTTTTTACCTTTTTCGTTTTCACTAGATCATTAATCATTATTTCAGGAGATACGGTAAGCCCAACCCCCTTTTCAACACAGTTTTGAAGGGAATTCATGCTGGAAAACAAAAAAAGATCATATGTGATTTTTTGTTTTTCGAGCGACCGCTCGAATACTCGACGATAACTTCAATCGGTTGTTGCAAGTAAAAAAGTTTGATGGTCAAGATCAGCCAAACTCATCGTTTTTCCTTTCAAACTATTCTTTACTAATGGATGATTTGGCGACCCAACAAGAACCATCTTTTCGTTCTTGAGATAACGCACTTTAACATTTTCCATATGTAGGCTGTCTGTCATTAAAAAAGCCAAATCTATTCGACCGGAGTTTAATTCTCGAGGCAAAGCATGGTCGGAGCAATTAATACAATCAACTCGTACTCTCGGGTATTCTTGATGATATCTGGTTATGATATCAGGGAAATATTTTGTAGCTACAGTTTCAGGGATACGAATAGTTAAATACCCTTGATCAAAACCCTCATTACTTACTGCTGAATAGATTTCATCTTCCATTCCTTTCATTTTTTGCGCATAACCATAGAGTTTTTCTCCAGCAGTTGTCAGGTAAATTCTGCGACCTATGCGATCAAAGAGTTTTATTTCAAGGTCGTCCTCTAAAGATTTGATTTGAGCTGACACTGAAGATTGAGCCAGATAAAGAAGTTCCGATGCTTTCGTAAAATTTAATGTCTCTGCTACAACGAGAAACGTTTTTAATTGTTTTAATTCCATATACTTACCTCATTGATCGAAAATACAAATAATTGCCATCGAAATAAATCGTTTTTAACGAACGGTAATATATATTAATCGTTAAAGAGGATCAATTATAAATCTGAAAATAAAGGAGGTGCTACTATGGCAAATGAAACAAAAAAAATGAGTGGGTGTGGGGTGAGTAACAGAGAAAAGTTAATATTTTCTTGTTCAGGTGCTGCAGATGTCGGTGAGTTAGCTGATAAAGCAGCGCGCAGAATGACACAAAAAGGTATGGGTAAAATGTTTTGTTTAGTTGGAATTGGTGGGCAAGTGAACAAGATTATGCAGATGACACAGTCTGCACATACTATTCTTGCTATTGATGGATGTCCAATGAATTGCGCTCAAAAGTGTCTTGAAAAAAATGGTTTTAATAATTTCATTCATCTTAGTATTGAGGATTTGGGATTTAATAAAGGGCAAACAGAGATTGATAATTCCGTCATTTTAGAAGTAGTTGAAAAGGGAGGTGCTTTAATTAACGAAGGGAAATAATATTAATTGGCTTACAGCAATATTTATGAGATGATTATTGCATGCCATACAACCATTAAAATCATAACAAAATCGGCGAACCCGACCGGGAAAACTGAGCCGCTTTGAAACGGTGTAATTTTTACCAAAGTTCTTGGTTTTTGAAGGTTTGTCGCCTATATTTTCCCGGCGGGTTAGCTCCACCGTTAGCGTGCGACACGATGTTGCATGATTGTATGTATAGGAGGTAAATGTAAGACACTGAATATACTCGGTGTATCTCCACCGATTCCCTATGTGAGCGTGCTACCGTTGCGCTGTTGACGGGGTGCGAAGCCTCACCAACAATGTACCGAATCGGGTTTGAATGGTGACAGGAGAACCCCTCCGGAAATCCCATCCGGTTAAGGGCTAGGGTCGGACAATATGGCAAGATTAATCGAAGAGCTTTAAGCGCCGTCAGTGAGCGCCTAACCTACTGGGATTAACAGGTTATATGTATACTTCCCTGCGTTTGTATACATGAACAGGATGCAAGTCTGCTAACTGCTTGCACGGGATCGTAGTTTCATCGGCGTAAAGGCCTGCCTAAGTTGTCCATAAAGAGCAATCATGTAGAACGTGGAAACGTTGTCACTCCCCATGTGCAATGCATGGAAAGCTAACCGCAAGGCAAGCCTGTGGAGGGGCAGCAGTAAGAATTCGGAAAAAGCAAATGCCGTTTTGTAATGAAACGGATAGAGCATGAAACATGGCTCACGTAAAACCCAAAACCTTCGGTTTTGGAGACATGCGTGCAGACGTCCGATTGGTGTTGACTTGCGAGAGAGTTTGGAGAACCGCTTAAGATGGGAAAGCAAATGACGGCCTCGGCTGGTGCACCTGTCGACTCTGCTAAGAAATGGGCATCCATTGATTGGAAAAAAGCCCGAGCCGAAGTTAGAAGGCTGCAAATGCGTATCGCAAAGGCTGTAAAGGAAAAAAGATGGGGCAAGGTCAAAGCCCTGCAATACTTACTTACTCATTCGTTCTACGCCAAGGCCTTGGCTGTCAAACGAGTGACCTCAAATAAAGGGAAAAAAACTCCAGGCGTAGATGGCACCTTATGGAAAGGAGCCAGAGCCAAATGGGAGGCTGTTTTCAGCCTGCAAAGACGAGGTTATAGACCGCAACCACTAAGGCGAATTTACATCCCCAAAAAGAATGGTAAAAAACGTCCGTTAAGTATTCCTACAATACTCTGCAGAGCTATGCAGGCGCTGTTTAAATTAGCTTTAGCCCCAGTAGCGGAAACCATAGGAGACCGTAATTCTTACGGCTTCCGTGAAGGCCGCAGCTGTGCAGATGCAATTGCAGCAGCGTTCAATGCACTCTCCAAGCCTAATTCGGCTACATGGATATTGGAAGCGGATATCAAAGGGTGTTATGACAACATCAGCCAGGAATGGATGTTGGAAAATATCCCTATGGATAAAGTCATTCTTAAAAAGTGGTTGACGGCAGGGTATGTGGAAGACGGCAAGCTATACCCCTCGCGCAAAGGAACCCCACAGGGCGGGATTATCAGTCCCACCTTGTCGAATTTAACCCTCGACGGGCTGGAAAAAGCCGTGCATGATGCAGTTCCCCGTCGATGTAGAGTTAATTTCGTTCGATATGCAGATGATTTTATCGTCACAGGCAAGTCCAAACGCCTGCTTGAAGATCAGGTCAAACCAGCAGTCGAAGCGTTTCTAACTGAACGTGGTCTGTCATTATCTGAAGAAAAGACCATGATCACGCATATAACAGATGGATTTACGTTCCTTGGCCAAACTTTTCGAAAAACCGGAAATGTGCTGCACATCACCCCGGCAAAGAAGGGAGTTCTCGCCCTTAAAGAAAAGCTCAGTGAACTGATCCATAAACATGTCGGCGGTCCATTGGAACCATTGGTCAAAAAGTTAAACCAAACCCTCCGGGGTTGGGGAAACTATCACCGGCACGTAGTCTCATCGGAAACATTTTCTCTTATTGATACGTTTGTTTACGAACAGCTATGGAGAATGATTAAAAAGCGTCACCGGAAGAAATCCTCAAAATGGTTGAAAAACCGTTACTGGACTGACGGAAAACGCAAGTGGATATTCACTGTCAAGAGCCGAAATAAGAAAGGGCCTTGCAGTTATCACGTCATTCACCTAAGCTCATTAGGAATAAAACGATATATCAAAATCAAAGCAGATGCAAATCCATATGATCCCGAATACAGTTATTATTTCTGGCGTAGACGGAATCAAAAGGATTCACGGTTACTCCCGTCGTTATCGGCCAGGGAGCACCGCCAAAAGCAAGCTGCATGAGGTAAACAGCCGGGGCGTCCCACAAGGTCGTCCTTTATAAACGCTTGAGCCGTATGACGGGAAACTGTCACGTACGGTTCTTAGGGGGGAAAGGGGTTGCAAGGCCCCTGACCTACCCGATTTCCAAACACTATGTCATCAAATAAACAAGAATATATTGAATATCATCCACCATCAGATCTAAAGCAATACTTGTATTGTTATTGGTCATATCAAACTGAATTACAGAAAGATTCCGTTAAGAATAAAGCCATAATTCCAGATGGTTGTATAGACATCATCTTTGATTTAAATATTCCAACGCAATCACAATGCTTCATTGTTGGCGCTATGACTAAACCAATAAAGAGCAACAAAAACAATCTGTTTGGCGTTCGGTTGAAGCCTGGGATGGCAAGTTCTTTTCAAAAAATGCCAATCAATATTCTGACGGATCAGCTTGTTGATATTTCAAAGATTAACGGGCGAAAAACATCTATCATTGCAGAAAAGTTAGTTAATGCTACAGATTATCAAAAACAAACAAGAATTATAAGCAACGTGTTAAAAAGAGTCTTTCCCTCAAAACCAATAATTGAAGAAGAAACCCAAACGGCCATAGACATTATTCAGAATTCGGGTGGTACAATTAACATTCATCAAGTTGCAGAAAAAGTAGCATGGTCAAGACAGCATCTTTCACGTAAATTCATCCAGCACACAGGATTAACCCCAAAATTCTTTGCATCAGTAGTGAGAGTTAGAAATTTCATTCAAAAATATAAAACAGGTAGCAGTGGATTTGCTGAAATCGCTCAGGAATGTGGATATTACGATCAATCGCACATGATAAGTGAATTTAAATGTATGACTGGGATGACACCTCAAGCATATCTAAAAAAACCATAAAAATGTTCCATTTTTCCAATACAACATACTGCAAAACTTATAGCATGTCACCTTCACGTATTTGTAAACTTATTAAGGAGGATCATATGATTGCTTACTGTGGAATGGATTGTGAAAAGTGTGAAGGCTACCTGGCAACAATAGAAGATGACGACCAAAAGAGAAAAATTGTTGCTCAAAACTGGTCACAACAATACGATACCGATATAAAATCGGAACAAATCAATTGTTCAGGGTGTAAATCTAATGGCATTAAGTTCTTCTTTTCAGAAACAATGTGCCCTTTACGTAAGTGCAATCTTGAAAAAGCAACTGAAAATTGTGCTGAATGTAATAAGTATAAATGTGAAACTCTGAATAATTTCATTAAAGAAGCACCGCCAATTGGAGACGCTTTGGAAGCCCTACGAAATAAGAAAGAAGTGATTTAAATACGATTAATATAAAAGCTAATCGGGTAGCCGGGGGTTTTCTCCCCCAGCCCCCCCCCCGGTGAGTAGCCCAAAGGAACTTCCCCTTCAGGCTCTCTCAGAACCGGACGTGAATCTCTCGACTCATCCGGCTCCTATCGTTCAGCCATTTTTTTTTTTTTTTTTCAGGATACGCCAATGTACAAAAAGGTTCGGCTGTCGTTCAGCAATCTGTGTCAACCATCTTGTGGCCTTTTGTTGACGTCCTCGGAATTGCAACACAAAATTGACCCCTCTCGACAACCCAATTTTGACCCCCCCTGTTGTTAAAATCATTCTCTTATCGCTTTTTATATAGTTCCGGTTTGGGTAACGGCCAGGGCCAGGGGATCGGCCCGGCGCCGGGCCGATCCCCTGGCCCTGGCCGGACGGGCTACCCAACGCAGTAGTCGGCTATTGCCTTCAACGCTCCTTTTTGGCTGTAATTAATTGATTCCCGTGATTCTACAGCTATGAGAATCGGTTTTGTGCACCCACACTCTTGTATTAACAAACCGGCATCTGTGTCTGTAATGCTCAGGATATCATCATTCTTCTCCGCCTCTTCAAAATAGGTCGTACAGTCTTCGGAGATCTCGATCCTTATCGTTTCATTTCGACCTTTCAGGGGATTATATACATCCAGTTCTTTCATTCTTTATCCTCTCGATTTTAAAGTCTGTTTAAGTCGATAACTGTCCCAGTTACATTGAATAATGTGAGCCCGGTGAGTGACACGATCCAGCAGAGCAGCGGTAAGATTTGCATCGCCAAACACCTGCGTCCAATCACCAAAACCAAGATTGGTAGTGATGATGATCGAACGTCTTTCATGGCGCTCGGTAAGGACTTGGAACAATAATTCAGCGCCGATTTTACTGAACGGGACGTACCCCAATTCATCAAGAATCAACAGCCCATAACCGGCATATCGTTTTATCATTCTACCCAGAGCCTGTTGTTCCCTGGCCTCCGTCAGTTCGTTTGCAAGCCCACAACCAGTAATAAAACGAACTCGATGTCCATACCGGCAGGCTTCCATCCCGATGCTGGTTGCCAGATGGGTTTTACCGGCTCCGCTTTTACCTATCAAAATTATATTCCGGGCTTCTTTAATGAATGTCCCTGTTGAAAGTTCTTTGATCAACCGGGCGTCCAAATCAGGGGCAGCCTCAAAATCAAATGTTTCAAGCGGTTTCTGCATCGGGAACCTGGCTTCCTTGAGACGTCGCTTGCGACCGTTTTCCTGCCGTATTTGAACTTCCGCTTCAACAAGATTCAATAAAAACTCATCGTAGCCGCAGGCCGCCTCATGCGCCTGCCGGATCTGACCTTCCAACTCTTTTTCCATCGTCGAGAGCTTCAGCGTTTTTAAGTGCTGTGTGAGGACTGCCTGGACTGCTGGGTTCATAAGATACCTCCAAGCTGTTCGTATGCCGAGATGTCAGCAGGGGGCAGTGTCTCCCAGTTCGACAAAGGATCAAATTGGGACTCCATAGAGATGTTTTGACTGTGTAAAATCTGCTTGAGAGCATTGCTGCAGCCGACATTGCTTTTCAGTGCTTCCTTTACGGCTGCTTCGATCTTGTCGACAGCATATTTTTCGTACAGCATCAGCACGGTGACAAATTCCCGGGTACCTTTGGTTACACCGTTTTTCCGGCGAAAATGTTCTAATAACTTTTCCAGGCAATCCGGCCATTGATCACGCCATTGTAAAATTGGCCGGGCGGTATCAAATGATTGTGGACGCTGACGAATCAACTCCAGATAATGTTCCGGTTTTAAACTCCACTTATTATTTCCATATAACCGATGATGGGTGCTTATTTTTCTGCCGCTCCAATAAATGATCACCTGGTCTATCTCTACTATCGCCTGCACTCTCATGTAAGCATAGCGCGTCGGGACAGAATACCGGTTCTTGTCAATAATAACGGTGGCATATTTGTTTACCCTGACCATGAACGTCTCAACGTTACTGAACGATGTTGTCGGCAATGGCAGCAATACCTGCTTTTCTGATTCAAACAATTCATTGACGCTTTGTGTTTGACCGGCGATGCGATGCTCTCCATAGGCCATGCAATCATCGAGGAGGCGCGTGTTCAATTCGTCCAGGCTGTCAGCATGTGGGATAGGAACCATATAATTTCTTCGAGCGTAGCCGACCAGGCCTTCAATCCCACCTTTTTCATGGCCCTGGCCGGGATTGCAAAACCTTGGATCGAAGTTGTAATAGGCCTTGAACCGATTATAAGATTCCTGAAGATGACGTTTTTTTCCTTTAAATACCTTTTGTACGACTGTTGTCAGATTGTCATAGATAAGAACTGGGAACACGCCTCCAAAAAATGAAAAGGCCTGGATATGAGCGTCAAATAAAGCTTGCTGCCTTTCACAGGGATAACAGCGAACAAAGTGTTTGCCCGAACATTTTGAACGTATGCAAAATAATTTCAGCTTCACGGGTTCGCCGGCA
The DNA here is from genome assembly GCF_963664415.1 of uncultured Desulfobacter sp. Classification (NCBI taxonomy): domain Bacteria; kingdom Pseudomonadati; phylum Thermodesulfobacteriota; class Desulfobacteria; order Desulfobacterales; family Desulfobacteraceae; genus Desulfobacter; species uncultured Desulfobacter sp. Next base: position 2,074,961 of record NZ_OY761445.1, on the reverse strand, counting down.
ATAACTGCCTGACAGTTTCCCCAGTCTACCTCGGCTTCCTGGGCAGTCGTCGGATCTGATGGGATAAATGCCTGCTGATTCGTTAAACCCAGCCTCAGCTTTGCCTCACGCACATAACGGCGAACCGTCGTCTCTCCACCGGAATACTCGAGTTCCGATTTCAGACGATGGTATATCCGGGTTGCTGTATGTCGCTGTTTGTATGGCTTGTCCTTGTCATCGCCAAGCCAGCGGTCTATCTCCTGGATATAAGGACCAAGAACGGGATATGGCTGTTTAGATCGTTGCTTGTAGCCAATGTATTCCTGCTTTAAAATTTTGGCTCATGTCGTGTTTTGGGGTCCTTTAAATTTGTTGAAGAACCAAATCTGACTTGCGTTACTGATTCTCATCATAATAAATATCTGCTCTACTACTAACTGGTTATATTCGGAGCGGAGCTGATGAAGGTAAATATAAAGAGCCTGATAGATGATGTACAATGCTATGAAACCGTTCGTGACCTACGTTGGCCAGAAATACGAGAATGCCCTTTTTGTAATTCCATACGCACAATCAAAAAAGGTTACGATGATAAGGACTCCGCCAAACAACGCTATAAATGCAAAGATTGCGGAAGACGCTTTGATGATCTCACTGGAACCATTTTTTCTGGACATCACCAACCCCTCAAAGTGTGGATATTGTGTCTCTATTTCATGGGGTTGAATTTGTCCAACAACCAGATTTCTAAAGAATTGGGGCTTAATCGTGGAGATGTTCACAACATGGCTGCTCAGCTACGCGAAGGCGTGGTAAAAAAAAACCACAGATAACTCTTCGGGATGAGGTTGAATGCGATGAGGTGTATATCGTTGCAGGGCACAAAGGCAACCCCGCGGCTGTATTAAAAAAAGGAAGAGACGGTCGGCGTAACCGATTAAGGGGTGCCAGGGGCCGTGGTACGTTAGAGAAAGAGAAACCACCCATTTTCGGGATGATACAACGGTGCGGACAGGTTGTGATTCAAATGCTGCCCGATGTCCGGCAGACCACCATTAAGCCTTTGATAAAGGCCACTATACAGTCTGGAACATTGGTCTATACCGATGAATATGCCATTTATAACAGGTTGGATGAGTGGGGTTACGACCATGAAAGCGTGAATCATGGGGCCGGTGAATATGCCAGAGACGACGATGGAGACGGATTTTGTGAAATCCACGTGAATACAATGGAAGGCTTCTGGTCATTACTCCGAAGTTGGATTCGCCCACATAGGGGGATCTCACAGGAGAAACTACCTTTTTACCTCGGTTTTTTTGAATTCGTTCATAATGCTGGTAAACGTGGAAAATCCTTGCTTCACTCACTCATTGAGGTGATGATTAAGTGAGACCCCAAAACACGACATGAGCCAAAATTTTTTTTATGGTGTTTTTTGAATGGCCGGTTTCTCTGGCAAGCTCTTTAATGGCCTTTCCATAAACACGGTGAGCTGTTCGGATGTAATCATACTGATCCACTTTAAGCATTCTCCTTTTCGTCTCCGGTAATGGGTTAAAAATCTCCATTCAATACCAGAGTACTGATGCAAAGTGGGGGGTCAATTTTAGGTTGTCATTTGGCCCTCAAAGGGGTCAATTTTAGGTTAGCAAAACCAGTATACCAATGATAAAGAAGACGACTATGGAAGAGCCCATGTAAGATATACGCCTACCGATGATCTTGAAATATCTTTAATCTCAACGATACTTCAATATGATAATGGAGACATTGATTATACGGCAACATATACGCCAGGTGATATAAGTGAAAGTGTAGATGAGCAAGGTTTTGATAAATCAATCATAACTTCCCATGCCTTAAAGATATCCTATGATATCAATGATTATCTTCTTGAATCTATTACAACCTATCGAAATATTAAATCAGATGATTTATGGATCTATACAAGTAACAATACTGATTTTGAAGGGGATGATGATAAGTATTCCCAAGAGTTCAGGCTAAGTAACAGCAGTGATGTTTTCAAATGGGTCGCAGGGGTTTATGCAGACAAAGTGGAGTCTGACAGCACGACTACATTTATATATCCAACTATGCGAAGCGCATCCAGCTCAGCAACCGGGGATGATTCTTTAGGTGCCTTCATTCATACCGATTATGCTATAAATAATAAATTTTCTTTTATCTCAGGAGTTAGATATGACAAGGTCAATAAAGAACTTGAAAACGCCGCTGATAAGCTAGATTATTCAGATAGTGAAATCTCTCCAAAAATTTCTTTAAAATATCACCATGATAAAAATAATATGTTTTATACAACCATCTCAAAAGGCTATCGTTCAGGTGGTTTTCATACTCGTGCACCAAGCGGCTATTCACCCAAATATGATAGTGAGACGTTATGGAACTATGAGTTAGGAGCAAAAAATTCATTTTTTAATAATAGACTAGTAGTAAATACTTCAATTTATTATATGGCTATAGATGATATGCAGGTAAAAATTTATCCGGTTTCCGGTGCAAGATATTATGTAGTAGAGAATGCAGCAGAAGTAACTTCAAAAGGTTTTGAAATAGGACTGAACGGAAAATTAACAGATACAATAGAACTCTTTGGTTCTTACGGATATACAAATGCTACTTTTGATGAATACAATGATGGTACCGCAGACTATAGTGGAAATAAAACTACCTTTGCTCCTGAATATAATTATAGTATCGGAATCCAATATAGAGATGCACAAGGATATTTTGCAAGAGCTGATCTAAACGGTTACGGCAGAACATATTTTGATAATGCAAATGAATATAGCAGAGATCCTTATCGCGTTGTAAATGTAAAAATTGGGTATGAACAAGAAAGCTATGATATCTATTTATACGGTAAAAATATCTTTGATGAAGAGTACCACTCAATCGGTATGTATAACGGTAGTGGCGTTCTATACTCTCACCCAAGAGAGATCGGTGTACAACTAACGTATAGATTCTAAAAAATGGAAAGTCCCGTACTATTCCAGTTAAATGCTTCAGTATAAGGCAGGAGGCCAAGCAGACTTTTAGGAAAACCCTGTAGCGGAAAAACGGTCTCAAACCACACCCTTTAAATCCATTGATCAAGGAGAACATATATGAGATTAACAGCTAAAATTACGATAACCACACTTACGTCACTGTTCATGGCAACCACGGTTTACGCCCACAGTCTCTGGGTCAACAGTTTCGAATCCTTCTTCCATAAACCTGGTCATACTATGGTCTCAATAGGCTGGGGGCATGTGCTGCCCATAGATGATTTGCCCAATTCAGTCAATGGCCGTATTAATATCGAACGCTTCGAACTTTTTGATCCGGCCATGAATAAAACTGCCTTGAGTTTGCCGCCCTCCGAAGTTGCCAAACCCGCCCAGTCGACCGCTAACGTTGATATTTTTGCAGCCGACATTGCTCTGCAGAAAATTGCGTTAAAGGAAAACAGTGCCCCCGGTGTCTATCAGGTTGGCGCAGTATCAGTCCCAACTTTTTACACCAAGTATATCGATAAAAAGGGACGCTCCCGGATGAAGATGAAGCCGCTTGATGAGGTCAAAGATGTGGACAAACTTATCTTTTCAGCTAAATATCAGGCCTTTGCCAAATCCTTCATGACCCTGGCCCCATGGTCGCAGCCCCAAGCCCTTGGTCATGGGCTGGAGATTATTCCGCGCACGGATCTGTCAAATCTTCACGTCGGTGATCTGGTAGAGGTTGATGTCCTCTTCAACGGCAAGCCGTTAGGGGGTGAGATGGCGGCGATTACTGCCTACTCAAACAATTTCGGACACCCGGATGGCTTTACACTGTCCTCCGGACTCAAGGAAGGCAAAGGACAGTTTCGTGTCCAGAGCACCGGCCAATGGGTGATCTTCACAAAACATTCAGATAAAGTCACAAAAGATGGTCCGTTTAAGGATCTCTATGGCAAAACCACCATGGTGGCCCGGTCTGCCAGCCTGACGTTCACAGTGAAATAGACCTGAGAAAGCGAATCGGGCGACATCCTTACTGAAGTCTTTCGGTAGTGGGTCAGATAAGTTGAAAAAGGATTTGTTTTAGGTTAATACAGCAGCATGAAACAATATGCCGAAATAAAATGCCCCAGATGTGGAAAAGACGATCTGATGAAAAACGGACACAGTAAAAATGGCGCACAACGATACCTATGCAAAAACTGTAAAAAATGCTTCCAACTCGACTATTCCTATAATGCCTGGCGTCCCGGCGTCAAAGAGCAGATAGAGAAACAAACTCTGAACAGTAGCGGGGTGAGGGATATCAGCAGGAATTTGGGCATCGCAAAAGGAACTGTTATTTCCGAGCTCAAAAAAAAACGCCGGCGGAAGTGAATCCGTATTACCCGTCCGATGAAACGGCTCCGCCCATGGATGTTGAAATTCAGCTGAGCGTCGAAGGCGATGAATTCTGGAGCTATGTCAGTAATAAGAAAAACCAGCGTTGGACATGGTACGTTATCGAAAGAGAGACAGGGATTATTCTCGCCTGGCATAATGGCAAACGGACGGATGAAAGTTGTGCCCGTCTGATGGAAAAATTGGCTGATTTCCCAATAAGGTATTTCCATACAGACAATTGGCAGAGTTATAGTAAATTCATTCCGGCTGAAAAGCACATCATTGGGAAAGATAACACATGGAGGATTGAAAGGCGTAATCTGAATTTCAGAACCCATATCAAGCGATTGAATCGAAAAACTATCTGCTTTTCAAAGAACGAAAATATTCATGACAATGTTATTGGCATGTACATCAACCGGTATTATTTCTCTACTGGTTCTTTCCTGGAAGCTGCTTAATCAACATGTTTGACCCACCACCAAGTCTTTCTTTTTTGGGAAAGCAATTTTAATCCGGCAGCAATCACCGCCTGACCTTGATGTGGATGGTTGCATTTTGCATAATTACCCCTTTTTTATTACACATGGCCAATATCAGGTAAAATATAGACCGGATTTGAGATCCAAAAGAGATTATACGTGAACCGGAGAAAACGTCTTTTTTTGTTGACTATATAGTTCGCCTAAATTAATAATCAGTCCCTGACTAATTTTTATGGGCCCGTAAAAATTTAACCGATGGCTTAGTAATAATCTTCGCCTATAAGTCATGGGGCGGACCTGGTGCCATAACGCAGTAGGTGGAAGACTTGTTACGACGCCATCAATTTTGAGTAGATGAAAAGATATAACTTTATTCTTTAACAACTTAATTGAGACTTTCATATAACGGCCATGGGCCGACCTGGTCTATCAGCGCCCAGGCCCGGCCCACAACAAAATATGAAAGGAACTCAGCAACTTGTTGGTACTTTCATATAAAAAAAAAGCTTAATGGGAAATATGAATCATCAACGATAGATTAAGCAGGATCAGGGAAAATGAGTATCCGGAAACAGGACGCCAAAAACCAGAGTGCAGAGCAGAAGGCTCGCTTCAGCGTTTTCAGAGAACATGGCCCTACCGGAAGCCGTACTGCTAAGATATTTAAATTGTTTGAGGGTATCAAGCTGGTTGACAAAACAATGATCACTGATCAGGATTTTAACAGCCGTTTTGAAATCCCAACAGCGATGGCATCATTCTGGTTTTGTCTGTCAGGTGTCGAACAGACTCTCATCAGTGGGATCCGGGATGAAGTCATATACTATAAAGGGATGTGTGGTTTGTTTATCGGACAGGAAGGCGCCAAAGGCTCCGTAAAAATTCATTCCAGTTACCCTTTTCGGTTTATTTCAATACTTTTCAATACCCCAGCCTTAATGACCATCCTGGGCGGGGAATACCGGCAATTGCCCGAAGATTTAAGATTTTTTCTGGAAGGCCGGCGGTCAGGTTGCCTGCATCGGATCATTCCACAAACGCCCATGCTCAGGCTGGCACTCGAACAAACACGAAACTGTTATTTAAAAAAAAGCTTCAAGCTGTTGTACCTTCAGGGAAAAGTCCTGGAGATTATTGCCTCTATGCTGGAAAATATGGAAATCGACCCCCCGACCCAACCCGGTTTAAGCGCTTCGGATGTTGAACGAATCCATTATGCCGAAGCGCTTTTAACCCACAGTATTCTCGATCCCCCCAACCTGATGGAGCTTGCGCGTTCCGTCGGGATGCACCACACCAAACTGAACAAAGGATTCCGGGAAGTTTTCAATAATACGGCTTTTGGCCGCCTTCAGGAGATTCGCCTTGAAAAAGCGAGGCGCTATCTTGAAAGCGGTGATATGAATTGCACCGAGGCTGCCTTTTCAGTCGGATATTCAAGTCCCGCCCATTTTTCCACGGCCTTTAAGAAGCAATACGGAATCAATCCTAAAAACTTTATTAAAAGAAACCTGCAGGTAAAAACTGACATTTGAGACAGTCTGTACCGTTCTGTTGTCTGATTTGTGCAAAGAATCACTTTCCGAGTTCATTTCAAGCGGTTTTATGTTTTTATCCATACACCTTCATGTCATTTAGCGAAAAAAAAACGTCGGCTGGTGTAAGACGGGGTGAAAATTTTTATGTATTTTCATCTTTATTTGGCCTGCAAAACTTAAAAATTGGTAATTGATTATGTGATGCATAGCAAGTTGTGTTTAATCCGACCAAGGCACTTGATAAGGGCGAAAGTAATTGCTTTTCGGAACTACATGTTAAGCCGCAATAACCGGGAAAGGATTAGAAGATGAAAAAAACTGAAAAGGGATTTAAAAAACTAAAAAGAAAAATAGCTTTAAGCTTTGCAGTATCGCTTATATTCTCTCAAGTTATATATGCCGAAGATACGCCACAACAGTTGGATAGTATAACGGTTACGGCACAAAAAACTGAAGAAAATGTACAAGAGGTACCGATATCAATGAGTGTGTTTGATGAACTTTATATTGAGGATAGTAAGATAGAATCAATTCAAGATGTTGCTTCTCACACTTCAAATTTTGCTTTACAGGATAAAAGTGGTGGAATTTTTACGCCTACAATAAGAGGTATCTCTAACTCCTTACCGTTCTCCTGTGCGGGGTCACAATCGGTTAGTGTGATTATTGACGGTATTCCCGTATCAAGTGCTCAAGGATATAATCTAACTTTGATGGACATAGAAAGGATTGAGGTTTTAAAAGGACCCCAGGGGACACTCTACGGTAAAGAAGCAGAAGCGGGAGTTATCAATGTTATCACTAAAAAACCTGACAATGAAATTAGAGGGAAAATAGGTGTCGAGCTTGGTGAAGATAGTAAAAGACAATATGCTTTAAGTGTTAGCGGGCCTATTGTAAAGGATAAATTCTATGTCGGATTATCGGCAAAACACTACGAAAAAGACGGGTTTATAAAAAATACGCTTCTTGGAGGATATACCAATGATAATGAAAATGACTATGGAAGAGTCCATTTAAGATATACACCCACCGATGATTTTGAGATATCTTTGATCTCATCTATACTTAAATATGACAATGGAAATCTTGATTATGTTTATCCTTATACTCCGGGCGATATAAGTATGAGTACCGATGTGCAGGGTTATGATAAATCAAGTACAACTTCCCATGCTTTAAAAGTATCATATGACATAAATGATTATTTTTTAGAATCTATTACAACCTATCGAAATATAAAATCAGATGCTTTACATGACTATTCATTTTACGATTATAATTATCAAAGGGAAGACGATAAGTATTCACAAGAGTTTAGGCTAAGTCATAGCAGTGGCTTTTTTAAATGGGTAGCAGGGGTTTATGCCGATACAAATGAGATTGATGATTCATCAAATATTGTGAACATGTCATCTGATCCCTCAACAACAGAAGGCGATTCTTTAGGTGTTTTTATCCATACGGAATATGCTATCAATGATAAATTTTCTTTTATTTCAGGAGTTAGGTACGATAAGGATAATAAAGAATATGAAAAATCTGATGAAAAACTAGAATTTTCCGATGATGAAATCTCTCCAAAAGTCTCTTTAAAATATCAATATAATCAAAATAGTATGTATTATGCAACTATCTCAAAAGGGTATCGTGCAGGAGGTATTTACGCCCGTGCCGCGGACGGTCACTCAAAATACTATGAAACAGAGACGCTATGGAATTATGAGGTAGGAGCTAAAAATACATTTTTCGATAATAGACTTGTGGTAAATAGTTCTATTTTTTATATGAAAATAGATGATATGCAAGTAAGAGTTTCTCCGGATGATAGACCAGATGAATCTTATGTCGCTAACGCAGCAAAAGCAACTTCAAAAGGGTTTGAAATAGGACTAAATGCGAAGCTAACCAATAGCTTAGAATTATTCGGTGCTTTCGGGTATACGGATTCTACGTTTGATGAGTATAGAGATTCAAACGGTGACTATAGCGGCAATAAAAATGTATATGCACCGGACTATAATTATAATATAGGTGTTCAATACAGGGCTGAACAAGGATATTTTGCACGAGTTGATCTGAACGGGTACGGTAGAACGTATTTGGATATTGCAAATGAATGTAGTAGAGATCCTTATATACTTGTAAATGCCAAAATAGGTTATGAGCAAGAGAGCTACGATATATATTTATACGGTAAAAATATTTTTGATGAAGAATATCACTCTATCCAGTCCGGCGTTGTATACTCTCAACCGGGAGAGATCGGTGTACAACTATCATATAGATTTTAATAACGGCCATGGGCCGACCAGATCTATCAACACCCAGGCTCAACCCACAACAAACAATGAAACTAAAGACACCAACAATGCAGGGATAGAATGGGCGCCGCAGGCGCTTCGCCTTCTTGTATCTTGTCTCAGATTGGGGGGAACGAAGCCTCCGGCTTCCGATAACAAAGGCGGCTGATTGATCACAATCAGCCGCCCCCATGCCGGATGCATTATTCATGCTACCCACCTTTCCGGTCATCCTTTGTCAGGTTGTGCCACAAAAGTGAACAGCTTTGCCATTCTAATTATCAATTGACCTCATCAATTCGGGAACTGATTTAGCTGACGGGATTTTCCCTTTTAAAGCTTTCAGCCGGTTTATATCCTGAATACTTTTGATTTTTGTTATGTTAAAGCGGACCCCCTCCGGGTATTTTTTCTCTTTTAAAAATACGTGGAGGGATTTTAAAGTTCCTGTTTTCCCGGCTTTGACCTCCACAGGGATAATCCGTATTCCCTTGTGAATCACGAAATCGACTTCTGAAGAAGCCTGGCGTTTTTCCCTGCACCAATAAAACAGTTCCGGCTCCTGGAATGATGGATTCCTGTAAAGCAGATGCTGCACGATCATCCGTAACAACGGTTCTTTTTGTAACTTTTGCCCGGTTACGGTATCTTGATGCGAGAATATGGCCTGCTCCGGCAAAGAAGAAGTTGCAAAGGCTTAGAGATATATCCTCCCTGATATGCACAAAGAGCTTGTTTTTGCTCATTGTTGAGCCCCATTAATTCAACTTGGTAACATGAAAAAACAGCTTGTCGAATAAGCTCTCCAACTGAAAGTCTTTCTTTTTTGGAAAAGCAATTTTAATCCGGCAGCGATCTCCGGCCTGACCTTGATGTGGATGGTTGCATTTTGCATAATTACCCCTCTTTTGTTACATATGGCCAATAGCAGGTAAAATATAGACCGGGTTTGAAATCCAAAAGAGATTATACGTGAACCGGAGAAAACGTCTTTTTTTGTTGACTATATAGTTCGCCTAAATTAATAATCAGTTCCTGACTAATTTTTATGGGCCCGTAAAAGTCCAACCGATGGTTTAGTAATAATCTTCGCCTATAAGTCATGGGGCGGACCTGGTGCCATAACGCAGTAGGCGGAAGACTTTTTACGACACCATCAATTTTGACTATATGAAAAGATATACTTTATTCTTTAACAACTTATTGAGACTTTCATATAACGGCCATGGGCCGACCTGGTCTATCAGCTGCCAGGCTCAGCCCACAACAAAGTTTGAAAGATCTGAGTAGCTTACCCAGACTTTTTTATAAAAAAAAAGAGTCCAATAGGAAACATGAATCATCAAGGATAGATTAATTAATCTGGGTCAGGGAAAATGAGTATCCGGAAACAGGACGTTAAAAGTCAGAGTGCAGGGCAGCGATCGCCCATTAGCGCTCCCAGAGAACATAAACCCCGAGAAAGCCATTCTACTAAGATATTCAAGTTGTTTGAGGGTATCAAACTGGTTGACAAAACAATGATCACTCATCAGGATTTCAACACCCGTTTTGAAATACCTACAGCGTGGGTATCATTCTGGTTTTGTCTGTCAGGTGTCGAACAGACTCTCATCTGTGGAGCCCGGGATGAAGTCATATACCATAAAGGGATGTGTGGCCTGTTTATCGGACAGGAAGGCGTCAAAGGATCCGTAATAGTTCCTTCCAGGTACCCTTTGCGGATTATTTCAATCTCCCTCAATAATGTATCCTTAATGAACATTCTGGGCGGGGAATACCGGCAATTGCCCGAAATTTTCAGATTTTTTCTGGAAGGCCGGCGGTCAGGTTGCCTGCATCGTATCATGCCACAAACGCCCATGCTCAGGCTGGCACTCGAACAAATACGAAACTGTTATTTAAAAAAAAGCTTCAAGCTGTTGCACCTTCAGGGAAAAGTCCTGGAGATTATTGCCTCTATGCTGGAAAATATGGAAATCGACCCTCCGCCCCAACCCAGTTTAAGTGCGTCGGATGTTGAACGAATCCATTATGCCGAAGCGCTTTTAACACACAGCATTCTCGATCCCCCCAGCCTGATGGAGCTTGCGCGTTCCGTTGGGATGCACCACACTAAACTGAATAAAGGATTCCGGGAAGTTTTCAATAATACGGCTTTTGGCCGCCTTCAGGAGATTCGCCTTGAAAAAGCGAGGCATTATATAGAAAGCGGTGATATGAATTGCACCGAGGCCGCATTTTCAGTCGGATATTCAAGTTCCGCGCATTTTTCCACGGCCTTTAAGAAGCAATATGGGACCAATCCTAAAAGCTTTATTAAAAGAACCCTGTAGGTAAAAACTGACATTTGAGACAGTCTGTACCGTTCTGTTGCCTGATTTGTGCAAAGAATCACTTTCCGAGTTCATTTCAAACGGTTTTATGTTTTTAGCCATACACCTTCATGTCATTTAGCGAAAAAAAAACGTCGGCTCGTGTAAGACTGGGCCAAAAACCTTAATATATATTTCAACTTTATTTGGCCTATAAAACTTAAAAAAAGTATGAAATTAAGTACCTACTGCCAAAGTTATGTTTGTTGTGGTTAAAGAGCTTGATACGGGAGAAAGTGATTGCTTTTAGGAACTAAATGTTAAGCACTCCTCAAAAACCGGAAAAGGATTAGAAGATGAAAAAAACTGAAAAGGGATTAAAAAAACTAAAAAGAAAAATAGCCTTAAGCTTTGCAGTATCGCTTATATTCTCTCAAGGTATATATGCCGAAGATACGCCACGAGAGTTGGATAGTATAACGGTTACGGCACAAAAAACGGAAGAAAATGTACAAGATGTACCGATATCAATGAGCGTCTTTGATGAGGTTACATTAGAAGATAGAAATATAGCTGAAGTAACCGATATAGCAAGGTATACCCCCGGGCTGGATATTATAGGTTATTCAACATTAAAATATGCACCGACCATGAGAGGTATGTATGCCGATTCGATGATGGGAAGTTCTGTTGCGGCAATATACGTAGACGGTGTTCCGATAACGGACGGAACAGGTTTTGATCAAACTTTGATGGATATTGAAAGAGTTGAAGTTCTAAAAGGGCCACAAGGTACACTTTACGGGAAAAATACTGAAGTGGGTGTTATCAATGTCATCACGAAACAACCCGATAATGAGACGAGAATAAAAACCGACGTAAAATTTGGAAGTGATAATCTTCAAGAGTACAAATTAAGTGCAAGTGGACCTATCGTAAAAGATAAATTTTATATAGGTGAAGTGGACCCAATGTCAAGACCGATTTTGACTTTTTTTAAGCTACATTTTTCTGAAATTCCTTGTCAGATCTGGCGGTGACGACCTCCTTCCTTACCAGATTTCTCTTGCTATTTCATAAAATCATGATACTTTGGCCGCCGCCAGTTCGGAGGATAGGGCAATGCTGGGAAGCAACCCGAGCGCCGTGACTGGTGACGAGAACATGGGGACAGTATGCACTCTGATGTATGCTGTCCTTTCCCCCATGTTTTTGTCCTTAATGCGTTAAATCCTCGCGCCTTAGCGCGAAATTAATACCCCGTAGGGTCCGCCGGAGGCATTTGGCCTTCATCCTTTAAACCGCATGGTAGATTGCCATTGGCACCTTATATCCCAGGGCCTGGTGGAGCCTTTCCTGATTGTAAAACCTTATAAATGCTTTCAACGATTGGTAGGCTTCATTCATTGTACGGTAATCCTTCAGATAGATTTCCTCGTATTTTATGGTTCGCCACAGTCGTTCTACAAAAACATTGTCAAGGGCCCTGCCTTTTGAATCCATGCTGATTTTGACATTTTTATCTTGCAGTATTTTCAAGTATTTCAGAGAAGTAAATTGACTTCCCTGATCTGTGTTAAAAATGCCAGGTGTCGAGAACCGTAATGCTTCCTCAAGGGCCTCAATGCAGAATGTGTTTTCCATTGTGTTACTGAGACGCCATGACAGGACATACCTGCTGAACCAATCCATTACGGCGGTTAAATACATAAATCCATTACCAATTCTGATATATGTGATGTCGGTGCTCCACACCTGATTCGGCTTATCAATTACGATATCTTTAAGCAAATAAGGGTAGATTTTATGGTTTTCATTTCTCCTTGTTGTCTTTGGTTTCGGGTAAATGGCTTCGATCCGCATCAGCCTCATCAGGCGTTGTACCCGCTTCCTGTTTACCAAATGCCCCTGGCTGTTCAGGTAGGCCGTGAGCCTCCGGCTTCCGTAAAAGGGAGTTTTGGTATGCTGCTCATCCAATAAATCCATAAGGGAGAGCGTATACGAATCCAATGTTTTGGGCTTGTAATACAAGGCCCCTTTTGAAACCTTGAGTAACTCACATTGCCTGTTAATACTGATTCCTGAGTGATTTCTATCTATTAGTTCCCTTCTATCAGAGATTGATTGTATCACCCTTTTTTTTTAACCAGTCATTCTCAACTTTGAGCTGACCTATTTGCTTATACAATTCGTCTATCAATTTTTGATTATCATTTTCGGTTTTCTTTTTTGCAGTTGAAAATACACCTGGTAATCCTTCTAAGGCTTCTTTCTTCCACCTTGTCAGCAAGGATCTGTGAACTTCATATTTAGATGATAACTCAGCTACTGTGTCCTGTTCTCGAATCATTTGAATTGCAATTTTAGCTTTGAACTTTCCGGTGTAGTTTTTCCTCATGAACCTCCTTTTTCGGTAAAAATTTGAACCGGGCTTTTAACACCTTATGTGTAGCTTAGCAACTGGTTCAAATTCTGGGGTCCATTATAAGGTATAGCGGCAAAACACTATGAAAAGGATGGCTTTATTGACAATACATATACAAATGAAACAGAAAATGACCAAGAACACAACTATGGTAAGATACATTTAAGATGGACACCTACGGATAATTTGGAAGCCTCTTTAATATCTTCAAAAATAAAGTATGATAATGGAGCAACAAAGATAAATTCTTCAACAAATAACAATAGGGAAGTTGCTTCAGATTTTGATACCTATCAAAACCATGAAGTTTTATTAAATGCTTTAAATATCTCTTATAACGTACATTCCGCACTCAATTTTATGGTTCTTTGACAATTTATTCAGCGTTTGCACAGCTCTTACGGAACAAAAAAGCATTCCGGCGGGACGTCCAAGGCTCTAAGGTACTGCACTTGAGTATCATTTAGCGGCTTTGCTAATTTTCGTTGTCTTCCAACGGTTATAACTAATATGCTAAGAAACTTCGTAGTCATCATAAAGGCCGTCGGACTATTTGTGGGCTTTTTTTTCCAGCCAGGCAACCGTTTCCCCGTCTTTTTTACATGCAGCTTCAAGTTTCGTTCTATTAGCCGCCAGAGCAACAAAGAAAGCAGGAGAATTAGCCCAAGCGCTTCCACCCGTTTCGGCTTCTTCAGAAAGATGGCATTCACAATGGCTGGATCTTTCAGGAACCCGAAATTTTTTTCGATCCCATCCTGTTCTTTGTAAAGCCTGAGGAGCTCGACTCCTGGCCACTCCTGTTCGTCAGCCTGGGCCGGAACGTTGGTTATGAGTACAAAACAGCCCGCTTCAAGTCTGATCTTTTCTGTTTTTTCTGGATCTTCTTCGACAGTTGCCTTCAGTTCATATTCAATGGATTTCGGCTTCCTGGCTTCCCCTTTTTTGGGACGTCCTTTGCCGTATTTGGGTACGTCAATGATCTCTGCTCGCAAGTTGTAAAGGCTTTTGTCTGCTGCTTTGACCAAAGTGCCGGCTGCCACCTCTGCATCCGGGCGACATTTGAAGGGTTGGAGAGTCGCCTCTTTGATTTTCTTTTCCAGCTGGTCTTTGCTGGTTTTTAATATTCGGTCGATGCGTTTCTGACGCCTTTTATCATGGGCACTGGAGTGATATACAATGGCCCGGTAGGCCCCATCACCAATGGTAGCGGTTGTTTCATAATAACGATAGGATGCGGGCGGTTTCTTTTCGCTTTGGCTTTCGGCCAAAGCCCCAATATCAACCCAGTTGTCGGCTGCAACAGCCTGGGCAATGGCATGCTTACATTCATTGAAATTAGCTGGCAATCGGCTTAAAAAACGGATGCCGTTTCCCTCCGCAGCTATAAGATTATCTGTGGTCACAAAGGCTGAATCTGCAACATAAATGGAGGCACCGGGCTTGAACCCATGTTCGGCCATGTGTGATGAGATATGAGATAAAAGCTCATTGTTCAGGGTCTTGTCTGAAGCATTCCCGTCCTGGGTTTTTCCTATGATCGGAATATTTCGGTCTACACACAACATGGACACCATGAACTGCTTCAAATCCGGACGTTTATCCTTGCTGTAACCGTAGGTGATATTCAATTGCGTATCGGGGTGATCTTCGTAAGCGCCAAAGACGGAGACAGAGGTCGTATCAAAGTGGTGGTGGCGCGTATCCAGTTTAAAACAACCAATGGCGTTTTGGGAAATCTGGGAAAATATCTTTTGAGTTCCAGTCTCAAAAAGTTTGTCCAATACCCGCCCCAGATTTGTGTCGTTAAATTTATCGGGGCTGATGGGTTTGCCAAAAAGCAACTCGGTATCCATTTCGTCGAAAGCTTCTTCAAGTCTGTACAAAGGAGTCCTTCCGGAGACCGTATCCATAATCATCCCAAGCACCGCATCACCTGGCGATAGATCCATTTTGCTATCTGTCATGGTATTGATCGTTTCAACCAGATTGATACGTTTGGCGTACTCTTTGAAAATCGGAAGAAATTTTACATCTGTGAAATTCCATTCCTCGGTACCTGGGATGTTCATATTTTGCTCCCTCTTCGTTTTGAGTTTTTTTTGGGGAGCACCATAAACTAAATAATTGGTGTTTGTCTAGACAAACTTTTTTTATTTATTATACTTTTGTGAAGTGTTTGAAAATCAGGTTAACATGTTGATTTTATATTATTTAAAATTGTATGTGTTTTGTCGATTGAAGGTGCGGAAAATACGTTATAATATAAATGATAAACTGTCTTTAAGCTCTACGACTGCACATAGAAAATACGAAGAAATACAAGCAAATGACTGGGATTTTACAGCCGATTATGCAAATAGAATGCATGTCATAGTTGATTCAACGCATGAATCATTGTCAGAAGAACTAAAATTAAATTATGAAAACGACAAGATAAAACTTGTATCCGGTCTTTTTGCAGAAACACAGGATATACATGAAGTCAATAATAGTGATAAATGGTGGAAATCCTCTATTCAAACTAGTACTAGCGATAGTGAAATTGATTCCATAGGTTTATTTTCACATCTTATATATAAACTTAGTGATAAATTATCTGTATTGGGTGGGTTACGATATGATGAAGTTGAGCAAGAATATAAAGATTCTGCTGAAACCATAGAAAATAGTGAAAATGAATTATCACCAAAATTAGGTTTAACTTATGATATCTCAGAAAATATAATGACTTATGCAACTATCTCAAAAGGATATCGACCAGGTGGATTTAATACGGGAGCTGCAGAAGGCTATTCAAAAACGTATGATAAAGAGACCTTATACTCTTATGAAGTGGGTTTGAAAGGTTCAGGTTTAGGTAAAAGATTAGTCTATGATATTTCACTTTACTATATGAATATAAGCGATTTGCAGGTTTATGTATATTATCCTACAACAGGTGGTACAGAGGAGATATATGGGAATGCAGCAGAAGCTACGTCACAAGGCGTTGAAATCTCATTAAACTTTCAGGCAACAAAGTCACTGAATTTATTTGCAGGCTTTTCTTACAATGATATCTCTTTTGATAAATACCATGACGGGACAGAAGATTTAAGTGGCAACAGAGCACAATATTCTCCTGAATATAGCTTTAATATAGGTGCGTTATATAGAGCCGGCAATGGCTTTTATGCGAGTGCTGATATCAGCGGATATGGAGATATGTATTTAGATCCTGAAAATGATTATAAAAGAGACGCTTATGAATTAGTAAATGCAAAAGTTGGTTATGAGGCGGAACATTATGATATCTATTTATACGCAAAAAATATTTTTGATAAAGAGTATGATTTACTTGGTCATGCTAGTGGATCTTATGATATCTACTCAGAACCAAGGGAAATCGGTGTCCAGTTAACATATAGATTTTAATAAAACGGAACACCCATACTATCCAGTTGATTGTATCAGTCTAAGGAAGGCGTTCATAACTTTTTTTACAAACTTTTTGACAAACCCTTTAGCAGGAAAAACGGTTGCAAATAACACCCATGAATTTTAAATCCAATTGTAAAAGAGAACATGAATGAGATGAACAGCTAAAATTACAATTTGACACAATTCCGGATACCGTTATTATGACGGATGATGGGTTTATAAAATCTGAATAGAGGGAAAGGATATGAACGCACAACCGCAGGGGAAAAACAAAATGACACCGGGGGAATATCTTGATTTTGAGAGAAATTCTGAATTTAAACATGAATTTTTTAACGGTGAAGTTTTTGCCATGACCGGAGCTAAGCGGAATCATAACCGTATCAATGTTAATCTCACAAGAAAAATAGGAAACAAATTTGAGGCGAATAAATTCGCCTGTGATCTATTCTCCAATGATATGCGGGTAAAAATTCAAGATAGCTATGCTTACCCTGATGTTGTCATATTTTGCGGTGATGCAGAGTTTGAAGATAATGAATTTGACACACTGACAAACCCGGTTGTCATCATGGAAATTCTTTCAGATTCAACGGAAGCATTTGATAGAGGGAAAAAGTTCAGTTACTATCAAACAATTCCCACGCTTAAAGAATATATCCTAATCTCTCAAAAAGAATTATCAAATGTCAATTACTTTGTCCGGTTCGCGTCAATTATCTTGTCCGGTTTTTTTATATCAATAAATGCTTTTTGAGTGCATAAATCCTGTTCCGTTTTTGTTCCGATCTTTACGCAGACTGACTCAATACTTCATTGTAATTGACGTCTGTTAAACCACATTAAATGGATTTTAGGATCGGTAATTGTCGTCTCATACACTGTATTTTTACCCTTACCCCCAAAAATTTGTAACTTCGTTCCAGGATAAATCAAGGAAAAAATCGGTTCCTCCCAGAGGGTCCCTCCCATTTTTCCCTTGACTTATCCTTCCACTTCGCGAAGATTTTTTTGAGGGTAAGGGAAAATTTGATTATTGAAGGACGGATTTCTAAAATATGCGTTAAACTGGCCTGTCTTCTCTTTTTTCAGGCTGGTACTTAAAGCCTGCGTCAATCAATATATATTCCAAAACGATCCCAACCTCGCCTCTTTTTTTGAGCTCGTCAAGCATCCACCGCTGAATGCGGGCATTCACATGAACACGCTTTAGATGTGCCGGCAATTTAGGCTTTGGTTTTCCCCTATAACCACCTCGCATGATTCTCTCCTATTTCCAAACACCAGGCTGACATCCCTGCTATTTCCTTGTTTATAGATAAACGTACTACGCTTTTCAAAAATTATGGTTGATTCTCACGATATATTGGTAACAGTTCTTGAGCCCTCTGACGATTGTGACCAATGTCATCCCGGGATATATCATAAAGCCAAATTGGATAGTCGTAATTGCACTGTTCAATCAGCAATCCTTCTTCAAAATCAGTGATTCTCATAACAGAATCACTATCCACGCAGTCATCAAACCAAGTGCTGTTTTCTTCTGTGATTTCAATATCAATGGTTTCCAGCCTCTGCTTGGCGGTGTTGTAAATATCTATTTTCATGGAATCATCTTTCTGTGGTTTTGTTATTATCTTCTTGGGTAGGTTCCGGCTTAAGGGGAATTCTTATATTCCTGGAAATTGCCTGACGTTTGCGGTAGCTGTCTGCCTGTATTTCGATAATGATCGAATGGTGAACCACTCTATCGATAGCTGCTACAGTCATTGACGGATCAGAAAAGATTTTGTCCCATTCCCCAAATGGCTGATTGGATGTGATAATCATACTTCCCGTCTCATACCTATGGGCGATCAGTTCGAAAAGCACATGAGTTTCCGTATCGCTTTTTTTGACATAGCCCAGGTCATCAAGGACAATGACCGCGTATTTATCGAGTTTGGATAAAAATGATTCAAGCTGCAAATCAGCACGGGCCTGCTGCATTTTTTGAACAAGTGCGGTTGTCGTGAAATGACGTACCCGAATTGACTGTTCTATTAATGCGTGAGATATGGCAGCCGCCAGGTGGGTTTTTCCAACGCCGCTAGGGCCAAAAAATAAAAGGTTCTCTGCACGGTTTACCCAATCGCTGTTTTGGGCCAGGGCCTCTATTTTTTCCTGACGTATTGCCGGAGTGTGGTTAAAATTAAATGTTTCAAGGCTTTTACCCACCGGAAGACGGGATTCTTTTGTAAAACGGGCAATACGCCGGCTGTAGCGCTCATTGATCTCTTGCTCACATAGAGTCGCCAAATACTGCGCCGGGTTCCAATGTTCCTCCTGAGCACGGGAGAGCGTGGGTTCCCATAGCCGGGCTATGGTTGAAAGACGCAGTTGTTTGAGCAATACGGGAAGAGTTTCAGTACTTGCCATCAAAACACCTCCGTAAATGAATGCGAAGAAAGCAGGATATTGTAATCTTCTCCTGAGACAGCCACCATATTTATTTCCGGTATTTCCTTTTCTTTTTTGTTAAATTTTTTTTGAAGTTCATGAAGCGCCGGAATATGGTTATCCATCATTTTTTCAAGAATATAATCACCCAATTCCGTCTCCTGGTCGGTCCGGTTCGCCAGAGACAATATACCCACGATGCTTTTACAGGCGGTACGGGGATCAAGGGTTTGGTCAAGCTGATCCCATATAAGCCGGTAAGTGTCACTGGGCAGCAGGTCATCCCTTAGCTGTGAATAGCGAAACGCTTGGGGTTTTCGCTCCAGGCTGCCTATGACGTGCCGGTAATCCACACTGCGAGTACGCCGATTATTATCTGGTGAATATTTTCGGGGTAACGTGATGACGTAGGTTGTTCCAAGGTAGGCTTCAATCTTGTCATGGTAAATATGAAGGCGCAGCTTTTCTCCTATCAAGCGGGATGGGACCGTATAAATGACGCGTTTTACCAGAATTGTGCTGGTCGTGCTGACTCCGACCACTTTTTCAGTATAATCAACGGTCCTCTGAAGAGGAAGTTCTTTCAAGTACTTACGTTCCTGTGCAATCTTATCTGCATTGCGGGCATTGATATCCCTTACAATGATATCCAGCCACTGCTGATAGGCCGATACAGATTCAAAATCAACAGAATTCCGGAGCAATAAGGCTTGGTGAATTCTATTCTTTAAGTGGCCGTGTGGTGACTCAACTCCGCCGTTTTCATGCCCCTTCCCCCTATTATTTCGGGTCGGGACCAAGCCATAATGGTTGAATAGCTCCTCATAACGCTTGGTGACATCTTCCTTCGCATCTTTGGTCAAATTCTTGAAAGCAGCAGACAGGCTGTCTGTACGATGCTCTGTTGGGACCCCTCCCAGCCGCCAAAAAGCGTCCTGTAATCCCTCACTGAGTGCGGTAAATGATTCTCCTCCGAGGACCACTTTGACATGGCACCAACCGCTGTAAATTAAGCGAAAATGATAAAGTAGGTGATTCAAAGGCTCTCCGTTGATCGTGATTGTTACTTTTTTTAGCTTTGTAAAATCTGATAACCCCATACGCCCAGGAATTTTTTCCTGCAAAAACATTACTTCTTTGCCTGATCCGTTAAGCGCTTTCCATTTTTTAACCTTACGTTGGAATGTACGCAGTTTGGACCGCTGGAATTTTTCAGGATATTTACCTGCAAAATGCTCAAATAACGTTAACGGCTGAAGTTCGGCGTTTTGTTCCAGCATCGGAACGACCTCATTTTCCCAAACCCCTTTAAAGTGGTCCTTGCGTGTACGCCAATGACGCATGGGTTTGTCTCCTTGAGAAATATTGCCATTTTCGATTCTACGTCCTGAACGTTCTGATATTCCAGCCTTTGCGGCTGCTGTGACCTGAATAGTTCCTTTGCTTCTTGCTGACATGTATATCCTTATCTGTTGTTCGGTTATTGGTTTCCCCGACACGGGATTGCACCTCCATTTAAGTGAACTTTAGTGTCGGGGGTTTTATCACGACAAACCGGTCAAGGTAATTGTCGTCAACCGGACAAGATAATTGTCGCAGAATAAAGAATATTACGTTGACCAATTTACACGCATTGATGATGGCTGGAAATACCGTTCTTATGCAAATCCGGATCAGGTTTTAAATATGGCGTCTATCAATTGCGAATTGCCGTTATCTGAAATCTATTTGAATGTTAAGTTTGAATCAGAATAAAAGTTGAGAAGCCTCGTGAAAGAAGGTTATATTCAGTTATTCAAACAAAAAATAACCGAACTCAGGAGGCTACCTCAAGTAAATAAAGTCCTGCAAGGCTGTAGTCCCCTAAAATAGTCTCAAAATCATTCACTATCGTAAAGCATGGTGGGGGAGGGCAGGTCTATATTAAAGCGGACTCCCTCCACGTATTTTTTCTCTTTTAAAAATACGTGGAGGGATTTTAAAGTTCCTGTTTTCCCGGCTTTGACCTCCACAGGGATAATCCGTATTCCCTTGTGAATTACGAAATCGACTTCTGAAGAAGTCTGGCGTTTTTCCCTGCACCAATAAAACAGTTCCGGCTCCTGAAATGATGGGTGCCTGTAAAGCAGATGCTGTCCGATCATCTGTTCGCATACCGGACCGGAATTGACAAGATCCGCATCATCAGCATCCTGAATATCTGCATAACTCATCCCGCAAGCGCTCATCATCAGGCCCACATCCAGGAACAAGGGCTTTTGAAACTTTTCATTGATCTGGGCTTTTAACGGAACCCCGTTTGCCGAATTTATCATAATGGACTTACGGCAGTATATCCGAAATTCTTCTAACAGGAGAATAAAAACCCTGACTGATCATTTGCTCAAGAAGGCCATCTGCTTTTTCGACAAGGATAGTACCGTCCGGAACACAGGCTTTCAGGATACCTAAGGTTCCGGTATAAGACAGTTCAAGATCTACGCATGTTTGTCTTGCAGCACGATCATCCGTAACAACGGTTCCTTTTGTAAATTTTGCCAGGGCGATGCAGGAGGCTTCTCCTTTTCCAAGATTGGAAATCAATTGGGTATACAATTCCCTGCTTTGCTCAGATAGGGAGGCAGTGAGGAACACTTCTTTATTCAGCAGAGTTTCAATTTCCTTTAGCAATGGATGCGGGATTCAGTCAAGTTTTGAGGGTATCACCTCAAATGAAGATATCGCAAAAAAGATGAAAATTTTTATTTTATTTCTTCAACTAACGTTTTGAAAAAATTTAGACAGACTAATAATTAGGTTGACAAATAGTTAGATAGGTGTTTTTTTAGATTCAAACATATTTGGAGGATCTATGAAAGACAATGATACATTATCCAGTGCGCGTAATATTCTTACTCTAGGACGGCGGGTCCACGACCGCGTTCAGCAGATCGTAACCGCAGCCTGCATGCAAAGCGACGGCAACGGCCATTTCGGCGAACTGTCCGCACCCCAGATGAACATGATTATGATGATCCGGGTTCGCGGGGAGGTATCGGTGACGCAGTTGGCGTCGCTATTGAACGTATCCCCACCCTCGGTGACCGCTATGGTGGACCGGTTGGTGGAACGGGGGTTTTTAAACCGGGCACACAGCCGCAAAGACCGGCGAAAGGTGGTTATCAGCGTTCCACCGGAAGCCATCGAAGAGATCAGCCGGGTCGAGGAAAAGATATTACAAGCGTTCGTGGAACTGGTGGAGGCCGTCGGCCCGGAAACCACCCGCATGTGGCAGGAAGTGCTGCAGCGGGTCAACAAAGTTATGGAAACAGATACCTGGCAATCTGAATAACGGCCATGGGCCGACCAAGTTTTTTACTTTCATATAAGGCAGCCAACATGAAAAACAACGGTATCAAACGCCCCCCAAAGCATGTCATGGTCCGTATCATCATCTGCACCCTGATTCTCGCGGCCGGATTGGTGGGAATGAAAAGCCTGGCCAGCTTGAAAAAGCCTCCTGCCGAGGCAGAAAAAAAAGAGCCGGTCATTTCCGTGCGGACCCAGACAGCCACACCCGCACATTATCCCGTGACGATCACCGGCTACGGCCAGGCCCGGGCACTCACTGCGGTGACCATTTCCCCGGAGGTAGCCGGCCGGGTGGTCGCCACCCACCCCCGGCTTAAAGCCGGCCGGGTTATCCCCAAAGGCGAACTGCTGTTCCGTATCGACCCGGCCGACTACACCGCCGGCCTGCAGGAGGCCGGTGCCGGCGTCACCCAGTGGCAAAACACGGTGGCCCGGCTGACAAAACAACTGGCCATTGATAAAACACGCCTGAAAACCTTGCAGCGCAGCGCCACCCTCGCCAAAACCGAATTCGAGCGGGTCCGGCGCCTTTTTGAAACAGACCGGGTGGGCACCCGCAGCGGCGTGGACCAGGCGGAACGGGCCTTTAACAGTGCCGCAGACCAGGCCGATGCTATGGCCCAGGCGGTCAGCCTCTATCCGCTGCAAATCCGGGAGGCAAAAAGTTCATTGCTATCGGCCGAGGCGCGCCTGACCGTTGCCGGGACCAATCTGGACCGCTGCGAGGTCCGGGCGCCTTTTACCGCGCGTATCAAGTCCGTGGATCTTGAAGCCGGCCAGTATGTTACCCCGGGAACCCCGGTCCTGGTTCTGGCCGACGACAGCATGCTGGAAATCCAGGTTCCCCTGGACAGCCGCGACGGCCGCAAGTGGCTGCAATTCGAACCGTCCCCCGGCGACGCGCAATCCACGGCCTGGTTCGGCAGGCTGAAGCCGGTGGACTGCACCATCCGCTGGACCGAGGACAAAACCGGGTCGGTCTGGACCGGTACGGCAAACCGGGTCGTGAAGTTCGACAACCAGACCCGCACCCTCACGGTGGCCGTACGCATTGACGCCATGGCTGCCGCCGGCAAGGGCCCCGGGGCTCTGCCCCTGGTGGACGGCATGTTCTGCTGCGTGGAAATCCCGGGCCGGACCATGCTAAATGTCACCCGTCTGCCCCGCCAGGCGGTATCCTTTGAAAATCAGGCCTTTCTGGCCGATGAAAATCTGCGCCTTAAAACCGTAGACGTGGACGTGGCACGCAGGGAGGGCGAGCATGTGTACGTAGCCCGGGGCATCGCTCCCGGTGCCCGGGTGATTGTCACCCGGCTGGTATCCCCCCTGGAAAACAGCCGGCTGAAAATTATTGATACCACTGACAGGGAACCCGCCTCATGAAACAAATTCTTGCCGCCTTTGCGCGCAACACCGTTTTTGCCAATATTGTTTTGATTCTGATCTTTGTTGCCGGATACATTGCTATGGCCAAGATGATCCGTGAGACTTTTCCGGAGTTCTCCCTGGACATGATCACCATCTCGGTGTCTTATCCCGGAGCAGACCCGGAAGAGGTGGAAGAGGGCATCAGCCGCAAAATAGAGGAAGCCGTCGAGGGTCTGGAGGGCGTCAAGCAATATACCACCCACTCGGCCGAGGGCGTGTGCTCAACAATCATAGAAGTGTTGGAAGACTACGATGTGGACGAGGTGCTTGACCGGGTACGCACCAAGGTCAACGCCATCTCGACCTTTCCGGATGACGCGGAAAAGCCTGTGATCAGCGAACTGCTGATCAAGGATCTGGTCGCCACACTCTACCTTTCCGGAGACATGTCCGAGCGCCGCATCAAGGAGTGGTCCGAGATGGTTAAGGACGAAATCCAGCAGCTTTCGGCAGTTTCCCAGGTGGCGACCTTTGGCTCCCGGGATTACGAGATCTCCATTGAGGTATCAGAGGAAAAACTGCGCGAGTACGGGCTCTCCTTTGACGAGGTGGCGGCAGCCGTCAGGCGCGGCAGCCTGAACCTGGCCGGCGGCACCATCCGCACACGGGAAGAAGAAATCCGCGTACGTACCATGGGTCGCAAGTATACCGGTGCGGAACTTGCCTCCATTGTGGTCGTGGCCCGTCCGGAAGGGGATGTCATCACCCTGGACCGGCTGGCCGAAATAAAGGACGGATTCACCGAAGACCCCATCCGGGCCAGCATCAACGGTGAGCCGGCAGTGTTTGTCCTGGTTTACAAAACCCCGGAGGAGGATGCCCTGAAAATCTCAAAGGCCGTCAACGGTTATGTTTCGGCCAAACAGCAGCAGGTGCCCCAGGGCAACAATATAAAAATACTCTACGACAACACGGAGATGCTCAACGCACGCATCCAACTGTTGTTGAAAAACGGGGTTATCGGCCTTTTAATCGTCTTTTTGCTGCTGTGGTGTTTTTTGAGCCCCCGTTTGTCTTTCTGGGCCGGCATGGGCATTCCCGTATCCGTTTGCGGGGCCTTGGTTATTTTGTGGAGCCTGGGCGGCACCATCAACATGGTATCTCTTTTGGGGCTGATCATGGTCCTGGGGATTGTGGTGGATGATGCCATTGTTGTGGGCGAGGCGATTTTTGTTCATCGAAAGCAGGGCAAAAGTGCATTGCAAGCCGCCGTGGACGGGGTCGCCGAAGTGGGAATGCCCGTGGTAGCAGCGGTGTTCACAACCATCGTGACCTTTGTACCCCTGTTTTACGTGGGCGGCATCATGGGTAAATTCATATCCATCCTTCCGGCCGTGGTCATCGCCTGCCTGATGATTTCCCTGGTGGAGTGCCTGTTTCTGCTGCCGGCCCATCTCAGCCATTTGCCGGCCCCCAACCGGCCCAAAGAAAATCGGCACCGGATCTTTGGCCGGCTCTCCCGGGTTCAGGAGATTACCGCCCAATGGCTTGAGTGGTTCGTTGACCGGATATATCTGCCGTTTTTAAAAAAAGCCCTGCACTGGCGCTATATCTCACTGGCCACGGCCATAGCCGTGTTGATGCTCACCATCGGTGTTGTAAAAAGCGGAATTCTTAAATTCGAGGTGTTCGAGAAAATGGACGGCTTCATCATGACCGCCACGGCCGAATTCCCCAGCGGCACCCCGCCTGCAATCACCCGGCAGGCCATTGAGCACATTGAAACGGCTCTTTTACGTCTGGAAAAGAAAAACCCGACCAAAAGCGGCGCGCCCCTGATCAAGGACTACCTGTCCCTGGTGGGCCAGACCCTGAGCAGTCCCTCCGATATTGGCCCAAACTATGGCGCAGTTCAGGCCATTTTGCTGGATTCCGAAGCCCGGGGCATCCATTCCGAGGATCTGATGGTCCGGTGGGAAAAGGAGATCGGTATACTGCCGGGGATCAAATCTCTGACCTTTTCCGGCATTGAAACCGGCCCGCCCGGGGATCCCATTGAGGTGTGGCTCCAGGGACATGACATGCAAATTATCCTGGACGCGGCTGACGACCTGATGGCGCGGCTGCGGCAATTTGACGGGGTTTACCAGGTCCGCAGCGACTTTTTACCGGGCAAAAACGAAATGCGCCTTTCCCTGAAACCCGAAGCCCGGGCCCTGGGAGTGACCGTGGAGGACCTGGCGCGGCAGGTCTATGCCGGATACTACGGTAACGAAGCCCTGCGCCTGCAACGGGGCCGGGACGACGTACGCGTAAAAGTGCGTTATACGGCCGGCGAACGCAGCCGGCTCCCGGACCTGAAACGGGTGCGCATCCGTACTGCCAATGGTGTCGAGGTCCCGCTCATGTCCGTTGCCGAGGTCAGCTTTGCCCCCGGCTATTCAACCATCACCCGTACTGACGGCATGCGCAGGGTGGCCGTGAGCGCCGGTGTGGATTCCAAACGGGCCAATGCCAACGAAATCTTTGCCGAGCTGTCCGCCCATTATTTTCCGGATCTTAAAAAACGGTATCCCGGTCTTTATGTGGACCTTCAGGGGGAGCAAAAAAAGATGCGCGAGTCTTTTTCCAGCCTTGGCATTGGATATCCCCTGGCTATCCTTGGGGTTTTCATCATCATCGCCACCATGTTCCGGTCCTATGCCCAGCCCTTTGTGATCATGTTTACCGTGCCCTTCGGCATCATCGGGGCCATCGCCGGCCACTTGGTTTTGGGATATGATCTGTCTATGGTGAGCATGTTCGGCATAGTGGCCCTGACCGGCGTGGTGGTCAATGACGCCATCGTGCTCATTGAATGCATCAATGAAAACCTGGCCCGTGGAATACCCTTTTTCGACGCCATTTTGCAAGGCGGCGTGCGGCGCTTCCGGGCTATTTTCCTGACCACGGTGAGTACCGTGGGCGGGTTGGGGCCCCTGATCATGGAGACCGATTTCCAGGCAAGGGCACTGATCCCAATGGCCCTTTCCATTGCCGCCGGCGTGACTTTTGCCACAGTGCTTACCCTGGTGCTGCTTCCCAGTCTGCTGGTCATTCTTAACGACCTGCGCCTTACCGCTCACAGGATTCGCCACGGCGTTTGGATTGAGCGGTCGGCAGTGGAGCCGGCCGGCAGCCGCTACGATCAAACTTTGAGCGGTGGACATGGAGATCAAATCATTCAGGAGGAATCGGCAAAATGAAAAGATATACGGTGTGGATAACCATTGTTTTTTGGGGGCTTGGCATCATCTGCACGCCGGCGGCAAACGCCCGGGACAGCCAGCCCGATACACCTTCCCCAAAAGTCAATCCCAAGACAGGCCGGGCCGTTGACTGGGCTGCGATTGAAACCCTTGACATGCAAACCGCCGTTGCCGTTGCCCTTGCCGGCAATCCCGACATTGGGGCGGCGGTAGAGCGGGTTCATCAGGCCAAGGCCCGGGTAGCCCAGGCAAGGTCCACGTACTGGCCGCGCCTGGATACCAATGTGACCGCTGCCCGGGTGGAACTCTCCAAAGAGGTCTATAATGAAAATTTGACCACGGCCCGTTATTTTAATCCCAACGCCACCATTGATGATCCGGAGGACTACTACAACGCCGGTTTGACTGCGTCCTGGACCCTGTTTGACGGGTTTGAGCGCAAGTTCACCAATCTGTCGGCGCGTTACGGCGAAAAATCCGGCACCGAAGCGCTGGAGGACGTCCGGCGGTTGCTCATTTCCGCTGTGGCTCAATCTTTTTTTTCCGCTCAACTGGCCCAGGAAAATATCGCCATTGCCAAGGCGGATGAAGCCTTTAACCAGCGTCAACTTACGGACGCAAAGGCGCGCCGGCGTGTGGGAACCGGATCTCTGAGCGATGTACTCAACTTCCAGGTACGGGGAAACCAGGCCAGGACTACACGCATCAATGAAGAATACCAGTACAAAACAGCCTTATTCGGATTGGCCGCCCTGCTGGGACTGCCCGACGCACGCTTGCCCGACCATGTTGAACTCGCCCACCTGGCTCCCGAAACACCCAAAGAGTTGTCCACACCCTTAGTAGCGCAATTGATCGCCGACGCCATGGACCGGCGCCCGGATATCCGGGAGGCCCGCTGGAACATCAAACAGACCGAGGCTCAAATCAAGATCGCCCAGGCAGGCTATTATCCGACCATATCGGTGGCCGGCAGCGTTGATGGCGAACGCGACCATGACATGCATTTCAGCCGGGACGATTTCGGTAACTCCATCCAGGTGAGCCTTTCCTACAACCTTTTTTCAGGGGGAATGACCAAGGCCAAGGTTCGGGAAGCCCGCCATAAAAAAAAGGAGCTTGAAAAGAGCCTGGAAGACCGGATGCTTTCGGCGACCGCGGACATCCGCAGTTCAGCAGCCCTGGTGGCCACGGCCCAGGCCCAGGTGGTCCTGCAGCGCGAAAATGCAGGCTTGGTCCAGCGCACCCGCGACCTGGTGGAAAAGGAATACAATGCCGGCCAGGCCTCCCTGGTGCGCCTCAACGAGGCTCAGAAGGATCTGACCACGGCCCGGGGCAACCTGGCCCTGGCCCTGGTGGGCTTGCGCCAGGCCTGGATCGAATTGCATACCCGGACGGGCACGCTGTTGAACATGTATGAGAATTCAAGGTAAATTGAAAGGATCGGAACTTGCTTTTTGTCAATCAAAATAAAAACCAATAGTGCCTTTAGTTAGAGGGGATTTGCAATTTTTCTGGCCGGGATTTCATATGAGTTGACCCAGAGGCATGGGTTTGCTATGTAGTTTTTGTTTCACTAATTTGATTAGTCTGTGCATTTATTGTGATATGTGCCATTAAATTGAGAATATAAAGAGAAGGCATGAGCGACTCCCCTGCAACTATGTATTATCCGGCAATGATATGAAAGCCGTCGTTCTTCCTCCCCCTCAGCCGGTAGCAAATTCCAATCACTTCAAAATGAATATTCCTGCCTCGCTTGGACAAGGCGGCGCAGACCTTTTTTCTTTGACCTCTGGGATTCAATTGTTAATCTTTGACTGGCAGTTCAACCAGGTGAGGCTCTTTCAAGGTGCTTTAAAAGATCATTCCGTTGGTTTCGGGTTTTGTCTTGATGGCCGGTCTGATTACCACCCCACCTGTTTTGACCGGTCGTTTACGATAAGGGCAGGGGAAAGCTGTTTTTTTTCCTTTCCAAAAGGCGTTGAGTTCTTTGAGAAAACCGACGATAAGCGGATGTACAGGGTCAATCTGTTGCTGGACGGGGAACGTTTATTAACATTAATCAATAGAGATGAAGATCGTTTTTATCCCATACTGAAAAGCTTGGAAAAAAGATTCTCTACCCGCATGGGCACTATTCTATCGCCTGTTATGAGAACGGTCTTGTATCAATTGCTTCATTGCCCTTACAGCGGAACGACACAACAGATTTTTCTGGAGGGGAAAAGTATGGAATTGATCGCGCATATGATGGAACAGCTCTGTTCCGGTTGTCGCTGCTGCTATGATAGCACTATAAAAATATCGGATACGGAACGTGTTCACCATGCAGCACATATGCTTGTCCAAGACCTGAATAATCCACCGGACATCATGGCGATCTCCCGGACGGTGGGATTGGGCAGGACCAAGCTGTTTCGTTGCTTTCGCCAGACCTTCGGGCTCTCCCCCTTTGAATATCTTCGCAATCATCGTTTACAGATGTCCATGCAGTTGCTCCAGGATGGTGAGATGAATGTCACCCAGGCAGCCTTGATGGTCGGCTATACCAATCTAAGCTATTTTTCCAAGGCCTTTAAGTCCATGTTCGGCATTGCGCCAAGCGAACTGCGTAGATCCATTCGTAAACAATAGTGCCTTACTCCTGAGTTTCTGTCAAAGAAAACAAGAAATTGTCAAATTCCTTTCTTCTTGTTTCTAGTTTCCAGTCTCTAGTTTCTGCGGCTCAGTCGCCTTAGTTTCATAAAGCATAATTCTTTACCCTTGAACGCCAGCGTCCATAAAACGTCCGTCAACGTTAGCTTTTTTTTTATTTCTTTACTATCTTCCTTTTGCTTTAAAATGTTAGGGTTGCTATTTATTTGAAAGTTGAGACTTAAAAAGGAGAAAAAATGAAATCTTTGTGTGCCCGGATATTGGGAGGCCTTTTGATGAGTTGCTGTGTTGCAACATCAGCAGTGGCAGAGGAACAGGGAACGGCCACCCTGGAAACAATGACGGTCACGGCCCAGAAACAGGAGGAAAATGTCCAGGATGTGCCCGTGGGCGTTACCGTATTTGATGATCAGGCTATTGAGGATATAAAGCTCGAATCTGTAACGGAACTTGCCGATTTCGTGCCGAATCTCATGATGTTCGAGTTCGGCAGGCCTATGTCCGGGCAACCGACCATGCGCGGGGTTTCCGCATCAACTTCGACGGAGAGTTCAACTGCGGTGGGGATATATGTTGACGGCGTTCCCTCGGGATGCACTGCCGGCATTTTTGATATTGAACGTATCGAAGTGTTGCGTGGCCCCCAGGGAACCTTATACGGGAAAGACACTGAGGCCGGAGCCATTAATATTATTACCCGGCAGCCGGACAATACCTTTAGAGGAAAAGTTTCCACGGAACTGGGAGAGGATAACAAATATAAGGGGGGGGTAAACCTGAGCGGCCCTTTGCAGGAGGATAAGCTTTTTTTCAGTATTGTGGGGGAATATGAGCAAAAGGACGGTTTTATAGAAGGCACCTATACCGGGGATACATTGGATGACAGGGAACAATGGTTCGGCAGGGGAAAGCTGCGGTGGACCCCTATGGAGAGTCTGGATATTTCGTTGATCGTTTCCAGGCTTTCCCGCGATGATGATGGAACCAGAATGAGTTTGACGCCGTACGGAGCCGTTGTATCCGGACTTGCAGCACCTGAGGACAGGAAAATGTCGTCGAATGTCGACTTATATAGTAAGTCGGACCATGATTTTCAGGCACTGAAAGCAGTATATGAAATCAATGAATCGTATACGTTGACATCCATCACCGCCAGGAGGGCATTCTCAAGTACAGATTCCAATGATTGGGATTTTAGCCGCATAGAGTGGTTTGAAACAATCTCGGACAGTGAAGGTTACACGATCTCCCAGGAGCTTCGTTTAAACGCCGGTATAGGAAAGCTCAAATGGATTGTCGGCCTGTATGCTGATGACGATCATAGTGAAAGAACGATTACAAATACTGTGAGCGGGACGCTTAGAATGGATCGTGAGGTTAACGGCAATTCCCATGCTGTTTTCGGGCAGGCCAGTTATTTTTTGACGGAACAGATCAATCTGATCGGCGGGCTGCGTTATGAGAAGCAGGAGCGGGAATATGAAGACATTTTATCGGGCGCCGGGGACGACGGCTCCTGGGAGCATATCTCACCCAAGATTGCCCTGGAGTATCACCTGACACCGGATATCATGTCCTATGCAAGTATTACAGAAGGGTATCGGCCCGGTGCTTTTAATCAGCTTGCAGCGGATGAGCAATATGCCAGTTATGATGAAGAAATTTTATGGTCCTACGAACTGGGCATTAAAAGCGCATTTTTTAACCGTCGTCTCATTGTCAACGGCGCCGTCTATTATATGAATATCACCGATATGCAGGTGGAAAACGCGGTTGATCCCGATAATACATACGTCACCAATGCTGCCGAAGCCACGGGCATAGGGGGAGAACTGGAAATAAGCGCCCGGCTTGCGGACGGTTTGACGCTGAGTGCCGGATTCGGCTATAGCGATATTACTTTTGATAAATATAAAGATGCGCTTGGAAATTATGAGGGCAACCACAATCCTTACGCACCGGATTATACCTATAATATTGGCGCTCAATACCGGCATGCCGGCGGCATGTATGCCCGGGTTGATCTGATTGGCTACGGCAAGATGTATTTTGACCGGGACAATAAATATTCAAGGGATCCATATGAACTGGTGAACGCTAAAATCGGCTATGAAGCCGAACATTATGACGTGTATCTTTATGGTAAAAATATTTTTGACACGGAATATGACTCGGAGGGGTATTACGGCGGCTACTATACGGTATATAGCGATCCAAGAGAGGTCGGTATTCAGTTGACTTATCGTTTTTAAAGGCAGAGCGCTTTTGACCATGATTTATCGGGGGCAGTATACGTATTAAATGACCATATGTTTTGCTAATGAGTATGATGCTCCCCGAATATCGAATTTTGGGGGCGGAAAATATTTTTTAGAAAAAATTTAGCGGGTTTGATGAGGAGGAACACCGAATTTGTCAACGAAAACTCTGGCAAAATAGCTCAGGTTATTAAACCCAACGGCAAAAGCGACCTCGGTGACATTATGCTTTCCTTGGCGCAACAGCTGCCTGGCAATCCGGAGACGATGGCTGCGGAGGTGTACCACCGGGGAATGCCCGAAAACACTTTTAAAGTTCTGGTAAAATTTGCTTTTCCCCATTCCTATCTTCCGGGCAAGATCGGTGAGATCCGGCGGATTAACAGGATCACGAACAAGGAGTTCGGCAGAAAAATGTATCCGTTCGATATCTGATGCACTGATACGAGGTTGACGAGGAATCCCCTTGCCTTTTACCCTTAATTCCTCAAGTTCGTGGGCAAAAATCTCCATCATCTTGCCTTCCAAAAAAATAGCACGGGTTTTGCCGCTATATGGACAATCAACGAGTTGATTCAATGCGCGTTGTATTTTGGGTGCCATCTTTCCCTGGCCTGAAACAGGAGTTTGGTTTTGCAGGCCTTTTAAGAACGGGAGGAAGGGCTCTTCATCCTCATTGACAAAATCCAATAACGTTTTTTTATCAAACAGAATTGATACCTTAACTTTGCGCGTAGCAGCAATATCCTCCTCTAAGATTTGAGGATAGGAATACACATAATACGCATCGGTATCAGGTATAGCTGATAAAATTTGCCGATGTTCTGATGAACGTACATCGGAATGTCCGGTAAGATTAAAACTCATACCAGAACCCCAACCAGTTATTTCAGAACTTAAAGAGATTGGGCTGGTTAGACATAAGTCCATAAACAGCAAAGTCAATCCTGACGAAAACCTGTTAGCCCGTATAATTCCGCTACCGAGTCTTTTAGGTAAATTATAATCAAATTGATTGGGAGCGTCTTGAGATTTTGAAAATATAGGATGAACCATTTCCATGGTTTTATTCATTGCGTCAGCTGACCAACCCTCTCATAAGGTACATTCCCTGCACATGACTATTGATTAATCCGGATACACACCGCAATCAGGCAGTGAAAAAATATTTAGTCAAACCTAATACTATATAAGAGGGCTTAAATCAACTTCTTTTCAATTTTTTTCATTGATTAAGATCAAAAGCTATAACGGACCCCGATACCGAAGGTGCGCGGATCGTCGTAGATCGCTATCGACTTGGAGTCCGAGCCCGAGAGAAAAAAGGTCATATATTCTTCATCGGTCAGGTTGTTGCAGTAGGCGTAGATGTCAAAGCCCTTGAAGCGATAACCGACCTTGACATCAGCGGTGATGTAGTCATCCAGCTCGCGGAACTCCGCGTTGGTACTATCATAGTAGGGAACCTCGCCCTGAATCCTAACATCCCCACGGGCATAAAACCCGTTGGGGTGGTAGTAAGCGGCACCGATCCGCGCCGAATACGACGGCGTATTTTCGATCGATTCACCGTCCCAAACAACATTGCCATTATCGTAGTCGTCGTATTCCGCCTCGATAACGCCGATGGCGGCTGTCAATTCGATGGAATCGGTCAGGAAATAGGTCAACTCCAGTTCCGCGCCCAGGGAATGAGCGCTGTCGGCATTATCGGTCACCCACGTATCATTTACTTGTTTACTAAAATGGATGTCTTCGATATCCATGTAAAAGATAGCAGCGGCAAGACGTGCGCGGTTCAATTCCCCCTTGATACCGATTTCGTAGTTGGTCGACAGCTGCGGATCAAACGTGTTGTCTTTCTCCGAACCAGAGGAGGCCAGCCTCGTAAAACCACCGGGCATATAGCCTTGTGCCGCTGAAGCGTAAGTGGTCCAGTTTTCGTTCAACCGGTATGAGAGCGCAACCTTGGGCAAAAAGGCGGTCCAGGTTTCATCCGCATGGAGGGAGTAGTAAGGATCGCTGCTGACCCCAACCAGGTGATAGTACGCATCCAAATCCATCTCCTTGTCGATCTGCTGATAACGCGCACCGAGAGTCAACTCAAAGCTGTTGCCAAGGGGAATCATCGTCTGCCCGAACAGGGCCAGGGTCTGACTTTCAGTTTCAGATTCCCAATTATACTCGTAAATAGATCCGGAGGGATTTCTCTGTATCCCATTCCCACTCTCCACATCCTCGGTATCGAAATATGCGCCGGCAACCCAACGAAAGCCCTCCGTGTTATTGCTCGATAACCTCAACTCTTCGGTCCAGGTTTCAGTGTCTTCATTTACAAATGAAACACACCCGTCCATAGCGGTATCTGCCATGTAATCGATATCTCGGACACTTTCAGCTTCAATGTATCTGTGGGCGGTTGTCGAGGTCAGGATCACCGAATCGAACTCGTACTTCAGATAAAGGCTCTGTGCCGGACTTTCGCTCTCGGAAATTGCGTCTTTATCGACGGAGACATGCTCGGCATCATCCCGATCGAACTTGTTGGCGTTGGTTCCAGGGGGCAAGGCGTAACCCGTGTACCCGTGAGATTCATAGGAATCGTTCGATAGAATGAACTTTGCAGAGAATCTGTCGGTGGGCTTGTACAGCAGGAACGCACCGAGGTTCCGGCTCTCACTCTTATTGGCTTCGTCGTCACCGTTATAGTCGTTCGTGATCCAGCCGTCATCCTGCTGATAGCGGCCGTTCACCCCGAGATAGAGCTTATCCTGAATGAGGGAGCCGTTGACATTGAAAGAGCCCTGCATGTAATTGTAGCTGCCGTATTCGGTGCCGATATTTCCATGCCATTCGTTTTCCGGTTCCTTGGTCACAACCTTGATAACCGCGCCGATGGCGTCCTTGCCGTAGAGCGTACCTTGGGGACCACGCAGGACTTCAATCCGCTCGGCATTGACCAGCGAAGCGTCAAAACCGCCCGAATTGCTGTAGGCTACCCCGTCTATATAGATGACTACCGGAAAGTTGCTGGTAAACAACGATGGATTCAAGCCCCTGAAGTTCACGCTATTGGTAAGTCCAGGGGTAAGGCCGGGCATAAAACTCATATTAGGGATCTCGTTAATTACATCGGGGATATCCACGATCCCCTTCTCCTTGAGAATCTCATCGTCGATGACCGTGATACTCTGTGGAACATCAGTGATATCCTCTTCGACCTTATTGGCCGTAACGGTAATGGTTTCCAGTGTGGTTCCTGCAGGTTCTTCCGCCTGAACTAAACCGGCCCCAAGGATGGTCCCTGTCACCACTAAGCACGCAAGCGTTGCTTTAATACGCATTCTTTGTCTCCTGATTTAAGGTTTACGGTTAAGCAAAAATAAACCTCAGTAAAGACAAAAAGAGAAAGGCACGTCTAACACTATTTTCCGAATTATTAACACTGTAGTCCGAATTTCGTGGATGGTTCAGATTGGTGATTTCGGGGGACATCCTTAACTTAATAACTCGCAATTAAGTAATGCCCCGCGCATTCATATAATTGCGGTAGCCCAGGGGGGCTGATTGATCACAATCAACCCCCCATGCCAAGTGCATTATTCAATGCTATCCACCTTTCCGGCTATCCCTTGTTCGCTTCAAAAAATCGTTGCACGGGTTAAAGTAATACTATACTGGTATTACACAAAAAAGGAGATCTATTATGCGTGTAACTACAAAAGGTCAAGTCACTATACCCAAAAATGTAAGGGAAATATTAGGTATTGTCCCAGAGACAGACGTTGATTTTCAAGAAGACAACGGAAGATTTTATCTTGTAAAAGTATCAAAAAATAAAACAACGTCCAAATTTTCGAAACTAAGAGGGATTGCTACAGCTAAAATGTCTACAGACGAAATCATGAATATGACAAGAAAAATAAAATGAACGGAATTTTTATCGATTCATGTGTGTTACTTGATCTGTTTACGAATGATCCTAAATGGGGTAACTGGTCTGAGGACGTATTAAGTCAGTATAGCCAGACGAATACATTATTTATCAATTCTATTGTGTATACCGAAATATCAATCGGTTTCAACCGTATTGAAGAAGTTGAAGATGCCATTGAACAAGTGGGTGTAAAAGTCTTGGAAATTCCGCGCGAAGCTTTGTTTTTGGCTGGAAAAACATTCCTTGATTATCGAAGAAACAAGGGTGCTAAAAGTTCAACCCTTCCAGATTTCTTCATAGGCGCACATGCCACAGTGTCTTCATTGGACTTAGTCACAAGGGGCATCGCAAAATATAGGACTTATTTTCCAAACATAAAACTTATTTGCCCATAGTTGTCATAATCAGAACGTTTTAATTCGTTTTCAGGGCACGTAAAGGCTGGATGAAGCTGTGCCATTTTGTAGGAAATCAATTCCATGGCTTTGCTTTCAAGGTAAATATGCCTGGCTTTGCCGCAGTAGGGGCAATGAAGAATTTGATGCAGGACCGTACGCATCAGGGCTGTGGTGGAATGAACCACGCGGTCAGCCCGTTTCTTTTCAAAGCTCTTAATTACCGGGGAGAAATAGTCTTCATCTCCTTGGGTAAAAGATGATAACATCTCACCTTCGAGCATCAGGTATATTCTGAGCAAATGATCGGCGGGTAAATGTTGTGTCATCTCTAAGTCTTTGGGGAAAGTAAAAAAACCGCTTTGTCCGGCCCGGATGTTTGATCGCGTTTTTGAAGACATCCAAGACAGATCAAATTCTCCGGCCAGGCAAAACCCCAAGCCGACAACGGGTTTTTTAAACGCTCCTTGTATCTTTATCGGCTTATGCAATACCGTGTCCATGACTATCAGCGTCAGCCCGGAACTGAAAACATCAATATCCCACCCACCCATCCTGGCTGGGTAACGAGGGTAATTTTACTTTGAATCTGTTGGGAACTTCGGTCGGTTGGGATGTTCCGGGCTTGATTAGTTTCATCTGTTTATCGATAATAAGATGTTATAAAGTTTAAAACTTTTTTATGTTTTCATAACAATTAGTAGATTCCCCTGCATCTGTCAATTATTTTATCGTAGCCGACCAAGGTTTGTTCCTTCAATAATTCCAAAAATACAAAACATCAGGCACTTGCCATCTGCCTTTCCACCATTTTTGCAAACATTCCGTTTTGCAGCTTCAACATACCAGGTTTGTCCATATCCTTTCAGAAAAGGGTAAGTACTATTTTTTGTTTCACCCCGGACGTTTTGGAAAATCCTTATTCATTGACACTCTTAAA
Organism: uncultured Desulfobacter sp.; assembly: GCF_963664415.1. NCBI lineage: Bacteria > Pseudomonadati > Thermodesulfobacteriota > Desulfobacteria > Desulfobacterales > Desulfobacteraceae > Desulfobacter > uncultured Desulfobacter sp. The sequence goes on along the minus strand of NZ_OY761445.1, from coordinate 2,037,502 downwards.
GAAGCGTTTGAGGGCAATAAGGATCTGTTTACCGGCCTTTGGCTCCATGAGCACTGGGACTGGAAAAAGCGTTATCCGGTCATTCATATCTCCTTTGCGGAAGGTGTACTTAAAAGTCGCAAACAACTTGACGAGAGAATCTGAAAAAAAACGATACTATATTCCGGAAATTGAAAATATTCAGGCGTCCGGCTCCCTGATCGGCGCGTTCGATGTTGACTTTATTGAACCGGAAAATCTTCTTTTCCAGACCGGCTATCTCACCATTGAACAAAAACAAAGGGTGGCGGGCAGAATCTTTTATAAGCTAACCTACCCGAACATGGAGGTAAAGGCCAGTTTGTCGGATTACATCTTAAACCGGTATTCCCATGACAATGTGATGAAAGAAAAGGTGCAGCTTAAGATTTACCAGGCTTTTCAGGAAAATGACCCCGATGCACTTAACACGGTTTTCCAGGCCCTGTTTTCCTCCATCCCCCATGACTGGTACCGGAAGAACAGGCTTTCAGAATACGAAGGGTATTACGCTTCTGTTTTTTATTGTTATTTTACCGCGTTAGGTCTTGATGTAACCCCTGAGGATACCACCAATCACGGCCGTATCGATATGACGGTTCAATTAGATAACATGGAGGACGGCAAGGCGGCCAACAAGATCTATATCTTTGAATTCAAAGTTGTGGATATTGACACGACACCAGGAAAGGCACTTGAGCAGATCAAGCAAAAAGGATATGCGGATAAATATCGTGGAAACGGCTGTGAAATATATCTTGTCGGTGTAGAGTTCGACCGCAATGAGCGACATATTGTCCGGTTTGAGTGGGAAAAAGGAGAATAGCTCTAAACGTCTTTTATATTGACTGAGATAACAAGGGAAACCAAAAATGCCACTGACGATTGTGCCTCTTTTTTGCGTTCAATTTCGATATTCCGATGACATCTTACTTAATGGCTCTCAATTAAATAAGATGTCATCGGATTTTAAGTCATCTTGGTAATTATTTATTGCCTTTTTTTCATCATGCCGGCCATCATTTTTACCATTCTTGGTGTGGTCATCTGCGCCGTAGCTTTGGCTTCATCGGTTTTTGTCGGCTGATAGATGGTGGGCCACCACGATTTTACCGAAGGGTCCGTCGTCAGGAAATCAAAATTTTCATTGCCATACCTGAGATGGGCGTGCCTAAGCGTGTCCTTGTTGCTCTGGTGATACGGTAAAAAAAGGATATATTTAAAACCGGCCTGGATCATTTCTTTTGACTCAGTTTTAAAAACCTGCCAGGCAGCTGTATGACTCCCCAGGTCCATACCAATGCTGCAGACATGGATATAATCCCCGGTGAGCTTATCATCAATAATGATCGTATTTTCATCCATCACGTTCAGGGATTTCAATTTCATGTAATATAAATCGTAAATAGAGTCTTTTACCATTTTTTTTGTATAGCCTTTGGGTAAAAGTTCCAAGATTTCTTTAAAAAACCTTTCTCCGGCTTCATTCTCGTAAAGTGTAACAATGGATATATTGTCGCCTTTCCATGGCGTGAGGTCGGTGATTTTCTCTTTTTCTTTATCTGCGGCAAATACTGCGCTGGAAAAGATGCATACAATCAAAAATACAGGGATGGTTATTTTTTTTTTCACGTTATGTCTCCTTGAAAATTAGTTAAAAAGTCATGAAATATCCGGGTTAATTCCCGATAGGGGCAAATCGTTTTTTGGCCCACGGCAGTTTCATCAAGCAGACTGCGTGGGCACTAAAACTATCTTTTAAAATCGGTAGGTAAGCTTTACGCCTAATTCACGGGGCTGACTATAGTATATGTAACTCGTCCCCACTTTTGAGTAATCTTCATCAAAGATGTTCTTACCATAGAGATAAATATCCCAATTTTCAGTTTCATACCCAATTTTGGCATTAATTAGTTGATAAGCATCTCTTTTATACGTATTTGTTCTTTCTATATATGTTTTTCCAACACCCACCAAATCAACTCCGGCATAAAGTCCGTTCCCTGCTCGATATTGACCACCTATGGCAAATGTATAGTCCGGGACATTAGGGATCTTGTTATCGCTATAGTCGCCTGAGTCGTCCTTATATTCTTCGTATTCTACATGGGTATAGCCAACGTTTGCCGTTATGGTGAATTGAGGTGTGATTTTTGCCTGTACTTCCAGTTCAGCTCCATAGGAGACAGCCGTACCGACATTGGTTACGTAACCCCATGGGGCGTCGGCGAGCGACTCTGACACCTGCATATCATCTATATCCATGTAAAATAGTGAACCGGTTATGATCAGTCTGTTTTCAAGAAGTTGACTTTTAGCTCCTATTTCATAGGACCACAGCTCTTCGCTATCATAAGTGTCATATTTCGAATCTGTACTCGAAGAATTGAAGCCACCTGCTCTGAAACCTTTCGCAACCGTAGCATACCCCATTACCTGTTCCGTTATGGCATAATCTACACTGAATTTAGGTGCAATGTCATCCCAGGTATCTTCAAAGGATTTACCATTATTGTAATTTTGCATGTCTCTGTTCTGTGTTTCATAACGCAGCCCGCCAGTCACGCCAATTTTAGGCGTTAATGCGTATCGAAGTTGCCCAAAAAGGGCGTAGGCCTCAGCCCCAAGATCCTTTTTCATTACATAAGAATTCCAAGTTCTGTCATCTGTGTTATCGTCTTTATCATAATAGATACCGGTCACCCAACGCATCTTCTCTGCATTTGATGATAACCTCAGTTCCTGAGAAATTTTGTCATTTTCGCTCGCACCCGTAGCATGAGTTTGTTCAACGGGATTAAAGTCAAAATCTATAGCACCATCATTTTTAAGGAAACGGTGAGTGGTAATTGAGGTTAAAGTTAATGTATCATTTAGATCGTAACTAACTTTTAGGGCTTGAGCTTCGATTTTCGTTTTGTCTTGGGTGTCCAAATCAGAATATACTTTTCTGTCACCGGAAGCGGTCAATCCCAGAGTGGCGGCACTATCTTCACTCAACCCCATGGTGGTGCCACCATTGTCATATTGTAAATAAGAAAAAATTAAGCTGACATCAAGATCGTCTGTCGGCGTCCATCTAAGTTTGCCTTTTCCGTACCAATGTGCTCGATCATCGGCCTGATCACCTGTGTACCCATTGTCAATAAACCCATCTTTGGCGTAGGATTGACCGGACAGTCCAAAGAAGAGTTTGTCCTGAATAATCGGCCCGCTTAAGTTTAAAGCAATTTCTTTTTTATTATCCTCTCCAACATCAACCGAAACCTTTCCACGATAATTGTTATCTGGTTGACGGGTAATAATATTGATAGCACCTGCTGAGGTACCTTTTCCATACAAGGTTCCTTGGGGACCGCGCAACACTTCTACACGTTCAATATCTTGCAGGGGGTCCCCATATCCAGCCTTTGTTAAAACTGGGACTCCATCAATGAAAATGCCAGTTGAAACCTCCGCTGATCCTAGTTCAGCCAAAACTCCTCTCATGGCAGGCCTTGCCGAACTTGAAATGCCTTGATCGTTGATGGTTAGATTGGGAACGAAATTGGATAACTCGCTGATAGAAGTAATATTCTTGTCGTCCATTATAAGTTCATTAAAGGCTGTGATGCTCATTGGAACATCCTGGATATTTTCTTCAGTTTTATTGGCAGTTACAGTGACAACTTGCATTTCCATGTGGGCTTGCTGGGGTTCAGTCTTTTTCGCCTTGTTTCCCGCTGTTTCATCTGACGGCAAGTTTTCTTCTTGCGCCGCCTCAGATTTTTTCACCTTTAAAATCACTGTGCCCTTGGAAGTTACAACATAGGTCAGGCCTGTATTGTCCAGGACTTTTTCCAAAGTTTGTTCCCGGGTATGGTTCCCCTGGACCCCCCGGGTTGTTTTTCCTTCCACCAGGTTATCTGAATAGGCCAGATTCAGTCCCGAAATCTGCTGATAAGTTTCCAAGGCGCTCTTCAAACTCTGGGGACGGATGTCCCAGGACATTTTTGACGCATCCATTTGTCCTGCTGCGGCCATTGTCGCGGTTGTAAAAAGTAACACTGAAATAATCGTCCCCAGGACCCGGGACATGTTCAACGGTTTCATCTGCTTTCCTTTGTGTTTCATGAAGATTGACAATATACCTCTGCCTTGTTACACAAAAGGACAGGGGCCGGCCGGCATTACAACTGCCCGCCGTACTTCTGTTTTTCAAAGGCGGCCTTGCCTTCTTGCCGGAACTTAAGGCCGCCTTTTTATAAATGTTCGCCCAGCACCTCATATTTGCCGATTTTGTCCTGCTCACATAGCATTAGTATGCTACGCAGGCCCAAATCGACAAATCTAAGGCACTGGATCAAACATTTGTACAACAGTCGAATACTTACTCCTTTTGTTAGTTTTTTATAAGAAAGTCTGTGTAAGCGACACAGATCTTTCAACCTTTGTTGTGGGCTAAGCCTGGCAGCTGATATGTCAGGTCTTAGGCCACAACATGACCACGCCGCCGGAAGCTTTTTCAGCGGTCAGGGAAAAACTGATCGTTATGGCCTCCAGTATCTCATCCAGGTCATGGGTGTTAAATGTGCCGGTAAAAGGCTTTTCCCCTATTTTTTTGTCCACCAGTATTATCCTCACACCATAGTGATGCTTCAGCTCCTTGAGCACAGCATCAAGTTGCATGGACCGGAATACGATTTTTCCCTGTCTCCAGGCCGACACCCGGTCCAACTCTGCTTGCCGTATACTGCCTGCGGGGCCTGCCCAGCGGTAATCCAACCCTTGCCCATCAGTGATTATCCGTTCATCCCGGGAAAGCCCCCGGGAAGGATCGGACGAGCCGGCAAGGCCGGAACAGACCTGGACCCGGCCGGCTTCCACATCAACGGAAACCAGGCCCTCCCGGTTGCGTACATGAAACCGGGTACCCAGCACGCGAATTAAGCCGTTATGGGCCCTGATCTCAAAAGGCCGGTCAGCGTCATGCCGCACGTCAAAAAACATCTCCCCGGCCGTTAATGTCACGTTGCGCTGCCAGGGATTGAATCGGATTGAAAAAAAGGTGTTGCCGTTGGTTTCCACATGGGAACCGTCCGGCAGGGTGATTTCCCGCTTCAGCCCTTTTCCGGTTTTGTAGGAGATCTCTTTTCCGGTATGCAGGTTGCGCCAGGTGATCAGGTCTGATTTGAAATAGAATGCACAGAAAAACAGACCTGCCATGAGTGCAAGGCCTGCCATACCGAAACGCGGCATCCTGAATAATAGTCTGCGACGGCCCGCAACGGACATCGAGGAAGCGGGTGGAGGCACTGCCAGGTACCCGATGTCGTTCCAGGCAGTCTGTGTTTCGTCAAAAGCCGCACGATGATCCGGGTCTGCCTTGAGCCACTCATCCAGACATGTTTGCTGTTCTTTTGTGAAATCCTCTGCCCGGCAGCGGGCAAACCACTGGGCAGCCTGTTCCATTATCCGGTCTGAAATTTCATGATTCCGGTTTGATGACATACAAAATCTCCTGCTTTTAAAAATGAAGACGGGAAGGCAGTGATTATCCCCTATATAAAATTTAAAAAATTAAGAATTTTTGTTGGCAAGGTGTTTTCTTACATGAAAAACAGCTTTGGCAATGTGGTGCTCAACGGTTCTGGGGGAGATATCCAGACGCCGGGCAATCTGCTTGTAGGTCAGTTGCTCAAACCGGTGCAAAATAAAGACTTCCCGGCACCGTGGCGAAAGTGCTGCCAATGCTTTCTGTGCAAGCTTCCTGCGTTCCTCAAGATCAATCCCGGCAGCGGGAGATTGTGATTCAGTCGCCTGGGTTTCAACGTCAACCGTTGTGGTATATTTTAACCGGACTTTACGGGCGCGCATTGTATCTGTGAGTAGATTACGGGCAATGCTGAACAGATAGGACCTTGGAGATCTGAGACTTGCAACATTGCTGCTGTGTGCGATCATGCGCTTGAATGTTTCCTGGGCGGCATCTTCTGCATCCTGCACAGAATCCAGTCTTGCCAGAAAAAAAAGATACAGGCTGTTGTAGTTGGACTTGAACAAGCAGGAAAAAAAATCACGCATATTAAACCATCAGATCAACCTGTTTTATTATTTAGTGCCCGACCGAAAACCGTAAATTTTGCCGATTACGGCGTTGGTCTGAAATTTTAATCCTCGAAATACTCCATGTATTCCTCCGGTTAAAATTTCAGCCCGCCTTGTACTCAACAAAATTTCCAGGTTTTCGTTCAGACACTATTTATGACTGCTGTTTATTCTTGCCTTTAATAATATCAAGCTCCTAATAGGATTAGCATAGGCTAACAAATAAGTGGGCGGATGTCAAATAATTTTCATCGTTTCATTCCATTTTAGAACTTCAGCATTGGGCTTTTTTTCCCGTCCTCTACCCGTTTAAATCTGTTTTAGATTGAAAAACCAATCCGGCCTGGTATAGGATAATTGCGTAAAAAAAATGAATACCTGTAGAATCGGACGTCAGTCCCATGGAAACAGAATACGCGTTTAACAATTTTATAATTTTATAACTTGCCGGAAAAATACCATGACTTCACAAAATCTACCCAGCACCGACAATGATCCGCTTTTTTTTGACCATGACCGCCTTGAACAATTGGCTGCCCCGGCTGTGATCAGTCTGGGGCTGACTTTTTTTAAAGAAAACCGGGTGATCTCTCTTGACCGGGAGGATAGAACACTTTGGGCCCAGGTAGAGGATGAAGAGCGTTCTGATTTTCCGCTGGATATTGAAATTGAAATTAGGACGGATAACACACCGCTTTGCCGGTGTGAGTGCGATGAAAGTCATGACGGTGTCTGTGCCCACATGGTGGCGGCCTTGTACGCATATGCAGACCAGCGCCAGACGGCTGAAGGTATTTTAAGTGCCACAGACACTGCCATAAGCGACCGTATCAAAAGGGGAAAATCCGAAGTTAAAGTAGAATCGTTGACTGCTGATCCCTGGTTAGGCGAATGGACCGCAGCGTCCATTGCAGGAAAAACACCCTTTCCCCGCCAGTACCGCGTGATGATCCGCAACCTTCATAAAAGGGCCAATTATTGTTCGTGCCCGGATTTTGCCAATAATCAGCTTGGCACATGCAAGCACATTGAAGCGGCACTGCATAAAATTAAAAAGCACCCTAACTATAATGAATTCAAGGATCAAGCAGCTCCCCTGCCTTATGTCTATCTGGCCTGGGACAAGCCCAATGCGCCGGTCATCAGCCTGCACCGCAGCAAATCCATGGCAGATGATCTGGGCAGGATTTTAGATGATTATTTTACAACATCAGGGGATTTTTCGGGCCGTATCCCTGAAGATTTTTTGCGTTTTGCATCACAAATGGAAGACAGAGAGGATATTCATGTCGGTGAAGACGCATTGAACCACGCCCGCCAGATTGCCGCCGAGGCAAGCCAAAAGCTGCGATGTGACAAAATTTTGGAAATGATCGAAAACAGCGGCAGAAAACTGCCCGGCGTAAAGGCCGCGCTATACCCGTACCAGGTCCGGGGCACGGGGTTTCTGGCCGGTAACGGCCGGGCTCTGCTGGCCGACGACATGGGGCTTGGCAAAACCTTGCAGGCCATTGCAGCGGCGGTTTGGCTGAAAAATAACGAAAACATCCGTACGGTTATGATCATTTGTCCGGCGTCGTTAAAACAGCAATGGGCAAGGGAGATCGCCAAATTCACAGATCTGCAATGCCAGATCATCCAGGGCCCTCCGCCCAAAAGAGGTGTGCAGTACCGCAGGGAAAAGACCTTTTTTGTGATTAATTATGAGCTGCTGTTAAGGGATCTGAGCATGATCAACGAAACCCTGCAGCCTGATTTAATCATCCTTGATGAGGCCCAGCGCATCAAAAACTGGCGCACCAAGGTGTCGGCAGCCGTTAAGCTCATCCCGTCCCGTTTTGCATTTGTTCTGACCGGTACACCCTTGGAAAACCGCCTGGAGGATCTATACAGCCTGATGCAGGTGGTGAATCCTAAGATCCTGGGGCCGTTATGGCGGTATATGGTGGATTACCACGTTACCGATGAACGGGGCAAAATTCTTGGATACAGAAATCTTTCCGTTTTGCGCCGGCGCCTGGAACCGGTGATGCTGCGCCGTGACCGCAGCATTGTCAGTGATCAGCTGCCTGAACGTATTGTCCAGCAGCTTGATATCCCCATGACATCCAAACAGCGCGAATTTCATGACGATGCCATGTCCAAGGCCGGGCAACTTGCAACCATTGCCAAACGAAGGCCGTTGACACCTTCCGAACAGAACCGCCTGATCGCAGCCCTGCAACAGGCCCGCATGGCATGCAATGCAGCAGGGCTTGTGGACAAAGAGACCGTGGGCAGTCCCAAAATAGATGAAATGGCAGACCTGCTTGATGAAATCTGCATTCAATCCGGACTCAAGGCCGTGGTCTTTTCCTGCTGGGAACTGATGACCCAGATGGTGGAAAAACGACTGCGCAAAATGGGTCTGGGATATGTCCGGCTGCATGGCGGGGTTCCCACAGCCAAACGAGGCGAGTTGATGGATCGTTTTCAAAATGACGATGCCGTGCAGGTATTTATCTCCACTGACGCCGGTGGTGTGGGCTTAAACCTGCAATCCGGATCAGCCTTAATCAATATGGATGTGCCTTGGAATCCGGCAGTATTGGAACAACGCAACGCGCGTATTCACCGCCTGGGCCAGAAAAGAAGCGTTCAGATCATCACCCTGGTGGCGGCAGCCTCATATGAAGAGCAGGTACTCAGCCTTGTGAATACCAAACAGCATCTTTTCGATAATGTGGTCAAGGAAGATGCCAGTGAAGATGTGGTCGGCGTTTCCAAAAAAATGATTGAAACCCTGATTGATGAACTGGCCCCTGCCAAACCCGCAGATGCCGTAGAAAATATGGAAGAGACCAATCAGGATCAGACACAACCGGGTGACATGCCCAAAGATCCCAGGTCCCGCCCGATGAACCAGGATATGCACGACTGCATCAAGGGGCTGCAGGAGGTCTTCGGCCCTCGTATTGAACGTATATTCGGGTCCCAGGGGTCATTAATTGCAGTGATCGACCATGTTGACGGTGAAGCGGAACAGGCAGCCATTGAGTTATCAAAAAAAATTCCTGTGGCCCTGATCGACCTTATAACACTGAACAGTCTCAACAGGCTTGGAGAGGCATCTCCTTTGGCCCGGATGCAAACCTGTTATGATGCCGAAGAAGAGGAACCGGCAATCAACAGGCCGTCGCGTTTAGAGGCCATGGCCCAGGAAAAATTCAATGGAGCCAAGCTGTTAATAGGCCAGGGGCTGCATACATCCGCCCTGGAATTGCTGCTTTCAAGCCAATTGGCAACAGCCTCCCACAGGGCCGGTCTTGATATACCCAAGTCCGTAACCCAGGCCGGAGTCTGGATTTATGGTGAAGCGATTCCAAAAAACGTTTTAAACCCAAAGGAGGCCTCCCTGATCATGCAGACCGTTGGGCTGTCCCAGGCACCGGAAGTGCCCGGGGAGCTTGTGGAGCAGTTGTTTAAGGATACAGCCGGGTTTATTGACCGGGGTTTAGAAATATTATAACTCCTATTTGACTTAACCTTTACCGCAAGATGGAATTCTTAAGACAATTACGGATACTATTGCAAAAGGTTGGGGATTTGTAGTGGTTTCGTTCTCATACAACCACCATCTGTCTCTTGACCATTTTGGCAAATATCCCGTTTTGCAGCTTCAACGCATCGGGTTTGCCGCTTTCGACCACCTTGCCATCTTCCAGGACAACAATTTGATCGGCATTGGCCACGGTGCGCATGCGATGAGCAATGATTAAAACAGTCTTATTTTTTATGAGTTCTGAAATACCTGCCTGAATTTTAGTTTCATTTTCCACATCAAGTGACGCGGTTGCTTCATCCAGCAGCACGATGGGCGCATCCTTGAGCAGGGCCCGGGCAATGGAAATCCGCTGTCTTTCTCCACCGGAAAGGGTCTGGCCGTTTTCTCCGATCACGGTTTGATATCCGTTGGGCATTTTGCGGACGAATTCATCACATTGTGCAAGTTTTGCCACATGCATGACCTCTTCATCGGTGGCGTCGCGCCGTCCAATGCGGATATTGTCCATGATGGTGGTATTAAACAGCACCACATCCTGAAACACGACCGAGTAATTTTGCAGCAGCGTTTCAGGTTCTATTTCGCTTATATTTTGGTTACCCAATAAGATTTTGCCTGAATCGACATTCCAGAAACGTGCGGCCAGTTTTGCCGATGTACTTTTACCACCGCCTGAAGGCCCTACCAATGCCGTGATTTCACCTTGTCTGGCTTTAAATGAAACATCTTTCATGACCTGCTTGCCATTTTCGTAACCAAAATTCACCTGATCAAAAACAATATCGAAATGTTCCGGTTTAAATTCTGTTTTACCTGTTTGAATGGGCAGTGCGCCCAATTCGTTCATGCGATTAATGCGGATATCCAAATAGAATAAAGCTGCCAGGTTATTGAATACTTCATTGATTGGGTCAAAAATGCGTGATGCAACAATCAGAAACATAAAATAGGTAAACAGGTCAACGTTACCGGTTGATAGTAAACGGGCCCCGACGATGATAACACTTGCCAGTCCCAGTTTTAAAACTGCCTGGGCACAGTTTACCATGACACCGGCCATTAATTCTTCACGGATCAGGCTTTTTTCATAATCGTCCAGTTTTTGGTTTAAGTCATTAAGGTATTTGCCTTCATGATTATAAGCTTTTATCTCCTGGATCGTTTCCAGTCCCTCCTGGATACATTCGCTGACGTCTCGTTTTTTATCGTAAATTATTTTATGGCCTTTTCGCTGGGCGGTTTTCGATAACAAGATGACCATCACGGCAACCGGCACCACCCAAAACAATGCCAGGGACAATTGCCAATGATAAAAAAATAGACCAACTGCAATCAAAAGAATACTGATGATAGAAGCAAACAACTGGGGTACAGCATGGGAAAAAGTATGTTCCAGATCCGTGTTATCGGACATAATGGTTGCGGTTAGATCGGCAAGATTTTTTTCTCCGAAAAAAGCCAGCGGCAATTTGCGCAGCTTTTCGGCAAGCTGAATGCGGCGGTTGGCGCTCTCTTCATATATGGTTGTATAGGTACTCCGGTACTGGAGCCGGGCAATGACCCAGGTTACCAACATAAAGAAAATTCCCAGCGTAATGAAATACCCCATCCCTTTGCTGATGGTTTGGGAAGGATCTATCCATTTGCGCAGGTAATCATCAAGAAACAGAAAGACAAATACGGCCGGCAGCATGAGCGTGATGTTGAGCAGGGCCGTAAAAAAGGTCCCCTTAAGGAATGCTTTTGCCCCTTCGGGTGACAATGCAAAACGATTTTCTAATATATCAAGCATATTGCAACTCCTTTCCGATGGTCCACTCAATTGATTTTTGATATTCATTCCACATCCTGGCATATACCCCTTGCCGGTTGATTAGATCATGGTGATTCCCCTGTTCTGCAATTTTCCCTTTGTCGATAACCAGAATGCAATCCACATCCACAACACTGGTCAACCGGTGGGCAATGGTCAGAACGGTTTTGCCTTGGGTGAGTTTTCCCAACGCTTTTTGTATCAAGTGTTCGTTTTCAGGATCACTGAAGGCTGTTGCTTCATCCAGGACCACGATGGGTGCATCTTTTAAAATGGCTCTTGCCAATGCGATTCGTTGTTGTTCCCCGCCTGATAGATAGGTGCCTTGGGTGCCGATTTCGGTGTCTAATCCGTTGGGCTGTTTGTCGATTATCTCCCGGCATTGCGCCAGGTCGACCGCCTGTTCAATGGCCTGGTCCGTTGCATGTGGATTTCCGTAGCGGATATTTTCCAATAAGGAGGTTTTAAACAGCCGGGTATTTTGAAAAACAAAAGAGACATGCTGCATCAGTTCATTGGGGGCTATGTCCCTAACGTCGATCCCGCCGATGGTGACTTGTCCGGTATCGGCATCCCAAAATCGGGGGACAAGGCGTGCGATGGTCGTTTTGCCACTGCCCGAGGCACCCACCAGCGCATAAGTCTTGCCTTCTGGAATGGTGAAACTGATATCGTCGATTGCCTTTTGCACGCTGCCCGGGTAGGTGAAAGAGGCTCCCAGGAAGGATATTTCATGACCTGCGATGGATATGGGCTTTGACGCCACAGGCAAAGGATCTACATTGGTTAAGGTCTCTAAACGGGTTACGGCTTCAGTGGCTTGGCCCATGGCCTGGTTCATGTATAAATTTTTCATGACACTTTGGGCGAACACCGGGGTGATCAGGATGAAAAAGAACAGGTCCAGCAATACACCGGCGTTGTTGCCCGAATTCCCCATTAATAAAATGGCCACAGGGACAAGAATATATGCAAAACCATGAATAATTACGGTATACGCCGACATGGGTTTTTCCCACATCATGGTAAACTCAGACACCATATCTTTATATCTGGTAATGCTGTTGTAAAAGTTCTTGAAGGAGAAAACCGTTTGCTGAAACACCTTGACCACGGGTATTCCGCGAACATACTCAACCGCTTCCGTATTCATCTCCTCGAGGGCGTCCATATATTTCTTCAGGAAATGGCGCCCCCGTTTCCCCATCATTGAGCTCATGATGATCAGGGTTGCTATGATGGGGATAAGACAGGCCAGGCCAAACCAAAAATCAAAAACAAAGATGAGTACCAATGATGCGATGGGCATCATGATGCTGCCCGCCAGGTCCGGCATTTGGTGAGCTAAAAATGTGTGGGTGACACTGGCGTTGTCATCAATAATTTTGCGGATACGCCCACTGGTGTTGGCATCGAAAAATCCAAGGGGAAGTTGCACGATTTTTTGCATGGCCTGTCTGCGCATGTTGGTTTCTGCCCGGAATGCGGCAAGATGCGACAACATGAGCGCCAGAAAATAGAGGCAAACACCCCCAACGGCCGTTCCCATGGCATACCAGGCATAGGTATTGATCAGTTCCGGCGAAGAGTCTGCTTTGGATTTAAACAGTTCCCCGGCAATTAACCAGATAAAAATAAACGGCAGCATACCCATCAGAGAACTGATTGCCGATAGGGCCAATGCGCCGGGCAGCAACGCTTTTCTGCCGCTCATATAAGCTTGCAATTTTAATAAGGTATTCATTTTTTATCCTTGTGTGGTTTAAAATGGATCTAATAAACATCTCCAAATGCACCGTGCACCATCTTTTTTTTCGCTGACGGTTTGAAATAAAGCGACAGTCCAAGCGCCAGGCATGCAAAGCCGAAAGCCACCATCACGACGGCAAGATAACCCAGACGGCCTGCCAATACTGTACTGCCCGCCGCCGCCATATTCATCACCAGGAAAAAGACACTGAATTGCAGGGTGAAATCGGTAGCCGGAGTTTGCTGGGAGACGCGATCCATCATCATTGTACTCATCAGGACATATACGCCGCCATGGACCAGGAAACAGGCACCTAACGCACAATTAAGACGCCAAGCATCAGGTGGACCGATGATTGGCAGTGCCACGGTCAGTAAACCGATTACGTATGCAATGGATATTCCGATTAAAACGGTAAACCGCGCCCATTTGCGAAGAAGCCAGCCCGTAAAAAGAGACGTCAATATACTGATGCTGGAACCCAGGATATTCATGACTATACCGATACGCTCCATGGACCAGCCAATGTCGACAAGCATTGGGGTCAATATGGCATAGACGAGTGCGTTGCCGACCGGATAGATTAACAGCAATATCAGCCATTGTTTGTGCCCGGGTGTTTGCCAGAAGCACCAAAATCGGCTTAACAGCACACGGCTGCTTTGGGGCTTGCAGGTCCAGGTCTTTTCCTGATAGCACAGCACCTGGATCAGGGAAATCGATGTGCATAATGCCATGATGGCCATGCACCCTTTCCATCCCAGATAGGGATAGGCCATCAGGACAGCGCCGCCGCCCAGCAGATTCCCGAGCATCCCGCCTGCTGACTGGATGCCGTTGCCCAGGCCGCGTTCTTTTGCCGAAAACAGACGACATGACAATCCATCGGTGGCAATATCCTGGGTTGAAGATAGAAAGGCCAAAACTGTACATCCGGCAAAAACGGCGTTAAATTGCGTTGCGATGTCAAAACAGCCGATGATGACCAGGCACAACACCATGCCGGCCTGGGTGATCAGTAACCAGCCACGATAATGGCCAAACCGACCAAAATCAATGCGGTCGATCAATGGCGCCCATAAGAATTTGATAACCCAAAAGAGCCCTAAAAGATAAATCACCCCCAATCGCTCAAGAGGGAAGCCTTGCTGACGCATGATCGCCACCAGCGCAATCCAGAAAAAACCCAGTCCTAAATTCTGGGTTGCGTAGAGACTGGCCAGCAACAACCAGGTGCTCAGAGGTTTGCGCTCCATTTGTTCTGCTGTTGTTTTCATATCAGGGCAGCCGCTTCAATTTAAATTATTCCTTTGTTTTTGATTCTTTATCAAAGTTAGATTTTCCTAACATGATCAAATAGGAACTTCTACCCGGATCGGGAATATTTCTACCCGGATCGGGAATCAATTAAACAATTTGTTGATGGCGGATTTCGAGGATTAAGATTTGCGGTTTTTGGCCGGGCACTAAATTTTTTTCGCGTTTAGCTGTTCTATATTCTGATCCACAAAATCTCGAAACGATTCAGAGATCCGTTCATCTTCTAAGATCCCGCTCCAGAACTCTTGCCCCATCTCAAAAACTTCTTTAAAGACATCTTCAGGTGAAGAATTAATCTCAAACGGCAAGACTTCTCCGTTTTTAGGCGCGAATTCCATGGCGCACATATCATATACGGGAAGCAGGGAGATTTTGTCCTGTTGAATCGAAAAGCTCAAATTTCCCAGGTGCATATCATTATTCTGAATCAAAGCCCCGAATTGTTGCATAGCTTCGACATGTTGTAATGTTTGTTCATCGGTCAAGCCCTGCTGGAATAATTCCGTTACAACCTTTTTCCAATTGTTGCCATATCCAACAAATTCACGGTCTAAAACATCTAAAGAAAGCATCGGAATACGCCCGAATTCCCCAACTCTGTCGAATCGTTCGAATTCGAGAAACAACCGCCCGCCTAAATCATAAATATTCGGCACAACCGCAGCATAGCCATGCTCAGTCAAAACTTGTGATGCGTGATATTCCGTATACAGGACATCTCTCCATCTAACGGCAACCTCGTTCTCTCCTTTAGGCGAGAATTTAACGATAACAT
This sequence comes from uncultured Desulfobacter sp., assembly GCF_963664415.1. Lineage (NCBI taxonomy): Bacteria > Pseudomonadati > Thermodesulfobacteriota > Desulfobacteria > Desulfobacterales > Desulfobacteraceae > Desulfobacter > uncultured Desulfobacter sp. Next base: position 2,022,195 of record NZ_OY761445.1, on the reverse strand, counting down.
GAGCATTCAGCTTTTTATTGAACGCCGTAAATTTAGATTGCTCTCCTCCGGCAGATGATCCCGGGGGATCTCCTTTCAGCACAGATGCCGCAAGATCCGGATAGTCAGTTTCTGACACAGGAAAGGGTTTTTGGCCTATTCGCATAAAATTGGGCTCCCCAAAAATAAAATTTCCGGGCAGGTCGTCTCCCTTTGAGATTAAATACCTACCGATATGATCGGTATTCCAGGCTTTTGGATTGGCCGGAAAGTCTTCAAGTTGTTCTGCTATTTTTTTTGCTATTTGCCTGCCGATGAATCCTTGGGGCCTCATATCATAAAGAAAATAAGGAATATCCTCAAATAACCCGGACCCCTCATCCCCAAACAATACATGAGGGAAGTCATCCGTTTTAGGTTCTATAAAGAAACCACCACAATTTAATGGGCGAACATCTGCTACTTTAGCGCATTTCCCGGCAGAATCTATAGTTCCCAAAGGAATGCGGTCTCCTGCGCCAAAGGCATTACAGGTTGCAGCATATCGAACGGTCCGGCCATCTCGAATCTGTACTATTGTATCCCCGGCATCTTTAATTTGCCTGGATACCGTAGGTTGACTCAGCATTGTTGCAAACTGAATCTCTTTTGATGTGGCCGGGCCACGCCTTAAATATTTTATAATCGATACCATAACTCACCTTAATTGTTTTTAAATAACGAATAGATTAATGAATAATGTTATTCCGCTAAACATTCCGTTAATTTTTAAGGTATTATGTCATTAAATAACAATTATTAGAATAGATTTGTGAATAGTTTTATGAATTATCTAATAACCGTGCCCTTGTCGGTCCGGCTCGGTCCGGCTCGGTCCGGCTCGGTCCGGCTCGGTCCGGCTCGGTCCGGCAAGGGCTGTGGTTGTATTGCAGGGCCCCCGGAAATTAACATTTTCACGGAAGAGAACCCAAGCTTTCCCATGACGTCGGCAATTTTACCCTTGCCGAACATCTGGGTCTGCCCCGAAAACATCAATTCTGCCCTTTGTTGGAATTTAAATACTTTCGTAATACTGGTTTGGGTAGCACGGCTTTTCTGTGGAAAAGAAAAATCAGAACCGCCAGGTCAGCCGCACCCCGGATTCGCCCGGATCGGAAAGATAGGCATAAGTGCTTTGAAGCATGTCATACTCTTTATCAAAGATACTATTGCCATAGACATAGAAATCAACATGTTCCCACTCGTATCCAATCTTGGCATTGACCAGTTCATAGGCGTCATATTCGTATTGGTTCGCCTTGTCCAGATAGGATTTTCCGTAACCGGTCACGTTAGCACTGGCATAAAACCCGCCGCCCCCACGAAATTTCAACCCCACCGCATAGGTATAGACCGGGGCATAGGGATTATAATTTCCACCATAATCCCCATCAGCATCGCTGAAGTCGTCAAACTTGGCTTCGCTGACACCAAAATTGGCAAAGGCATAAAACCCGCCGCTTTTGTATCCCTTTGCCACTGTGGCATAGGTCGTGATCCGGTTGTTGAATTTGTATTGCAGGGCAAATTTGGGAGAAAGGGCGGAATAATCCGCCTCTTCATATACATCCTGGCCATAGTCACGGATCTCTCTGTGGTCGTCATCATAGCGAAGACCAAACGTGACGTTGAATCTATCGGTGAGTTGATAGCCAACGTGTCCGAAAATACCGATTGTATTTTCTTCAAGATCACTGTTAAACAGGCCGACGTAGCTTGGCGTAGTGAAAGTAAATTAAATTAATAGGAAGTTGCTTTTTGCCAAGCAAGGTATAACAAAAGTTGAACAGATGCGCAAAAGTCTGAAATATGGCCCCAACCGGGCACGGCCACAACATGTTGTGGCCGTGCCCGGTTGGGGCCTCGCCGCATGAACGATGGTTGGGGGGCAGAAACAATCCCCAAGAGAGAAAATAAAAAATCAGGCCTTGATCCACTTAAAAATCGTTGAACAGCTATCTTTTGGACTATTTTTGAGCATACCCCGCCGGAAATCCCCCAAAACGCAAAAATTAATGATATCCGTCGACAGGGATTTGAGAATCGGAAAAGTCGTAAACCAAATCAGGAATAAAATCAGAAATATCGGATTTCGACGGATCATGGTTGTGTATATCCCAAAGTTCAAGATGTCGTAAAATTTTTTCGATAAGGTATAGTTCTTCAATGAAAGCGATTATTTTCATGGAACCCTTGCATTTGGGGCATATAAGAGGATTTTTTTCATAAATTTTCTGAATTAAGCGTGCTCAATTCTGCCTGCCTTATCATTCAGACACACCAGTGTTGGCCGAGGAATTGGCTAAGGGGAAATCCAGTGTTGAATTTTTTTAATTCTATCCTGTTGCAGCAAATAGTTCCTTTTGCCCGTCGTCTTTCTTGTTTGGTTTATGCCGTGTTCCGGCCATCTCAATTTTTTATTAGGTGTGTCAAACATGATGTTTTGTTATGCCATAATACTTAAGGAGGAAAGGATGCTGATACTGATTGAGAAGATAATAATTCCAAGTTTCCGGATTCCTGCCGTTCTAATGCTTATCGGCATGATCTGCATTTCAGTGCTTCAGCCCTGTCTTGCAACTGAAGCGTCTTTACCCACTGAAGAGACTGCGCTTGAAACCATTACGGTAACAGCACAAAAAAGAGAAGAGGATGTGCAAAAAGTTACAACATCCATAACGGTCTTATCAGATATGGCAATAGAAGATGCCGGAATCGAATCAACGCAAGATATATGGCGGTATGTTCCCAACCTGTTCACTTCCCACGAGGGATCAAGGGACTATTTTTACAGGGTGAAAATCAGGGGGATTTCAAATACGGGATTTGGAGATCCGGCAGTGGTTTTATATATTGATGACGTATCTTATGCCGGAGATTACAATAAGCAACAGGTGAGCGGATCAATCAATGCACCTTTAATTGAAGACAAGCTTTTTTTCAGGGTGGCAGGATTGTATTCCGCCCATGACGGATACATCAAAAATGTGTTCAATGGCCGGGATATTGATAATCAAGAGACAGTTGCGGCAAATGCCGGCCTGTTTTTTACCCCTTCCGACAACCTGCTGATTGATCTGAAATTCAGGGTACATGAATACGACGATGACGGCGGGTATCCTGCGGTTCCCATGGATAGAGACAAGTACCAGGCTGTTACCGGTTTAACGGGCCTGGATGATTTTGAAATCGGATATGATTATTCAGCAGAAAGTTCTTCTAAAACCAGATCCACATCTTTGAGAGTGAAGTATGAACAGGACAGCTTTGATCCGGAAGTATCCACAGCATTTGAATTAGGTGTCAAAACACAATTTCCAACGCTTGGATTGAGAGTGAACGCGGCTTTTTTTATACCAGGGTAGATGATTATCAGGACAGGGTGCAGCTTGATGCGTTTACGGTTTACCAGTCAAATGTCACTCAAACGGATATTTACGGCTTTGAGCTGGAAGCATCCTTCGCCTTGACAGGCAATCTGTCCTTAAACGGTTTTATCGGATACACCCATGCCGAATACGGCCAATATATTGATCCCATGCTCGGGATTGATTACCAGGGCAACCTTGCGGCCAATGTCCCGGAATATAATGCCGGGCTGTTCCTGGAATACAGAAACAGATACGGTGTTTTCGCAAGGGCTGAAATGCAGAATATCGGAAGCTGCTACTTCGACAGGACAAACACCAAAAGGCAAAGCGCTTATACTCTTTACAATATGAAAATCGGGTATGAACGGAATAAATGGGATGTTTACCTGGCATTGGAAAACCTGACAAACGAACAATATTTTCTGGAAGCTTATGAGGACACAGGTCTTGGTCTCGGATGGCTGGGTACGGTTGGAGACCCGAGGACTATCAGTGTGGCTCTCAATTACAAGTTTTAGGAAAATCTTAAGATACATTTACACCATGTCAGGATAAAGCAAATGAAAGCAACACCATTGCATCTTCTTCCGGCCGGAAAACATGCCGTCATAACTGAACTTAAAGGGACCACAGGCTTCATCAGCAGGGCTGCCGCCATCGGCTTTACACCCGGCGCAAAGCTGATTTTGATCAGAAACAGTAAAGGTTGGCCTTTGATCGTTTTTTTCGGTACCCGCGCCATCCTTGTTTTTGCCGCTCTTTTTATCGTCATGCTTCTTTATATTTCGGCAACATCTCTGTTCCTTCGCAAAGTGGTTCTGCCCGGTGAACGGACCGGACTGTTAATGGAACTGCCGCCGTACCAGAGACCGAACTGGACAAATGTTTTTTCCTATGCGCTTGTCCGGGTTAAATCCTTTTATCGACGCGGCTACTGGTTTATTGTCGGGGCCGCTTTTTTTATCTGGGTTGGCATCTACTTCCCCGGAGATTCCATTCATTCCAGCTACCTCGCCCATCTGGGCGGATATCTGGCGCCCCTGGGAGGGCTCATGGGCATGGACTGGCGCCTCTTTGTTTCCTATCTTGTTGCCTTTACCTCCAAGGAAGCAACACTTGGTGCCATGGTCGTCATATTCGGAACAGCTGTTACCGGAAAAAGCAATGTCATTTCCATTGCCATTGAAAAGAAACCCTGGAACGTGATCCATGGAGATTTCGGTTCTTTTCTCCAGACAGCAGGCATATCTCAGGCCAGTGCGCTTGCCTTTGTTTTTGCAGTCTTTTTTTCCCTGCCCTGTTACGGTACACTGGGAGCAATTTATGCGGAAACAAGGTCCTATAAGTGGACGATCGGCATACTATGCTACTATTTAGCGGGTTCTTTGCTGATGGGCATACTTGCTTACCATATCGGACTAAAATTATTTTAACGAACAGGAGCATTATAATGAAAAAAGAAAAAATAAAACTTACGGGTGTACCGGAAACAATGCTCATTCCTATCCGAGCCAGGTATCTGGAGTCAAAAAGAGAAAACGGTATCTTATCCGACCCTAATTCCATTGAAATTTTAGACCGGATTGAATGTGACTTTTCAGGAAAAAAAGAAGTTTCCATTGGTTCTCAAATCGGCGTGGCAATCCGAACCGAGATATTGGACGAACAAGCAAGCCGGTTCCTTTCCAAAAATCCGAATGCCGTGGTTGTGAATCTTGGATGCGGGCTTGATACGCGCTTTCACAGACTCGATAACGGATCAGTTATATGGTATGACCTGGATGTGCCTGAGGCAATCGAATTAAGGGAAAAATTTTTTGATGAAACAGACAGGTTCAAGTTAGTCCCCAAATCGGTGACCGATTTTTCCTGGCTGGAAACAATACCCCAAAATAAACCGCTTCTTTTCATTGCCGAAGGGTTGCTGATGTATTTCACGGAAAGCGAGGTAAAAGAGATATTAAACAAAATCGGCTCGACCTTCCCGGCATCGGAAATGCTGTTCGAAGCCATGTCGCCTTTCATTGCAAAACAGACCAAAAGGCATGCGGACGTCAAAAAATACCATGCGCAATTCAAATGGGGAATCAAGACAGGCGCCAGTTTGGAAGAATGGAACCAAGGTATCCATTTTATCACGGAATGGTATTATTTTGACCGGCACATCGACAGATTTCCCATTATCTTCAGGCTGTTGTCTTGCATCCCGGCGTTCAGGAAAGGAATGAAAATCGTCCACATCAAATTTCAATAACGGCCGCGGATCGTTGTTATGCACAAGCCGTGGGGGCATCCCGAACGCTCTTCGGCAAGGCTTTTGAATAGATCGGGTAGGTCAGGGGCCTTGCAACCCCTTTCCCCCCTAAGAACCGTACGTGACAGTTTCCCGTCATACGGCTCAAGCGTTTATAAAGGACGACCTTGTGGGACGCCCCGGCTGTTTACCTCATGCAGCTTGCTTTTGGCGGTGCTCCCTGGCCGATAACGACGGGAGTAACCGTGAATCCTTTTGATTCCGTCTACGCCAGAAATAATAACTGTATTCGGGATCATATGGATTTGCATCTGCTTTGATTTTGATATATCGTTTTATTCCTAATGAGCTTAGGTGAATGACGTGATAACTGCAAGGCCCTTTCTTATTTCGGCTCTTGACAGTGAATATCCACTTGCGTTTTCCGTCAGTCCAGTAACGGTTTTTCAACCATTTTGAGGATTTCTTCCGGTGACGCTTTTTAATCATTCTCCATAGCTGTTCGTAAACAAACGTATCAATAAGAGAAAATGTTTCCGATGAGACTACGTGCCGGTGATAGTTTCCCCAACCCCGGAGGGTTTGGTTTAACTTTTTGACCAATGGTTCCAATGGACCGCCGACATGTTTATGGATCAGTTCACTGAGCTTTTCTTTAAGGGCGAGAACTCCCTTCTTTGCCGGGGTGATGTGCAGCACATTTCCGGTTTTTCGAAAAGTTTGGCCAAGGAACGTAAATCCATCTGTTATATGCGTGATCATGGTCTTTTCTTCAGATAATGACAGACCACGTTCAGTTAGAAACGCTTCGACTGCTGGTTTGACCTGATCTTCAAGCAGGCGTTTGGACTTGCCTGTGACGATAAAATCATCTGCATATCGAACGAAATTAACTCTACATCGACGGGGAACTGCATCATGCACGGCTTTTTCCAGCCCGTCGAGGGTTAAATTCGACAAGGTGGGACTGATAATCCCGCCCTGTGGGGTTCCTTTGCGCGAGGGGTATAGCTTGCCGTCTTCCACATACCCTGCCGTCAACCACTTTTTAAGAATGACTTTATCCATAGGGATATTTTCCAACATCCATTCCTGGCTGATGTTGTCATAACACCCTTTGATATCCGCTTCCAATATCCATGTAGCCGAATTAGGCTTGGAGAGTGCATTGAACGCTGCTGCAATTGCATCTGCACAGCTGCGGCCTTCACGGAAGCCGTAAGAATTACGGTCTCCTATGGTTTCCGCTACTGGGGCTAAAGCTAATTTAAACAGCGCCTGCATAGCTCTGCAGAGTATTGTAGGAATACTTAACGGACGTTTTTTACCATTCTTTTTGGGGATGTAAATTCGCCTTAGTGGTTGCGGTCTATAACCTCGTCTTTGCAGGCTGAAAACAGCCTCCCATTTGGCTCTGGCTCCTTTCCATAAGGTGCCATCTACGCCTGGAGTTTTTTTCCCTTTATTTGAGGTCACTCGTTTGACAGCCAAGGCCTTGGCGTAGAACGAATGAGTAAGTAAGTATTGCAGGGCTTTGACCTTGCCCCATCTTTTTTCCTTTACAGCCTTTGCGATACGCATTTGCAGCCTTCTAACTTCGGCTCGGGCTTTTTTCCAATCAATGGATGCCCATTTCTTAGCAGAGTCGACAGGTGCACCAGCCGAGGCCGTCATTTGCTTTCCCATCTTAAGCGGTTCTCCAAACTCTCTCGCAAGTCAACACCAATCGGACGTCTGCACGCATGTCTCCAAAACCGAAGGTTTTGGGTTTTACGTGAGCCATGTTTCATGCTCTATCCGTTTCATTACAAAACGGCATTTGCTTTTTCCGAATTCTTACTGCTGCCCCTCCACAGGCTTGCCTTGCGGTTAGCTTTCCATGCATTGCACATGGGGAGTGACAACGTTTCCACGTTCTACATGATTGCTCTTTATGGACAACTTAGGCAGGCCTTTACGCCGATGAAACTACGATCCCGTGCAAGCAGTTAGCAGACTTGCATCCTGTTCATGTATACAAACGCAGGGAAGTATACATATAACCTGTTAATCCCAGTAGGTTAGGCGCTCACTGACGGCGCTTAAAGCTCTTCGATTAATCTTGCCATATTGTCCGACCCTAGCCCTTAACCGGATGGGATTTCCGGAGGGGTTCTCCTGTCACCATTCAAACCCGATTCGGTACATTGTTGGTGAGGCTTCGCACCCCGTCAACAGCGCAACGGTAGCACGCTCACATAGGGAATCGGTGGAGATACACCGAGTATATTCAGTGTCTTACATTTACCTCCTATACATACAATCATGCAACATCGTGTCGCACGATAACGCTGAACTGAAGCTGACGATGTTTGCAGCCCAGCCGCCTGAAGGACCGTTCTGAATCCTTCTACTTAGTGCCCGACTGAAAACCGTAAATTTTGCCGATTGCTTCGTTGGTCGCATATACGAGTACGACAATTTTACCAACCAGCTGATCACCACCCGCAACGACGGCCTTTACAAGGAACTTACCACAGGTGATTCCTTTCTGCGATCGTTTTTCAAGGTGATCAAATCCGGCGTTGAACTGCAAAGCGTGGGCAAGGTTTTTATAACCGGGATACTGCCCATCACCATTGATGATCTGATATCCGGTTTCTGCCTGAAGCTGAAGAAACGCTGTATAATTCAACAATTGTCACCTATTTTCTCAAACGATTTGCTTTAAACGACGGTAAAATCCCCCGGGAACTCATAGACGACAATCTTAAAACCGATGTCTCCTGGATCGAGCGCCTGACCACGGTCAAGGAAAATTTTGTCCGCTGCACCTTTTATGAACTCTGTGTACGTTATCATTCCTGGGATTTCACCTTTTCCATGGAGGTAAATTATCCATCGGGCAGAAGCGATTGGGAGATGACGGGCAAATATCACACCAAATATAAAGACACCAAAACCATTATTGAGTTCAAATATGTGCCGGCAAAAGATGCGGACAAGGTCCTGTCCCTTCAGGCTCCCCTTGAAACTGATGCGGCAAAGGTGACCGGCTACAAAAACGACGTCTTACAGATGTTTCCACATTTTGCCGTTGAGACCTATGTGATTTATGTAGCCGGAAATAAAGGGTTCCGTCTTTTCAGAGGTTCGAAAAAATTATAATTTGTTCACCTTACCCGGTATAAAGCCATGGCCAAGTCCTAAATTATATATTTTTGGACAGCAACTGCCCTTCGATAATTGCCTCAAGGCGTTCAACCAGGTACAGCGGCAGAGAAATCAAAGGATATGAGACCTGCTTTTGCCGGTCTGAAAGCAATGATACCAAGTGCTGCCCAATAAACTGTTCGGCAATGGCGCCTTCATTAATCAACTTGATATCCGTCATCTGGGAAACCAGATGACGGTTCAGCCCGCAAATGGCATTCATCAATCCGACATCCAAAAATATGGTTTTAAATACTTTCTCTTCAATGTCCGCTTGCAGTGGAAGTCCGGAGCAATGGCTATGGGTTACTTTTTCAATAATGCGTGCCATGGCCCAAATTTTGGAGCCGGAATATTAGGGTGTATTTTAGATGTGATGCTCAAATAACGGTTTGGCGTATGACCAAAATACTTTATTCCCGATCCGGTCATAAATGCTCCCGATCCGGGTAGAAGTTCCCATTGAGCCGTGTTAGGAAACTCTAATTTTGACTGGTGATAATTATTGAAAAGGATGTTCAGAAAGTCCCCCAGAGTATAACGGTTATGGATGAGGTTCTTCCGGAGGAAAAGGGTATTACTAATTTTTCATCTAATACAAGGCGGACGAAGGTTGTTTCCGGTCAACCGTTGGCCACCGGCGTTGGACTTCGCATGCATCCAAAGAGGTAAATAATGTCTGATCCAAAATCTGAAGGATACGGGGTTTTATGGAGAATCATAAGGCCGGTTAATAATTACATTTATAGTGCGATGGGACTTGCCGCGCTTGGATCAATGGCCACCATTGTGACGCTTTTAATGCTTTCACTGGTCGTGGCAGTACTGCTCAAAGGCCCAGAGGGATTGCTTTTTTGCGGGATATCATGGACGATCACCACAGCGCTGGCCGGTGTGGCTTTTTTTGGCATTCTGGCATTCTGCCTTACCATGACCGGCTTCGGTGTCTCGCATCTGGGTGCTTTTTATCTGGAAGAAGACCTTCGTACCCGTCTCTCAAAACATCTGGCCCAATTGCCCCTGGGGTTTATCATCACCACAGGAACAGGCGCGCTCAAAAAGATAATGCTCGAAGATGTCAAAAACCTGCACACCTTTGTTGCGGACAGTACCCCGACTTTCGGCCGGGGATATGTGGCCCCGCTGGTGACGCTGGTGCTTTTGTTTGTTATTGACTGGCGCCTGGCCGGTATTGCACTGGGCGTGATGCTCATGGGTATGTTTGTTATGTGTATTGCCATGCGTGATATGAAAACCATGCAAGAAAAGTATGAAAACAGTCAGGGCCAGATCAATGCAGCCGTGATCGAATTCATCCAGGCCATGCCTGTGGTGCGGACCTTTGATGACGGAACAAGTTCTTTCAAACGGTATCTTAAAGCCCTGGACCGGTACAGGCAGATATACATCGAATGGATGAAAGCCTGCGCAACCCCCGCACGAACAGCCCTGATACTGCTGGCACCGTTGCCTACATTACTGGCTGTTTTAGCCGGGGGAATTGTTTTTATTAACGCGGGAACACTGTCGCTGCCCTCACTGATTGCCGTCCTTTTTCTGTCAACAGGGATGGTTGATGCGTTTATGCCGTTGATGTGGCTGAACAACTTTTTACGCAAATCCAAAGCCGCAGCCAATCGTATAGAGGCGTTGTTGGCGGTACCGGCCATGCCGGTTGCTCAAAACCCCCTTACCCCTGAAAAGATGACCATCCGTTTTGACAATGTCAGCTTCAGGTATGAAAATCGTGAAGAAAATGCATTAACTGATGTCAATTTTGTGGTTGAACCCGGAACGACAACGGCACTGGTCGGGCCAAGCGGCGCGGGGAAAAGTACGGTGGCAAAGCTTTTGCCGCGTTTTTGGGATGTAACGGGCGGCAAGATTACCATCGGCGGCATCGACATCCGTCAAATGGACAATGAAGATCTGATGAATACCGTCACCTTTGTATTCCAGGACACGTATCTTTTTCACGACACCCTGGGGAACAATATCAGAATGGCAAAACCCTCCGCCACGGATGAGATGGTGATTGCGGCTGCCAAAGCAGCACAGATCCACGACTTTATCACAAGCCTTCCCAAAGGGTATGACACCCGCGCCGGAGACAGGGGAACGCGATTGTCAGGCGGCCAGCGGCAGCGGATCACCATTGCACGGGCTATCCTGCGGGATGCACCGGTCGTTGTTCTGGATGAAGCGACCGCGTTTGCAGACCCTGAAAGCGAAGAAGAGATTATCAAGGCGATTGCCTGTCTGACAAAAAACAAGACCGTTATTACCATCGCGCATCGTTTGTCGACCATCACCCATGTGGACCAGATACTGGTATTTGATAAGGGCTGCATTGTCGAAAGGGGAACACATGACGCGCTTTTATCAAACAACGGACTGTATGCCCGGCTGTGGGGCAATTATGAAACAGCGCAACAATGGGGCCTTCACGCAAAAGGAGCTTAAAATGTCCAGTACGGATAACTATGCCACGTTTAAGGAAACCTACGAAACCGGCAAAATAATTGCCGGCAATCATGCAAAAGATTTTAACCGCAGCCTGCTTTTTTACGCCCTGGCGTATACGATGCAGGGCTTGACCTATTTAAGTATTTACGGCGTCATGGCAGCACTGTTTTCCTCTCCTGCCAATGCACGGCAGGCCTGGGGCTGGTTCGGTTTAATGGCCGTATTTGTTCTGATCAACGGTTTTGCGCGCTGGTTCGCCCATGATTTTGATTATGGGGACACCACGGCAAACATCACGCAGAATATGCGCGCAAACTTAGGAAAAAAACTTCGGACCATGCCCCTTGAGGTCCTGGGCAGTTATAAAACCGGAGACCTCAACGCCAGCCTGTCCAGCAGTGTCGATGAAAGCGTGATGATGCTGGGGATGATCTCGGGAATGTTTATTGAAATCGTTCTCACACCGGCGGTCGTCATTAGCGGTATGTTCTTTATCGACTGGCGCATGGCATTGCTTTTAATGATTATTATGCCCCTTTCCATTCCTTTGTACCGCAGAAAACGAAAGAGCGGCATTCATGAAAAAACTGAAATTGCACATGCCAACAGCGCACTGGAGTCGGACATCATAGAATACATCCAGGGCCTTCCTGTTTTACGCACCACAAATCAGACAGGGAAAAACGCCAATCGCCTTTATCGCGGCATTATTAATGTCAGGGACCTTCAACGGTCTTCAATATGGGGTAACATTATTAATATGGTCATGGCGGACATGCTTATTTTATTTGCATTGGTTGTCATCGCCATATCGGGAAGTATCTGGGTCGGCAACGGGACAATGAGTATTGCCGCCATCGCCGCACTGCTTGTCATTGTATCACGGTTGATGGAGCCGCTGTCGCTGTTTTTGGCTATTACCTCCGTACTGGATCTCATGAACGCGGGCTTTGCGCGTGTCAAAGCCGTCATGAAAACCCCGCCGCTTGAGGTGGTAAGGCCTCAAAGCCGCGCGCAACGCTTTGAAATTGTTTTCAAGAATGTGGAATTCACCTACCATGGCCAGACGGAAAAGGCCCTTAACAAATGTACCATCAAGATACCCGGCCAGGCCATGACTGCTATCGTGGGCCCGTCAGGATCAGGCAAGACCACGATTACCAGACTCATGATGCGTTATGCAGATCCACAGTCAGGTTCGATCATGATCGGCGGGACCGATATTCGTCAAATCAGTCAAAAAGAACTTGAAAGCTACTTTGCGGTTGTTTTCCAGGATGTCTATCTCTTTGATGAAAGTATTATTGAAAATATCCGTATGGCAAAATCCGGGGCAACGGATGAACAGGTCATCCAGGCCGCAAAAGCCGCCTGTTGCCACGAATTCATAAATCGTTTACCTGATGGATACCATACTGCTGTGGGCGATATCGGAGGAAGTCTTTCAGGCGGTGAACGCCAGCGCATCAGCATTGCCCGCGCCATACTCAAAGATGCACCCATTGTCATTTTAGATGAACCCACGGCCGCCCTTGACACAGAAAGTGAAGTTGCCGTGCAAAAAGCCATTGATACACTGGTAAAGGACAAAACGGTGATTGTTATCGCACACCGTCTCTCAACAATTGCAGGGGCGGACCAGATCTTTGTGATTGATAACGGGGAGTTGATTGAAACGGGAACGCACACGTCTTTGCTGGAAAACCACGGCAGTAAATATTACGCGTTGTGGCAGGCACAACTGAACGGCAAAAAATGGAACATTGGCTGATGATGTTATTATAACCTACGTGACGAAGATTCCCTTCTTTTTCAAAATCTTTACGATCGCCAGTTAATCATGGCTGATTTTTACCGTCTGATGTCGGGGAAAAGCAAATTGGCGCCGGTGAAACAGGCTTTTGATGTCTTATATCAGGAAGAGCGGTCTCATAGCATCAAATTATTTGATATTACCTGTTTCGTTTGAAAATCTTTTTGACTTTCCATTTTTTGCACACGCTTTCGGGGTGATCCCGAACTCTTTACGAAACGATTTGGTAAAATGGCTCAAGCTGGCGTAACCGACTGTTAAAGCAGCTTCCGTGATATTCAAATTACGACTTGCAATAAGGTCGTAAGCTTTTTGCAAACGGATAACGCGCAGATACCCGGCGGGTGTCAGCAGGAATATTTTTTTAAAACCATAAAGCAGCTTGTTGTAGTTGAGCCCCACCCTACGAGCCAGGGCCACTCCCCCTGGAGGGTTGTCCATCTCTTTTTTCAGAATCTCTCCGGCCAGCATAATCTTGTCCATATCCGAAATCAATAGAGGGGATTGCCGGGGATATATGCCGGCCGTCCGTTCAAGCCGCCTCAACTGACGGGCAACCAGTTCCAAAGCCTTTGCCTCCATGAACAGTGGGTCATCCGGCGTGTCCAAGGCAGCAGTCAGAGCCTGATGTGCACACATCTGCAGGCCAAGGTCCGCTTCCCTGGTACGTGGGGATGCACTACAAGACTCTTGATGACGCATCAGATCGAAAATATGGCCGCACTTTCCGCCGGTCAATTCGGCAAGGAGTTCAGGTGCCAGGTGTACGGACAAAATCTGCACGGGAATATGACCACGGATCTCGGTGGACGTGACAGACTCGTATTCAACGTATTCAACACCGGATATCCCCTGTCCAATCCGCTGGTTACCCTTTGAATAATGCAGGATCATCTCTCCTGAAAGACAGGTGTAGAACATTATTGCCGTTGGAAACAGGCTGTCGTGAAAAACCCGTGTATCATTATTCAGGCAAAACCGTTGTACCTCCATGGACAACCCCTTCCGCAGGGACAGCATCTGCAAAAGGGTGCCCTTCCCATGCATGGGATTAACCGAAACCGGCCCGGTCATGGTCCCGTTTTCAACGCCGAACTCATCCGTATGGAGATGGATCATATCTTTCATACCCTCAATTATCCTCAGATTCAAAAAACCGCTAAAAAAAGGGGGACAACCGCAAGTAATTTACGGAAACATACTGTATTAAAAATACGCTAAACAGGCAAACATTTTTGGCCGGTACTAAAAATATTTTTTAAAGAAGAAAAAACAATGAAACCAAAAAAATTAAAGCTGCTTCTCAGGGCCGCCTCTGCCCTAAAAGCAAACCTTACAGGGGGTTACCTAATGAAGGAAAAGATGAAACTGATTAAAGGAAGATTTCTGCGGCCGGTCACACGTACGGGATTTCTTGCAGCTGTTCTGATTACCGGACTTCTTTCAGCACCTTACGCTTCAGCTAAGGATAAAAAAACACTTGAGAACGAATTTGAACTGGAAGCAATGACGGTAACAGCCCAGAAGCAGGAAGAGAATGTTCAGGAAGTACCTGTCAGTATGACGGTCCTAAGTGGTAATCATATCGAAGACAAAAATATTGATGGGTTATGGGATCTTATGGATCATGTTCCAGGCCTGATGAATTTTGATACCGGCATGTCGGATATGTTTTCTCAGCCTTCTATGAGAGGTATCACCGCACCGTCCAACACGTTCAACAGTTCCGTGGGACTATATATCGACGGCGTTCCCATATTGGCAAGCCCGGGTTTTACAGCCGGCCTTCTGGATATCGAACGTGTAGAAGTCCTCAGAGGGCCACAGGGCACTCTTTACGGTAAAAATTCCGAAGCGGGAGTTATAAACATTATCACACGCCGGCCTGATAACGACATGTACGGCAAGGTGCAAATCTCAGCAGGTGAAGATAATAAAAGACTTATGACGGGCTCCGTAAGCGGGCCTATCGCCAAGGATAAACTTTTTTTCAGCCTTGTAGGTCAGTACGACGAAAAAGACGGCTTTCTGGAGAATAAAAACCTCGGTGGACATGATGATGACCGAAAAAGATATTACGGTCGCACTCAGTTGAGATGGACACCATCTGAAAAACTTGATATCTCTCTCATCGCATCCCGCCTTGCAGCGGACGAAGGGCTGAGTGCACAGACACCTAATGCAGCGATGATGGCAAGGAATGGGCTATCTCCACTACCGGAAAAAACAACATATTCCGATCTGCGCCCATACAACGACACTTACAATGACATTCAGTCACTTAAAATCACTTACGACATAAGCGACTCAATGAGCCTTACATCCATAACAGCCAGAAAAGTAACCGATTGGAAGAGTGCCGGGGATTTTGATTTTACCGATAGCCACATATATCACATCTATACTGATTCACAATATTCCAACTTATCTCAGGAAATAAGGTTTAACTGGAAATCCGACCGTATAAAAAGCATTGTCGGGCTCTATGCAGATGAGCACATGAATGACCATCTCCAGGGTACCATAATGACCGATGATTCAAGAGTACCAACGACAAAACGCGAACTCGGAGGTGATTCCTATGCTGTCTTTGGTCAGATAGACTACAGCCTAACCCAAGCGATACACGTTGTAACAGGATTGAGGTATGAGATGCAGAATATGGACTACGACGATGACATCCTCAACATTGACGATGAGGAATCATGGAGCAAAGTCACGCCCAAGCTCAGCCTTCAGTACCGTTTTTCCCCTCATCACAACGTATATGCAACTGTAGCAGAGGGCTACAGAACAGGCGGATTTAACAACACTGCCGTTGATCTCGACTACAGAACTTTTGAGCCTGAAACGCTGTGGAACTACGAAATTGGTATTAAAGCAAGCTTCCTGGATAACCGTATAATAGTCAACGCAAGTGTTTACTACATGGACATCAGCGACATGCAGGTTGAGGAGTATGTAACCCCTGTAACAACATATATCACAAACGCAGCGAAAGCCACTTCAAAAGGTGGAGAGATAGAGATCTCAGCACGCCTGGTAAAGGGGTTAGACCTCACAGCAGGTTTCGCTTATATAGACACGACTTTCGATACTTTCAAAGATGCCAACGGCGACTATTCAGGCAACAAAAATCCTTTTGCACCGGAATATACCTTTAACCTGGGTGCAATCTACAGACACTCAAGCGGTGTATACATTTCGTCTGATCTGCTTGGATATGGCGATACATATATAGACAAAGAGAACAATAACAAAAGGGGCGCATATATGATATTCAACGCTAAAATAGGTTACGAAAGGGAAAAATTTGATATTTATCTTTATGCTGAGAACCTCTTCGACAAAGAGTATAATGCTATGAACTATTATAACTATTACAACAACTATAGCCCTCCGAGGGAGATAGGGGTTCAGCTTGCCTATAGATTCTAAAAACCGAGGTAGTTACATTTGGCATAATCGGGGCCGTGGCCGGCCATATTATCATTTGGTCTTTTTTTGCCACGCTGATCACCCTGAGGCTTGAGCCTTGTCTTTACCTGATATTGGAGGCCATCAAAAACCTTTGTTCAGGAACTAAATTCGGTTATCGGCAACCCCAAAATTAGTTTATAATTTCCCTGGCGGGTCTGTAAGGCCCGCAAATTTCGTCTACTTTATTTCATCTGCGGTCCTAAGCAGTCCGAACAGCCGGAGGGGCAGCTTCCTTTTATCTGTGGTGTAATTTGTGTCAACCACGAGAAAACTGTTTTCAACATTAAGAATTTGTTGAAAGGTTTTGTTTTTCCCCCCAATTTCAAACAGGATGTCTCCCACACGAAAATCCCCAATATTCGAATAAAAAATATGGGAGAAACACCCGGCAAAGAATATCTCCCGAACCGTTCCGGTATTGGCTTCTACACCAAAGGCGTCGGCAAAAGCATATAAGATATTGGTATCATGAAATAAGGATTTGATATCCCATACCATCACGGATGATAATCACTTCAGCAAAAATTAGTATTGCGACCCCAATAAGTTGGATGTATTTTAGTATTGCAATACTAAAATTAAAATTATTGCTGGCGACCATTGCCGGGGCCGCACCTTTCACGCCGGATATGAAGCGGTTAAAAAACATCATCGAAGTTGGAGATGAAAGAACACTGAAAACCTATTTGAAGTATCTTGAAGACGGCAGGGCCGTCACCTGTCTTTCCAAAAAAAGGAAAAAGTATCAGGGGGACTGGAAAAACCGGAAAAAATATATTTAAACAATCCCAATCAGGCTTTTGCCATATGCAACCAGGCCGACACCGGCAGCTTAAGGGAACTGTTTTTTGTTTGCATGCTCCGGGAAGCCCATGCAATAGCCATCCCCCCCCCAAAAAGGGGATTTTATAGTAACCTGAAAATCGGATAAAGCGTACATTTTAAGCCAGAAACACAACCTTATTGGCGATAACCAATCGAAAGTATTGGATTTTAAACCATATTTTTGAGGTGTGTGTAAAATTTTTATACGTACATGTTAAGGGCGGATTATGTATGGTTTTATGCAATAATCGGAAAAACTCACGTCAGTTAACAGCGTGGAAACGACCGGAAGCTGTATTTCACCCATTAAAATGGATACCATTTGCAGTGAAAACACCAGAAAGTCCTATACAAAAACGGCTTGCTGACACTGGTGTGCTTTGAAAATATGGAGCAATAGTGTACGCTTTATCCGACTTTCAGGATAGTAAACAATCAATTTGTGTTTGAAATCGGGGGTAAAGGCAAAAGTTTCAAACAGATCAAAGACCTGCCTGATTCGTATCTCGCTCTGGATGATATTGAGCATGGTTTCAAGGCCAAAATCCCGCTCTGGATGTTTGGATTTTCATATTAACCCGGCGAATAAAAATTCAACCCAAATAATGGCTTGGCGTATTACCAAAATACTTTTTAAATTCTTTAGTGAACGTCCTTTGCTGGGCGTACCCCACTTTAAAAGCAATTTCCGTCACACTTCGGTTTCCGGCTTGCAGCAGACGCTTGGATTCTTCCAGCCTGAACGTGCGAAGATAGTTAAATATAGTAACACCATAAACTTTAGAAAAACACTTGGTTAAAGTGGTCTTATTCACCCCCAGCCTTTTGGAAAGTTCTGTAAGGGAGGGAGGGTTTTTAATATCGGAAATCATTATGTCTCTGGCTTTGTGAACGAAATTCCGGGAACCGGTTGCCAAGTCAAAGCAGGAGATGTTCCGTCCCTTATCAGGATTGAGTTGATTAAAACTGAACATCATCAGTTCCAGCGTCTTACTTGCTAAAAAGAGGTGCCTGCGGGCATCAACATAAGGGCATCCGAGGATTTCATGAATGCAAACACGGATAGAAGGCGTCATGCACACTGGGTGGCGGAAAAATTCACCTTCATTTTGGAGAGCCAACATCTCTTCTATCTTTCGGGCTAGTCCTCCTGCTATTCCTTGGGAAAAACGCTTTATAAACCACGGCTCCATCATAATTCCAATCATACAAAAGGGTTTTGCGGGGAGATGGGACAGCTCCCTGCGGCAGCTACGCGCATAGGTTAAATACCCCTGATTTGAACAAAAAGTAGTTTCTCGCTCTTGGTTATGATGGAGCCGGAGAAAAAATCCCTCACCAAGAATAAAAAAAAGACGAACATAATTAGTTTTTTCTTCATTAGAGATGCTGAAATCTGTGGAAGGATCCTGCCTTGAGATTCCCAAAATTAAACCAGGCTGACACTTGAGTTGATACATGAACCCCTTGTTTATTAGATCCCTAAAAGGGGCTGACCAATTACAGAACATTTCATACCCATCTTCTTTTTCGAAAAAAATATCTAAATTAAGGCATGGATCATAATAGTCCTGAGCTGAAATGATGATAGGATCGCGTCTTTTCATGCAAGAGAGCCTTTCCATTTTCAAAATTTATTATTCATGGCGAAGTTAGCTTATTATTCCATGATTTGTTTAGTCAAGATAATTTTTTATAGCAAGGTGATGTAAAAATTTTTTTAGGTGATATAAAAAAAGATTTTATTCTATTATAAGTTTGCATTGACTGAATCAAAATATAACTAAAAAAGGGCAAGATTATGAACAAACAAAAAACGATAAGTTTATTTATCGCTACTTCCTTACTTTTGGGAAATCTTCTTTATGCGCAAGACACTAAAACTTTAGATTTAGATAGCGTAACGGTAACGGCAAATAAAATGGAAGAGGATATTAAAGATATTCCTCAAAGTATTACGGTGATGACGGATGTAGATATTGAGGAAAAAGGGATAAAGGATGTTAGCGAACTAATAGAATACATTCCAAATCTTAGCTCAACTGGAACAGTAAACTTTAGAGGCCTAAATTCCTCTACGTTTACCAATACAAGCCCAATGACAATCTATGTAGATGGCGTTCCGTATACCCATATGTGGGGCTTTGATAAAACCATATCAAACATCCTAAGAGTAGAGGTGCTAAGAGGTCCACAAGGGTCAATCTATGGGAAAGACTCTATGGGCGGAGTTATCAATATCGTCACAAGAGAGCCTTCCGATATAGTAGAAGGAAGTGTAAAAGCAGAGTATGGTACGGATAATTATCAAGAGGCAGTTTTTGATATAAGCGGACCGCTGATTAACAATAATCTCTATTTAGGAGTAAATGGTGTCTATTCTCAGAGTGATGGCTGGGTTACAAACCACTATCCCGGCAGCAGAGGAGACAATGCAAATGAAGAAGAGAGGTATCTTTTTAATGCAAAGCTGATATACAACCCAACTGATGATTTAAGCATAAAATTCAATGCTTCTGAAGAGAGCGATACAAGATATGGTCGAGAGGGTGGAATAATACCTTCAGGTACAGATATTCACAGCTATGAAAGAGATGATTTCAACGATGCCCTCTATGATCAAGATACATATAGAAAGAGAAAATCTGATGCTCAAGCACTTCATATAGATTATGATTTTGGTGATATGACATTTTCTTCTTTGACAACACACAAAAAAACAGAACCTTGTGCATATTATGATTCTGATGGTTCTTATGGTACTGCAAAAGACGGTTTCCGTTATTTCATGGAGTTTGAAACAAAAAATATTGCTCAAGAGTTTAGACTTTCAAATAATAGTGACAGGTTGAGATGGGTTGCGGGGTTATATTATGAAAAAGAAGAAAATGACATTATAGTTGCAACAAGAACGGCTATGAATTATGACGCAATTTCTGAGATCAAAAGCGACACAATGGCTGCTTTTGGACAAGTGGTTATCCCTTTTTTAGATGATAGTTTAGAGCTAACCTTAGGCGGACGACTTCAAAGGATTGAAAAAGATATTGATTTAGAAACCTATTTAGGAGCTCCTCTTTATACCCTTGATGAGGATAAAACTTGGGATGCTTTTTTGCCGAAAATTGCTCTCTCATACAAGATAAACAGCGATCTGAACACTTACTTTAGCATCACAAGAGGGTATCTTGCGGGAGGGTTTAATTACAACGCAAGCGCTGGAACAACGGAGACAAATAGCTTTGATGCCCAAGAATCTACCAATTATGAGCTTGGAATTCGAGGAAATTTATTTGATAACAGCCTCTATCTCTCAGCCGCAATTTTTTATATGGATATAGAAGATTTACAGGTTTGGAGTATAGATCCATACACAGATATTAGATCTACATCAAATGCAGGAGCGGCGCATTCGCAGGGTATAGAGATAGAGCTTGGATATGCCGTAAATGATAATTGGAAGATAGATACCTCTTTAGGGCTGATAGAAGCAAAACATGATGATTACATAAATGCAGACGGCACGGACTTAAACGATAAGAAAATACAAGAAACCCCTTCACATACCGCAAATATCAGCGTGTCATATTTTAATCCTAATGGCTTTTACGGTAGATTAAATATCAGAAATCAAGGAAAGATGTATTTTGATGAAACCAATACAGTATATGAAAATTCCTATACCACAGCCAATATAAGAGTAGGATATTTCCTTGATGATTGGGAGTTCTATGGTTATGTAAATAATATTACCGATGAAAGTTATTTAACAGCAGCGTCTGAAAATAGTGTAACTTTTGGTGAAGGAAGATTTATTGGAATCGGTGCAAAATACACCTTTTAACCTGAAGGCATCTACCGTTTTTATTCCGTTTTTGGGCGTGATATGCTAATTGCAAGGAAATAACGCAAAACACCGGAGATGCGGCTATGAAAAAACTACCCATAGGAATCAGTAATTTCAGGACTCTTGATTTAGGAATAAAGCATTTCTACTCTACAAACTAAGAATAATTCATAATATCAGCTCATTGTGTTTTGCTCCCCCGAATTTTTATAAGTATTGCAAAAGGAAATAAAAAATGCCACCTTGCCATCAAAGAGCAAGCAGAATTTGATACGGAGGTGAGCAATTATGACCCAACTAATGCTACCGTTTTCCTTTGAAAGGTAAGCGGCCTTGTCCACAAGAATCAGGGGTTTTTCCTCAATGGCTTCATCGGCTCTGTCTTTTTCATAATCTTTATACGCTTTGTCCAGCCATTTTTCTGTTTGCCCGGGTCCCCAGGTCTCATCCATGAACCGAAATGCGTAATATTGGGTTATGGATTGGGTTAATAGTTCAGCGCCTTGAACATCCGCTGTTTTTAAAGCATCCAAAATCCATTGTCTGGCAAGCTCTCTTGCCATTGTCAGATAAATATATTGTCCGTCTTTATCCGTTTGGATGTCCGCTGTCCAGCCGTGGGCCTCGGAAACGGCCGTAACGTTGGCAAAGGTGATGAAGTCCTCGTCATAAAGCGGCTTTTCAACGACCCGGGCAACGCTGTAGGGATATGGCCCCAGTTTTCCGGAAAGCCAGGAGACCGCCTTTTGCATGGCATCTTCAACAACCTGCAGATTATAGGTATGACGGGGATCATGGAAAAGCCGGCAGGCAACGCCCTGGCAATCGAACGCCCTGGTGGCAAGCCGTGCGGAAATAATTTTAAAATCCATTGATCCCGGATGTTCAGACCTGAATTTGGCATAGTTTCGCCCCTTCTCTTGCCAGGCGTTTACTCTCTCGGAATTGCAACACAAAATTGACCCCTCTCGACAACCCAATTTTGACCCCCCCTGTTGTTAAAATCATTCTCTTATCGCTTTTTATATAGTTCCGGTTTGGGTAACGGCCAGGGCCAGGGGATCGGCCCGGCGCCGGGCCGATCCCCTGGCCCTGGCCGGACGGGCTACCCAACGCAGTAGTCGGCTATTGCCTTCAACGCTCCTTTTTGGCTGTAATTAATTGATTCCCGTGATTCTACAGCTATGAGAATCGGTTTTGTGCACCCACACTCTTGTATTAACAAACCGGCATCTGTGTCTGTAATGCTCAGGATATCATCATTCTTCTCCGCCTCTTCAAAATAGGTCGTACAGTCTTCGGAGATCTCGATCCTTATCGTTTCATTTCGACCTTTCAGGGGATTATATACATCCAGTTCTTTCATTCTTTATCCTCTCGATTTTAAAGTCTGTTTAAGTCGATAACTGTCCCAGTTACATTGAATAATGTGAGCCCGGTGAGTGACACGATCCAGCAGAGCAGCGGTAAGATTTGCATCGCCAAACACCTGCGTCCAATCACCAAAACCAAGATTGGTAGTGATGATGATCGAACGTCTTTCATGGCGCTCGGTAAGGACTTGGAACAATAATTCAGCGCCGATTTTACTGAACGGGACGTACCCCAATTCATCAAGAATCAACAGCCCATAACCGGCATATCGTTTTATCATTCTACCCAGAGCCTGTTGTTCCCTGGCCTCCGTCAGTTCGTTTGCAAGCCCACAACCAGTAATAAAACGAACTCGATGTCCATACCGGCAGGCTTCCATCCCGATGCTGGTTGCCAGATGGGTTTTACCGGCTCCGCTTTTACCTATCAAAATTATATTCCGGGCTTCTTTAATGAATGTCCCTGTTGAAAGTTCTTTGATCAACCGGGCGTCCAAATCAGGGGCAGCCTCAAAATCAAATGTTTCAAGCGGTTTCTGCATCGGGAACCTGGCTTCCTTGAGACGTCGCTTGCGACCGTTTTCCTGCCGTATTTGAACTTCCGCTTCAACAAGATTCAATAAAAACTCATCGTAGCCGCAGGCCGCCTCATGCGCCTGCCGGATCTGACCTTCCAACTCTTTTTCCATCGTCGAGAGCTTCAGCGTTTTTAAGTGCTGTGTGAGGACTGCCTGGACTGCTGGGTTCATAAGATACCTCCAAGCTGTTCGTATGCCGAGATGTCAGCAGGGGGCAGTGTCTCCCAGTTCGACAAAGGATCAAATTGGGACTCCATAGAGATGTTTTGACTGTGTAAAATCTGCTTGAGAGCATTGCTGCAGCCGACATTGCTTTTCAGTGCTTCCTTTACGGCTGCTTCGATCTTGTCGACAGCATATTTTTCGTACAGCATCAGCACGGTGACAAATTCCCGGGTACCTTTGGTTACACCGTTTTTCCGGCGAAAATGTTCTAATAACTTTTCCAGGCAATCCGGCCATTGATCACGCCATTGTAAAATTGGCCGGGCGGTATCAAATGATTGTGGACGCTGACGAATCAACTCCAGATAATGTTCCGGTTTTAAACTCCACTTATTATTTCCATATAACCGATGATGGGTGCTTATTTTTCTGCCGCTCCAATAAATGATCACCTGGTCTATCTCTACTATCGCCTGCACTCTCATGTAAGCATAGCGCGTCGGGACAGAATACCGGTTCTTGTCAATAATAACGGTGGCATATTTGTTTACCCTGACCATGAACGTCTCAACGTTACTGAACGATGTTGTCGGCAATGGCAGCAATACCTGCTTTTCTGATTCAAACAATTCATTGACGCTTTGTGTTTGACCGGCGATGCGATGCTCTCCATAGGCCATGCAATCATCGAGGAGGCGCGTGTTCAATTCGTCCAGGCTGTCAGCATGTGGGATAGGAACCATATAATTTCTTCGAGCGTAGCCGACCAGGCCTTCAATCCCACCTTTTTCATGGCCCTGGCCGGGATTGCAAAACCTTGGATCGAAGTTGTAATAGGCCTTGAACCGATTATAAGATTCCTGAAGATGACGTTTTTTTCCTTTAAATACCTTTTGTACGACTGTTGTCAGATTGTCATAGATAAGAACTGGGAACACGCCTCCAAAAAATGAAAAGGCCTGGATATGAGCGTCAAATAAAGCTTGCTGCCTTTCACAGGGATAACAGCGAACAAAGTGTTTGCCCGAACATTTTGAACGTATGCAAAATAATTTCAGCTTCACGGGTTCGCCGGCAATAACTGCCTGACAGTTTCCCCAGTCTACCTCGGCTTCCTGGGCAGTCGTCGGATCTGATGGGATAAATGCCTGCTGATTCGTTAAACCCAGCCTCAGCTTTGCCTCACGCACATAACGGCGAACCGTCGTCTCTCCACCGGAATACTCGAGTTCCGATTTCAGACGATGGTATATCCGGGTTGCTGTATGTCGCTGTTTGTATGGCTTGTCCTTGTCATCGCCAAGCCAGCGGTCTATCTCCTGGATATAAGGACCAAGAACGGGATATGGCTGTTTAGATCGTTGCTTGTAGCCAATGTATTCCTGCTTTAAAATTTTTTTTATGGTGTTTTTTGAATGGCCGGTTTCTCTGGCAAGCTCTTTAATGGCCTTTCCATAAACACGGTGAGCTGTTCGGATGTAATCATACTGATCCACTTTAAGCATTCTCCTTTTCGTCTCCGGTAATGGGTTAAAAATCTCCATTCAATACCAGAGTACTGATGCAAAGTGGGGGGTCAATTTTAGGTTGTCATTTGGCCCTCAAAGGGGTCAATTTTAGGTTAGCAAAACCAACTCTCTCTCCCGGTCCGATCACTGTCTGATCACCATCCGAACTGATCACCATATTCCAGGTCAGGCTGTCGGACTGGACGGATTCAAAGCGGTTGGCCCTGGAAAAGAGATTATCCACCCTGTCCATGCGGGAATCCAGAAGATCAAGGCCCTGCCGCAACCGCTTTTTGTTTTCGTCCAGTTCTCGGGAGCGATCGTAACCGAAAAAGGGCAGAAAATCCGTGCCCAAGACGCTTCCGTTATAGGTGAGATCGCCTTGGAAATCGGATTGGTGAAATCCTTTGTAGGCAAGGGTTGCCTTAATATTAAGCCCCATGGTGTTTCCGGGCGCCAGGGCGGGCTGCAGCCGGTATATGGCATGACGAAATTCAGAATCCTCCTCCAATTTTTCAAGAGAATGTCCGTCACAATAAAGTTCTGCCACGGTCAATTTTTGATCCCAATCCAGATGCAGAGTATCCATGGGCTCGCCGGTTTTATTTTCAAGTTCCAATCGCGCCGTGTAGGCGGCTTGCCGTTTTGCCGGAAAAAGATCCAGTGTCAGGTCCAGATTTGTTACCTTGGGTTGGGGCGTTTCCCGGTATTTGGCGTATTTCTTTTCATAGGCTGCGGCCACGGCTTCCTTTTGCGCCTTGGTCCGGTATCCTGCCTTGCGGATCAGGTTGTCATGAATGCCATACTGGAAACAACCAAACAAAAACAGACAAAGGATCATGGTGACCGCCAATACCCGGCCGGAGGAAGTGGGCAGCTTTTGGCGAAGCATCTGCCATCGCTCTTTAAGGCTTCTGTCCACCCCGCGATTCCACAAAAGCAGCGTAATGACAAAAAACAACGCGGCCAAAGCCGTCCAGGCCCCGGCATACCAAAAAAGGCCCGCATCCAGCACCCCGTATCCGTTCATCTGTGAATAATTGTATTTTTCTGGACCAAAACCGCCTGGAACAAAAGAGAATCCAAAGCGATATTGTTCAATCAGCTTGTAGTCGACTGACATGGCGATAAACATAAATATGCCGATGGAAAAAATATGTCCTTTCAACCGGCTGTTGAACAAGGCACCGCAGAAAAAGGCCAAAGTGATGATCTGCAAAGCGGTCATCCAGCCAAAACGTGATCCGTATAAATCCCGGATATACAGGCCCCATTCAATATCGGTAAATCCCATGGCCAATTGGGAGACAAGCCCCGCTACTAAAATCAGCGAAGCGATGAAAAATGCAAGGCTTCCCATGGTCAGCCAGCGGGACAGAACAAAAACCCAGGATGGCGTGGGCATGGCATCGGTTAACAGCCATACGCCGGAACTGCGATCCTTGAACAAAAGTTCGCCCGACAGAATCAGCAACATCAAGGCGATGACGATCATCATGGGAATTCTGGCATGTGTCATCACAGAGGTCAGGGGAAGATGGGAGGTGGTCAGGTAATGAGCGGATGTCCATAGTAAATTGTATCCCAGAAACATCAGAAAAAGGGTAAACATGATAAGAGAAAAGATCGGAGAACGAAACATACTTTTCATTTCAAGCCATGCAAATCCAACGCTTTTCGTCAAAGAGGTTCGCAAACCGTATGCCGGCACAAAAGCGGTATTGCCACACTTTTTTTGAAACGGCTCTTCTTGGGGCAGGCATTCGGGTTCTTTTTGCCGGCGCGGCTTTTTGGCCGTTTGGGCAACAAAATGTTTGAATTTGTATTTTAAAAAAGAAGTTCCGAATAATAGTATAGAGACAGCGCCCCAGATTATCCGGTTCCACAGCAAAGCAGTGGAGACCGTCAGATAGGCGGTGTTAAGTTCCAATATGTCCATTTTGTCAATGATATGTTTTACGGCGCAATAGCCGAACGGATCAAGAAGCTCCACAAGCAGAACATGGGAAGATTCACTCCGGGTGGAAACGGCAATCAGAAAACAGATAAATATCAACAGCACGCCAATGTAGGCGGCGGCCGCTTTGCGAAACATTACCACCAGAAAAACGGAAAACGTGACCAGAAAAACCAGGTTTGGTATGGTGAGCAGGACGCAAGCATGCACAAGCTGGCCCAAAGGCGCAGGCCCGAATTGCCCGGTTGCACCTCCTGAACCAAGAAAGGAAAAAAGAAGAATACCCAAAGGATAGCCCAGCTCCACCGCTATATTGACAAGCAGAACCCCGATATATTTGCCGCAGAAGTACCTTTTTTATGTATGATTCCGGGATAGAGGATGTGAGCCGCCCCAGATTCCAGATCCCGGGCGAGAGCCCCGGCGGAAATAATGGCGGTAACAGCAAACAACAACATGCCCATGGCAGCCAGGTTCTGATAGTTGATTGCCGGGGCGTTGACCAGGACGTTATTGTTGGCAAGCATTTCGCTGGCGCCGATGGTGTACCAGACGCCTTGAAAAACCAGCAGGCCAAAGAAAATATATGTATACGCTTTTTTAGCGTTATACAGGATCTCGAACCGGATGATGGAAGCCAGTTTCATTGTTGACCCTCCGGCACGCCTGGGGACAATTCCGGCAAATTTACATGACCGCTGATCACCCTAAAATAGGCGTCTTCCATATTCGCTGTTCCGGGTTCAAAGGAGGCATCCGGCGCTGTATTGCCCAACACATGAATACGCATCCGGCCTTGCTCGATATGGGTGGCGATGACCGCCAGCTTTTCCTTGCAGATATCCAGATCGTTTCTATCGATTTCTTTTATCCAGATTTTGCCTTCCACCGCTTGGACAATCTTTCTGGGCGGGGCATGGACCAATACCTGACCGCCGCCGATAATGGCCATGTCCGAGCACAGGGACGTCACATCCTCCACAATATGGGTGGAAAGAATGACGATGGCCTCTTCGCCTAATTCGCTCAGGATATTGTAGAACCGATTTCTCTCTTCAGGATCAAGTCCGGCCGTGGGCTCATCCACGATGATCAATTCGGGATCTCCGATGAGTGCCTGGGCAATGCCGAAACGTTGTTTCATTCCGCCGGAATAGGTTTTCAGCTTCTTTTTACGAACTTCGTAGAGGTTCACTCTGTTCAGCAGATAAGACACCTGGGCTCGGCGTTCAGACTTTTTCACAAACCCCTTTATTTGGGCAATATAGTCCAGCATTTCCTGGGCGGACACCGTATCGTAAACCCCGAATTCCTATGGCAGGTAGCCCAGGGTCCTGCGGATTTTTTCCGGTTCTTTTATGACATCAGTATCGTCAAGAAAAACTTGTCCCTGATCCACATCCTGCAGAGTGGCAAGGGTGCGCATCAGGGAAGATTTGCCGGCCCCGTTCTGCCCCAACAGGCCGAACATGCCTTTACCAATGGTCAGATTGACATCCTTCAGGGCCTGAACTCCGTTTGAATAAGTTTTTGATAAATTCTTTATGATCAGTTTCATTTTTAATTCTCTATTAAAAGTGATATTTTGCACCGATTCCTAGGAATCTTCCTTCACCGTAAGTTAAAACAGTCCCTGTCATCATATTATTGGCAGCCGTTAAATAGCTTTCATCGGTGATATTATTTGCATAAGCATAAATATCCCAATCATCAAAGAGATATCCTATTTTTACATCAGCTGTGGTATATGAATTTTCTTGATATGTATTTGTATCATTAAAATACATCCTTCCTTGATTTTTGATATCAAGTCTACCGTAGATCCCATGATCGTTAGAATATGACACGCCTAAATTAGCCGTATGTGAAGGGGTCCTCTGTATTTTATTATCTTTTAGATCTGTTCCGCTTGCATTCGTGTATTCATCATATTTTGCTTCGATAAGCCCGAAAGAACCATCAATGCGCCAATTATCATTTATTTTATATCCCAGTTCCAATTCTATTCCTTGAGAATAAGCTTCTGCCGCATTTGATGTATGTGTGACACCTGTTGCCTCATCATGACTGTAGACATGTAAGTCTTTAATATCCATATAAAAAATAGCTGCTGAAAGATATAAGCTATTATCCAATAAGTCCCCTCGTATCCCTAACTCATAGTTTATGGACTCTTGGGCATCAAACTTATTTTGTTCTACTGTACCGCTACTTGCAGCATAATTGTATCCGCCTGCAAGATACCCTTTGGCGATACTAAAGTAAGAGCTTAGATCCTTATTTATTTTATAGGAAAGCGCTATTTTGGGTAGAAACGTATTCCAAGTATTATCCTCATCCAAGGTATACCGGGGAGCGCCTGTAGTACCTGAAGGCAGGTAATAATTTTTTGAATCAATATCTTTTTTAATTTTTTGATATCTGCCACCTAAAGTTAGATCATAATCCTTTAAAAAAGGGATAACGACTTGTCCGAAAGCAGCAAAAGTATCACTTTTGATTTCAGAAATTGCATCGGTGTATGTATCAGAAAGTCTGGTCGCAACTAAAATGTCATCTTTTTGGTTTTCATAATATAGTCCCGTAACCCATCTTAACCCATCACTATTATTGGAAAGTCTAAACTCTTGAGCAATATTCTTTGATTCCATTTCCATGAAATAAGATAAGCCATCATATGAACTATTATCAGAATGATCGTAATCATAGTATTGGTCAATTTCCGTTTTTTTATGTGTTGTTAAAGAGGAAAATCTTAAATCTTTAAAATCATAATCTATATGAAGCGCCTGGGCATCAGACGTGTTCTCTGAATATGTATCTTCATCATAGGATACATTTTTAAAATCATCTCTTTCATAGTTATTAATATCTGAACCAAAAGGTACTATCCCACCCTCTTCACCGTATTTTGTATCACTCTCTTTCGACGCATTGAATTTTATGGTTAGATCATCAGTCGGATTATATTTTAGCTTGATATTAGAAAGATAATTCTCCTTTTCATTTGCCTCCTCTCTTTGACCGGGATAGTAGTTTGTAGCATAACCATCACTTTGGGAATATACGCCGTTTAGCCCGAAAAAGAGTTTGTTATCAATCACCGGAGCACTGATATCAAAAGCGATTTCGCCATAATTATCTGTACCGTATTCAGCTGATACACTTCCCGCCACGGTATTTGAAGGGTCTTTTGTAACAATATTGATAACTCCTCCCATAGAGTCTTTTCCGTAAATTGTTCCTTGAGGGCCTCTTAGAACTTCTACTCTTAAGATATTTGATATGGTTTTATTAAAACCCCACCGGTGACTATAGGGAACGCCATCTACATAGATCACCATTGGACTGGCATTCGTAAACATAGAGCTATTTAAACCTCTAAAGTTTACTACTGAAGTTGAGATAAGATTTGGAATATATTTTATTAAATCGCTAACATCCTTTATCCCTTTTTCCTCAATCTCAACATCTGTCATAACCGTAATACTTTGGGGTACCTCCTTGATATTTTCTTCCATTTTATTTGCCGTTACCGTTACGCTATCTAAATCTAAAATTTGAGTATCTTGCGCATAAAGAAGACTTCCCAAAAGCAAGGATATTGCGATAGATAAGCTTATCGATTTTAGTTTATTCATAGCATTGCCTTTTTTAGTTATATTTTAATTTTTTTTTGGGTTTTTGAGCTAAACGCGGCAATAGTATTACCAGATACTTATAAAGTGAGGCTAATGGTAGATGAATATATTTTAATGATACGCGAACTTTTTATGCTTTGGCTTTAAAATGGTTGGTGTGTGATCTTTGCGAAAACAACCATTCAAGGGGCGCTGAGAAACGATATCATAAGCTCTGTGTTAACGGTTGGACCGGTTGAGTTTCGCCTGCTGAAAGAGGTCGGAATGGGTGGAACATTTCAAACATTCCCGCGGATTCATCTTATATTGTTCTTTAAACGCACTGGAAAAATGGCTCAAACAAGAATAGCCCACAAAACAGGAGGCTTCGGTGACATTCATTTTCCCCGCCGTCAAAAGCCGGCGGGCCGTTTCAAGGCGCATATCCCGAAGGCATCCGAAAACCGTGTTCCCGAACAGGGCTTTGAAGCCGCGATTCAATTTGCAATGGTTCATGCCTGCAATTTTTGCCAGATCATAGAGATTCGGCGGGTTGGCAAGGTCCTTTTGTATGACCTCTCTTACGTGATAAAGCCTGTCGATCTCCGAGGATTGAAATTGTCTTGCTGAATGCCTGTCATGGTTTGTATGATTAAGCAAATCTATCATGAGATCGATAAGTTCCAATGATTTGGCTTCAAAATATAATTTTCTATGGGATAGAGTTAAAGATGGATCAAGCATCTGAGCCAGCACCAACCGTATTTGTGGCGTTGAAGGCATGCTCAAACTCGCAAATTCTGGGACCTTGTCTTCGCAGACGCACTGTAAGACCGAAGGCAAGCTCTGTGTTTGATCGCAAACGATTTTCCTGAAGTCATTGAACGTAAAACCGATAGCGACAATCGAGAAATTTTGCTTTTCAGGAACTTCAACCTGCCACTGCCAACCGTTCTTTGCAATGATGAAACCATTATTGTCCCGGCAAAATTGAAGATCATTCCCAACACCGTTCACCTTAGTTCTGTCAAAACCGGACAAACAAAAGTGGAATCCGATGAACGCTTCATCGCTTTGGCCATACAGTTTGGTCACATGTTTGAATCGGCGCCGTTGAAAACTTAAGGTCATTCCGGAGCGAAACTTTATCATTTGAATGGACGCCTGGCCAAAAACATCCGACATCACCCAATTAATAGGGCCATTATGCAAAACGGTTGAGCTGAACACGGAACTCCCGTCAATTCCCTCCTGCCATTCTCCCATGTGCATGAAATCATGTTCCATCAACTTATCTCAGATGCTGCTGACAACGTCATATTTTATCGTTTATGATCCTGCCTGGTTATTTAATTATTCCTCAATAAATAAGCTATGTCTAAATTAGTTAGAAGTTTCTATTGGCAGATTTGTGCATGGTTTGTCAACACTTCAGTGATGTTACTCTCTCCTTAACCCAAAAGCATCCGGGCCTGTCTGAGTCGCATATGATAGCGTGCAAATCTCCGAATTTATAGGTACATGGCCATGATCCTAAAAAAACATTGCTTTTTTATATTTAAAAGTGTTAACCATATTTTGCTAGTTTTGTATTTAATTATTAATGAAATCTAACTTTTGAGGAGCATCCATGGAAAATCGCTATGGCACAACATCGGATATGATTATCCAGGAAGTAGAAAATAATGGTATCCCCCAGTTGATCGCGATCGACAGCAAAGGACTGTATCTAACGACCCAGGACCGGGTGGACCGGATGGTGGCCGATGTCAACCGATATGGGGTTCCCAGGCAGGAGGTAAATCAAGTTTTAGAGGATCTGGGCCTTGATCCATTACAATTATTCAATGCCAACAAGCACCTGATAAAAACCGATACCGGCCAACCCAAGGGTAAGGCATTGAATCCCATTAAGGCATCAAAGAGAAGAGGATAGATTTTCGGGTTTTAAAAAAGAAAGGTTATCATACAGTGATTATAAATTATTTTGCAGCAGCCATACTGGTCATGCCGTTGATTTCTATGGCGTTCCCTACCATTGATTATTGGCGGTCTTATAAAAACGAAACAAAAGCCGGTCCTCAGGGTGAAAAAGCCGACTATAATTATTTCTTTTATCTGCTGGTAATCGGGGTGGTTGGCATGTGGGGAACATGGATTTTCGCCATTATATGGCTGTTTACAGCCCATAACACAACTTTTATAAAGCCCGGGAGTGTCGGTTCTGCACCAGTCTGGCTGTTTCAGATGGTCGGGTTGGTTATCTTTCTATCCGGTGCCGTGACCTACAATTTGGCTATTATTGCTGCCGGTAAGTACTTGCGCCCGGCCCCTGCCGGTACACTTGATAAGCATATACTCATTGACAAGGGACCTTTTTCCCTGATTCGCCACCCGCTTTACGTCGCTTACTTTTTAATCAATATAGGTTTAAGCTTGACTTTTTTATACGTAATACCTTTGTTTTCTGCCGTATTGATTGTCCTGGGCATTTATCCAACGGCCAGGGCCGAAGAAGCGGTGCTTGTAAAACAGCTTGGTGATAAATATATTCGTTATAAGCAACGCGTTGGCATGTTTTTCCCCTGGTTTTAAGTCGTGTCTGAATGAAAATCAGGAAATTTAGAATTGAGAATACTAAATTTCAAGAAGGGTTATATAGAAAGGGATGTCCGGCTCCTTGCCAACATATCGGACTTTCGTACAGAACTTTCCAAAATGGTGGGGGTGAATAGAACGACCTTAAGCCAGTGCTTTCGTAAGGTTTATGGTGTAACTATCTTTGATTTTCTTCGCACGTTCCGGCTGGAAGAATCCAAGCGTCTGTTACGTGCCGGGAACCGGAGTGTGACGCAAGTTGCTTATGAAGTGGGGTACTCCCAGCAAAAGACATTCTCCAGAGAATTTAAAAAATATTTTGGTGATACACCAAGCGATTCTCGGTCGGGCACAAAATAAGGACCGCAGATAAAATTTGAAGCAGCCGGACTGTTGTGATACCGGCAACGGGTTAAGGTGCTTGTGCCTTATTCTCAAAATTTGCCGGAGATTTTGCTTTGGACAATTTAACAAATTCTTTTAGAATCATGAGCAGCCCCATCAGAGCTGTCAGAACATCGGTAACAGGCATGGAAAGCCACACCCCTTTTACCTGCATCAGATAATAGAAGAGCATGACCAACGGAACAAATAAAACCACCTGCCTGGCAATGGCCAGTTTCCCGGCCGGTTTGGGCCGCTCAATGGCGATGAAGAACATCATGGTGGTTGGAATTGCTCCCATAAACGGCAAGGGGAAATTCAAAATTCTAAAATAGGGGACGCCCATTTGGGCAAGGGCAGGATCAGAGATAAACCAACTCACGATCAGGTGTGTATAGGTCATAAACAATATCCAGAATCCTAAGGTTATAAGGACGCTCACTGCTGTAAAATATTTCCAGGCGAGCAAAACCCGTCCGTAATTTCCAGCCCCGAAATTCATACCCACCACAGGCTGCATGCCATAAGCTATCCCGAAAATAATAAAAAAGACCAGCATGTAACACCGCATTCCCGAAGTCATCAAGGCAAGATGATCCGTTCCTCCGGCATGGGCCAGGACTTTGTACAACACTCCCATTTGGATGACGCTCATGAGCTGCATGAGCATGGCAGGCGTCCCGGATTTCATCACCCGGGTCGTTAACCTGGTGGATATCGTAATTTTTTCGGGAACCAGGCGAAGCTGGGTCTCTCCAAACCAATGGAACAAAATCTGCCACAGAAAATAGACAATCTGGGCAATCACCGTTGCCCAGGCAGCGCCTTTAATTCCCCATCCGGCCCATGCAATGAGAATGGGATCCAGGGCGATGTTTAAGAGAAACGAACCGGACGCTATCATCATGGCCGTTCTCATTTTTCCCTCTCCCCGAAGCAGCATGTTCATCGCCGCGCCGGTAGCCATAAAAGGCATCCCAAATACCAATATCCGAAGATAGGCAACTGCCATCTGAAGTAAGGCCCCGTTGCCGCCCAAAAATTTAACAACACCCGGGGCACACAGGTACAGGCACAGGGCAAAGGCGGTTGAGGCCAAAAAGGTTATGGGAATCAGGTTGCCCAACAGACGCCCCACGGTCTCATGGTCTTTTTGCCCCATGGCCACGGAAAGCACCGCACCGGAACCACTTCCCATGATCACCAATATTGCCTGGTTCATGATTACCAGTACATAAAGCAGTCCCACCGCTCCCACGGCTGCTGGCCCCACAAACTGACCGAGAAAAATAGCGTCCACAAAGTTATATAATCCCATGACAACGGTCCCGATGATACCGGGAATCGCCATGCGCAAAAACAATTTTCCCATGGGCTGGGTCAAGGCCAGTTCTCTGTCCTGATTCATAGAATATTTCCTTATAGGCAGTTATGAAAAGACAGACCAAAACAGATGCAGCAGCACTTTTTTTCGATACATCTTCCCATTCCTTTTTTATTAAATATTGCCGGCTAAAGTTATATCTTCCTAACACGACTCAATGGGAACTTCTACCCGGATCAGGAGCATTTATGCCCGGATCGGAAATAAATTAAAATAGTTGGTGTGGCGGCAGGATATTCGAGGGATATTCGAGGGACAGCATACCCATTAGCAAAACATATGATCATTTAATAGGTATGCTGTCCCCGATAAAACTAACACGGCTTAATGGGGGCTTCTACCCGGATCGGAAATAAATTATAAAAAGAACTTCCTTACTTGTACAAAATATTGGACAAGTTTAAAATTTATTGTCATACTTGTACGGTCGATAGAACAACTATGGAGGATGCTATGAGAACTGTTAATTTTAGCGAAGCAAGAAATAATCTTAAGTCCGTATTGAATCGAGTCGTTGATGATGCCGATTATACAATCATTACACGCCGTGATTCAGAAGATGCGGTTGTTATGTCCTTGGAAACGTTTAATAGTTTTATGGAAACTTTTTATCTTCTCAGATCCCCTGCCAACGCGGCACATTTAACAAAATCTATTGAACAATTTAGAAATGGAGAAGTCCGGGAAAGAGATCTGGTAGATGAATAGGAAATTAGCCTGGACCGAAGAAGCATGGAAGGATTATACGTATTGGCAAACACAAGACAAAAAAACACTAAAAAGAATCAACAATACAATCAAGCATCCATTTGAGGGGATAGGGAAACCTGAGGCATTGAGAGAAAATTTATCTGGTTTTTGGTCCCGAAGAATTGATGCTACAAATCGATTGGTTTACACAGTTGATGATGCGTATATCACAATCGTTTCATGCCGGTATCACTATTAATCCATGCTGATATTCGGGGGGGAGGGGGGGACAGCATGTCCATTAACAAAAATATGGTCATTTAATACGTATGCTGTCCCCGGTAAAATATGTCCCTGTTTCAAGTGACATACATCCTGTTTTCTAAGGCTTCTCTCAATTAATGGTCCGCTAAAAGCGTATTGACGCAATGATACCCATAGTACGGGGTTCGGAAACCGTACACATTTGATAGACCATGGAGCTAATGTATTCTTCGTCAAGTAAGTTGTTACAGTAAAGATATACATCCCACTTGGAACTTTCATAACCGATTTTGGCATTATATAATTGAAAAGGATCTCGTTTAAGGGTATTGGCTTCGTCATAATATGTTTTACCGTAGCCTTCCATTTCCCCACGGATAAAAAAACCTGAATCATGCCTGTACTGTACATTTAGATTTAATGTATACGCAGGCGTTTGAGTGGGTGTTTTTCCAGTATAGTCACCATAATCATCAAACTCGGCGTCAATCCATCCAAAGGCGGCGGAAATATCAAGGCCCTGTAAAGGCCTTGCTTTTGCTTCAATTTCGATTCCCTGACTGTGTGCTTTTGCCGCATTGGATGCAATCCAGATACCGGGCGAAGGGTTGGTGTAAACATGCATATCATCAATATCAACATAAAAAAAAGTGGAATTTAGGAAAAACTTGTTGTTGAACCAAGCCGTCTTGATTCCGATTTCATAGTTTAGAGATGTCTGTTCATCAAATTTCGCAGTTTCCCTATCATCACCGTTAATGTTGGTTCCTCCTGCCAAATATCCTTTAGATAGACTGGCATATAACAGGGCATCCTTATTTATATCCCACGAAAGAACGCCTTTGGGCAAGAGAGCGTCCCAATCATCATCTCTGTGCCATTTCACTGTCGATAATAATTCTCCTGTGTCTGTGCGGGTACTATAATGTTTATAGTCCGTCTCTTTATTTGTTTGTTCATACCTGAGGCCTGCTGTAAAATTAATTGATAAAACAACAGGAATCGTTATTTGCCCAAATACAGCCTTGGTCGTTTCATCCAGGGCATATGGCCAGTTGGATTTGGTATTGTAGCCCAATGTGGATTCAGTAACATAAACAACACCGTAATCATGAAAATCCCACACTTCGTTCGAATAATAAAGCCCGCCGAGCCATTTAAATCCACCATCTTTTGGGGAAGATTGAACCCGAAATTCCTGAGTAAAAGCATTGCTATCCGATATGCTTACATGCTCCAAGTGCCCCCAATTCAAATAAGAATAGTTATTCCAAAAATTCCCTTCAGTATCTTTGTAAGTTGTGATTGAAATAAACTCCGCAAATTTATTTTTATAACTGACATTCAGGGCGGAAGTGAATACATCTGAATCAGATTTATCGTCAGGATCCCTGTTTTCATGATAACGAACTTTATCAGAACCAATTCCTCTTCCTGCACCATCCCTTATCTGCGCCACGCCGGTATGGAAACTTAATTCAAGCTGATCCGACGGCAGCCACCGAAGCAAGGCCTTCATATTTTTCCTCTCTTCGGAATCAAAATAATCCTGATCAGGATGATCATTTTTCATAAAGCCTCTGGTTTCGCGATATTTGCAGGAAATTCCGAAAAACAACTTGTCATTTATTAGAGGTCCGTTGACAAATCCTTTAACACCATAGGTTTCATTCTCTCCAATCTCAATGCCGGCCTTTGATTCAAATACATTGCCCGGTTTTTTGGTTATAACATTAATAACGCCACCTATAGCGTTTTTGCCGTATAAGGTTCCCTGGGGGCCACGAAGAACCTCCACCCTTTCAATGTTAAAAAGTTCTGCATCATAATTTGAACTATCGTCAAAGGGAACGCCATCCACATAGATTACTACCGGGTTTTTGCCGGTAAACATACTGTTACCAAGCCCTCTATAACTGACTGTGCTCTCCTTTTCTATGGTCAGGTTAGGGACCATATCAATAACGCCGGAGATATCTTCTATTCCAGCATCCTCAAGTTCAGTTTCTGAAAATGCAGTGATGCTCATTGGAATTTCTTGAACGTTTTCTTTTCTTTTATTTGCGGTAACTGTAATTGTATCTAATTCAAAAATTTTTTGATTTTCATCTCCATAAACATAACTGTATGGCATAACAATCATAATAGAAATTAATGATAAGATGTAAGTTGTTAAAGTTTTTCGTGAGAAATGCATTTATTCCCTCCATAGCCTTCACATGGGCGTAAATATTTCTAAGACGATTCATATTATATTTGCTGTGCGCAACAATTGGCGATATATCAACGGAATTTATATAGCTTATAATTTGTTTTGTTTCTTTGCATTGCGGACTTTTTGTTTTGCTTTACGAACTTTATTGATTTTTTTTGCAAAATTATAGACCTATGTAATATGTCTGTTGATTTGAAATTTCTGAAGGTCAAGATTAAAAAAAAGAGGAAGGAAACAATTAACGAAGATGCTTCGCAGGATTTGAACCAAAATAATTCTTAAATGCTTTGGTAAAATTACATTGTTGGGCATATCCGACTTCAAATGCTATTTCTGCAACATTTTTTTCACCATTTTCCAAAAGTTTTTTCGAATGTTCGAGTCTGTACATGCGTAAATAGTCAAATGCGCTGGTTCCATAGATCAGGCGAAAATTCTGATTAAGTTTGTTTTTATTGAGCCCTACCTGACCGGCTAATTTTACCAGAGAAGGAGGATTTTGCATATTTCCGATTAAGATATTTCTGGCTTTCTCAGTCCGTTCAAAATCACCCGGATCCAACGTTAAAGAACTATCATGCTTTTTTTTATTCGCGATCAATTGAGATAGGCTGTGGACAATTAACTCCAAAACCTTACTTTCAAGATACATACGTTTCAATGGACCCTGATATTGACAGTTGAATATTTCATGAAGCCTTATATCAATTAGAGGCGTTCTGACTAATGGACAATGAAAATATTTTTTTGCGCTTCCATTGGCAATTTCATGCAGATCCGCAGGAAACTGGTCATGATGCTCATCCAAAAAATAATTGAGTAGCCAAGGTGCGATGTCAACAGCTACTGAACGTATTTGAACGTTATCGGGAAAGTTGGAGGTCCCTTGCCAGCCCGGTATATGAGAGATATAATTTTGATCAGAGTTAAATATAATACCGTCTGTTATGTTCTGTCTGCCTTGCAGAATCCCTGAGGTTTTTGAAACACTATAACTGAAAAAACAACATGTTGAACTGATTTCAACATCTACAGACAAAGGCTTCCACAGCAGGTGCTCCCCCATGGACAAAATCAGTCCCGGTCTGAGTTTGATCGCATAACAAAATCCATTTCCCATATCTTCCGGCCATCTCCAGTATTCTTCATAGCCATCCTTCCTGTCCAGGAAGGCGTTCATATTGGCAAAATCTCCAAAGAAATCATCTGCATTGATTATTTCGGTTTGCCTGTTCATATGAATCTCATTAGATTAATCCGGTTTAAATTTCGAGGCCCTTATACTACGCTGGGCTTGATCATAACCTCGGCCACAACGTAGGTTGGGTTGAACGAAGTGAAACCCAACAATTTATCGATGTTGGGTTTCGTTCCTCAACCCAACCTACAGCAAATTTGTGCGGCCTAAAATATGACCAAGGCCACTACGCTTATCAGCCAACCGTCTTGCCGGCCTCTTTTTGGGCCGCAACAATGGCAAAAGGCATCAGCCCCTTTATTAGTTTATAATTAATCAAGTGAAAGTTATTTTTTTCAATAAAGTCCTTATAGGCGGCTGCAGACCATCTATGAAAGGCTGAGAATCCCGAAAGAGAGATTAACCTTGATGTGATATTACTGATCATGTGTTCATTATGACAATAGGTGGGGGCAACCAAAATCCCTCCGGGTTTTAAAACCCTGTGTATGGACGCCAGGGCCTTTTCAGGCTGTATCATCACATGAAGCACATTTGAAGCGATTGCCACATCAAAAGAAGATGAATCATAGTCAAGGCAATAGGCGTCCTTAACATGAAACACCAGATTCCCATGGTGCTTTGCATCATTTTTGTCTTTCGCCACTTTAATCATTTCCGGTGAAAGATCACAGGCGGTAACACTTTTGCATTTGTCGGCCATCGCGCAGGCCAGGGTGCCGGTCCCTGTGGCAATTTCTAGAACATCCATTGAAGAATCAATATATTCTGCCATAAAATCCAGAACAATCCCATAAACAAGCTTTGCCTTTTGCATATGCCTGTCATATCGCGAAGCGGATTTATCCCAGAAATACCGCTCTTTTTGCTGCCTTTCATTACTCATAGCCATTCTCCTTTTACCATGTGGCATTTACCCTCAATATTGATTGATTTTGTTTGTTTGTCCATATAAATTTGGTCTCGGTTTAGAATGTCATGTTTAACCCGGCTATGGTGCTGAACCCCGTAATCGGATAGAGCGATTCATTGCCAGGATTCCCACTGCCGCTGCCAACAGCACTTTCATCAAACAAGTTGTTGGCCGCAACATACAGCTCAACCCGGCCAATGGTCTTGGCATACCTGGCATTCAGCACCCAAAAGGCGTCATCCTCATTGGTGTTGGCATAGTTAAAATAGCGTTTACCCGTATACACAGGACTTATTGAAATATCTCCGAACATTTTTTGGGTATAACCCAGTTTGAAGGAAAACATAATATCCGGTACGCCAACCATCTTTTTGCCCGAATAATCAACGCCCTGACTGATAAATTCATCGAATTTTGAGTCTTGGTAGGTAAAACTGGTTGATGCGTATAAGCCGTTCTGAAATTTTGCATTGACGCCCAGCTCCACCCCTTTTGAGCTGGTTTGCCCGGCATTTTCATACTGTGCATCCGGGTCAGCGCTTTGTCTGACAAACTTATCGGTTACCTCTTGCCAGAAAAGGGCCAGGTTATAATCCACCCCATTTGGAATATTGCCGCGCAGGCCCACTTCATAGGAACGCAAATTTTCCGGGTCCAAATCCCCATTGGTATACCATTGCGCAAGCCTGACCGGGCTTTTGATGCCGCTGTTGAACCCGGCAAACAGGTTGGCCTGATCACACAATTGATAGGTAAAACCAAATTTGGGACTGAAATCACCTTTTTTCTGTGCCCAGGCGGTGCTGTTGGCCGTGTTCGCGGTTTGCTCCAGATCAAAATAATCGTAACGAATCCCCGCAGTCACCGTGAGTGCGTCGGTGATGCGCAGCTCATCCTGCAGATATCCTGCATAACTGATGTCTTTGCGTGAAAAGGACTTATTGAGTGCGCCCACATCTGAAAAGCTGGTTGCCGTGTATCTTTTTACATCAATGTCATGGTAACGATACTCTGTGCCGACGACAAGTTTGTTGGCCATATTCCCAATGTCATGATTGAAGGTCATGTTCACTTCCGGATGCGCCTGCCACGCTTTTACGTCATTATACCCACTCCAGTACATTTGGTAATTTGACGTCTGCAGCTCCATTTTGCCCATCAATTCATGGGGGCCCAGTTTTTGGCTGTACACAAGGGCGCCCAGTGATTCTTCGGTTTCATAGTACTTGTCAGGCCCGCTGTTCGGATTCTGGGACGGATCCTGGTCGAACTGCTCCCGGGTCAGTCCGGTGGTGTAAATTCCCTTTGAATCCTTGTAAGACCCATGGAAGGTTAATTGCGCACTATCATTAAGCGCATAGCCCACTTTGCCGTATACATTGTTGCCATCATAATATCCGTCATCCTGATAGGAATCTTCGCGAACCATAGATGCGTCCAGGTAGTAATTCCAATATCCCTGGGTC
Organism: uncultured Desulfobacter sp.; assembly: GCF_963664415.1. NCBI lineage: Bacteria > Pseudomonadati > Thermodesulfobacteriota > Desulfobacteria > Desulfobacterales > Desulfobacteraceae > Desulfobacter > uncultured Desulfobacter sp. The sequence continues at coordinate 1,980,616 of NZ_OY761445.1, read as the reverse complement.
CCATTGAGCACACTATACCCATTGCCGCCGCCCAAACTGGTGAAGGCTATTCCCGCCTTGGCCTCCACGGGATCTTTTGCCTTACGCGTGATGATATTGATAACCCCGCCAAGGGCATTATCCCCGTATTCTGCTGACGGGGTTTTGGTCACTTCAATGCGCTCGATATCGTGTATCGCCAATCTGCCGGCCCTTACATAACCGTTTCCCCGGTTAAACTCCACGCCGTTGATCATCACCTTTGTTCCCCACGGAGAAATTTCATTGCCCCGGGTGCTGATGCCGACTTCGGCATTTCCGCCGCCACTGCCGTTTGCAGGGAAATAGAGTCCGGGTATGTTGGCCTCCTGCAGCACGGTCAGTGCATTGTAATGCCCTGGATACTTTTCAATATCTTCATGGGTTATAACGGTGATGTTGGTGGGTATTTTATCTACCTCGGTGGACATCTTGGTGGCTGTAACGACGATGTCACCAATCTGTGCATCTGCCTTGTCTTCTTCTGCCCATGCCGGCGATACGGGAATCAGGATTGCTATGATCATAATATTGGCAAGGCAAACTATTAAACCGGTATGGCTGCACATTTTTTTATATAGGGTACAGTTCTTCATGTTTTTTCTCCAAATGTTGCATTGATTTCATTAAAATTGAAGTGCTTGCAGAAAAAAGCTAAAAATGATAGCGGATGCCAAGACCGGCGGTTAATGGATCGCCGAACTCGGCCCTTGACTTTGAAGAATTTGAATTGTAACTGACGATATATTCTTCATCAGTTAAATTTTTTCCATATACATAAAAATCCCAGTCGCCTGTTCTATATCCGATTTTTGCATTAAACGTGATATAGGCGTCTTCTTTGACAAAATCTTTTTCAGAGTCGGCATAAAAAGCGGTTTCACCAACCGCCCTCATATCAACACGGCCGTATAATCCATTGGGATGTCTATAGGAAACGCCGGCCGTCGCCGTGTAGGAAGGGGTGTTCTCGATATCCTGTCCATCAAAGGATATGCCGTTTCCGGCATCATATGTATCATATTCTGCCTCTATAAGCCCCAATGAACCGGTCAGCTCAGTGGTATCGGTGAGTTTGTAAACAAGTTCCAGTTCGAGACCCTGAGAATGGCCGCTGTCAGCATTATCCGTATAAAAATTAACCCCATCTGACTTGTAGACATGGACATCCTCAATATCCATATAAAACAACGTCGCTGACAACCTAAACCGATTAACACTCCCCTTGATCCCCAATTCGTAATTTGCTGATTTTTGGGACTCAAAGGAGTTGTCCTCGGTCGTGCCGGAAGAGGCAAAATAGTTAAACCCGCCCGGCATGTACCCCTGGGAATACGAGACATAAGTCTGCCAGTTATCGCTTAGGCGATAAGAAAGCGCCGCCTTGGGTAAAAAGACATCCCAGGTTTTGTCTCCGGAGAAGGAAAAATAGGGAGCCCCGGTGGTTCCCACCGGCAGATAATACATATCCAGATCAATCTCTTTATCAATATGTTGATACCGGCCGCCCAGGGTCAACTCAAATTTTTTTCCCAGAGGTATCATTGCCTGGCCGAATACCGCATAGGTGGTGCTGTCGGTATCCGACTCGGCATTAAAATCAAAATTTCCATAAAACGTTCCTGAATCGTCATAATAGGGATATTGCATACCATAAGGGCCCTGTTTATGATTTTCCGAATCCAGGTAAAGACCGGCTACCCAGCGGGTGCCACTCTCATTGTTACTTGAAAGGCGCAGTTCCTGGGTGTAGCTTTCGGTTTCACTATAGTCATACATGATCAGCCCTTCGTAATCGTTGGCGGCCAGGTAATCCGCATCGTAATCCCCTTCGATATCCCGTTTTTTGTGCGTTGTGGTTGAGGTCAGGGTAACTGGGTCAAATGCATAGCTCAAATACAGGCTTTGTGAAAAACAATCGATATCATTTACGGTGGGCATATCAAAGTCGACGTCTTCGGCATCATCCCTGTTAAATTCACTGATATCCGTTCCGGCAGGCAATGCATAACCATTGATCCATGACATGCTTTGGTTGTCCATGGAAAGCGTCAGTCTTGCTGAAAGCCTGTCGGTTGGGGTGAATAAAAGGTAACCGCTCAATTGCTGCTTATCAAATTCATTCCCAGCCGCACTCGATTGGGCATTGGTGTTTTCGATCCACCCGTCATCCTGCTCGTACTTGCCGTTGATGCCCATGAAAAGGGTATCTGCAATGAGCGAACCATTCATATTGAATATGCCCTGCATATAGTTGTAGCTGCCGTATTCGGCACCAATCATGCTATGCCATTTATTTTCCGGCATTTTGGTGACGATGTTAATGACCCCGCCAATGGCATCCTTCCCATACAGCGCTCCCTGGGGGCCACGCAGCACCTCGACCCGCTCCACATTAGCCAGGGAGGCGTCAAATCCATACCGGCTTATGATTGGAACCCCGTCAATATAAATGACCACGGGATTATTATTGGTGAACATGGAGTTATTCAGCCCGCGGAAACTCACCGCGTTTCCACTTCCACTTTGCGTTACGGTCATGTTGGGGATTTCCTTGATAACGTCAGGAACATCGGTGATGCCCTTTTCCTCTAAAAGGAGTTCATTCATAACGGTGATACTCTGGGGAACTTTTTGAACATCCTCCTCTACTTTATTGGCAGTAACTATAATACTTTCCGTTACCACCTTATTTTCCGTATCCCCGGCCCATAATGGAGAAAGCGTTAAAAACAAATCGAAACACATGTAGTAGACCAACAGCACAACTTTTTTTCGGTACATATGTGGCTCCTTTACTATTAGGTATTATATATAAAAGTTAGAGCCTCCTAACATGATGCTGCGGGAACTTCTACCCGGATCGGGAGTATTTATGCCCGAATCGGGAATAAATGAATTTTTTGGGGTGGGATGGCGGTCGGCCTATGGCTGTTATTCGGAATGAAATTTTCTAAGATATCCGGGAAGCCGGTTAAACATTTCTACAGGGGTCTTAGGAAGATGCTGATTGTCAATAAACAGATTTTGACTTTTGCTGTCGGGGCTGGAAAGATCAATGACTTCCCCCGGTTTTTCAATCGTATGGCCGGCCTGATCGGTGAATATGATAACCTCGGGTCCTTGACTGTTTATCACGTAGACCGACTGCCCGTTTTGCAACGTCAGAATGCTTCCCTCGGGACAGGTTCCGAGCTCTTTGACGAAAGCATAGAGAATCAACTGCAATATCGGATCTCGTCCTGAATAGTTCCGGAAAATCGTATTGACCACTTTGGTTGGATTCATCGCTTCGCCGTAGCTTCGTTTCAAGGTCATGGCACTGTATATATCCGCTAATTTGCAGATTTTAACATAGGGCGGCAGGTCTGAAGTGGATTGATAAACAGGATAAGCATTTTTTTCGTTAGGATAGATTTCTGCGTGGTGGTATCTAATAATATTTTCCAAATAGACGTCGTACATCTCGTTCCTTTTTAAGAAAAGTGTTCCGTACACCCCGGCATGTTTTTGTATTTCTCGGAGTTCATTACGGTTTAATTCACTTTTTTTGTTCAACAGGGAATCCGGTATCATTATTTTGCCCATATCGTGGATGAGATAGCCCATGGAGATGGTACGCACAGATTCCGGGGGATAGTAAAAAAACGGGGCCATCTCTTCCTGTCTGGCATGTTTCAGATTTTCTTTAAATTTGGCTGTGAGCATATTTTTGATATAGCGGGAAAAAAGTGTGTTGAAGCGTTTTAATACACTGGTTCCGATATAGCAGACACCCAATGAGTGTTGAAAGAGATAATCGTCTGTGGAGAAATAGTCTTTTGTGCTGTTAAGAATCAACCGATCTGTCTCAGAGAGCATTGTCATGATCTTTTCTATGGCACTAACGCTTTTTCTAAAGTCTATTCTGTCCGATGTCTCTTGTTCTTGTTCTTGTTCTTCTTTTTTTTTCTGGGGGTCTCTGTTGAATAGTCGTTTTTGACTTTTAACCAGTTCGCTGAACAGTTTTTGGGCATTTTGGTATTTTTTCAGGAAAATTTTTTTCGCTTCCGTCATTCCAAGCATTTTCTGTTCAACGTCAATGGACATTCTTTAGTTCCTTCCCTTTGAATTTGGAAAATACGATGAAAGATTAATTAATTTATTTATAGCCGCTTTTAGGTGGTTAGGGCAAGCTTTGAATCGTAAAATTTCGCCATGTTAAATAAATATGGTAAAGCCTGTAAAGTCCCGGCCAAGGTCTCTAAGGGAGACAATTTTAAAAAATGAGCAGCGTTGATCCCACACTGCTCATTCGCACAACCAGCTACAAAAAGAGAGGATTAAAACCGGTAGCGCAATCCGACACCAACGGTCAACGGTTGCCCGAAACCTGCCAGCATCAGTGTTGAATTAGATATAAAATCAGTAATATACTCTTCGTCTGTCAGGTTCTTTCCGTACACATAAAAATCCCATCCACCGGTTTGATAACCGATTTTTGCATCAAAAACAGTGTATGCATCTTCCCGGACAAAGGTTCTATCGGCATCATCATAAAAAGCGGTTTCGCCTTTCGCCCGCATGTCAATACGCCCATACAGTCCACTGGGATGTCTATAGGAGACACCGGCGGTTGCTGTGTATGAAGGGGTATTCTCGATATCCTGTCCATCAAAGGATATGCCGTCTCCGGCATCATAGGAATCGTACTCCGCCTCTATAAATCCTATTGAGCCGGTCAGTTCAATGGTGTCGGTGAGTTGGTAGGCCAGCTCCAGCTCAATGCCCTGGGAGTGACCGCTGTCGGCATTGTCCGTGTAATAATTGACGCCGTATGCCTTGTAGACATGGACATCCTGAATATCCATATAAAACAAAGTGGCCCCCATCCTTAATTTTTTCACATTTCCCTTTATCCCTAATTCGTAGTTTGTTGATTTTTGGGGTTCAAAGGAATTGTTTTCGGCCGAGCCGGAAGATGCAAAGTAGTTAAACCCGCCGGGCATGTACCCTTGCGAATATGAAACATAGGTATGCCAGTTATCGCTTAAGCCATAACTAATTGCCGCCTTGGGTAAAAAGACATCCCAGTCCTTTTCTCCGGCAAAGGAAAAATAGGGTGCCCCGGTGGTACCTACCGGCAAAGAGTACATATCCAGATCAATCTCTTTGTCAATGTGCTGGTATCTGCCGCCCAGGGTCAGCTCAAATCGTTTTCCTATGGGGACCATTGCCTGGCCAAATGCCGCATAGGTGGTGCTGTCGGAATCAGATTCAGCATTATAATCAAAATTTCCATAAAAGGTCCCTGAATTGTCATAATAAGGATATTGCATACCATAAGGTCCTTGTTCATGATCTTCTGAATCCAGGTAAAGCCCAGCTACCCAGCGGATGCCGTTCTTATTGTTACTTGATATGCGCAATTCCTGGGTGTATGATTCTGTTTCACTATAGTTATACTGTTTCAATCCGTCATACAATGTGTAAGCCTGGTAGTCCGCGTCGTAATCTCCCTCAATGTCCTGTCTTTTGTGGGTGGTGGTAGAGGTCAGGGTTATTGAATCAAATGCGTAACTTAAATACAGACTCTGGGAAAAACAATCGATCCCGACTTCTGTTGGTACATCAAATGCGGACTTTTCGGCATCGTCCCTGTTAAAATCACTGAAATTATGTCCGGCAGGCAGTGCATAACCATTGGTCCCTGAATCAGTTTGATTGTCCATGGAAAGCGTCAGCCTTGCGGAGAACCTTTCTGTGGGGGTATATAAAAGGTATCCGCTCAATTGCTGCTGGTCGGATTCGTTCCCGACGGAATTCGACCCGGGATAGGGGTTGTCAATCCATCCGTCATCCTGTTCATATTTTCCGTTGATGCCCATATATAGAGTGTTTTCCATCAGTGAACCGTTCATATTGAATATGCCCTGCATGTAATCGTCGCTGCCGTATTCGGCGCCGATCATGCCATGCCAACTATTTTCAGGCTCTTTGGTGACGATATTGATAACCCCGCCAATGGCGTCCTTGCCGTATAGCGTCCCCTGGGGGCCGCGCAGCACCTCAACACGTTCCACATTGGCCAGGGAGGCATCAAAGCCATATCGGTCGATAATCGGGACCCCGTCAATGTAAATGACCACCGGATTTTTATTGGTGAACATGGAAGGGTTCAGTCCCCGGAAGCTTACCGCGTTTCCATGGACGCCTTCCTCGGCAGCCATGTTGGGTATTTCTTTGATCAGATCAGGAATATCGGTAATTCCCTTCTCTTCCAGAATGATTTCATCCATAACGGTGATGCTCTGGGGTACTTTTTGGAGGTCCTCCTCTATTTTATTTGCCGTAACAGTGATACTCTCTACTTTTGCTACGGCCTTATTTTCAGAATCTTCGGCCCATAATGGGGCCGCCGGTAAGAGCAGTCTGCAACACAAATACAAAGAAAACAGCAGCCGGATTTTTTTTCGATACATCTTTAACTCCTTTTTAAATGCATATATTGCGGTGAAAGTTAGAGATGGCTAACACAGCGCAATATAGATTTCTACCCGGATCGGGAGTATTAATGACCGGATCGGGAATTAATTTGTGTTTGGACGAAATGTTACTCACCTGCGGCGTTGCAGCTTTGCTTGCGCCTTGCATCTGGGCAACGTTTCGTCCAAACACGGGTTCGCGTTCAGGTATTAATTAATGAATCTGGAACAATAATTGATGCAGGTGCGAGGCCGGTGTTCGGCGTGGCGGTATACAAGAAAAAGGGCTTGCTGAAGAAAAACGCCGGGACGGTGAGTCGCAGATCGTCCCGGCGTTTCAGATCCAACTACACGGCTTTAATGGTTAGTTTAGAAGGGAATAGAATTCTAAAAGCCGTTATTTATTGATATGAAACAAATACTATGCATAAAACTCAGGGGGCCTGCTTTACCTGCTTCCAGGCTTCAGGGTCATGTCCGGTTACCACCTTGACCCCTTGGGATTGTTCAAAAAACAGGTCAAACCCGTCATCAGGCCCGTGAGTTTTTCATAGGCCTTGTTCAGCCGGATGGTTCGCGCCTCCCCGTCCGTGACATAGATACCGTCAAAGGAGGATTCAATAATGGCGGTAAGCTCGTTGCTCAGATTCCTGGTGGCCGTAAGTTCGGTCGAAATATGTTCAAGCTCGGAAATGTTCTGGAGTACGGCCATGGCCCCGACAATTTTTTTGCCCATGAGAATGGGCGTGTGATTGGATACATAGGTTTTGCCGCCAATGGCAATTTTTTGAACCGATTCCGATTTGCCGGTTTTCAGAATATTGTGCAGCATGGATTTTTTTAAGATGTCGGTCAGCTGCCGGCCGAGCAGCTCAATCCTTGACTGACCCATAATCTGCTCGCCCGGCCGGTTGCACCAGGCCAGACTGCCCGATTCATCAATCACAAACACCGGGTTGTGCATGGAATCAATCAGCGCTGTCATTTTGTGGGATATGGTAAGGGTCGAGGTCATGGTTTTAAAACCGCACGCAGAATATAAACTATCTATGAGAGAGCATTATCCAAGGCGATGTCTACCTGCTCTTGGACTTTGCCTTTCATGGCTTTGGCGAGAAACCCCAGGGTGATCTGAACGTTGATTACGCTGTCAGTCAATTCAACCCTACCCTTTTTCAACCCGGTTCCGGAAAGAATTGCTGTATTTCCGGTCCATGCGCTCTTAATACCGTATTGGGCCTGAAGCTCACCGGCCATTTTTTCAAGACGCGCCCGGGCGTCACTTATTTCCAAACTGTGAGATTTGTTGATATTAATATCAGCCATTTTCTGCCTCATTTACTTAACTTAATGGGGTTGATTTACAAACGGTTGTCGCACCCATCGCAAAAAATATTAATGATATATTAAGTTGAAAAATAAAGATAGGTGCAACTTGCCGGTATTTTTATATTAACTGAATTTGACTTGAAATAAAGAACAACCGACGGTCTTAATCAGAGATTGGAGATTCTGCCCGGTGATCCATCCATCATTGTCAAGATCCGCGTCCAGGTTTACCGATGTCGGGTAAGGAAACTCCTATCTGTATCTGTTAATTGGGGCTGCCGTTTTCCGGGGTATCCCCGTTTTAAGTTTCTTGAACAGGTGACTGCGTCTCTTCTATTGATCCAGTAAACATGCCCTCAGCTTCCTTTTTAATTGTTGGTCTTCGGTTTCCGGTCTTCTGGTTTCCATTGATATGTGGAATGTGCAGATTGACAATTCGGACCCCTTTCATATAAAGAATTTATGGTGTCTGAAAACAAAACTATTTTTTATCTAAAAGGTCTCAAGCATGCAAATAGGTATAGATTTTGGAACATTTTATTCCAGCGCAGCCATTATGATTGGGGATACTATTAAATTGGTAAAGGATCCTGTCCAACATGGCTATTCTTTTCCATCCAGTATTTTTGTCACTGAAAACAATGACGTCCTGATCGGGCATGCTGCCGAAAATCAACGGTTCAAAGACTTAACCCGCTATAGACGGGAATTCAAACGGGAGTTGGGGCATAATGTTCCGATTGTTCTGGGTGATAAAAGTTTCCAGGTAGAAGATATGGTTTCTGAAGTTTTAAACCGTTTGAAAATTGAAGCAGAGCTTTTGACTGAGACGCCTCTCAAAAAGGCTGTCATAACAGTCCCGGCCATGTATGCCCACTATAAAAAAGAGTTGATGGAAAAAGCAGGGCAACGTGCAGGGTTGGAAGTCTCGCTTTTAGAGGAACCCATTGCTGCTGTTAATTATTACAACTGGCAATCGGGGCAAAACACCAAGCCATTGGATGAAGAAATAACTCTTGCATTTGATTTCGGAGGTGGCACCTTTGATGTCGCCCTTGTAAAAAGAAATGCCGATCACCATAAACTACTGGCTATGCCTACGGGATTAGAGTATTGCGGCGGCCTTGATTTTGACCGCAAGATTTTTGAAGACTTAAAATCCAAATGCAGCGATGGATTGCGAAATGCGCTTGAAGGCCAGGACAGCAGGGCTGTGAAACTAAGGTTTATGACGGCCCAATGGTGCCGGGAAATCAAACATCAGCTCAGTGAGGTAAAGGACGCAGAAATTCTGATTCCTATCGGAGAGATGGAAAGTTACCGCCTTAGCCGTGATGAATTTAATGGAATGATCGAACCTATGGTTATGGAAGCTATTCATTTGAGTTCAGATCTGGTTAAAAAGGCCGGGCTTACATGGGAGGGGGTAGACCAGATCCTTTTGGTAGGAGGAAGCTGCAGGGTACCCTTAATCCATGATCTTTTGGCATCGTACACACAAAGACCCATTCTCCAGGTGGATGATCCTGAATTTGCCGTATGCCAGGGTGCGGCTCTTTATGGGATGAAAGTAAAGAAAACAGAGCCCCCTCCCCCTATTTCCACACCTGCCCGGAAAAGTGATCCCGTTAAATCCAGCGACTGGACTGGGTGTAAACAATGGTGGCAAACTTTTGGCCGGGAAATTGATCCAGGCGAATCCGGCTCCCCCGCTTTTATCAATTATGATGAGCTGGCTGAATTCATTTTAAAAACCTTACACAACACCGAGCTTGAACTTTATATCACTCCGGCAATCCCTCCAAATAAACTTACCAATGCAAGCGAGACCTGCCATGTTCCGGATGGGGAAACAATTTTGGGCTTGATCGACTGCACTTTTTTGGGATCAGCTAAAAAAGCCATAATCTTTGGCGGAAAAGCCATATATTTTCACAGTCATGTAAATGAGACTATTGAAAACGATGGTGATACCATTGTGCAGGTCAATTATAGTACGGATTATGTCAGATACGACCGGTTTCCGGAATGCATTTTCAAAAAAATCGACACCCAACTTAGTCTTGGGGGTAAGATGTTCAATCCTGAATTTAACGGTGAATTGATATTAGACATATTAGTGCGCATAAGAAGGCATATTGTTGAGATGAATAAAGCTGCCCCCCACGAAAAAGACAGTCTAAAAAATAAATCTGAACAAAAACAGGCCGTCCCTTCCAGAGAAAAAATTTTACAAATCCTTAAAAAAAATAAGGACCATAACCTCTTTATCAGTCCGGGTATCCCTCCCAGAAAAGTTACCAATGCAAGTCAATCATGTGGGCTCCCTAAAGACGAAACCATTTTAGGTATCATGGATTGTACTTTTTTCGGATCAGCTGCCAATGCCATGATTTTTGGGGAAAAAGGAATCTACTTTCACAGTGACAACGTATTCTACCCCATTAATGGGGAAAATGGTGATGAGCAAAAGTATAAGAGCGTGACGGAAACCGGATTCCGGATGTATAAAGATTTTAAATCTGAAACGATCATATTAAATGAAGGACAAATTGAGTTTTCTAACACCCAGCGGTTTAATACGGATATTGCGGATTGTGATGCCACTTTTCAAATTTTAAAAGATATTCAAGACGAGGTAAATGCCAAAATAGAAATAATTGCCGATTTAATCGCTTGTTTGAAGTCGAGAAAATAAATGAATAACAGCTAAAAAAAGATTGCAATAGAGGAAAAGATTCTAAAAAAGGAGGACAAGATATGGATGGCTTTCAAGAGGATGATTTTGGAAACAATGAGGGTGATATTTATGCATTTGATGTAGCTGATGTGCCTGATGGTGTTCCTGGGGATCTTACACAAGACACAGATTCCCTGGAAGATTCTGCTGTTTTTGAAACATCCGATGATTTTTCCGAAGGACTATATGTTAACACCCAGGCTACTTCATTGAACTGGACGAATGAACGCCTGGAGACCTGGCCTTCTTTTGATCCTGATGCGGTTGATCCGGATGCGCTTACCGGTGATCCTGCTGCGGATATGGATAGATGGCATGAACAGGTGCATCCGGATTCCTGTGCCATTGTAAGCCAGGAGTTCGTTCTTGAATCGGTTCTGGACCGTGACTTTTCCGAACAGGAACTTGTTGACATCGCTGTGGATCACGGCTGGTATACGCCGGGTGGCGGCACTACGCTTCCTGACATGGGCAGGCTTATGGAGTTCTGTGATCTGGAAGTATCATATGAAGAAAACTGCACCCTGGATGATTTGATCAATAAACTGGAAAACGGGGAAAAAATTATTGTGGCAGTGGATTCAGATGAAATCTGGAATCCGGGACTTGGTGAAGATGAACTTTTGGCCGATTTTTACGGTATCCCCGGCCAGGGAGTGAACCATGCGGTCCAGGTAATCGGGATTGATCAATCTGATCCGGATAATCCTTTTGTAATCATCAATGACCCTGGAACATCTGACGGTAAAGGATTATCCATTCCTGCCGACGATTTTAACGAAGCCTGGGAAGACAGCAATCACTATGTAGTATCCACCTCCGGTGAAAATGTGCAAACTGTAGGGGGATATGTTGACAGATATAATAACTATGTTTGGCAAGACGGTTCCATAGAACCAAATTACGGCTGGGAAACGGGATATTATTAAACCCTGACACTTTTGGACATGACCATGGAAATTCCAAGGAGAACAAAATATGGATGAAATTGTTGAGGATGTCTTTGGAAACAGTGAAGAGGACATTTATACGTTTGAAGTAATAGATGGTTCTGATGGATTTCCCGGTGATCTTACACAGGAAACGGATCCCCTGGATGATTCTTCTCTATTTGACGTTTCTGAAGATTTGTCCACAGGTCTGGAAGTTGACAATCCGGATGCGTCATTTGACTGGACGAATGACCGGCCGGAAAACTGGTCTTCTTTTGATCCTGCTGCGGTTGATCCGGATGCGCTTACCGGTGATCCTGCTGCGGATATGGATAGATGGCATGAGCAGGTGCATCCGGATTCCTGTGCCATTGTAAGCCAGGAGTTCGTTCTTGAATCGGTCCTGGACCGTGACTTTTCCGAACAGGAACTTGTTGACATCGCTGTGGATCACGGCTGGTATACACCGGGTAGCGGCACTACGCTTCCTGACATGGGCAGGCTTATGGAGTTCTGTGATCTGGAAGTATCATATGAAGAGAACTGCACCCTGGATGATTTGATCAATAAATTGGAAAACAGGGAAAAAGTTATTGTGGCAGTGGATTCAGATGAAATCTGGAATCCGGGACTTGGTGAAGATGAATTTTTAGCCGATTTTCACGGTATCCCCGGCCAGGGAGTGAATCATGCGGTCCAGGTAATCGGGATTGATCAATCTGATCCGGATAATCCTTTTGTCATCATCAATGACCCTGGAACATCTGACGGTAAGGGATTATCCATTCCTGCCGACGATTTTAACGAAGCCTGGGAAGACAGTAATCATTATCTGGTATCCACTTCCGGTGAAAATGTGCAAACCGTAGGGGGATATTATGACAAAGAAGGAACGTATCTCTGGTGCACCGAATCATATGAACCTGGTTACGGTTGGATGGTTGGCGGATATTATAACAAAGAAGGATTGTGGATCTGGGACGACCAAACATATGAACATTATTTCACTTGGGAAAAGGGATATTATTAAATTGACAGGTTTTTCAATCGGCTGTAGGGATTGAATATTCCTTTAGTAAAAAGCGGTAAGCAGAACCAATGGTCATGGGAGATCAATAAAAGAACACTCTGATAAAGGATAAGAAAAATAAAATGGAAACTTCAAATCAAAATACAACATCATCTACAACGAATTCTTCAACAAAAAATTCTCACCCCTCTGATTTATCTGCCATCATTAACGCTCTTCAAAAGACAGCTTTTTATCGGCAAATTATCCCCATGGAATCTGCAATTGGATGGCCTGTCCCGGTACGAAAAAACGACCGTGTATATATTCTTCTGCCCTTGTTTGGTGTCCAACCCACCAAAGAAAAGGGAAAAACAGCTCTTTTTGCCCCGTTTGCCACGATTACCCTGGACTGGAAAACACAAAAACTTGTGGAATATGCTGATTTACGGTTTCGTACAAACTGGAGCAAAGATACATGGGCAAAAGAAGCCGGATATTTTCCATTTAACAAAATAGCTACTTTAACTGTTGGGGAATACAGGGAAAAACGGGAAAAATTATTGAAATTATATGATGACATGTTTCATCTCCTGGCAGACAACCGCCCGTTTTCATCCGAATTTAACGAAGATTTCAGCAGCCTGTTAAGGATTCTTATGGAACCCTGCTTGGAAAAATATTACAGAGTACTGGCCCCTAAATTTTTCAATCATTTTCTGCCTGAGCTGTCTGGAGAGTAGAGATGACTGATTATGAAAAACAGAAAAAAGCAACATTTTCACTGATTGAACAGACAAAGAATTTAGCGGCGGATTTCAAGCAGGAAGAGATATCCGACCGGATAATGGAAATTCAAAAACATCTGTTGGATGAAACCCTGTTTGTTGTGGTTTGCGGTGAATTTAAACAGGGAAAATCCAGTCTGATTAATGCATTCCTTGATGAGCCCGGCCTGTGTCCTGTTGATATTGATATTGCCACCAATATGGTTTCTACTATTGGATATGGGGCTATAGAGAAGATATCGGTGTTGACCGGTAAAAGAGGGGAAGAAAAAGCAAAAGAAATCTCAAGGAAAGAGATCTCAGATTATGGAACCGAGCAGAAGAATAGAGGTAATATTAAGGAGGCCCGGCTCATTAATCTGGAAATTCCAAATCCTCACCTGAAGGAGAATCTGGTTCTGGTGGATACCCCTGGTGTGGGCGGTTTGAATGCAGATCATACAGATCTCACCTTTGCATTTATTCCCAATGCAGACGCCATCCTTTTTGTCAGTGATGCAATGGCACCATTCTCTGCAGTTGAACTGGATTCCATTCAAAAAATTTATCAGCATTGTAAGAAGATTATTTTTGTTATGACAAAGATTGACAGTATTACGGATTACGAATCCGTGCTTGAAAATAACAAAAAAAAGCTGGTGCAGGTCCTTGGCATAGAAGAAGAGAAAATAGTCGTTATTCCGGTATCCTCCCTTGCAAAAACAGATTATATTCAGTCTAAGGATGTTGAAGATCTGGAAGACAGTAATTTTACCCAATTAGAGGAAACCCTCTGGGGCATGATAAATCGGCAGAAGGGAGCCATGCTTTTAATGGGAACCCTGCATAGGATCGGCAATGAACTCTGGTTTTTAAAACGACCCCTTCAGGCAGAGTTCGAGAGTTATCAAAAAGAAAATAAAGCTGAACTGGAGAATCAAAAGAACGAATTCACAAAATCAAAAGAGCGGCTCAATGACTTGCTTGAGAGCAATGCCGAATGGAGAACGCTTTTAAGTGACGGGCTCCAGGATTTAAGACGACATATGACCTCTCAATTCCAGGAGGGGTTTATGAAAATTCGGCATGGCGTCCATAAGGATCTAGGTAATCCTCAAATGATACAAAACCCTCAAAAAGTGCTGCAAAAGTGCGAATATGATATCGATTCTCTTATGACCACCCTGGGCCGAAACCTCAGACAAATGGCCCAAAGCCTTCACTCTTCAATTGAAGAATCCAGTCAGTTGGATCTTTCCAATTATGACACAACAGCCCTTTCTTTGAAAAAAACAAGATCTTCTGCCCTCGTTTCTTCTACACAAAAAGATCCGGAAGGAGATGACGTATGCCATCAAAATGACTTGTGGCAAAATTCAAGAACTGCGGTCAGAGGTGGGCTGTTTAACTTCCATGCAGGCGCCTTTGTCGGCGGGCTCGTTGGGGTTGTTCTCGGCGCAGGCGTGGGGTTATTGTCCGGTGGCGTTGCCATTGTTCCCGGGGCAATAATCGGGGCCAAGATGGGTGCAGGCCTTGGTGCGGTTGGCGGATTTGCTTCAGGGGCAAAAGAGGCTCTCGAACAGATTAAAGAAAAAGATCAAAACAAGGCAAAACAAAAAATATCCGGCATAATGAATCAATTCCTTGAAGAGAGTCAAAACCGGCTTTTACAAACCTTTACCGATGTTATTACCCAATTGGAACGGTCCATGCGGGATGAGTTTTCCCGTCAGTTGAAACAGGAAAAAAGCAGCATTGAAGAAGCATTGAAAAGGATTCAGCATACCGGTACGCTTACCCGTAAACAGGCGCAAAAAAAATCAGCAGAAGTAAAGGTCTCCCTCAATAAAATAGATACCGTCCTCCATAAGCTTGAATCCATCTCAAATGAGGTTTTACGCACAACATCCCCTGAACCGGAAAAGAAATCCTCGGATTTTGGAGACTGGGCAAATGCATGAAACCCTGTTAAAGGACGAGGTCGAACAGATTTTTCAATTTGCATACACCCAAATTGGAGAGACAGAACCCCTTCAAAGCCTTAAACATGAGTTGTATAAATTTCATGAACAGCTGTATCAACCCATGCGGGTGGCTGTTGTCGGAAAAATCAAGACCGGAAAATCGACATTGATGAATGCCCTTTTGGGCGAAAAAATTGTTGCAACCGGTAATAAGGAGCTCACCTTTAATGTAAACTGGCTGAAATATGCAGAAAATCAAAGTATTTGTGTGCACTTTAAAGACGATGCACCACCGGAGTTCCACTCTATGGAGCAGTTGGAATCCCTGACACGCAGGAATGAGGCGAGAAAGGACTTTCTCCTTCGAATTAAGTACCTTGAAGTCTTTTATCCAAACAATGTCCTGAAATCATTTCATCTCATAGACACACCCGGTTTAGAATCTTTTTTTGTTGATGATTCTAAAAATACAATGGATTTTTTAGGTCTTAGTCCGGCAAATGTGGATGAGGCCACCCAGTCTGCTGCCAGGGGTGCTGATGCAGTTCTTTTCCTTTTTAATCAAAGTCTTGCCAACACGGATCAATCTTTGATGGAGGAGTTTCATGGCGACGTACTGCAAGGTGCATCACCCATCAATGCCATTGGTATTCTCAATAAAATTGATGCGTATTGGCCAAGTGTTGATTCGCCAAAGTCTTCCGGAGAAAAAATCGCCAGAGGATTGATGGACGGCCATCCATCCGTTAAGAAATTATTTTACAGAATTTATCCGGTATGCGGGCTTCTGGCATTTGGTGCAAAAACCTTAACGCAACAAGAATTTGAAACTCTTCTGGTTTTATCTAAAATACAAAAAACACGGTTTGAAAAGCTTCTTCGCAACAACAAAAGATTTGCGTTTCGGGAATATGACGATATCCCGGTATCTTCGCAGTTGCGGCAAGCCCTGCTGGAACGGCTGGGACAATATGGCATAAACGAGGCATACCGCCTTGTTCAATCCGGCGTAAATAATCAGGAGGAACTGTGTAAGGCATTGATTGAATTGAGCGGGTTTCAAGCACTGTTAACTTGTATTCAATCCCATTTCGGCAACCGTTCCTTTTTAATTAAACTGCACAACTGTTTTAAACAAGTAAAAGCAAGCTGTTTCAAGTCGTATCAAACGCTTTCTGACACCCATAGAAAAACAATTGATGCGATCAATGGTAAGTTTGAAGCACTTGAAAGTAACCAAATTTCTTTTCAGGAGTTTCAAGTTTTGCAGAGCTACTATGAGGGGAAACTCAAATTTTCCAATGTTGAAGCAGAGCAACTGCTCGCTGTTACCGGTGAGTTTGGTTCTTCCTGCTGGGAACGCCTGGGGGGGGATGAAAATACCAGCCTGGACACATTAATTTCTACTGCCGAAAAATATCAACAGTCTTGGCATAATAAGGCAAATGATTTCCTGGATACGGATCGTAGAACCATTTTCGCAGCATCAATCCTGGCACGTTCGTATCAGAGAGTTCTGTTCCATTTGAAGGAGGCCAGGAGATACCTTTACATTTAGAAGAGTGCCGTTTTAGCAGATACATTGCCAGTTGAAAATATATCTTGGAATGATGTTCAAAAATTTATTTCAAAATTAAATCAATTGTCCGGAAAACAATTTATGCTCCCGTCAGAAGCCCAATGGGAATATGCGGCAAAGAGTGGAGGAAGAAATGAAATGTTTGCCGGTGGGAACAGGGCCGATCGTTTTGCGTGGTTTAGCGTCAACAGCGAAAACAGAACCCATCGGGTTGGGATGAAAGCTCCCAATGGTTTTGGACTTTTTGATATGAGCGGAAATGTCTGGGAGTGGTGTTCTGATATATACAGCAATAATGCCTATTCAAAGCATATCCGCAATAATCCTCATGTGAATTGGGGGCGCGGCAATAACCGTGTGATCCGGGGTGGTTGCTGGGTTAATCTCTCCTGGTGCGTTCGTGCGGCAGGCCGGGACTGGTTTCCTCCTGACCTCAGCCTGTCATGCATTGGGTTTAGGATCTGCCTTCCTGGCCAGAAATTCCAGCATCCGGTTCACCCGATCCTGAGTGGTTAGATACAGCCCCTTGCTGTCAATGGCAATCAACTGGGTGATCCCATTATTTTCTACTTCCTGGACGATCATATCTGATGTTGTGCCAAAACGATTTTCCATAAATGCTCCATAAATATTTTTGATTTGTCCGGATTCCCTTCAGAAACCGGACAAAAAGCTGTTTTTTACAGAGGTCTTTTTATGGTCTGGTAAAACGTTCCCCGCTCCTGGTGAACTGATTCAATTTTGTTTTCCAAGATCAGCCGTTTTATCAAGATTTCAAGTTTTCCTTTCTCAAGGTTCAACGCCGCAGTCAGGTCTTCTACAGTGCAGGGGCGGCGGTGAATGGTTTCAATAACCATGGCTTCCATTTTTGCGTCGCTGATCTGGTCCCCTGATGTCAGATCCTTTACACGAGCAATGATCTCCACATTGGCCGCATTAATGATTCCGGCCACCCGGTCAAGGTCCTGTTTTGAAGCCGGTTTAAGCCCTGCTACAGCCCCGGGCCGGTCCAGGGTGTTAAGCTGAACCCGGGTGGGCTTTATTTCCCGAATAATTTCGCCCAGGGGTTCAAGTTCTTTTTTTGCATCGTTGACCCCTGGCAGGATAAACACCTCCAGCCACAGCTCTCCCTGGAAAGACCCGGCAAACGCTTTAAGTCCCTCAATAACCTCATGGATATCAAGCTGTCCGGCAGGCCGGTTGATTTTTTCAAAGGTTTCGGGGGTTACGGCATCCAGGGAGGGCATAACCAGATCGGCCCGGTTTAAATCCTTTCTGACAGCAGGGTCTGACAGCAAGGTGGCATTGGTCAGTACAGCCACCCGGATTTTGGGCTTTTTTTCTTTGATAAAGTCAATGATTCTGCCGATGTCCGGACTTAAGGTAGGCTCTCCAGACCCTGAAAAGGTTACATAGTCCGGGTCAGGATGATTGTCAAAGTAATGGGCTAATTCTGCTTTAACCTCATAAAAGGGAACATATGCCGCTCGCTTCAGTGTAAGGTCGGTGGTCGGGCCGCACTCGCAGTAAATACAATCCAGTGAACAAGTTTTGTGACGGACAAGATCTACGCCTAACGAAAGCCCGAGGCGCCTTGAAGGGACCGGACCGAATATATGATTATATCTCATGGAACTCCTTGATTCTTTTTGTATTGTTTTATAAGCAGGTATGGAGAATGACTCAGGCCTTTTAAACTGTGTTGTGGGCTAAGCCTGGGTGTTAATAGACCAGGTGGGCCTACAGCCGTTATTTTTTATCCAGCACCTCCCGCAATTTGACGGTCAGGTCACCTTTGGAGAACGGTTTTTGAATGAAGTTCACGTCCTTGGCCAAGACACCGTGGTGTGCAATCACGTTAGCCGTGTATCCGGACATGAACAGACACTTGAGATCGGGATAGTGATTACAGATGTTTTTGGCCAGATCGCGACCGTTCATTTCAGGCATGATTACGTCGGTCATGAGCAGGTGAATCTTGCCGCTGTATGAATGGGCAAGTTCTATGGCCTCCCCTGGGGTTGAGGCGGCAACCACGGTATATCCATTTCGTTCTAACATCCGCATGGTTACTTTTAGAATAGGCGGCTCGTCTTCCACCAGAAGAATTGTCTCATAGGCCCCCCCGGATAGGATTTCCGACCGTTGGTCCGGCAATGGGACATCGTCAGTCCTGTGGTGAGGCAAATAGATTCTGAATGTTGTTCCCTGGTCCGGTTCGCTGTAAACGTTAATAAATCCCCGGTTTTGCTTGACCGCGCCATATACGGTGGACAGGCCAAGGCCGGTGCCTTTGTCCTGTGCCTTGGTAGTGAAAAAGGGTTCGAAGACCTTGTTGCACGTTCGGGCATCCATTCCGCAACCATTGTCGCTCACTGCCAGCATCGCATATTCCCCAGGCTTAAAACCTGCGTGAACGGCACAGTAAGCTTCATCCAATGAAACATTGCCCGTTTCAATGGTCATTTTACCTACGCCTGCAATGGCGTCCCGGGCATTGACACACAGGTTGGCCAGGATTTGGTCGATCTGGCCGGGATCTATTTTGACGGCCCACAAGTTCTTGCCCGGCAACCAGACCAGATCAATGTCCTCGCCGATAAGCCGTTTTAACATTTTGATCATGCCCGCCACGGTTATGTTCAGGTCCAGTACTTCAGGAGATATGGTTTGTTTGCGGGCAAAGGCCAGCAGTTGCCGGACCAGATTGGTGGAACGTTCGGCAGCTTTTTTTATTTCTTTGAGATCACCATGAACGGGATGCTCGGGATCTAAATATTCCATGGCCATCTCCGTGTTACCGAGGATAATCGCCAACATGTTGTTGAAATCGTGCGCTACACCGCCTGCAAGACGCCCCACGGCTTCCATCTTCTGGGCTTGGGATAACTGCCCCTGGAGTTCTTCACGTTCTTTTTTGGCCTTTTTCCGCTTTGTTGTGTCTTCAATAAACGCCAGCCCGAACAGCGGTGCACCAGAAGGATCGCAAATCGGTGCTGTATGGATGATGACAGAAATTTCAGAGCCATCTTTACGGATATATTTTTTTTTCATACGGAACGGGGCTGCGTCCTTAAAGGTCATGCCATGGAAAAGCCGCTTGCTTTCAGGGAGATCGTCGGGATGCGTTAGATCAAAGAATGTACGTTTTTTGAGCTCTTCTTCGGTATAACCCGTAAGTTTTTGATATGCTGGATTGGCAGATATGAAAGTGCCGTCCAAATCATTGATGCAGACACCTAAAGGTGACTGTTCGATCATCAGCCGCAGTTTTGCCTCGTTGGCTTTGAGCTTTGCCTCTGCCTCTTTTCGTTGGGTGATATCCTGATGTGTGCCGTACATCCATTCCGGTTTGCCGTCCTGGGTCCAGGTGATGACTTTTCCACGGTCAAGGGCCCATATCCACTCACCGTTTTTATGACGCATACGAGATTCATAGTTATAATACTCGGCACGACCGTCAAAACACATCCGTAGCCGCCACTTAGATTCTTCTATATCGTCGGGGTGGCAGAATTTAGTCCACGTTTCTACAGATACGGGTGATATTTCGTCCAGGGTATAACCGATAATTTCGGCCCAGCGTTCGTTGAATATTATCTCCCCGGTCTGCACGTTCCACTCCCACGTGCCCGCATTGATGCCCTGGATGACATAGGAGAGTCGTTCCGTTGTCTGCTTCCATTCGGTGATGTCTTCACCAATGGATTGGAAATCGACGACCTTTCCTTGGGCATCAAACAGCGCCCGGTTGGTCCAACGATGCCATCGGGTTTCGCCATCGGATCCATGCACTCTATGTTCATGGGACTGAGACGGAGATTCCGGCGTCAGGGCGGATAACGCATCCATAACCTGCTTGTGGTCTTCCTCGGGGATAAGTGACAAAAAACAGGAGCCTATGAGTGTCTCTGCCGTTTTGGCAAAATATTTACTATAAGCCGCATTGACATAGGTCAGTTTGCCGCCAGGCAGAAAACGGCAGATCATTATGGGCATATCCTCGGATATGCTTCGATAACGCAGTTCACTCTGGCGCAGCTCATTGGTCCGCTTGGATACCAGTCTGTGCAGCGCTCGCGTCCAGATAAGGCACACCAGAAATCCAAACAGCAGAGCCATCCCCACAGCGGTTAAAAGAACCGCCATGTTCGGGGACGCAGCTACCAGGCTATCCGAAGCGCATGCCGGCACCAGTGCAAGCAATACGACCGGAAATACCATTATGGGCAATTTTTCAGGCATTCCTGACACCCCTTGATTGTATTTATTTACTATAAAAACGACCGGTAAGCGTTAGTTTTCGATATTTTGAATGTTAGATTTAAAGAAAAACAAAAACTCCGACATGACTAAACGTCATGTCGGAGTTTTAAATATTTTTAATTTCTACCTGTAATGTCTCTGTGGGCCATAAGGCGGATGGCGTTGACACGGATGAAGCCTTCGGCATCTTCCTGGTTGTAGCCGCCGGTGATGTCCATTGAGGACAGGTTCTGGTTATACAGAGAAGATGGTGAGGTCCTGGCGATGGGATAGGCCACTCCTTTGAACAGTTTCAGGGTCACTTCACCGTCAATGAGTTCCTGGCTTTTGTCAATGGCTGCCATGATAAATTCCATTTCCGGACTGAACCAGAAACCGTAGTAGACCAGTTCTCCGAGGCGGGGCGCCAGCATATCCCGAAGACGCATGACCTCCCGGTCCATGGCAATACCTTCAATGTCCTTGTGTGCCTCGTGCAGAATGGCACCGCCCGGTGTCTCATAAACCCCCCTGGACTTGATGCCCACAAATCGGTTTTCTACCATATCCAGACGCCCGATGCCGTTTTCGGAACCTATTTGGTTCAGATACAAAAATAAATCTAATGCATCTGTTTTTTCGGTGCCGTCTTCCAGATTTTTTACCTTGACCGGGATACCGTCTTTAAATTCAATGGTGATGCGCGTGGGGGTGTCCGGGGCCTGTTCCGGGGATACGGTGCGGCAGTAGATACTTTCATCACATATTGTGCCCGGATCTTCAAGGATGCCCGCCTCATGGGAAATGTGCAGCAGGTTGTCATCTTCGCTGTAGGGCTTGGCTGCTGTCTGCTTGGTGGGAATCCCGTGTTTTTCGGCATAGTTCAGAAGGTCGGAACGGCCCTGGAAGGCATTGAGAAAATCCGCATTTTTCCACGGTGCAATGACTTTTATGGCCGGATTCAGGGCATAGTAAGACAGCTCAAACCGCACCTGGTCGTTACCTTTGCCTGTGGCGCCGTGGGATACATATTGAGCGCCGACTTGTTTTGCGATTTCAATCTGCTTTTTGGCAATGATGGGGCGGGCAATGGCTGTACCTAAAAGATAGCGGCCTTCGTAAACCGTATTTGACTTGAAAACGGGGAATATATAATCGGTGACAAATTCTTTTCTCATATCTTCGATGAACACTTTTGACGCACCGATTTTAAGGGCTTTTTGTTCTGCGGCCTGAAAATCTTCATCCTGGCCGATGTCGGCCATGTATGCAAATACTTCGTAACCCTGTTCCAGCAGCCATTTGAGGATAACCGACGTATCCAGTCCGCCTGAATACGCCAGAACCACTTTTTCCTTTGCCATTAAAAACTCCTTCAATTCATTATGTATTTGGCCGCAAATTATATTTTACGGTCCTGAGTGTTACTTTAAATACCAGATATTAACGCAAAAAAATAGATAACAGTCAAGCACATAGGAGAATGGCTTGTAATTAATCGTCCGTAGTCTGATGGCAAATTTTAAACGGTTCAGATGGATTATTTATATGCATTATGACTCTGTCGGGGCGACCGGGTGTTGACAGGCGGAAGGGATTTTTGCATCCTATGTGGTAATGGCAGAAATTTCCTCCATATCCGACTTTGAAAAGAATAAAAACCGGCCCGGTGACCGGGTCTCCGTCATGACGTTTAATCTACGGTTCGGCCTTGCCAAGGACGGCCCGCATGCCTGGGAACACAGGACGCCTTTGGTGGCGAAAATTCTGGACACCTACCCCTGTGATTTTATCGGCTTCCAGGAGGTCAACCATTTTCAGGCTGAATTTCTGAGCCGTTCCCTGGCGCACCACGGTTGTATTGGCTGGCGCTATAGAGGGAAAAAGTGGTGGCAGAACAACCTGATTCTGTTCGATCGCTCCTGGGAATGCCTGGGTCACCGTCACTTTTTTTTAAGCCATACCCCAAGCATCCCCTCCCGGCTACCCGGTTCCAGATGGCCCCGGCAGTGCGTCATTGGATGGTTTAAAAAGAATGACCGGTATTTGCTCATGGCCAACACCCACTTTGATTTTACTGCTGAGGTCCAACAGAAAAGTGCCGGTCTGGTCATGGAATTTCTTCAACGTTTTCCAAAGGGCGTGCCGCAGATCATTACCGGTGACTTTAATGCTACCCCGGGGGCGCCTGCCCACCACTGTTTTAAGTCCCGTGGATTTGATTTGGTCTTGGACGGCAGACCTGTCACCACTTTCCACGATTTTACCGGGAAAGAAACAGGTCTTCACATTGATTGGATACTCTACAGGAACGGCCTGTCTCCTGTATCCGAAAAAGTGATACAAGATTCCTTTGATGGCCTTTTCCCATCTGATCACTACCCGGTTTGGGCCGCTTTTATTTTGGACGCCCACGATTTACAAAAATAAACCAGGACAAATTTCATTCATATGATCATGCAGATGTAACCGAAATATCATTCTGTTCTAAGAATTGAAAGGGCACCTGAGGATTCAGGAGCCCTTTTGCGTTTGATCAGCCGTTTTTGAAAACAGCCGGAAGCGTAAAATGGATCTACTCAGTAAAAATTGCGTGGAAACCGCATTCAGCTTCACATTCGCCGCAATCTGTACATTCGTCATTTATTTCGAAATAATTTTTTCCGTCCGGCATGCTGATGGCTTCAACAGGACAGGCGCTTGCGCATGCACCGCAGGACTGACATTCATCGGGGTCTATTTTATGCATTTTTTCTCCTTCAAAACAGCATATTTGGGTTTGTATAACTCGGGTATAGTACCCGAAATCAATAATTGTTAATAAAATTGACAATTTGTATTACGTGTTTAAAAATAAATTCTATTTTTAAAAAATACAAAAAAGCAATTTCTGAAAACCTTTATAGAAAGATTTGCGGGTCCGGTCAAGTGCTCAATTTTTAGGCAAGGAGAAAGTTGAGGGCTTGCAGTTGGAGGGGAAATGAAATTTAAGTGCCTCGCTCTTTAGACGTCAATTGGGGTGATATAGCAGCGAGTTTGCCTGAGCTTAAAAAAAAGCATGCAACATTTAGGTAACAGCGGTGTTGAACTACTGTGCCGCAGGATATATTATGACGAGAATTTTAAGGAGAGGGGGATAAATGGGACTGTCTTTACAGGATCAGCTCCTGAAAGCCGGGATAGCTGATAAAAAACAGGCTAAAAAAGCCAATCAAGAGAAGCGGATTAAGCGGAAAAAAAATAAAGGCAAGAAGACGGCGCCTGAGGTCAATCAAACTCGGCAAAATCAGTTGGCCCAGGCCAAACGAAGCCGGGAACTTAACCGCGAGTCAAACCGGGAGAAAGAACAACAGGCGAAATTGGCCCAGGTGAAGCAGCTGATAGAAGAGAACCGGCTGGATCTGAATAAGTACGAAGATCCATACTATTTCAAGGTCGGCAAGAAAATAAAAAAACTATATGTAAATAATGACATCACCCAAAAACTTGAACAGGGGCAACTTGCCATTGTCACGTTGAACAATGTCTACGAAATAGTTCCGGCTGAAGTTGCCCGGAAAATAAAGGAACGTGACCCCGATTCTTTGGTAGTGCTTCATAAGCCCGAAGAAGCGTAGCGCGTTTAATTTAAAAGTGAAGATTATATTTTAGGAGAGACAAGTATGCCAAAAGCATGTGATTTAAAAAAAGGACAGGTAGTGGAGATCAGCGGTGAACCATACCTGGTAAAACATATCGATGTAAGAACCCCCTCGGCAAGGGGCGCTGTCACCCTTTACAAGGTCCGGTTCAGCGGTATTAAAACCCGGCAAAAATATGAGGATTCATACAAAGGCAATGATATGCTCGATGAGGTGGACCTGCAAAGAAAACCTGTCCAGTACCTCTATCCGGACGGGGAGCTGCATGTGTTCATGGATACTGTGGAATATGGCCAGTATATGATTTCCGAAGAGAGCATAGAAGACGAACTGGTATGGCTCACCGACGGCATGGAAGATATTGTGGGTATGTTTATTGACGGCAATCTGGTGGCCGTTGAAATCCCCGCCTCCCTTGTTTTTGAAATCACACAGACCGCGCCGGGCATCAAAGGGGCCAGTGCCACGGCCCGGACAAAACCTGCCACCCTTTCCAACGGGGTTGAAATCCAGGTGCCTGAATATCTTGAAAACGGCGAGATGGTCAAGGTCAACACCGAAACCCGAAAGTATATAGCCAGGGCTTGATTTTAATCTAATATTATTCTGTCGGGCCAATCAATATGGATGTTCCATTTTTGAAAAATATTGATCCAGTATCGGTTCAAGTTTTTTTCTGGACAGGCTCAAGTTGCCTTGCCGGAAAAAGTGAACATCACCGCATGCAAAGCCCTGGGGTGGGGTGATTATTTCCAGGTCAAGGTTGAATGCCAGCATGGCGGAGATGGTTGTGAAAAGAACGGGGGATTTGCAGAACACTGAAATCCCCCTTGAAAATTCAGGCATACGCTGGGTGTTCATGGTCATTAAAATATCTGCCTGAACTTCTTTTGCGTAGCTTTCAATGCCCGTGGCAAGATCCATATCCCTGATCATCCATCTCTCCAGATCCAAAGGCACCGATGCCACGGTGCAGCTTACCTTGTTGAATTGAAATGTTTTGCAGTCTCGTCTGAGCAGGTCCCTTGTGTCCATTTCACGGATATCTGATTTAGCCGCGCGTATGCCCTGGTAAAATGTGTCTGTGTCAAGCCCGGCAATGGATGTCAAATGCTTTGCCACCGATTGGTCCCTGGGGGTCACCCGCCCGGCCTTGGGGTCGAGGTTGACGGTGTCAATGAGGATAGCCCCAAGCAATAGGGCGGCAAGGCTTTGGGGAATTTTTTTTGCCGGGTCTTTGCTTTCTTTGATCAGATCTTCGCCCACCAGGGTGGCACAAGAACCCACCGGTTCAATCCGGCCCAGGGCATAGGGGTATAGTTTTAAGTCTTCATGGTGATCCATGATAAACTTTATTTTTTCTTCATACTTTAAAAACCCGTTTGCCGGCCGGTTATGGTCCACCAGGGCAAAGCCCCTGACCCGTGAGATGAGCGTTTCCAAGGGTTGGATATCGTCTATGAAAAAAAGGTTCTTAATGTCAATGCCTGTTTGTGAGAGGACCCACCGGCTTTCTGTTTTCAGGCGGAAATCGTCTCGCTTGGTGGGAATTAGGGGGAGGGCACTACAGGGATTCGTGCCGTTTCCCAGCACCCAGGCCAGCCCAATGGCGGAAACCACCGAATCCAGATCCGTCGCTTCATTGCCGAATACCAGCATGTCAATATCCTGGGTTTGGGCCCTGGACCGGGCATCAGACAAAAACAGGTTGAGCGGGTCTGTTTTATTTCCCATGGGAGCTGCCCTCTGCTTTTTCCAGGATCGGCGTGGGGACAGGCTCACTGATTTGTTCAGCAATCTGAAAAAAAGCATCTAAAAGCGCTTCCTCCGGCACGGGGTGGTAAAAGGGCATGCCCAGAATTTCTTTGAGTGTCAGATTGGCTCCCATGGCCCAGGCTAACAGGTGGGCCATGTGCTCACCGGCCGGCGCCATAATCTCTGCACCCAGCAGCCGGCCCTTTTGGGGCTCTGCATAAATTCGGGCTCGCCCGGCGGCTTTGCCAAGCATCATTCTGGCCCGGCCCAGTTCTTCCCAGGACGCCTCGCCCACCACATAATTAATGCCTTTTCCCTTAAGTGCTTTGTGGGAAAGACCTGCAATGGCGATATTTGGTGAAGAAAAGGTGATATGCAGTGGAACACGTTTTTTAAATCCGGCTATGGTTCCTGCACAGGCGTTGTAACCGGCAATGGTGCCGTCATCGGCCGCTTCATGAAGAATGGGTTTAAGGCCGTTTACATCTCCGGCCAGAAACACGGGCAGATTTCCGATTTGCAGGGTTTGGCGATCAAAGATCGGCATCCCTTTGGCATCCAGGTCAAGTTTTAAGTTTTCGAGGTTTAGGCCCTGGAGTACAGGACGCCTACCCGTGGCGATCAGCACCCGTTCCACTGTCCATCGTTTGCTGCCGGCGCCCACTTCTAAGCCGGTGTCGGTTTTGCCCAAAATTTCAGCGGGGCCAAGTGCAACCTTCATCTCTTTGGAAAAATAATCAAAGGCGTATTCTTCAAGTTTGGGGTCGGTCAGGCCGCCGGCGGTTTTACGGCGGGTCACTGCGGTTACGTCAACGCCGATGCGATGCAGGGCCTGGCCCAACTCAATGCCGATAACACCCAAACCAAACACGGCCATGGTCTGGGGCAGGGTGTCAAGTTCAAAGAACTGATCCGTATCAATGATAAAATTTTTGAACGGCAGCCAGGGCTCAGGTATAAAAGGTTTTGATCCGGTGGCGATGATGATGCGTTTGGCCCGGATGGTTTCATCGCCTAAATCCAGGGTGTTGGCGTCAATAAACCTGGCCCTTTTCCGGATCACCTTATCCATGAACCCGGACATTTCCCGGATTACGCCGCCTGAAAATTCATCCCGCATGGCCCGGACCCGTGCCATGACTTTTTTATGATCCGGGACCAGGTCTTTGGCGCCGTTAATACCGTATTCATCAAAAAAACTGCACTTGTGAAAGTCCTCGGCCACGGCAATCAATGCCTTGGACGGCATGCACCCCACCCGTGCACAGGTGGTGCCCAAGGGACCGTCATCAATGAGCACATAGTTATCCGTATGTTTGACCACCTCTTCCTGGGCTGTGAGTCCGGCTGTCCCTGCCCCGATAATCGCCACATCATATTCTTTTGACATAATTTTTCCTTTTCTGGGTTGTACTTTTGAAACGGCAGGTATAAGTCTGATAAATATATAAAATATAAACCCTGAATATAACAAATTCAATCAAATGATTACAAGGAGAGATGATGACTTTATACGCATTTAAAAATATCCGCCCTGAAATTCATGATTCCGTCTTTGTTGCGCCAACGGCCCAAATTATGGGTGATGTGCATATCGCCAAGGACGCCTCGGTCTGGTTTCAAACGGTCATCCGGGGAGATACGGCCACCATCTCCATCGGTGAGCGGACAAATATCCAGGACCTGTCCATGTGCCATGCCGATGAGGGGGTCCCTTTAACGGTGGGTAACAGCGTCACCGTCGGCCATCAGTGTTGTCTGCATGGCTGCACCATTGAAGACGACTGCCTGATCGGTATGGGTGCCACTGTGATGAATCATGCCGTCATCGGTAAAGGCTCTGTTGTGGCGGCAGGTGCGGTGGTCCTTGAAAAAACAATTGTCCCGCCATACTCCCTTGTGGTCGGTTCCCCGGGAAAAGTAAAAAAGACTTATGAAAACAAAGAAGAGATTACACAGGTGCTCAAAGTGTCCTCGGATCTCTATGCCAAAAAGGCCAAAATTTTTGCCGACAAAAATACGTTTTATGAAATCAAATAGTGCAATTGCTTTGGACCGTATCTGAAACAGTTTAACCACGGAAATCACAGAAGACACTGAAGATAGGATTCTGTGATTTCCGTATTTTCTGTGGTTAAAATGTTTTTCATCGTTTGTTATGTCCTTCAGGGCATGACCGTTAGTCTGTTTTGGGTGGAATCACCATCAAGGTCGCACTGCTTTTTGAAATATATTTTCCTGTGTCATCTTTGACCGTGCTGTCCACAAAAACAAGGGTCCGACCCCGTTTGAATACCCTGGATTCGGCAGTCAGACGCCCCTTGGAGGCCATGGAAAGAAAGTTGTTTTTCAGTTCAATGGTTGTCAGGTTTTCGCCGGGTGCCAGGGTGCTCATCACCGCATGGGCGGCGGCTTCACTTGATAAGGCAATCCCTAAACCGCCCTGCATGATGCCCGCACCCTGGAGAAATTCGGGCCGGATTTCCATGCTGAACCGGGCGTATCCTTTCTCAACCGCTTCGACTTTTATTTGTAAAAAATCCAGAAACGGGTTGCTGACCGGCTTTCCTGCCATCAACTGTTTTAGATACGAGGGGTAATCAAACATATCGCATTTCCTTTTGTTCATTTTATTAGTTGGCTGCGCATTGTAGATAAAAATGCACTCTTTTTAAATACATTTGTTGACCGGCAAAAAAACGAACAAAAATAAAGGTTCCCAGGACAGTGATGAAGCCGTCTTCAATCCGCCGGACCAGGAAGGCGCCCCGGATGATATCAGGGAGACGGTTCTTTTGGGATACAAAATTATGACCGAAACCCAAAAATATGCAGGACACTATATCGGAAATGATTTAGTCTGTATCAATTGCCACTTTGATGGCGGCAGAAGCAAAGACTCCATTTGGGGGGGGCGCAACTTACCCAGGATATCGCTCAAGAAGAGATTATGCGGCAGATTTGACCTTAAGAACCCAGGGCTGTTTTGAACGCAGCATGAACGGGACGGCCCGCCGCCCACAGGCCAGATCATGCAGTCACTCAAAGCCTACTATTTCTGGATTCCAAAGGTATTTCCATTATGTTGCCTAATTTGAGCGGATTCGTGAATTTATGCGTGGACCATACCTGATTCCCGGTTACATGTATGCCAATCAGGTACACATGGTAAAAAATCTGGCATCTGCCAAAGATGGGAGGCTCTCTTCTCATAGCTGGATCAACCAGCCGCTTTTGACGGCGCCCTCGGCCCGGCAGGGCCAGGCCCTGTTTGATGCCAATTGTGCTGTCTGCCATACCATTGGCGGAATCAACGACATTACCCGGCGGCTCTCCGACAGAACCCTTGAGGGCGTGAATGCCATCATCTCCATCACTGACAAGATGGTTCCCTTTATGCCCCCTTTTCCGGTACGGATTCAGAACGGCTCAAGCTTGTCCAATATTTGTATTATCTGTAGCTTAACAGCCATTATATTTGTCGCTATGATCTTTGCCAGACAATCGTTGCAAGACAGCGCCCTGATGCCCATGCGAACTATTTCCCAAACAACCTTGATATTCCGGGCACATGACCTTGATGCCTATCGTACTGAGGCTCTGGCCCAATACCAAACCAAGCTGGATACGGTATATGATAACGGACAGACCATTTACGACAATTCATGTTTGTCCATCGACATAGGTAAACTTATAATGAATTTAGCGCCTGCGCCGGGACTGGATTCGACTATCATTTTCCCTTTGTGATTTTCGGTGATAATGAAATAGGAAACACTTAGCCCAAGTCCCGTACCTATGCCTACCGGTTTGGTCGTAAAGAATGGATCAAATACTTTTGACATGGTGTTTTCATCCATGCCGGGCCCGTTGTCTTCTATTTCTATGCGAACCATTGGTGGGGCTTTCTCACTATAAATCCTAAGTATAAGCTTTGGGCATTTTGTTTCTGCAGTCTTCATGGCCTGGGCGCTATTACGAAGGACATTGAGCAGTACCTGCTGAATTTTTCCCCTGTCACAAAATAGTTCAGGCATATTATCAGAATATTCTTTGACAATCTCAACCGATTTAAAATCATAATGTTTCTTCAGATCATAGTCTGCCGTTGCTAGCTCAAGGATGTCATCCATCAGCTGATCTGGATAATGAGAGGACATGTCGGCATCGGATTTTCTTGCAAAACTAAGCATGCTGTTAACGATATCTGCTGCCTGTGATCCAGCATCCTGAATGGTATCCAGCATTCGCAAAATATCCCGTTTTTCCATAAATTTTTTGATATCATGAATGGAGATCCCGAGTTCTTCCGCCACACTTAGATTTACAGGCAGGTCTATATTCTCCAGCCGAGATTTTATTACATTTGCAGTTTGTATCATGCCTGCCAGAGGATTATTGATCTCATGGGCCATACCGGCGGCAAGGCCACCCACAGACATCATTTTCTCAGATTGTACCACCATTTCTTCCATATAGACTTTGTCGGTCACATCTTCGATTATGATAACAGCACCTTCCACCCCATCGGCAATTAACGGATAAATTGTGATATCTTCATAAAGCAGGCGATCGTTTAACTGATGCGCCTCTTTGCGATATTGTTTTATCTCCTTGGTTTTTATGGCTTCGACAATGGTATCCAGTTTATTGTCCATTTGTGGAAACACTTTTATTAATGGTTTCCCTAAAGCGGTTTTTCTGGAAACGCCTGTGAGATGTTCTGCTTTGCTGTTCCACTGTGTAATCTTATTGTTAATATCGACACCCACAAGTGCAGAAGGCATTGATTCGATAATATTCGCAATATAATTCTTAGCTCTTTTTAATTCATCTTCACCTTGTTTTCTTTCTGTTACATCTTCATACATGCCGAGCAGTCCGAAAATTTTATTGTTGTCATCAATTAGAGGAATCGTGCAGGTATCCACCCAGGCCTGTTTACCATCGGCCTGCAACTGGGGTTCAATAATATGCAGTTCAGGTGCGTTTTGCTCCATAACTTTTTTATCGCAAGAAACAAAAAAATCCGCCTCTTCTTTTTTCCAGGCCAAATCATAATCGGTTTTTCCTAAAATATTTTCAGCTGCGCCAACGCCTGCAACCCGAGCAAAATTTTTATTGCATCCAAGGTAGATCCCCTCTTTGTTTTTCCAGAAAAGAAATTGAGGCATATTATCCAGAATCGTTTGAAGCATTCTTCGGGAGTCCTGCAGATCCTGGGCAATCTGTTCTTTTATCCAGACGCCATACCCCCAGGCCGTCAGAACAATTAGTGCAGCAATCGTCGCGATGGACATCGTAATTTTTATCGTTGCAATCTGTTTACCAGAACCGGTAAACTTCAAAATTTCCGGTAGCGGAACCGACATCCCGATACTCCAGGTGTATTCCCCGACTTTAACAGGAGTCCAAGCCGCTATTTCCATTCCTTTATCCGGCAACCAGACGTACCAGCCGACACCTTCTTGAGCGTTCATAACTGCCGCCGTCATCTCTTCAAAATGGTCAGCACCCATTGTTTTCTGGATGTTAAATATTTGCGCCATACTTTTTCCTTTATATTCATCCGGGAAATCTTCACTTAGATCAAACACAACGTGATCCGGCGCATAAATCCATGCGTCACCACTTTTCAATAATTTTATGGGGTGGATAAATAGTTTGAAAATATTTTGTTCAATCCTGTCGACATCATTGACGTGATGAAATTTTACCTGTTCTTCAATATAAATACTGATACTGCGTGCCGCCACCCGAACAATCTCCAGTTCAGCTTTCTGATATGCAGATATTGTGGCCATCTTCAACGTGCTTACTTGTTTATCAACGGCAAACCATCCAAATGTCAGCAATGAAATAATAAAAACAGGCATTATCAGGTTAAATGCCAACCTGTTTTTCAACGTTGAAAAACGAGCAGTGTCGGTGAAATTTATATTCAATATATAATGGTCCTTCAGTAAAATGAACTTATCGCCATCAAAATACGAAAAATATCTTATTCTTTGAGAAGACTGATATGAATAATCTTACACGAATAGGTAATAGAAGACAAAAAGTATTCTTACAAAATGATTGTTGTTGACCGAGCAATAATAGCATGGAAAAGGTTTATTATATCAAGGTCAAAAATCGCATTTATTCTTGTCGGCCT
This sequence comes from uncultured Desulfobacter sp., assembly GCF_963664415.1. NCBI lineage: Bacteria > Pseudomonadati > Thermodesulfobacteriota > Desulfobacteria > Desulfobacterales > Desulfobacteraceae > Desulfobacter > uncultured Desulfobacter sp. Next base: position 1,948,016 of record NZ_OY761445.1, on the reverse strand, counting down.
TTTTATTATTTTGCCCATTGTGTTGTTTGAACGGAAAGCCATTCTTCTGCCCGTTGTCTTTGTACAGCTTTCCGTTTAAACACGGAGTTACGTTAAATACTAATTCAGCAGTTTAAACTGAACCAGAAAAACCAGGATGCCTGCAATATAACCAAGCACAGCCAGTCCGCTGATTTTTTTCACATACCAGAAAAAGTTGATTTTCTCCAGGCCCATGGCCGCAACGCCTGCAGCCGAGCCAATGATCAGTAAAGAGCCGCCGGTGCCTGCACAAAACGCCAGAAAGGTCCACAAAAAATTGTCTGTGGCAAATTGATGGATATCATACATGCCCATGGACGCGGCCACCAGGGGCACATTGTCGATGATTGAGCTGATGACACCGATCACGGCAACGATAATGCTCTGGTTTCCAATGGTCTGATTAAGCCAGGCCGCAAGGCTGTTTAGAATGTGTGAATCTTCCAGGGTCGCCACTGCCAGCAGGATGCCAATGAAAAAGACAATGGAAGCCATATCGATTTTGGTCAGGGCATGCACCATGGTCAACGGCTGTTTGTCCTCGTCTGACTTTTGTCTGTGCACAAGCTCTCCCACCACCCAGAGAACGCCAAGGCCGCAAAGCACGCCCATAAAGGGCGGTAAATGGGTTGTTTCCTTGAATATCGGCACCATGACCAATGATCCTAAGCCGACAATGAACATCAGGTTCCGTTCAAGCTTTGTGGTTGTTTTAAGTCCGTTTTGTTCCGTTTTGTTTCCCACGGTCTTGCCCCGCAGCATAAAGCTGACAACAATCAGAGGAATAATAAGATCTGCGACCGATGCTAAAAAGACCGATTGAACCACACCGGTTGAACTGATCTGGCCTCCGATCCAAAGCATGGTCGTGGTGACATCGCCAATGGGTGACCAGGCCCCGCCGGCATTGGCGGCAATGACAATAACCCCTGCAAAGATCAGCCGGTCATCATGTCTGTTCAGAAGTTTTTTGGTCAATGAGACCATGACGATGGTTGTGGTCAGGTTATCCAGCATGGCGGAAAGAAAAAAAGTGACAATGCCGATGAGCACAATCAAGACACTCTGGCTTGTGGTGGTAATCCGGGAAGTGATGACCTCAAAGCCGTCATGGGCATCTACCAGCTCAACAATGGTCATGGCTCCGAGCAGAAAAAAGATAATCTGGGCCGTGGCTGCAAGATTCTCATTTAGCTGTTCCGTCACAAGATGATGATTGCCTGTGGCAACAGCGTAAACAGTCCACATGATGCCGGCACCCAGCAGAGCAGAAGCCGACTTGTTTACCCTGAGCGGATGCTCAAAGGCAATGGCGGAATAGGCCAAAACAAAAACAACGATCAACAACGTATGCATAACGCCTCCTTAAATGTAAAAAAACAAACCGCCAAAATGTCAGCATAAAGCATGCCAATATGGTTCTTTGACGCAGCTTCAATTCGGCGCAGGGGTGGGGAATAATAGACTCCAGCCTGATACTCGATAAACCAGTTTTGGCGGAATTAACAAAAACGGGATCATCGAGTGATGATATTATGCTTTTCAATGTCAGGGTTGATGGTATGATTTATGCTGTGATCATTAAGATTTGGACCGATTTTTAATTGCTGCCGCTTTGTTTATATAACGAGGGAACTTATATGCCTGTTACCATCCGAACCAAAATTATATTAGGTTTTATTGCCAGTCTTATTTTTGTCTGTGTCTTAAGCATGGCCTTTGGCCTGAACATCATGGCTTTGAAGAATAAAATGGTGGTTTTAGACCAGTTTCACGGTCTTTTAGACAATATTCTTGAAATTCGGCGGTATGAAAAAAATACCATTCTTTACGGATACCAGGACAAAATCGTTGTGGAACTTCAGGATTACCTGCATCGCACCCAAAGTGATATCACAAATCTTTCTGACTCCATCGGCATGGTTGCAGGTCTTGACCGGTATAACGGTTTTAAACAGAAGTTCAAAGCATATAAATCGCTTATAGGAACAGGAACAGATAAGCTGGACACTGCAAACGTTGCTCAAATTAGATCTTTTGGCAGTGACATGGTGGCATTCTGTGAGGGGCTTCTGGTCAAAAAACGCGAACGGATCAACCGCTCCCTTGAAAATATGGTCACCTTTTCGATTTTTTCCGTGGGCGGCTTTATTTTTTGTGTCGCCGTTTTGTTCTTTTTTGAAGCAAAAAGCCTGCTTAAACGCTTGAAACAGGTGACTCTGGCTACCAAAAGCATCCCCAAAGGACAGTTTAAAACCATCATGGAAGATGCGCCCAAGCACGATGAAATTTCACAACTCATTGCCGGTTTCAACCAGATGGTCCGGGAACTGGATGAAAAGCAGGAGCAGCTGGTCCAATCCAGAAAACTTGCCTCCATCGGTACCTTTACATCGGGAATCGCTCATGAAATAAACAATCCGCTGAATAATATCTCTTTGACCGCAGACAGCCTGCTTGAAGGATTTGACGACCTTTCCGGCACCGAGACCCGGGAGATGATCCATGACATTATCACCCAGACCACCCGGGCAAGCAGTGTGGTTAAAAACCTGCTGGATTTTTCACGCAGTGATCGAACCGTTATGTCACGGATCTTGGTGTCCGACGTAATTTCCGCCACCCTGGGGCTGGTAAGAAATCAGCTTATGGTCAACAAGATTCGCCTGACCACGGAGATCCCGGACACCCTTCCGGCCATCAGGGGAAACCTGCAAAACCTGGAGCAGGTATTTATCAATCTGTTTTCCAATGCCATGGCTGCCATGCCCGACGGTGGCGATATTCTCATTGCCGCAGACGCGCAGGAAGACGGCCGGATACGAATCCGGTTTAAGGATTCCGGCCAGGGCATCGCCCCTGAAAACCTGGCACAGATATTTGATCCCTTTTTCACTACCAAATCCGTGGGCCAAGGGACCGGTTTGGGCTTAAGCATTGTCTACGGCATCATTAAAAAGCATAACGGACATGTGGCTGTTGAAAGTGATGAAGGGCAGGGCACCTGTTTTATCATATTGCTTCCCGCAATGACCGATGACCAAGAAGATGTTTCGATTTGAAACATTCTGTCTATATAGTGACAGCGTATTAGATTCCTTTTTGAACCACCCATGAGCATCCATGTTTCAAAATGAATTAATTTTTCCTTCCGGCCGCCTTTCCTGGGGGCCGGCCTATGCACACCGCTTTGAAATTTTTGGACATATCACAAAAAATATTTTTGAAACCATGATTTGATAAGGGGTTTCCAACATCCTTCTCTGACTTTGGGCAGATGGCATTTATTTTGCTATCCACGCTTTTTACAAGATTTTAAAAGCGAGGGCACCTCAGGGGCACTGCGGTGCGGTAAGGGTTGCCCAAAATATAAACCCAATAAGAGGAGAAATTTTTAAGATGTGGCACTTGTATCTGCCGATTGCAGGCCTTAGCATCAATACCCTTGAGGTGTTTGCCATGGGGGGATTTGTGGGACTGCTTTCCGGCATCTTCGGCGTTGGCGGAGGTTTCCTGATGACCCCGCTTCTAATCATGATCGGCATTCCGCCGACCATTGCAGCAGCTTCGGATTCCAACCAGATTGTGGGCGCCTCCACCTCAGGCACCCTGGCCCATTACCGTCTGGGCAATGTGGATTTTAAAATGGGGATTCTGCTCCTTGTGGGCGGGATCATCGGCGGCACGCTGGGCGTTCAAGTAATTAAGATTTTACGGGCCCTGGGCAATGCCGACTTTCTTATCCAGGTCACCTATGTCCTGATGCTGGGGTTTGTGGGCGCTTACATGTTCATCGAAAGTCTGCAGTCTTTGCGAAAGTCCAAAGCGCCGGCCTCCGAGACCATTGATGTGAATGAAAAGCCTCGCAAAGAGTCCATGTATATGCAGCTTGTTAAAAAGCTGCCCTTCCAGACCCGGTTTGATAAGTCCGGCGTGGAATTGTCCGTACTGCTGCCTTTGATTCTTGGCGTTTTTGTGGGTATCCTTGCAGCCATCATGGGTGTTGGCGGGGGGTTCCTTATGGTGCCGGTTATGGTCTATCTGCTTCGCATGCCCATGCATGTGGTGGTGGGAACCAGTCTTTTTCAGATTTTATTTACCTGTATCGACGTGACCATCATGCAGGCAACCACCAATCATACCGTGGATTTCATCCTGGCCCTGATCCTGCTTTTAGGCTCCACGCTTGGGGCGCAGCTCGGCGTCAAGGTGAGCAAAAAGCTTAAAGGCGAACAGCTCAAGATCCTTTTGGCAAGCCTGGTCCTTGTGGTGATGTTTAAGATGCTGTTTGATCTGCTCGTCACCCCCGATATTTTACTGGCTTTTGCAGGAGGGCATTAAGATGAAACGATATCAAAAAGCCTTAACCGGTCTTCTGCTGCTCATGTTTATCTGTCTTCCGGTTATTGCGTTAGCAGCCGTGCCCGCCACGTTTACGGTGACCCCTTCGGCCATCAACATCGGGGCTTCTTTTAACGGCATTGATGTTAAAGTAGACGGATCAATTCCTGAAGATGCAGACGCGGTGGTCCGCTTTAAGTCCGGTGAGCAGGACGTGGCCTTAAAAGAGAAGGGAAAAGCCATGGGCCTTCTGTGGATGAATATGGGGACAGTAACTTTTCACCACTGCCCGGATATTTTCATGGTGGCAACCCCCAAATCTTTGACCAAAGAATCCGACCAGTGGAAGGGGTTAAATCTTGGAATATCCTCTTTGATAAACCAGATAGAGATTGCACCTGCCCCTGAAGACAAAAGCTCTCTTTTTGATGAATTTGTCAAACTCAAATCCAAGCATGGGGCCTATGCCTCAGGGTTTGGCAAGGTGACTTACCAGGCGCCGGCCAATGGTCTGAAACCGTTTTCTGCAAAGATCGCCATTCCGTCAGGATTAAAGCCGGGCAGCTACCAGGTAGAGGTTTTTACCGTAAAAGACGGTGCTGTTGGGTCCAAAGCCCAGACCCGTGTTAAAGTAGAAGAAACAGGATTTCCCAAGTTCCTGTCGTCCCTGGCATTTGGCAAACCGCTGCTTTATGGTATTGTGTCGGTAATCATTGCCCTTGCTGCAGGGCTACTCACCGGTCTAATCTTTCAAGGCAGCAACGAAGGCCATTAATCAGGATCTTTGTAACCATGGCAAAGTTTTTGGATCTAAAATCTATAAGCCGCCTGTGGGGCAGAAAACAGCCCTTGGCTGAAGAGCGCTCTATATTTGAAGTGTTTTCAAGTTTCAGGCGGCTTCTGGATTCCAATAATCAGATCCTGGATCTGATGACCGGCATGGGTGACAAGCTGGGGGGCGATTATATTTTCGACACCCACTATATCCACACCAGCTGCCAGGAGATCGCAAGTCTTGTCTACAAACTGATCCATCATTTCAATTTTATCGCCCAGGACAGATATCCCGGGCTTGATGATGCGTTCTGGCGCATCAACACCGGGATTCAAGAGATGCTTGAAGGCAAATCCAGCCTGCGGCCGGACCGGCAATGCACCATTGCCGATACCTTTGTCACCGCAGATCTTGAGGAGCAGGTGGGGGCCAAAAATGCCAACCTGGCCCAGCTTAAAAATGTGCTGGGCCTCAATGTGCCGGATGGATTTGCCGTCACCTCCTCGGCCTTTCACTGGTTTCTGGCCTATAACGGTTTGGACCGGGAAATTGAATCTCTTACCGCCCAGTGGAAGGAAAATCAGATCGCTGCAAAAGAAGCGTCTGAACGAATCAGAGCCGGTATTGACAATGCCGCTGTACCGCCGGGAATGAAAAAAGAGATCCAGAAGGCACTGAAAAAACTGGCTGGATGGGGCTCAAAAAAAAAGCTGCGTTTAGCGGTGCGAAGCAGTGCTGTGGGTGAGGACGGCAAAAATAGTTTTGCCGGCCAGTATACCAGCTGCATCAACACCTGCATCGATGATTTTTTTAAAAGCTATAAAATCGTGGTAAGCAGTGCTTACAGCCGGGAAGCTATGGCCTACCGGGATGCCAACGGCTTTGAAGAGCACGAAATGGCTATGGCCGTGGGGTGCCTGGAGATGGTACAGCCAATGGTATCCGGCGTCCTCTATACATTAGATCCAGTCCGTCCAGAAGAAAATCGTATGAAGATCAATGCCGCTTTAGGCCTTGGTTCCCCACTGGTTTCAGGCCGGGCTGTCTTTGACAACTATGATGTGGCCAGAGAAGCGCCCCACAAAATTCTTCAAATGACCGTGGGCGATAAAATGCAGTGCCTGGTGGCGCTGCCCCGTGGCGGGTTGGACCAAGAGGTTGTACCTGAGCACTTGCAATCCGCGCCTTGTCTGACCCAGGAACAGGTTACCCGCCTGGCAGAGACCGGCCTCATGGTGGAGCGCTATTTCAGGGCACCCCAGGATATTGAGTTTTCCATTGATGCATCCGGAAAGATCTGGATTTTGCAATCCAGACCCTTGAATATCAAGGAAGAAATGAGTCGGATGGTGTGCGATATCCCTAAGATCAAGGAAAAATACGACATCGTATTTTCGGGCAAAGGCATGGTGGCCCAGGACGGCATTGCCATCGGCAAGGTGTTTTTGTATGAAGACGGCCAGGATCTTGACGACTTCCCCCCAGGGGCCATTCTGGTCACCCGGCATGCATCACCCAAGTTTGCTATGATTGCCAAATATGCCGCAGGGATCATCACGGACATCGGGTCTCCAGCCGGCCATATGGCCACCATTGCAAGGGAGTTCCGGGTGCCCACCCTGGTGGATACCGGCATTGCCACAAGCAAGCTGAAGCAAGGCCAGGAGATCACGTTGGATACCGAGGGCAAGGTCGTGTACGACGGCTCTGCCAAGGCGCTTTGCTACTACGTGTTCGCTGATGACAACTTTGCCGATACCTATGAGTACCGTCTATTGAAACGGGTATTGAAAAAGATATCTCCTTTGACCTTTGTGGACCCCGAGGACAAACGGTTTTCCCCGCGCTTTTGCCAGACCTTTCATGATATTACCCGGTTTGTGCATGAAAAGGCCGTGGAAGAGCTGATTAATCTTAATTATTATGATCTGAAACATGAGCGGTCCAGGGCCCAGAAGCTCAAGGTGGACATTCCGCTGGATCTTATGCTCATCGACATCGGTGAAGGGCTTTCACCCGGTGCCGGTACCCGGGCCGTGATGCCCAAACAGATTACCTCTGTTCCCCTGAATGCATTTCTAAAAGGATTGACCCGCAAAGGCATGTGGAACAGTGAGCCCATGAGTGTTGATTTCAAAAGCTTTATGTCCAGCCTGACAAGAACCCAGCCCCCCCACCAGACAAGCCCCGGCTCCATTGGCCAGAACCTGGTGGTGATGTCCAAGGAGTATATCAACATCAGCCTGCGTCTGGGCTATCATTTCAACATGATTGATGCCTATATGGGCCCAAATCCCAATGATAATTATATCTATTTCCGATTTTTCGGCGGGGTGACCGATGCGGGACGGCGCACACGCCGGGTGAGCTTTCTGGCCCAGGTGTTGGAAAAGGCTCATTTCAGAATGAAACAGGACAATGATCTGCTGGTGGCCAAAACCAAAAAAATGAGTTGGGAGCGCATGGAAGAGAGCCTTGTTCTTGTGGGGGAACTGGTGGCGTTTACCCGGCAGTTGGATGTCAAAATGCTCAATGACACCTATGTGAAAAAATATGTGGATGATTTCTGGGCGTTAAGCTCGGAATCGGATTGACATTACCCCAATATGATCCAGGACTTTAAGTCGTATTTAAGGAGTATACCATTGGAAAAAGATAGAAAAACAAGCATTTTTATTCTGGACGATGAACCCATTGTGTGCAAGCGCCTCAAGGCCTCCCTGGACAGAAAGGGGTATGAGGTTCAAACCTGTTGTGACAGCGTTAAAGCCCTTGAAATAGTAATACATACCCCCTTTGATATTGTCATCACAGACTTGAAAATGGAAGGCATTGACGGCATGCAGTTTTTCACCGAGGTCAAAAAACAGCATCCCGACACCCAGGTCATCGTCATCACTGGCTTTGCCACCCTCGAAACCGCTAAAGAGTCTTTTAAAAAAGGGGTGTTTGATTTCCTTGCAAAGCCTTTCAAGCTTGGTGAAATTTTTGCCGTCATTGAGCGGGCTGAAAATAATATCAAATAATGTCTGTCGGGAGAATTTATTATGATACGCACCCTTATTACCCTGGACAAGGACCTGGCCTCCAGCATTGCGTTAAGATATGCCTGCAATGCCGTACGCAATTTTGACATGGCGCTTTCCGCCCTGCATGTGGAAGATCCCGGCCCCAAAGGCCAGCTTCCCGGTACCGGCTGGGTCCAGAGAAGCTGGGAAACAGCGCTCGAAGAGGACGGCCGGCAAAAGATCAAATCGCTGATCGACATGGAAAATATTAACTTCCCGGCCCTGGGACTTCCCAAAATACGCATCGGGGATAAAACAGAAGAGACGCTTTTGGAGGCCCACACAGGCAATTATGATATTTTTGTGGAAGGATTGCTGACAACGGAGAGTACTGCCGATTTTTATCAGGCCGTAAAATCCCAACTGCTTCGTAAAATGCCTTTGCCAAGCATCCTGGTCAAAAATCTGATTCCTTTGGAATCCATGGTTCTGGTGCTGACCCCCGGGCATGACCTTGGATTGCTTATGCCGGTGCTGTCCTATTTTATTGCGCAAACCGGCCTGCCCCTTAAGGTCCTTGTCTGGCATCCCCAGAAGACATCGGCGCTTGAATTTACTGACGCCCAGGAAAACAGCAACGTATTTTTTACCCAAGTGGAAGAGCACCTGAAAACCGCCAACTGCTCTTATATCTCCCTTAAAGCGATCAAGGGGCCTGCCGAACTTTTGGCCGAAGAACTTTGCCGGTCGGGTCTGGTTGCGTCAGTCGTTGGACGTAAAAACCTGGGCGAAAGCCAGCCCAGCATGGAACTTCTGGCAAGAATGGAATCACCGGTGATGATGTTCTGGCAATAGGTTTTGGGGGCCATAAAAGGAGATAAGAATGAATATATTAACCGTGTTGGACAATGATGCCAAAGGCGGGAACCAAAGCCGTCAGGTATTGGTGGAAGCGGCAGCTATCGCCCGGCAGACCTGGGCTGATGTGACCCTTTTAGGCATTGATGCCGATGGCGTCAACAGTTCCTGCGAAAGTGCCATGGCACAGATGCTCGCATATAAGCAGACGTTTTTAGCTATGTTTTCGGATTTAGGGAAAGACTGCCCTTACACCCTGGAACGGCCGGTTTCCAAAATCGTGATGCCCGCCCCGGGTGTTTATGAAAATCTGGAGGTGCTTCAGGGGCGTTTTAAAAATCTGTCCGTGCGTGTCCGCCAGGGCAGTCCGGGCACTCAGATTCTTGGCGAAGCTGTAGACGCCGGCTCTACCCTTATTGTCATGGGAAATTATAAATCCACCCCCCTGTGCCGGATGGTTGCCAATGAGGCGGCCTGTTCGGTTTTAGCGGTTAAGGGTGAAACCCGGCACAAACGCGTGGTGTGCTGCCTGGATCAGGATAATATCAGCCAGGTCTCCCTTGAGATGGTCAGCCAGTTAACAACCAGTTATCAGGCTGAGCTTGAGCTTGTGGGTATCACTCATTCAGGCGAACTCAAGGAGGTGGTGGACCGGCAGATGGACCATCTGGTTCAATACTACCAGACCAAAGGAATTAACACGCTGGTAAGGCTTGTGGAGGATAAAACCATGACGGCTTTTTTTTCCCGGTATGCCAAAAACCATTTGATCTGTGTGTGGATGGGAGAAAAATCCCGGCTTCAAAAATTGTTTGCCCGCCAGGGAGTTACAAAGCTCATCGACGATGCCGGGTCTTCAGTGCTCATTTTAAGATGAAATTTGGATTTTTGCCTGCATCTTCCATCCTGGAGTGAAGCTACCAAAGAAATGGAGATGCAGGCATTGTGATTTTAGAGTGACGATTTTTCTTTAACCTTTATGATCTGAACCGGCATATCTGCTTTTATTTTTTTTACGGCATCTTCCATATTCTGATCGTCTGCATCTATGAGAATCAGATTGATGTGTTCCTTTTTTATAATATTCATAAGTTCAAATTGCACATCTCCCTCTCCTGAATAGAAGAAAACCGGCATCTCTTCCTGCTTGGCCTGCCTGACAATATCCATACATGCATTTTCAAGGGATGGCGGTTTGCGCAGTCCGATGGCATCACAATTGTGGATCAGAAGTATAAAAAGCCTGGCCCTGATACGTTCCATCAGGGCGATGCCATGGTATAATGCTTTCAGATCCGGGCTTTGGGTGGAAAAAAGAACGAGTATGTTTTCGGTGTTCACCTGTTATGTCCAATTTTAAAAATAATTCTTTGATCGGCGGTGTACTGAATCCTGTCCGGAACAGCAGTGAGGTTACCGCAGCACTTCATGGTTGACACCATAAAAAGATTACAAAATTCATGCCATAAAGAAGTTTCATAAAATGTCCGTTATAAAAGGGTGTTTCCATAGACAATACAGTTGGTGGTTAAAAATGAAACGAGATGTTATTTCAAAATGAACTGAAAAAAGAAATTGAACGAAGAACAACGCCAACAGAGGCTGCCACAATGCCGACGATCATTTCAATCGTTCCCCTTGAAAATTTTTTCTAAAATAATAATTGCATCGGATACAATTTCAGGAACCCTGCCGTTTTCTCGTATCTGCTTTCGTCCTTCAGGTGTAGACATATCAATTCCACCAATCAAATCCCTGCAATAAGTTGAACCATGTCGCTTTTTAAAAAGATGTGCAAATTCAGTAACCGCCTGATATGCAGATTCCCTTGGATAGTTGTCTTTTACATTGTTGCCCCCATATTTGAGGCCAATAACCATGTATGCGGCTGAAACGGCACCACATGTCTCGCCCAATCCCCCCATCCCCCCGCCAAATCCACTGGCTATCTTGACGGCTAATTTTTGATCGAGGCCCAACTGCGGTCCATAAGTCAGCAACACCGCTTCCGAGCAGGAATAGCCCGCTTTAAGGTTCCCGGTTGCTGTGTTTATCTTTTTTTTTTCAGATTCCAGCATCATCGCCCCTCCTTAGACGTCATTAATTATTTTGTTTTTCAGATCTTTCTACAGGGAGGAGATTAGAAGATGTTTGATGAAGCTGTATTGTAAAAATCCGACCTTATCCAACGAAATCAGCGGCTGCTTTATCTTTGTGAACTCGCTGCCGTTGAATAGATTATAGGGCTTTTTCCTGTGAAAAATTGGAATTCATGAATAAAATGCGCCTGGTCAAAATATCCGTTCGCTACCGCGAGGGCTGACCAATTACTTTCAGTCGGACTCAAGTTGATCAATACATTCTTGAGCCGAAAGATTCGACAAAGCTGCTTGGGCGGGACACCAATGCGCTCAGTGAATTTTCGTTCCAGATGGCGGCTGCTGATCTGCAATTGATTTGCCAGGGTTTCTATTGGAATTTGGCCTTTATGTGCGCGAATAATGGTGACCGCTTTTTCAACGCTTAAGCTATGTTTTCTGAAAGCATTCATCCGTCTTGCAAAGAACCCTTCGAAGGTTTGAATAAGTGTTTCCGGTGTTTGGCCCGCGCTGTGAATTTGTTTGGAGACGCCAAGGCCGTTGAGTTCCCATACTTCTTCAAGTTCAACGCAAAAATTCGATAGATCGACGGGAGGCATTGAGAGGAACGGATAAAGGCCTTCCGGGGTAAATTGAACTGCAAACAATGATATAGAACCTGTTGGCTTTATTTCGATTCGTTTGGCTAAGGCACCCACCATGAAATCCCCGGCAATGGTAATTCGCGAGGCTTCATCAACCACACATTCAATAGGATCAAATAAATTAAATATGAGCAGCAAACCCGCATCCAAATTCGTACGATAGATTGCATCGATATTATTATCAGAACAGTTTAGTGTCCAATAGCATTGAATATAATGTTTGAATCTTGGATGGGGCTCATGTTTTTTTATCAAGGCTTTTTTATTCACCCTCTGTTTTTATCGCTCTTTTTTTTATTCTTGAGTTTCTTTATCCCAAAAGGTTAATCTCCGAAAGGCTGGATTTAATTTTGTGATGATAAACATATGAAACCACGAAAACATTTACGGCTCTTTAGCCTTGTCTCGATAGCTTGGTTTTTATTTTGGCTTGCAGGGCTGCCGGACTACTATCAGCAATATTCACTAAAATTTATGGTGTTTTTTGATTTGGCAATTTTGGGGCACTGGGCTTCAACAATTCAAGCCTCCCTCTTTTCAAAACGCTGGTTTTGTGTTTTATAGTCACCATGAAATCTCAAAATACCCCTCGATGCCCAAGCTGCAGCTCATTGGATACAACTCCTTTCAGGATTTACAAGACGGTACATAATGGTTCTCGACATCTGATTCGATGTGAAACCTGCAATCGTTTATTTGCTGAAACTATCAATACAGCCATGGAAAATTTGAAGACACCAATCAGTAAGGTTGCATCAGCACTGCTGCTTCGTAGCGAGGAGCTTGGCCTTCGGGCAACCGGTCGGGTATTGGAATCGCATAAAGGCACCATTGCCCGCTGGGAGCAACTGTTTTGCGACCAGAAAGAAACGCTGATGTTGTATTCCTTTTGTCATGAATTCGTTTCCCTCACATTTGAAGGGGATGAGCTATATACCATGGTGGGAAAGCGCACCGAGCCTTCGGCCTCCAAAGGGTGGACCGCAGTTATCATGGAGCGGGCCAGCCGTTTTATTGTAGATCAACGATGTGGTAATAAAAATACAGCATTATTTAAATCAGTTATGAAAACCGTGTGCAAATATGTTGATCGTACCAAAGACCTGACTTTTCTTTCAGATGGAGAAAGACGGTATGGCAACATGCTGTTTGACTTATGCTCGGAAGTCTTGAAAACAGGAAAAGCTGGACGCCCCCCAAAAACGCTGCCCAAAGGAGTCAAAGTGCGTGTGAAAAATAAGGGGGATCAAAAACGAAAGAAAGGCCGCAAACGTCCAAAATATCAAGCAACTCAGCGGGAACACCCTGACACGGATCAAAGCTTGGCAAAAAATGAAATCCACGCCAACCATCTTGAGGCTCAAAATGCTGCATCAAGAAGAAGAAACAGCACTTTTAGGAGAAAAACAAACACATACGCGAAAACAAAGCATGGCTTACAACGAACCCTGGATGTTCATCACATCATACACAATTATGTTCGACCTCATTGGACTACCGGAAAAGTTCCGGCAGTCGCTTTAGGAATCATGTCGGAGGCCTTGAGTCTCGAGAGCATCCTCACAATGCAAAGAGCCGCATAGGGTTCCATGATGTTGAGAACTCAAGACTAAACATACATTTTGGAATCGTTGAAGCCCAGTGCCCATCATATTATTCCAACAACCAATATCCAAACAAAGGAGCGTATTGGTGGAGTCGATAGTTATAAAATTCATTAAAAAAGTATTAGTGCTTATGATAACCATATTTTTTCTCGCTGGGTGTATCATGGCGCAAGCCAATCGTTTGTCAATAGATGAAGAATTGTTGATTCGTAATAATGAAATCTATGTTAATAATAAAAAATTTGCTGAGCTTCTATTCTTTATGGATGCCGGAATGATAAGAGGTTTTGGTATTTATTACCACTTATCGAATAACCAAGTTTGGGTTTATCCCAAAAAAGGATGGTGTATTGAGCAAGTCGATACGGGAATTAAACACCATTCTCTATTCGAGCTAAATAAAATTTGGCGTTCAGATAAGAAAAAAATAAGGCTTTTATTAGGGGATCGTCCTCCCTCTAAAGGAGAATTCATTTCTACGTGGTGCTTTGATGTTAAATTTTCGGATGATGGAAGATTCGTAAAATATAAAACCAAAGGAGTTCTATATGATCGACGCCATCAATATCCGATTAATTACGAAGCGGATATTCAACACATAAAAGAAAAGAAATGAATAAATGGAGCGAGATTAAAAGCGGCCACCACCGGGGTTGGTGGGGCAATCCGGGTATGTTTGGGGAAAGATTTCTTTACCCAAGGTGGGCCATAACCAGGATGGATATCGGCTGCTTGTTCGTGCGCAACGCCTCGGCGGGCAACCGCCCGGGTGATCGGTCAGAAGTCAGCAGAGGCCATAGTAGCCCAACGCCCGGTGTAATGGCCGGGACATGGTGAAGGGCCGAACTTAGAGTAGGTGCCAGTGCTCATAGGCTCAAGCACAGCAGGGCCGACCAGGTCAAATATGCCTTGCTTGGCGCGATATGAAGCCATTGTGCTCCTGATGGCCGTCAGTAGTATCTGTCAAAGAGCTGTTGTCTGTCATGCAATTTCCCGGCCACGGCCCGGAGGGCTCTGGGAACCGCCCAGTGCGGACCCGCTTGCTAGGGTGGTGTGGGGGCTGGGGGAGAAAAACCCCCGGCTACCCGATTACCGGACGGTTCAGACGAGCCAGAAAGAGAAGGAAAGAAAGTTCCCAAATCCGCCCGGCTACTCAAATCATTGACCTTATTCCTCATAATACTTTTCGAATAACTAATTTTCGGAAACGCTATGTTACTCATGTCGACGATTCAACCCTGCGATTAGGCAACTTTGATATCACTGAACCCTCGGTACTCATGATTACCGAAAACGCCATGCTACTCAAATCTGCGATTCATATTCTTGCCGAGACAATTATTCTGGAATCTTAACGTAAGCGTTTAAAGAACCCCATCTACAAATCATTAGAATGACATGAGAAGATGAGCCAACTTTTAATTAACGGGGGCCCATCATATGTCAGAAACAGAGAAGAAAAACCAAAAACTAACCCAGTTCTGGAAGTACCACATTAAACAATGGTCTGAATCGGGTATGTCCCAAAATGCATATTGCAGGCAAAATGATTTAAGACCCAATCAATTTACATACTGGAAAATGAAATTCAAAAGCCAGGCACTTGTCCCAGAATTCGTTCAGGTCCCTTCAACGCAGATTAACCAGGCGCTAAGTCTTTCTGGACAAAAAGGCTTAACGTTGAATACAGATAACGGATTCCAGATCGAAATACCGGATGGATTTTCCCAAACAACCCTGGCCCAGGTGCTTCAAGTATTAAGGCGGTGCTGATGTTTTCTCCCACCCAGAATTTAAAAATTCATATAGCACTTGGAAGCACTGATATGCGCAAGGCCATTGATGGACTATCCATACTTGTGAGCGAAAAGTTAAATTTGGATCCATTTTCAGGACACATGTTTGTATTCTGTAATCGGAAACGGAATATATTGAAAATCCTGTATTGGGATCGCAATGGATTCTGTCTTTGGCACAAGCGCTTGGAAAAGGATTATTTTCAATGGCCCAAGTCAAAAGAGGAGATTTTGACCATCGGAGCAAAAGAGCTTTCCTGGCTGATTGACGGACTTTCCATTCGTCAGGAAAAAGCGCATAAATCATTAAAATATTCGGCTGTTTTTTGATCATAAAAACTGGTAAAAACCGCGTGGTTATGGTATATACAACGCATGAACAAAGAGGCTTTTGCGAACATAAATGACGTTGAGAAATTAAAAGAAATGATGGTTTCTTTTGTCAGTGATTTTTCAGATCCTGAAAGTCGGATAAAGCGTACACTATTGCTCCATATTTTCAAAGCACACCAGTGTCAGCAAGCCGTTTTTGTATAGGACTTTCTGGTGTTTTCACTGCAAATGGTATCCATTTTAATGGGTGAAATACAGCTTCCGGTCGTTTCCACGCTGTTAACTGACGTGAGTTTTTCCGATTATTGCATAAAACCATACATAATCCGCCCTTAACATGTACGTATAAAAATTTTACACACACCTCAAAAATATGGTTTAAAATCCAATACTTTCGATTGGTTATCGCCAATAAGGTTGTGTTTCTGGCTTAAAATGTACGCTTTATCCGATTTTCAGGTTCAGATAGAGAGCACAATTATAAAGCCGAAATCAAAATTCTCAACGAACAGATTAAAAGCCTTCGGGACCAACTTTTTGGTAAAAAGACAGAAAAAATCCATAAGGATGACGGGCAACTATCCCTTTTCGATACTTTTAAGCCGGATACTCCCATATTGGACGAACCCGAAGAAATCAGCGTGCCTGCCCATAATCGAAAGAAGCCAGGGCGTAGGCCTTTGCCTGAAAATCTTCCACGGGTTGAAGTGATCCACGATCTGACCGAGGAAGAAAAAATATGTGCCTGTGGCTGCATGAAATCCCGTTGCGGCAAAGAAGAATCTGAACAGCTTGAAATTATTCCGGCACAAATGAGAGTAATCAGAAACATCCGCTATAAATACGCCTGTAAAAACTGCGAAGGTGTTGACGATGATGGACCAACAGTGTCCATCGCCAGAATGCCGGAACAAATGATTCCCAAGAGCATTGCAACCCCAGGACTTTTGGCCCATATCCTGACAGCCAAATTTGCAGATGCTTTACCCTTCTACCGACAGGAAAAACAGTTTCACCGAATTGGAGTAGACATTCACAGATCCAATATGTGCAATTGGGCTATGAAAGTGGCCCAGGCCTGTGAGATCCTGCTGGAATATATGAAGGGTGAAATTCTTAAAGGCCCAGTGATAAATATTGATGAAACGTAACTACTCACCCATATCTGTAAGTTTACCTGTCAAAGCCATCTGAATAGCCACAAGCGGGTTGATACCCTGGCTTGCCATTGTTTGCAGATAGCTTGAAATTCGACAATAGGCATGAGCATAATGCCGGCGCCTAAAACATCCTGATATTTTCTGTTTCACCTTTGCCATGCGGAGATCACGCTCCGCCCGATTGTTGGTAAAGGGGACATACGATTCTCTGGCAAACAACAATACCGCTGTTTCATATTTTTTCAGCCTTTCCCAAAGATTATGAGCATCTGATTTGGCTATCTTTCCACGCTTACCTTTTGGCTTTGGCGGAATCTCCGGTAATTCTTTATCCCCACGTGTAAGAATGTTGCGGTAGCGTTTCTGCAAATTTGCATATTCTTTATCGGTAAGGCATTTATCCTCTCGCTTGGACACAATATGACAAGTCTCCTGCAATAACTTTTTCATATTAATGGCCCACTTGTATTGATTGGAATCAACAATAAAGGTCAGTTCCCGTAATAAGTGCGAACCACAAAGTCCATGTCCACAATGATCATATGATAAATATGATGCCCAGCAATCATGGATGATCACCCCACCATAGCGGGGAATGATATTCAAATCAACAATCGCCTCCTTGCCCCGCTTTCGATGAAGTAATTTTAGCGTGATTCCTCCTGAAGAATATACATGAATCCAATGATTTTTACCTTCCACCCGGAATGATGTCTCATCCACATGAATGGAAGGGGCATGAAGGATACTTTCAATGGATTTTGTCTCCCATTCCTCAAGAGATTGATAAAGCCTCCATACAAACTTGAGCAAAGTTGCCTCGGAGATAACAGTGCCGATCATGGCAGATATCTGTTTCTGAACCCGATTGAGAGCAACCATTTGACTGATTATCAAATGAATGGCAAAAGCTTTGAGTCCATTGCCGTACTGTAAACTTCCGGGCATGTCTTCGGGAAAATGCCCTTTTGCCGTCGCCTTGCAGTTGGGACATTCCTTTATCTCGGCATCAATGTGCTCTACAACTTTTTCAAAAACGATGTCTATCTTTGTCCGCCGTTCGAGCCCCTGGCAAGGAGTTTGATCCAAAGGTGTGCCGCAGACATCACAGGTTTCAGCTTTGGCAATGGTGACAGTTTCGTTAACACGGGTGTTACTGATTTCACCACTGACTTTTTTGCCCTTTCCCTTGCCGGTAGAAGTCGGTTTGGCAGTTTCATCTCTGTCCGTTTGAGAAGAAGGCAAACTTGAATTTTTGCTGTTTTTGCGAGTTTGCTTTTCGAGAAAAACAGACAGGATCAATTCCACAACGAGAAGCATGCTATTCATTAACACCTTTACCTCAGGAGTTACCTTGCCTGCCAAGCTCAGTTGCTCAAACTCTTGCTTCACACGATCGACTTCTTCTCGAACACTGGTTTTGTTCATCGTTGCCATGCTTGTATTATAACACAGCTTTTTTTGACCTCCTGAGTTGCCCTACAATCCATTTTCTCAACGAATCGGATAAAATTTCATTAAATTTTTGTGATTGTCAAATGCATGCCACATTATTATGTAGCACGAGGATATTTTGATGTAATTTGATTTTTCAAAAAAATACCTCCCAAAAACCTGTCAAGCTTTTTTTTAGTTTTTTGACATTTTTTTATGGGGGTGAGTAGTTACGATGAAACAACAGTCCAAGTTCTCAAAGAACCGAAACGGTCAAAATGTTATATGTGGGTGTTCAAAGGAGGGACACCGGACAATCCCATTATTCTGTTCCAGTATCACGCAACTCGATCCGGGGATGTTGCCCGGAATTTTTTGAACGGTTATCAAGGTATTGTCCAGACGGATGGCTATGCCGGCTATGACTTTCTTGATCATATTGTGGAAATCATTCATATTGCGTGCTGGGCACACGCACGTCGAAAGTTCATGGCTGTGGTCAAAGCTGCAGGAAATAAAACTGGTAACCCAACGGGAACCGCTGGCAAAGCCCTGAAGTACATCCGCAAATTATACAAAATAGAGAAAGAGGCCAACGAACTTGGCTTGTCTGCTGAGGGACTTTACCGGAAAAGGCAGGAGCAATCCTTGCCCATCCTTGATGAATTTAAAAAATGGTTGGATGCTCAAGTTGAGAGGGTGCCGCCCAAAAGTCTTCTTGGTAAGGCCATTAACTACACCCTTAATCAATGGCATCGGTTGGTCCTGTATACGGCAAGTGGTCTGGTAATGCCGGATAATAATGTAGTCGAAAATGCCATAAGGCCCTTTGTGGTGGGTAGAAAAAATTGGTTGTTTTCGTGTACACCTGCGGGCGCCGTTGCCAGTGCCTGCATTTACAGCCTGATCGAAACAGCCAAGGCCAATGGACTTGAACCTTACTGGTACCTCAGATTTCTCTTTGAGAATTTACCGGAAGCCATGACAGAAGATGAATTTAAAGCCTTGATGCCACAAAACGTGGATAAACATTTGCTGGAATCCAACTATACAACACTCCGCCAGGCTTAAAAAGGTGCGGTTAATACACCGCTTACATCTTAACTCATTCATCAGGCATCGTTCAACGCAAATATGGGACCTGCGATTCTTGTTGTCCTGTTCCGTCGTGATGGCCGGTAACCGCTGCGCCTAATCAGCGGGCGCGGTTTTTAGCCCGTCTGCGTTCAGGCGCTTGTTCGGTTAATTTGGCATTTCATGAATCTTTATTTCAGGGAAAAATCCAAAGCCATATAAAAGCATTGATACACCTGCTATCAATAATGCAAAAAATATCACCAAATGGATTATTTGATAAGTCTTATGCGAACTTTTCGGAAAAAGAAATGTCAGCCAAGTTTTCTGATGTTCAACCGGGGTTTGTTCCAAAAGATTACGAAGTTTTGTATCAATTCCAGAGTACCAGCTTGCCTGATTTCCGATAAATCCGGCATGCAAATAATTCATGGTAGCCAAAAGAAGAACTGGAAGACATGCAGTGCCGATGGAGGCGCGACTCACGCCAAGGGCCTTGATCCAGAAATAACAGAAACCAAGAACAGCTCCATCGACCAAATATATTAGCTTGGTTGCCGCCTGCAAGTGTTGAAGAGTCTGCTCTAACCGTTTATGCCAATACTCTACGCGTAATTTCATACGTTCGTTGTCTTGTTCTTGTATGTTTAAATCTGCCACCTTTCTATCCTTTTAAAACCGAACGGCTGCGATCACCGGAAAATAGGCCGTAGGCCTTTTTTTCCGGTGAATTGCATGGTTATAAGCAAATTGAATGTTTCGTTGGAGATTTATTATTGAATATTCTGCCTTCTCCAATTTATTACAGCCTCAGGCAATCTGTTTTCCACTGTGTCGCTTTGCCATTCATCCCAAAAATTCACAGTACCACTATTAGGTTTTTTGCTCGGCTCATCTACTCTCACTCGACTTGGCAATAAACTTGCGTCTCCAACTATAAGAGCTTCTCCTGTGTCAAGGATAGGCAATATGTCACTAAAGCTCCACAGGCTATCAGGAAGCAATTTCTTGATGACATTTTGGTCGTCTGCATTAGTAAGTCTCATTGAAACAAAATTGCTACATTGACTTAGCACAGTGCGATTCACCTCAGAAGGCCTCTGACTTATAACAACCAAACTTAAACCATACTTCCTTCCTTCTTTGGCAATACGCTCAAAAATTTGAATTGAAATCTCATCAGCAGAATCAGCTAAAGTTCTGTGTGGGATATAAAGATGGGCTTCGTCACAAAATAAGGCTACAGGATGTCTTTTCTCAATGGATGTCCATTGCTGTACCGAAAACGCCAATCTTGCAATTAAGCTCACAATTAATGGAAGGACATCAGAAGGTACTTCTGAAAAATCTATTATTTTGACCCCTCCATTGCTGTTTTCTTTTGTGGCACCAAGAACAGCCCCGACTAATGTGTTTAACCAGTCAAATTCCAACGAACTATCACCACCCTGAAATAAAAAGGCTAATCTCCTGTCTGACACTTTATTTTCAAGTCTAGAAATCATACGACTTAATTTACCAAAGAATTCTCCTTGTTTCTGTCCTCTTGCACCTTGAACCATCTCAGTGTTGATTTCGTTAAGCTTATTCAGCAATGCCGCTAATGAGAAAGGCACAGGGCTATCAATTGTAAAATTTTCAAGTATTTCTTGATGCCCACCTTTTTCTAAATAATCTCGCTTGGCACTATTTATCTCACGCGCCATAATCATTGACTGGTTTGGAGCATTTTGATCACTTCTATCAACAAAAAGTGAAACCAGAGCCTCATAACTTAGTAACCAGTATGGAAGATATAAAATATTGTCTTTTAGGGTTCTTCCAGCCTCTACGTCTACTGGCCCTGCAATTTTATAATAATTAATTTCATCACTTTTAAGTGGAGCATATTCACCATGCAAATCGAATATGATGGCATTGGCATTTTTCAATTTAGCGACCTGCTCAATAATTCTTGCTGTCGTCCATGACTTCCCAGCGCCTGTACTACCACCAACAAAGGCATGTCTTTGAAAAAATTTGTTTCCGTTAAGATAAGCTGTCGCATGTTCATCAAGTGTATATTTACCAATATTTAGCGAACTTCCTTCTCCGCTGGCGTGGGCAATTACCTGCATAAATGCTGTAAGATGTTCGCCTTCTAAAGAGAAGCAATATGCTTCAATTTCAGGAACGGTCTCAAGGGTACGCCGGAAGACATTATTTTCAGTGCCTTCTTTGTCAATAAGAGTTCCGATTAAAGCAATTCGGCATAAATTTTCTTCACTGGGCATTTCAGGATCTTCAGGATCGGTTATTAATTTTTTTCTGACAACCTTCTGGACGAGACCGATCAAATGTTGTCCTGGACGTGAACTATGAAGGACAACAAGCCTATTAACCTGCAACCTTTTGAGTTGGTCAACATCTTCAACATCGACAGTTACAGTGCCAGTGTCAACAGCAGACACTTTCCCCAATGCTTCCGCATCGCTGAATGAAAAAATACTCATGAGATTATCCTATATTATTAAATTCAATAGTCCTGCGAGAGACCAATAGTTTTCACCTATCAATTCAACTGGATTCTTTAGCCTTGAAGAATACACTTTTGTATTGGCGCCGTTCGACTCAAAAGCAAGGTATTCCTTGCACCCCTTAACAAATAGTAAATCTTTTGCGCCATCTGTTAGTGTGTGCGTTATTATTAAAAGTCTAGCGCTGTTGTTTACACATTTGTTCACTAACTTTTCTTGAATATGTACGTCGTTAAATCCAAAACCAATACAGAGATATGACTTGGCATTATCTATAGAGCGATCAGACTCATTTAATATTGTCCGAAATGGTTCAGTATGTGTTCTTTTGTATTTTTCAATCCCTGGTGTAACTATTTCAGGTGTGAGAGAAGTCTGGATTTCCATAGTATTGGGTAGCCCCAAAAGAATATTCTGATCATTTCTAAACCAATCCAGAGAACCATGTACTTTCCATATATTCACTTGGCGATTAGTCGATATAACGTTTTTGGCAATTTCTGTCCTAATGTATCCATGGCTAAACCCTGTATAATGATGAATTTGCTCCTGCTCACATGCATATTCAGCTAAACGATCATAATTGGTTGTTATTATATCAATTTCTTTAACTGTACTTTGAAACATGTGGCTTAAGAGCTTACCCAAAGGAAATAAATTACGATTGTACAAAGAATCATAGAAGACTTTTAAATCTTCTGGGTTGAGTAGTTTCCAGGTTTCTTCTACGATTAATTTAGAAATTGATGGTGGCAGTTGAACTCTCTGAAGTGCATTTTCGAGATCATTTTTTTTTGATAGTTCGTCTTTAAATGCCTGCCATGCTCTATCTTCTTCTTTATCAAAAACTGAACTATCAATACTACTAAGAAGGTGGTCGCCAAGCTTACCCATCCCTGACAACCCGAAAGATGCAGAAGCGCCACTACCTAGTATTACGGCTGGGGAGTTGCCATAGTATTCTTGGGCCTGTTTTGCAATTATATTTAGGTCTTTTTCTTCAGTGGTCATTTTATTAGAAGGTACCTATCTGGTCTGCTTATAACGTGGCCATCACCGGTGGGAATGTAGCGCAGCGGAATTCCCATCCGAGTGAATGGCATGGTTGGACATTTAATCTGTTTTCAAAGGTGTAATTTTTAAAGCCTGAATTCATCAATCAACAAGTAACACTATTTTTGTGTAATCCTTTTTCTTATCTTAAAGATCCATGCAAGGTTAATAATTAATAATATAAGAAGGGTAGTGCTATAAATTGGATTCGGATAAAAGATAAAAAGTGTCAAAAGCCAGAGGATGCTATAGAAAATAGTTAGCAATTCGATTTGAATGCTCTTGCTGATGATTAACAACCCAATGATGCTAAGAAATGATAGGAAAATGCTTAAAAACCATAATATATCTGGGGTTGAAGAGAAAGGCAGACCGGGTCCAGCTTCAGCCCGTGCTTTGATGCCCATCAGCATTCGCCGCTCCATCAGGTAGTGCAAGGGCATCATGAAAAAATACTCCAAATGCTCCACCCAGCTTTGTAAGGGGCGCCCATGGGTGCGGACAATCAATCGCGTTTGTCCGGGGCCGATCTTGTTGAGCAGGAAACAACCCCATCCTTTTAATACAAAGGATCTTCCCGGATCCACCGCGACAACGGGCCAGCTGTATTTGATGACGCTTTTGGACGGATCCAACGATGATGTGATCATGCGACCGACTTTCATATCCTTGAATTCCGGCTCGATACGATGTTGGGCTCGATATTTGTAGCCCAGCGGTTTTTCAATAAACCAGTAACTGTAAAAACCACCTCGGTCTGCACCCAATTGAATAACCCAATCCCAAACATCAGATATCGGAGCGTTGATTGTGATACTGCGTGTAGAACTGATAAATGGCGCCAGATGATCTCCTGGCATTGACATTGAGATTTCTTGATCAGTGGCTCCCCATGTAAAAATATATGGTTTAATGAACACAACTCCTATAGCTATCTGGAGTCCAAATATTAAGAGAATAAGCAATCCAAATTTTAGCTTTTTATTCATTTCTTCAACGTAACTACTCACCCATATCTGTAAGTTTACCTGTCAAAGCCATCTGAATAGCCACAAGCGGGTTGATACCCTGGCTTGCCATTGTTTGCAGATAGCTTGAAATTCGACAATAGGCATGAGCATAATGCCGGCGCCTAAAACATCCTGATATTTTCTGTTTCACCTTTGCCATGCGGAGATCACGCTCCGCCCGATTGTTGGTAAAGGGGACATACGATTCTCTGGCAAACAACAATACCGCTGTTTCATATTTTTTCAGCCTTTCCCAAAGATTATGAGCATCTGATTTGGCTATCTTTCCACGCTTACCTTTTGGCTTTGGCGGAATCTCCGGTAATTCTTTATCCCCACGTGTAAGAATGTTGCGGTAGCGTTTCTGCAAATTTGCATATTCTTTATCGGTAAGGCATTTATCCTCTCGCTTGGACACAATATGACAAGTCTCCTGCAATAACTTTTTCATATTAATGGCCCACTTGTATTGATTGGAATCAACAATAAAGGTCAGTTCCCGTAATAAGTGCGAACCACAAAGTCCATGTCCACAATGATCATATGATAAATATGATGCCCAGCAATCATGGATGATCACCCCACCATAGCGGGGAATGATATTCAAATCAACAATCGCCTCCTTGCCCCGCTTTCGATGAAGTAATTTTAGCGTGATTCCTCCTGAAGAATATACATGAATCCAATGATTTTTACCTTCCACCCGGAATGATGTCTCATCCACATGAATGGAAGGGGCATGAAGGATACTTTCAATGGATTTTGTCTCCCATTCCTCAAGAGATTGATAAAGCCTCCATACAAACTTGAGCAAAGTTGCCTCGGAGATAACAGTGCCGATCATGGCAGATATCTGTTTCTGAACCCGATTGAGAGCAACCATTTGACTGATTATCAAATGAATGGCAAAAGCTTTGAGTCCATTACCGTACTGTAAACTTCCGGGCATGTCTTCGGGAAAATGCCCTTTTGCCGTCGCCTTGCAGTTGGGACATTCCTTTATCTCGGCATCAATGTGCTCTACAACTTTTTCAAAAACGATGTCTATCTTTGTCCGCCGTTCGAGCCCCTGGCAAGGAGTTTGATCCAAAGGTGTGCCGCAGACATCACAGGTTTCAGCTTTGGCAATGGTGACAGTTTCGTTAACACGGGTGTTACTGATTTCACCACTGACTTTTTTGCCCTTTCCCTTGCCGGTAGAAGTCGGTTTGGCAGTTTCATCTCTGTCCGTTTGAGAAGAAGGCAAACTTGAATTTTTG
This sequence comes from uncultured Desulfobacter sp., assembly GCF_963664415.1. Lineage (NCBI taxonomy): Bacteria > Pseudomonadati > Thermodesulfobacteriota > Desulfobacteria > Desulfobacterales > Desulfobacteraceae > Desulfobacter > uncultured Desulfobacter sp. Next base: position 1,923,028 of record NZ_OY761445.1, on the reverse strand, counting down.
CTGTTTTTGCGAGTTTGCTTTTCGAGAAAAACAGACAGGATCAATTCCACAACGAGAAGCATGCTATTCATTAACACCTTTACCTCAGGAGTTACCTTGCCTGCCAAGCTCAGTTGCTCAAACTCTTGCTTCACACGATCGACTTCTTCTCGAACACTGGTTTTGTTCATCGTTGCCATGCTTGTATTATAACACAGCTTTTTTTGACCTCCTGAGTTGCCCTACAATCCATTTTCTCAACGAATCGGATAAAATTTCATTAAATTTTTGTGATTGTCAAATGCATGCCACATTATTATGTAGCACGAGGATATTTTGATGTAATTTGATTTTTCAAAAAAATACCTCCCAAAAACCTGTCAAGCTTTTTTTTAGTTTTTTGACATTTTTTTATGGGGGTGAGTAGTTACTCTTCAACTTTATTTTTTTGCCTGTCCAACGTAGCCTTCACCGGTGGCAATGCAGCGCAGCGGAATTGCCATCCGAGTGTAAGGCATGGTTAGCCAATTATTTGTTTTGAAGCTATTTTACTGCCTAATTCAAAAGCTCGTTCACAGTCCAGCGGGAACACTTCTTTGTGGCGCTTGATCTTAGCGTCCTTGTCGAACATTTCATGTTCGTACTTATCATAGTCCTTATATTGCAAAGTATCTGTAGATAGCAGTAACTCACATCCCCCAAAAGTTTTCTCGATACTCATCCTTGTAATCTCAAAATGTCGATCATAAGCTGACATTTTAACCATTTCTTCGTTAACATTCATGGTGTATATCAAGGCAGTAGAAATGTTTCTTGGAAAAAGAGAGCTATCTATTGAATATTTACTGTAAGGAAAGCAAAGCCTTTCTATAAATGCACGTGTGGCAGCTGATTCAGCACCATAATAAACAGGTGTTCCTATGATGAGAGCATCTGCGTTTCTTACTCGCTCAAGTACTGAAGTAAGATCATCCTTTACTGAACAGACACCATCCTTTTTACGGCTGAGTTTTTTACATGTAAAGCAACTAATACATCCAGAATATTTCATATCGTAAAGCTGAATAAGTTCTGTCTCAGCCCCCATTGAAGCAGCCCCTTTTAATGCATTTTCAAGCAATGTGACTGTATTCCATTTCTTTTTTCTTGGGCTCCCGTTAAAAGCCATTACTTTCATCTTTGATTTCTCCATATTTTTGTTTAGCGGACAACCTGCTCCATTTGTTTAAAATTAACACAATAGAAGGCTAACGTGGCCTTCACCGGCAGGAACGAAGCGCAGCAGAGTTCCTGTCCGAGTGTAAGGCAGGGTTAGAAGACGTAACGCCTTGTGCTTCTTCGCTCTTTATGGGAATTATGTTGCGCACACCAGCCATATTCCTCATAAATATGTTTTTTGCCTAAGTCATCTGATATAGTAACTCGACACACAAATGGATCACCCCAAGTCCAACGGAACATTTTATGCTTTTTTGTGTGTGAAATATTGAAATCCAATTCTACTATAGCAGCAGCGATCTGATATTCCTCCAACCCTTTCTTTTCGAGCTGGTTGAGCAAATATTCATGATAAGGATTAGCTATTCGTTTGCTGTACTTAAATTTCGGAGATGATTCTCCTGAAATTAAGTTTAAAGTGAATTTATTATCCCCTGATTCGAATGCAATTTTGTAAAGAATGCCCATTGCCCAGTAACCATCAACATCATTGTTTCGTGATATAAAACTACTGGCGATTCCCGATGAGATCCCTTTGAGTTCCTTTCTGCTTGGCATATATCAATTTTGCCTTCAACAGTGAAATAGACAGAATGGGCCAATATGGTGATAGGCGGATTCTGCCTATTCATTTTTTTTTAATGAAACTGGTTGATGTAAAAATTCAATTTAATTGGAGATTAACCATTCCGGCCAACGAAAAGCAAGAATAAATTTAATATATTATTATCCTCCCTCAACGGAATAAAGAAGAGGAACAAGATGTTGTGCCCATCACCACTCCCCGAAAAGCGAGCTTTTATAGACAGAATGCTTGCTTTGAGAGATTTCAGAAAATAATCATAAAGCAGTTTGACTATACCTACCATAGTTGCTTGACAAAACGGTAACGTTTCCCATCTCTTTGACCAAATCCCCAAAAAACAGGGAGGGGCGGAGGTCTCAATGAAACATGCCTCAATAACGAAGGCTACACCTTAAACAGGTTTACCGTTTTTTGAAGCCGTGCTGCCAATGAACTGATGCTGCCAGCACTGCTGTCAATCTGCCCCGAATTGTCGGACATGGCTGTTGTGGCCTGGTTTACCTCCGCAATATCCCGGGCGATCTCACTGGCCACGCCCGAGCTTTGGGCAATGTTTTCGGTCATATCCTGAATGCCCTGGGCGGCTTGGCTGACATTATTGGCAATTTCCCGGGTGGTGACAGATTGTTCCTCTATCGCTGCCGCGACGGTCCCGATCATCTCACTCACGCTGCCAATGCCGCCGGTAACTGCTTCAATTTCGGATACGGTTTCCAGGGTGGAGGACTGGATCCCTTGAATTTTTTCTTTGATCTCCAGGGTGGCTTCGGCTGTCTGGCGGGCCAGTTCTTTGATCTCTCCGGCCACAACGGCAAACCCCTTTCCTGCTTCCCCAGCCCTTGCCGCTTCAATGGTGGCGTTCAGGGCCAAAAGATTGGTCTGTTCGGAAATATCGTTTATGGTTTCCACCACATGCCCGATTTCCTGGGCAGACTGGCTTAACCCATTAATGGCCTGGGATGCGTTCTGAGCCTTTCCCACAGCTTCGTTGCTTGTGGCTCTCGTTTTTTCAGTATTACTCGCAATTTCGGTTATGGTGGCGGTCATTTCCTCGGCTGAGGCAGAGATCATACTGATATTAGTGGAGGATTCTTCCACGGCAGCTGACACCGATGACATGTTCGTGCTCATCTCTTCGGCCGCTGCGGCCACGGCATTGGCGTTGTTAGAGATGTTCTCCGCACCGGAAGAGACGTCTCCAGCAATGGTTTCCAGCGCATCAGAGGCGTTTTTCAACTCTTCAGAATCCGTGGTGATGTTCTGAATGATTCCCTGAAGCTTTCCCACAAAGGTGTTGAACCATCTGGCCATTTCACCGATTTCGTCTTTGCTGTTGGCTTCCAGACGCATGGTCAGGTCTCCCTCGCCCTGGGCAATATCCTTGAGGCCTTCCACCATGAGGTTGATGGGCCGGATCGCCCGTCCGGAGACGATATAGGTGATAACGCCGATAACCACCACCACCAGAAGGGTGATGAGCAGCACCGTGGTCCTGATCCTGGAAGCAACAGCGGAGAGTTCTGATTTTTCAATCAGGGTGGCAATGATCCAGTCGGTTTGGGTAGAATGAAACGAATTTACCTGATAGACTGTGTCGTCCTTCTTGATTTCAAAGCTGGTTTTTTCCTGTTCCAAGATAACATCCATCCCGGCCACTCCGATCTCTTTGATATTCTTGAGGTTATGTTCTTTATTCTTCGGATCAGCCAATATCAAGCCGGTTTTATGGAGCATCATGGCGTATCCGGTTTGCCCGATCTTAACGCCAGTCATGATGTTAACCAGTTTATCGGAGCTAATATCCACGCACATGACCCCGTAATCCCTTCCGGATCTATCTGTGAACGACTTGACGTTGGATACCACAAGGGCGCCGCTTACAAGGTCTGTATAGGGATCGGTTCTTGCAATTTTTCCTCTGTTCTCAAGCCCCAGTTTATACCATGGCCGCTTTCTGGGATCGTAATTCGTCGGGATTTTTGTTTCAGGCCACTGGAGAAAAGCGCCGTCCTCGGTTCCGATAAAGACGTAAAAGGTTCCTGGATGATTTTCGCCGTAATTTTTAAAGACTTCATATATTTCCTGCTCTACTCCCCCGTTTTGGGAGGGCGTCATTGGGCTGCCGTCCCAGGTAAGATAGTTGCTTATCGAGGCATCGGCTCGTTTTATCACCTTATCGTTTACGAGCGTTGCAATATTCTGGTCCAGGTCGTCGTAAAAAACCCCAAGCAACTGTTCAATGCCGTTAACCTGCTGTGCCACGTTGTCTATATAGGTGTTATACACTGATTTGTTGATCAGGATATTCACTGCGATTACCACTGGAATCACCGTGATCAGAATCAATGAAAGGGAAAAAAAGATCAATTTTTGCCGAATGGAGTTGAGCATGCATAGCCTCCTGAATACTTATCTTGTTGTAATTCAAGCCGGTATACTGTGGGGGATAAGGCGAATTCCCACAGTGAGATCATGCGATGATATCCGACTTGTCCGGTGCTTTGTCCTCTTGAGAATAATCAATAGTAAATACAGCTAATTTATCCAAATTAAAATTAAATTACAAGAAGATTTAAAAATGCCAGCACCAAGCAAAGGAAGCGATTCTCTGTCCAAAGAATTCGAAACTGCCAGACAGCAAGGACTACGCCCAAGACAAACTCCTTTTCTTGGGATGATGGGCACACCATGCTTTCTGTTACGTTGATCATGCCTCTCAAAATCAATATTCGATGAGTAGCTTATGTCAGAGTGAGATTTTATGGAAATTCACGTTTCCCTATTGTGGCCGATAACCTGGGTAGATAGTAGGTATTGGGTGTGGACCGGTATTCAGTGTCGCTACGCCAGTTTTTAAACCAGGCAGGAATAACAGAAGTAGCCAACGCCTTCAACAACAAGCATCACACTGTTCATGTATAGACATAGCTGTCGCTTGATCAGTCGATTTCATAATCAGTGGGTTTTTGCTAATTTTTTGAGTATGTGAGAGTGTTGTGTCAATAAGTTACATCATAGACCCTATCAAAGAAATTCCGGCTCAGGCACGGTAACAATTTGCTGAAAAAGCTGGGCCTTGATCAGCGATCAAGGCCCAATGGTGTTTGAATGAAATTTATATGTATTTTTCTATACTGGATAGGGATTGCCCAGGTAGCTGGTGCCGTTGGGCTGCCCAAATACACTGTAGGCTGATCAGTAGGCGTAGATTTCCTGCAAGGCACCTGTTTCATCTGTCAGTGCTCCCACAGATCCTAAGCCCGGTTTGAGGAGGTGGGCTGGCATTTGTTTTTAACTTAGCCTATTAGATTGGCTCTGCCTTTTAATGGGAGAACCTCGTCTCGTAAAAAAAGAATTTTTTCTCTTGACCAGGCTTTTAGTGAGTGCCCCCGAGCCTTATGCCCTAATTCTTTAGTCTTCTCCCATCGCTATTCTGACTTCACGCAATGTGTATTCCTTAAAGTTGGCAGGGAGTGTCCCTTCTTTTATAAACATTATTGAGCGATTAGAGAGATAAAAATCCTCATTAAAAGCATCAATACCTAATTCCTTTAGATATTTTTCAAGGATTTCTGGAGTGAACCGATCACGAATTTTTTTCGCTTTGTAAGTCTTCAAATCTTCAAAGTTAAACGGGTCACCACTTGCTCCAAAAACCCATTTGCCTCCATTATTGGAAGAATAAATTGTGCGGATGAAGTTGCCATCTGGTCCGTAGACTTCCATTATCGTTGCACCATATCGGCCTTTAGTATCACTTTTAACCTTGGAAGGCATCGTATGTGGTACAGCGGTAATAGCTAATCCTTTGCACTTCAGCCGTTCTGAAAGAACCTGTATTGGAGTTGAGGCATCAGTGCCCTGCCATCCGTTGTCTAAAAATGCCGTCCAGTTGCTATTAGTTGGTATGAAAAGAAATTTTGTTCGAATTGGAGATACTAATGGCTGCAATTTCAACAAAATGTTCTGAAAATTTTCACTTAGTGTCTCTTTTTTTAAACGAAAGCCATATTCTTTAAGAATTGGTTTCATCCAGTCCTCATAAGCCTTTGACGCTAATTCGAAATCAATTTCAAGAAAGCCGATACTCGATGTTATAGGAGAAATAGCATCTTTAAATAAAGGCTCATGTTGTGTTTCAAGGTCTTATCTGACCAAAAGTTCGACAAGTGAATGGAGCAAGGCCTTTCCTCGCTTGCCAGCGTTATGAACGAATTCAAAAAAGCCAAGATAAAACGGGAGCTTTTCCTGTGAAACTCCTCGATGTGGACGCAACCAACCACGTAGCAAAGACCAGAAGCCTTCCATCGTATTTACATGGACTTCATGGAAACCATCCCCATCCTCGTCTCTGGCATATTCTCCAGCCCCGTGATTCACGCTCTTATGCTTGTACCCCCACTCGCTTAATCGGTTATATATCCCGTATTCATCCGTGTAGATCAAAGTTCCTGGCAAAATGACTGATTTTATCAAGGGCTCAATGGTTACCCGGCGAACATTGGCAAGCATCTTGATTACCACCAGCCCGCATCGCTGAATCATACCAAATACAGGTGGCTTCTCTTTTTCCAATGTACCCCGCCCACGAGCACCTCGTAAACGATTTCGACGGCCTTCCCTCCCTTTTTGGAATACTGCTTCGGGATTGCCTTTATGCCCTGCTACAATGTAGACTTCATCGCACTCAACCTTGTCGTCGAGAGTTACGGGCGGCTTTTTTTTACCACGCCTTCACGAAGTTGGGTGGTCATCTTTTGAACATCCGTGCGGTCCAAGTCCAGTTCTTTGGCAATCTGCTTGTTGGACAAGTTCAGCCCCATAAAATAAAGACACAAAATCCATACTTTTAGGGGTTGATGATGCCCAGCGAAAATGGTACCCGTCAAGTCGTCAAAGCGTTTACTACAATTTTTACATTCATAACGCTGCCTGGCAGGTTCTTTTTCATCGAAACCCCTTTTGATTACTCGTTTGGATTCACAAAACGGACATTGGCGTCCTTCCGGCCAGCGCAATTCCCGAACAGTTTCATAACATTGTGTATCATCAATCAGAGTCTTTATGTTTACCTGCATCCGTTAAGCTCCTAAGGTGAATTCGGTCAGAAAAAATCACCATCTACCATTATACGACCCTGATACGCAACATGAGCCTAAATAAAAAGTTCATTAGTCTACAGTCCTCAATAGCACTTGCGCATTTGGATCATTCGCAGTTATTCTTTGCTGGTGTAGAGGGCCTCGATTAGAAATTGAGGTATCATATTCAATATATATTCTTTCTCCACTAGGGCTGGTTGCCTGAATATCAGGTCTATTGATCCCAACTCTTTGACCAGCAGCGTTTACCTGTTGTTGGTTTACCCTAATCTGGGGTATGCATTTAGATCCAGCACCCCCTACATCTTGTGTTCGACACTTTTAAGAAAATCAACAGCAGGCCCTTTGAGGGTGGGCAGTGGCGCTGGGTCCACTGACATAGCATGTTGAACGAGCCTGTAGAACAGCTTTCCTCGTGAGTTACTTGTCCTGCGGTTGAAGCGGAAGGTAAATTCGTCGAGATAATAGGTCAGGTGCGTGGGTTTGACACTTCCCTGATACGTTCCCAGAATCCACCGCTTAAGAAGGGAGGCGACTAAATGTGCAAGTTTCATCTCCTCAGACGTGGCAATGTTTCGTTGATAGCCCTTCTTTTCGATCCCCTCATATCCTGACCAATCATCGGTCCGGACCACCGCACCAGGTCGAATCATTTCCTCCACAAATGAATGCAAGCTCGAAGAGGAGGCGTCTGGCAGGTGTGCCAACCGGATACGGCCAATTCCTTCCGAGCCCTTGTCCTCGACCGCGATCACTACCAACTCCTTACCTTCCGCTCCTCGGCCGCGCTTGCCAGGCTTCTTTCCACCCACGTAAGTCTCATCGACCTCCACGACTCCTTGGAGGTTGTCGCGCCCCGGACGGACCATCGCCCGTCTGAGCTTATGAAGCCATTGCCATGCGGTGTTGTAACTGCCTAAGCCCAAGACTCGTTTCAGTCCCAAGGCATTGGCTCCGTACTTTTGTGTCGTAACATGCCACATCGCACGAAACCAAAGTTGAATCGGCTTCCGTGACTGATGGAATACGGTTCCAGCTGTTACGGAAGTCTGCCGTTGGCATTCTCGACACATGAACGTGCCTCGATTCGTGTGCCATGAGTCTTCACACCCACATCTTGGGCAAATAAAGCCCTCTGGCCAGCGGAGCTTGCTCAGGTACGCCAAGCAATCTTCGTCGGATTGGAACCGTTCCTCAAGCTCAAGGAGTGTTTTGGGATAATCCTCGGTCATGATTAGACACTACATCTTGTGCCTACTTGAGTCAAGTGCATACCCCGGATACCCTAATATCAGTATAGCCTGCTTGTTGAAGTTGTCTTATCTCAGCCTGAGCAGCCGCATTTTGAGTAAGGCTTGTTCCAATTGGTCTATTTGTTGGCAAGATTCTTGGTGGAGTAGGATTTACATTTATATCTTGTGTTAGCCTTTGCGGTACACTATTTGATGCAAGAGCCCCTAACTCCCCCATAATTAGGAACATTATAACTTCCTTTGGATGCTCTGACGGCCAATAAAATACTTCAACAGCCTGATTCAAATATGTTTTGGGGTTTATTGCTTCTTTGAAATTATCCCAAACAATATTTTTGGCATCATTCCAAAACCCTTTTTGGGCACATAGCCCAAATGGATCAATGAGCCCAAGAGGATTGTTTTGGACAAACGCATACAAATTCATCCCATCACCATAACCGATGGGATCTGTCTGCATAAATCGCCCAAGGGTTGAATTATAGTATCTGGCCCGGTAATAGTAAAGTCCGGTCTCCGGGTCGTACTCCCTGCCGGTATAAAGGTAAGGATTACCCAGATAGCTGGTTCCGTTAGGCCGGCCAAATACATTGTAGGCGTAAATTTCCTGCAAGGCTCCGGTTTCGTCTGTCAATGCAGCCACAGATCCTAAGCCGTCAAACTGATAATAGTAGGTGGCGGAGCCTGTGATCATGCAAACCGGCTGGTCGATGCCGGGGCCATAGATGTAACGCCGCAGTTCGGTTCCGGTGCTGTTATATTCCACAATCACCTGATTGCCGTCGTGCAGATACCGGGTTGTTACGCTGTCTACCTCCTTTTCAATTCTGCGGCCCATGGGGTCGTAGACATAAGCTGTAGTATGATCCGGTGTGACTGCTGTGACTAAGCGGTTTTCCGCATTATAGGCGTAGGTGTTGGTGCCGTCAGACGTCAGGTTCCCGTTTCCGTCATATGCTGGGTTGAGGCCTCCCACAGCTGTGTACTGGTTTAGATTGTTGGGGGTGTAGGCCGTGCTGACGATGCCGGCCTGGCGGTAAACAAACCGGTAGTCATCAACGTCCGTCTGGGTTCTGATGCCGATATTGTTGGTGGTGAAAGTATAGGTGGCCGTTCCTGTAGCATGGACCAGGGCAAGAGATGAAAGGTCGTTGTCGATTTCATAGGTGTAGGTGGTAGTGGTGCCGTTGCCGTAGGTCAGGGTGGTCCGCCGGGACAGGGCATCGTAGCCGTAATGGGCCAGAAGCGTTGTACCGGCCTGCTTGATGTCCGTGATCCGGTTCAGGACGTCATAGGTGTAAGTGACATAGGCGTTATCCGGATAGGTCAACCGGGTCCGGTTGCTGTTGCCGTCATACTGGTAGCCTACGGCTCTGCCGTCCGGGTAGGTTACCCCGGTCAAGCGCAGGGCATTGTCATAAGTGTGGGAGATTGTACCCAGGCTGTCCGTTACACCTTCTTGAAGACCGGTCAGATCATAGGTGTAGGTAATAGTTTCAGGCCCGGGCAGAATTTTGGATTCCAGACGGTTCAGGTCGTCATAGGTAAAGGAAATGGTCTGGCCGGCCCGGGTGAGTCTTGATGTCAGGTTGCCGGCATCATCCCAGGCATAGGATTCATAGGAGGTGTCCGGATATGTGGTCCGGTCCGGGCGATTAAAGCCGTCATATGTATACTGGGTGGTGTTGCCGTTGGCATCGGTTTCAGTCTCTTTCAGGCCACCGGCTGTGTAGGTGATTTGTCGGGCGGTTTGGCTTTTGGCGTCAATTACCTGGTAAAGCCTGCCGGCATAATCATAAACATATGTAGTGGTCTGACTTTCAGCGTTGGTGATCTGTGACAGCCGGTCAGCCTCGTCATAGGCGTGGGTGGTCTGGTTGCCTTCGGGATCAGTGACAATATATTTTTTGCCCGTGGGGGTGTAGGTCACGGTTTGGGTCTGCCAGGGCTGACTGGTATCGTTTGTTTGGCGCTTGGTTTGGGTCAGGCGGCCCTGTTCGTCGTAATCATACGTTGTTACATAACTGAACGGGGCAGGCCCTGTTTCCTGCTCAGGCAGACGAAGTCCGTTGTAGGCAAAGGTGGTGGTATGGCCTTCAGGATCGGTCTGGGTTTGGATATTGCCCACATTATCGTAGGTGAATTGGGTGGTCAGGGCAAGACCGGTATCGTCCGTGACCACAGACAAAAGCTCTCCGGTGGTACCGTCATAAGTATACCGGGTGATGCGGCCTTCAGGATCGGTTTTTGTCAGAACCTGGCCCCGGGCGTTGTAGGTCATCAGGGTCACCGGGATATGACCGTCCACTTCGGGTTGTTCCATCCGGGTCAGGTTGCCGTTACCGTCATATTCAAAGGTGGTTACGCGGCCCAAAGGATCGGTGGCGGTCAGGACCTTGCTGAAGGTGGCGTCATAGGTAAACCGGTTCACAATGGCGCCAAGGGTTGACCCGGGTTTGGGATGCTGGGTAACGGTGACCGGATTATGAAGGCCATCATACACATATTCGGTATAATTTCCTTCGGGTTTGGTCTCTTTGACCACGCGCTTTTGGCCGTCATATTCCAGAGTGGTTTCGTTATCCAGCGGGTCGATCCGGCGAACGGCATTGCCGTTTTTATCGTAATAAGCCGTGTTGCCTTGGGCCAAGGGGTTGACCTCCTCGGTCCGGTATCCGGATATGTAATACTGCCAGGCCCGGCCGTTGGCATCGGCCTGGGTCATGACCTTATCGTTGGCGTCAAAGGTGTTGGTGACAAATGGACTTGTAGGATTGTCCGGATAAAAGATCCGGGTCAGCCGCCCCGGCTCATCGTATTCAAAAACCGTGGTGTTGCCTTCCGTATCGGTAACCCGGGTGAGGTTACCGTTAGTGTGCGACACGATGTTGCATGATTGTATGTATAGGAGGTAAATGTAAGACACTGAATATACTCGGTGTATCTCCACCGATTCCCTATGTGAGCGTGCTACCGTTGCGCTGTTGACGGGGTGCGAAGCCTCACCAACAATGTACCGAATCGGGTTTGAATGGCGACAGGAGAACCCCTCCGGAAATCCCATCCGGTTAAGGGCTAGGGTCGGACAATATGGCAAGATTAATCGAAGAGCTTTAAGCGCCGTCAGTGAGCGCCTAACCTACTGGGATTAACAGGTTATATGTATACTTCCCTGCGTTTGTATACATGAACAGGATGCAAGTCTGCTAACTGCTTGCACGGGATCGTAGTTTCATCGGCGTAAAGGCCTGCCTAAGTTGTCCATAAAGAGCAATCATGTAGAACGTGGAAACGTTGTCACTCCCCATGTGCAATGCATGGAAAGCTAACCGCAAGGCAAGCCTGTGGAGGGGCAGCAGTAAGAATTCGGAAAAAGCAAATGCCGTTTTGTAATGAAACGGATAGAGCATGAAACATGGCTCACGTAAAACCCAAAACCTTCGGTTTTGGAGACATGCGTGCAGACGTCCGATTGGTGTTGACTTGCGAGAGAGTTTGGAGAACCGCTTAAGATGGGAAAGCAAATGACGGCCTCGGCTGGTGCACCTGTCGACTCTGCTAAGAAATGGGCATCCATTGATTGGAAAAAAGCCCGAGCCGAAGTTAGAAGGCTGCAAATGCGTATCGCAAAGGCTGTAAAGGAAAAAAGATGGGGCAAGGTCAAAGCCCTGCAATACTTACTTACTCATTCGTTCTACGCCAAGGCCTTGGCTGTCAAACGAGTGACCTCAAATAAAGGGAAAAAAACTCCAGGCGTAGATGGCACCTTATGGAAAGGAGCCAGAGCCAAATGGGAGGCTGTTTTCAGCCTGCAAAGACGAGGTTATAGACCGCAACCACTAAGGCGGATTTACATCCCCAAAAAGAATGGTAAAAAACGTCCGTTAAGTATTCCTACAATACTCTGCAGAGCTATGCAGGCGCTGTTTAAATTAGCTTTAGCCCCAGTAGCGGAAACCATAGGAGACCGTAATTCTTACGGCTTCCGTGAAGGCCGCAGCTGTGCAGATGCAATTGCAGCAGCGTTCAATGCACTCTCCAAGCCTAATTCGGCTACATGGATATTGGAAGCGGATATCAAAGGGTGTTATGACAACATCAGCCAGGAATGGATGTTGGAAAATATCCCTATGGATAAAGTCATTCTTAAAAAGTGGTTGACGGCAGGGTATGTGGAAGACGGCAAGCTATACCCCTCGCGCAAAGGAACCCCACAGGGCGGGATTATCAGTCCCACCTTGTCGAATTTAACCCTCGACGGGCTGGAAAAAGCCGTGCATGATGCAGTTCCCCGTCGATGTAGAGTTAATTTCGTTCGATATGCAGATGATTTTATCGTCACAGGCAAGTCCAAACGCCTGCTTGAAGATCAGGTCAAACCAGCAGTCGAAGCGTTTCTAACTGAACGTGGTCTGTCATTATCTGAAGAAAAGACCATGATCACGCATATAACAGATGGATTTACGTTCCTTGGCCAAACTTTTCGAAAAACCGGAAATGTGCTGCACATCACCCCGGCAAAGAAGGGAGTTCTCGCCCTTAAAGAAAAGCTCAGTGAACTGATCCATAAACATGTCGGCGGTCCATTGGAACCATTGGTCAAAAAGTTAAACCAAACCCTCCGGGGTTGGGGAAACTATCACCGGCACGTAGTCTCATCGGAAACATTTTCTCTTATTGATACGTTTGTTTACGAACAGCTATGGAGAATGATTAAAAAGCGTCACCGGAAGAAATCCTCAAAATGGTTGAAAAACCGTTACTGGACTGACGGAAAACGCAAGTGGATATTCACTGTCAAGAGCCGAAATAAGAAAGGGCCTTGCAGTTATCACGTCATTCACCTAAGCTCATTAGGAATAAAACGATATATCAAAATCAAAGCAGATGCAAATCCATATGATCCCGAATACAGTTATTATTTCTGGCGTAGACGGAATCAAAAGGATTCACGGTTACTCCCGTCGTTATCGGCCAGGGAGCACCGCCAAAAGCAAGCTGCATGAGGTAAACAGCCGGGGCGTCCCACAAGGTCGTCCTTTATAAACGCTTGAGCCGTATGACGGGAAACTGTCACGTACGGTTCTTAGGGGGGAAAGGGGTTGCAAGGCCCCTGACCTACCCGATATCATAGGTGCAAGATACACTTCTTCCCGTTCCGTCGGAGACCTGGCTGATCCGGTCATTGGCATAGGAAAGGGATAGGGCCTTTCCCATACCGTTGGAGATGGTTTGAAGCGTTCCGCCGGTATCATAGGCAAAGGTCAGAACGTTGCTGTTGGCGTCTGTCCAGGCCGTCATCCTGCCGTCAGCATTAAAATCAAGCTCAACACCGTGCTTGGTCCGGACAAGGTAGGAGCCATCCGCTTCCAGGGTCAGGACAGACCCGTCACCAGGCGGGGCATTAAAACTGCCGTCAGCCAGTTTGACAAACCGTTTGGTGCTGCCGGGGATATTCACCGACACCACATTGTTAATGAGCCGGTCCATGAACCAGCGGTGGGCGATGGAGGCGATGACCAGGGTGTCAAGATCACGGTTTTGTGTGAGCAGGTCCATGGTCATGTAAATTTCAACCATGGCTGCCACCGCGTCAATGGCGGAGCGCTCTCCAAGGCCTAAGAACCCATCGTTGTCTTCCGTTGCATTAACCGCGTAATAGATTTATGGCTCAAGAATCATAAAACAAATTGTCAAAGAGTACTTTCTTTTTTTCTTTTAATCATCAAATCGTTAAGTCAATATTTATTCTTTCCTTAAAAAACTGTCTTAAATCTGTTTTAAAATTATTTATTTCAAAATTTTTAATTTTCAGTTCATTGATGACTGATAGAGAGGCCAAAATCTCTTTTGCGACCATCAATTGTATCTGCTTTTTGTCAAAATTTTTAAACTCTGAATGATCCAATTTGATATCATATTCAAGCATTTTTTTTGTTTTAGTATATTTTCTACGTATCTCGTTAAAAAAAAATTCAAATTCTGGAGCGACACATATTATACCTATCGTCAATGAAGAAATATCCGCACCATAATCCTTGTCTTTAAAATATTCTTCCATAGCAAGTGATATATCGGTAAGCATGTTTATTTTATCTTGAGTAATATCTGCCGATATTTCTTTTGAAATTCCAAAGTCCATACTATCTTCTTAACGGAATATCTTATTTCCGGGGGGGGAAGTTGTCCTTTTTCAAAGACGTGACCGTAAATTTTGACCTTTTCCACAACTTTAATCTGAACTTGAGTTCCAGCATATTCTGGTTTAAAGTCCAAACGATTTGCAGTCAACCACTTTTGGGTGTACCGATTTTCTGGGTTGGTCGTTTCTCCATATTTCCAAACATCTCCTGCTTCTAAATAAGTTGTTCCTCCTCTGAGCAGACCTTTGTGACCCATTTATCACTAATCAAAAGCTCAAATAAGAGCCGGGCCTTGATCATTGATCAAGGCCCGGTACAGCTTCTCTCTTCTCTCCTGGAACTATGTCCCTGGAATTTCCAATAGAGATGTAATTTTCCTTAAAACCCCGTTTTTGCTCCCCAAATATTAGTTTAAGCTCTTTCTAAGAGAGTTTATGAAGGTTATTTGCTTTTTATTTCAAAACATTAGGGTGGTAGAACCCTGATACATGCTGCCGAAAATAAGCGACTTTACTGTTTGCCATGATATTCCGCCAGCAATTGATTCAATTTTTCAACGCGCCTTTTTTCGGATTCATCGCCTTGACATTTCTCCACAAACGCGAGGGCATCCCGGTATTGATGAGCATCAACGATCATATTTGCTGCAATAATTCCATCCATCGTCTTGATTTCTTCATCGTCCTCCTGTTTGGAGTCGACGTCCAAGGCTTGGTATAGCTCCCCCTCCAGCTCAGCCAGATCCGATTTAGATAGACCTCTGGACCATTCCTTCACGTCACGCAATACAATATTGAGCCCTTTGAGGTTTTTCTTTGAGTATTCCTTTTCAATGACCTTTTTAATTTCTTCAAACATCGGATTGGCGCCGCTCTTTCGAGCAATAAACGCCACCGTTATTGTGATATGCCTATAAATACGGTCTATATCGGACATAATTTTTTCCCTTGCCACTAATAACCGGTAAACGGGGCCAGCGGACCGAAGGCGCCATTGGAGGCGTTGTGGTAAATCCGTCCCAGCGGATTGATCTTACTTACGCCTCGAATGGCGTTGCCAACACTTTTACTGCCAACGCCACCGTGATAATCTATGAGTTGCTGTTCCCGTCCACGGATAGCAGGATAAATCACAACGCCCTGTCCGCTGGCGTCAAGCTGTGGATTGCCGTAGCCCATCTTCCGCATGTGATGGGAACTGAATCTTGACATCATAATCGAGTAGGGATCGCCAAAACCGCTCGCCCTGCCAGCATATATCTGTCCTGTCGCGTTGGTCAGCGTGTAGGTCACATAGGTACGTTGGGTCATGTCGTAGACCGCCGCGCCAGCCAACATTCCCCCAGCAATAACTTTTCCGACCGGTGCCGGGCCGTCTGCTGCGGCTATTGGGATTGCCATTGTCGCGGCCATTGCGAATGTTCCGCCACTATTAGAGCACAATCCCGCCGGATCCACAAGCGTCGTGGGATTATTTGAGACATAACCATACAGGTTCATTCCGTCGCTGTAGCCGATAGGATCAGGCTGCAAAAATCTACCGATAATGGAATTATAATATCTGGCCCGGTAGTAGTAAAGCCCGCTTTCCGGGTCGTACGCCCTGCCGGTATAAAGGTAAGGATTACCCAGATAGCTGGTTCCGTTAGGCTGTCCAAATACATCGTAGGCGTAAATTTCCTGCAAGGCTCCGGTTTCGTCTGTCAGAGCCGCCACAGATCCTAAGCCGTCAAACTGATAATAGTAGGTAGCGGAGCCTGTGATCATGCAGACGGGTTGGTCGATGCCGGGGCCATATATGTAACGCCGTAGTTCGGTTCCGGTGCTGTTATATTCCACAATCACCTGGTTACCGTCGTGCAGATACCTGGTTGTTACGCCGTCTACCTCCTTTTCAATTCTGCGGCCCATAGGGTCGTATGTGTAAGCTGCCGTATGGTTTGGTGTAACGGCGGTGACCAGACGGCTTTCCGCGTCATATGTATAGGTGTTGGTGCCGTCAGACGTCAGGTTTCCGTTTCCGTCATATGCGGGATTGAGGCTTCCCACGGCTGTGTACTGGTTCAGGTTGTTGGGGGTGTAGGCCGTGCTGACGATGCCGCCCTGACGGTAAACAAACCGGTAGTCATCAATATCCGTCTGGGTTCTGATGCCGATATTGTTGGTGGTAAAGGTATAGGTGGCCGTGCCTGCGGCATGGACCAGGGCAAGAGATGAAAGATCATTGTCGATTTCATAGGAGTAGGTGGTGGTGGTGCCGTTGCCGTAGGTCAGGGTGGTCCGCCGGGACAGGGCATCGTAGTCGTAATGGGCCAGAAGCGTTGTGCCGCCGGCCTGCTTGATGTCCGTGATCCGGTTCAGGACGTCATAGGTGTAAGTGACATAGGCGTTATCCGGATAGGTCAATCGGGTCCGGTTGCTGTTGCCGTCATACTGGTAGCCTATGGCTCTGCCGTCCGGGTAGGTTACCCCGGTCAGGCGCAGGGCATTGTCATACGTATGGGAGATTGTACCCAGGCTGTCCGTTACACCCTCTTGAAGCCCGGTCAGATCATAGGTGTAGGTAATGGTTTCAGGCCCGGGCAGGATTTTGGATGCCAGCCGGTTCAGGTCATCATAGGTAAAGGAAATGGTCTGACCGGCCCGGGTGAGTCTTGATGTTAGGTTGCCGGCATCATCCCAGGCATAGGATTCATAGGAGGTGTCCGGATATGTGGTCCGGTCCGGGCGATTAAAGCCGTCATATGTATACAGGGTGGTGTTGCCGTTGGCATCTGTTTCGGTCTCTTTCAGGCCACCGGCCGTGTAGGTGATTTGCCGGGCGGTTTGGCTTTTGGCGTCAATTACCTGGTAAAGTCTGCCGGCATCATCATAAACATATGTAGTGGTCTGACTTTCAGCGTTGGTGATCTGTGACAGCCGGTCAGCCTCGTCATAGGCGTGGGTGGTCTGGTTGCCTTCGGGATCAGTGACAATATATTTTTTACCCGTGGGGGTGTAGGTCACGGTTTGGGTCTGCCAGGGCTGACTGGTATCGTTTGTTTGGCGCTTGGTTTGGGTCAGGCGACCCTGTTCGTCGTAATCATACGTTGTTACATAACTGAACGGGGCAGGCCCTGTTTCCTGCTCAGGCAGACGAAGTCCGTTGTAGGCAAGGGTGGTGGTATGGCCTTCAGGATCGGTCTGGGATTGGATATTGCCCACATTATCGTAGGTGAACTGGGTGGTGAGGGCAAGACCGGTATCGTCCGTGACCACAGACAAAAGATCTCCGGTGGTACCGTCATAAGTATACCGGGTGATGCGGCCTTCGGGATCGGTTTTTGTCAGAACCTGGCCCCGGGCGTTGTAGGTCATCAGGGTCACCGGGATCTGACCGTCCACTTCGGGTTGTTCCATCCGGGTCAGGTTGCCGTTACTGTCATATTCAAAGGTGGTTACGCGGCCCAAAGGATCGGTGGCGGTCAGGACCTTGCTGAAGGTGGCGTCATAGGTAAACTGGTTCACAATGGCGCCAAGGGTTGACCCGGGTTTGGGATACTGGGTAACGGTGACCGGATTATGAAGGTCATCATACACATATTCGGTATAATTTCCTTCGGGCTTGGTCTCTTTGACCACGCGCTTTTGGCCGTCATATTCCAGGATGGTTTCGTTATCCAGCGGGTCGGTCCGGCGAACGGCATTGCCGTTTTTATCGTAATAAGCCGTGTTGCCTTGGGCCAAGGGGTTGACCTCCTCGGTCCGGTATCCGGATATGTAATACTGCCAGGCCAGGCCGTTGGCATCGGCCTGGGTCATGACCTTATCGTTGGCGTCAAAGGTGTTGGTGACAAATGGACTTGTAGGATTGTCCGGATAAAAGATCCGGGTCAACCGGCCAGGCTCATCGTATTCAAATACCGTGTTGTTGCCTTCCGTATCAGTCACCTGGGTGAGGTTACCGTTAGTATCATAGGTGTAAGATACGCTTCTTCCCGTTCCGTCGGAGACCTGGCTGATCCGGTCATTGGAATAGGAAAGGGATAGGGCCTTTCCCATGCCGTTGGAGATGGTCTGAAGCGCTCCGCCGGTATCATAGGCAAAGGTCAGAACGTTGCCGTTGGCGTCTGTCCAGGCCGTCATCCTGCCGTCGGCATTAAAATCAAGCTCAACGCCGTGCTTGGTCCGGACAAGGTAAGAGTCATCCGCTTCCAAGGTCAGGACAGACCCGTCACCAGGCGGGGCATTAAAACTGCCGTCAGCCAGTTTTACAAACCGTTTGGTGCTGCCGGGGATATTCACCGACACCACATTGTTAATGAGCCGGTCCATGAACCAGCGGTGGCCGATGGAGGCGATGACCAGGGTGTCAAGATCACGGTTTTGTGTGAGCAGGTCCATGGTCACGTAAATTTCAACCATGGCTGCCACCGCGTCAATGGCGGAGCGCTCTCCAAGGCCTAAGAACCCATCGTTGTCTTCTGTTGCACTGACCGCGTATTTGTGGGTCCATCCAAGGCCCAGGCCTGAGTCAGTCAAACGGCTGGCAGAGTTGTAGGTCCGGGCAAAGGCCATGGCAAAGGGCTGGGCGCCATTGCCAAGGGTGAGGTCCGAATGGTCGTAAAGGTAATCCCCGGTCACAAGGTCTATGGGTTCATCGGATACATCATTGGTAGCTGAGCTTGTGCCCTGGTCGGCGGTTGAAGAGGTTTCTCCGGAATCCGCATCAAAGACCGTATCTGCGAACCCTCCGCTCAACCCGCCGGAAATGATGTGGCCGATAGAGTTGCCGGCTGATGATACGGCCAGGAATCCGATGCCCTGCCAGTCGCCCTGGGTCAGGTTGCCGTTATGGGGGACAATAACATTGTAGCCTGCATTGACATAAGCCTGAACGTTGGCAATCTCATTTGCGCTGTACCCGTTGGCTTCAAGCTGGGTTTCTATTGAACTCCAGTTAGAGGAGTTGGCTTCAAATATTTTACTGCCCTCTTGGTTGGCTATATCCAAAAGTTTGACCGTACAGACTGCGGAGTTGGGCTGAAATTGTTCGATTACCCCCCATTCCATGGCACTGGACCGGCCTGAGGATGCAAAAAACGAGGCTGTCCCGGCAGCTGTATCACTTTCAAGGCTGAGTGTGCTGACAGCCCCCATGGGAAGGTCAATATATGGGCTCTGGTTCTGGCCGCAGACGCCAAGGACATGGTGATGGGTCGTGTGCGTCTTGAGCATGGCATCCATCAGTTTATCAGACATCTGGACCTCGGCCAGCCAGGCAAAGCCCATCATGGCCAGGGTTTCTCCCAGGACTTCTTCTGAATCGTCTGTTTGCCCGTCAGCTTTGTACTGGTTGAGTAATTTACGGTGCTTTTCGATCATTCCCCGGGTGGTTTCGGCCCAGCCGTTGACGATGTTGTAGCTTCCGCCGGCAAGTATGCTGAAGGTCCGGGTCTGGTCCTGGTAGGTACCGCTTAAAGCGGCATAAGGGTGGTCTACAATGATGGTGATATCCACACTGGTGTTTGCCGTGGCAGCCGTTCCGGTGGCAAGCACTGTTCCATCCCTGGTGAGGACCGGCTGGACGGAGTTATTATAAAACAGGCTGAGCCTTTTGCCATAGGTCTCATCCGTATATAAAAGAATGTCTATGCCCTGGTGCTGGATGGTAAAATTGGTTCTGTAGGAATTGGGAATGTCGGTCCAGGTTTCTTTGATGGTTTCGTCATTATCGTAGGGAAGTGAAGTCTGTCGCAAAATGCCATCTGCTGGGATTATGACCAGCCCGCCTGTGATCTCTTCAAGGGTGGCACCCGGGTAAGTGGTTTTAATTTCCTGGTGCAAGCTGTTTGTAAAGGCGCTTAAATCGTTTGCAATGTTGGTTTTATTAACGTTTTGTATATAATTTGTACCTTCAACCGCACCACTTTTGGCGTTGGCCAGAAAGGCGGTGCGGTCGTAGCCCATGGCCGTGGAGAAATCGATCGGGGCTGTTACGGTATGGGTTTTGTAGGAAGGGTCAAACACATAGGCGGTCCCGTCAATTTGAACTTCGACCCAAACATGGCCGACATCGGCAAAGGCAAAATCTCCACCTGAATACACATATTTTTTCAAGGGAACACCGCCGTTGGAGAGTATGTTCAGGCCGTCAACCGTGCTTATCCCAAGCCAGTCCTTGACTTCATCCCAGGTGAGCCGCAGGGTTCCGAATTTATAATTGGCCGTGTATCCTGCCGCCCGCAGCAAGGCGATCATTAAGGAGGACTGGTCAAAGCTGTTGCCTACACCGTCCGCCAGTGTGGCCTCCGCTCCCTTGATTGACCCCCAGACCGGGCTATAGGTGATTTTGTCGTGTACATATTCGTATATCAGGTCGGCATCATTTTTCAGGGACCTTGCCATCGCCTGTATTGTATCCGTGGTAGTCGCGGCTGTATCCAGGGCAATAATTTCCTGGGCAGATGCCCGGACAGATGCTCCCGAGGCTGAAATAATTCTATGGGATTCCTCCGGACTTATGGGATCGGCATTTTCCTGCCTGAAGCCGGGCAGGGAATCAGTTCCCCCAAATGCATTTGCAACCAATCCAGGTCCATGAAAAAATATTGCCAGGACAATGGGAATCAATAGAAAGGATTTTTTTGTTCTTGCAGATATCTTTACTCCCAGTACAGCCAGAACCAGCAGGGCGATGACCAGGCCAAGGGGAGAAACGGCGGGAACAGGGGCGACAGATGATGGGGTTGATGTCGAATCCATGGGATCGGAATCTGCCGTATACTCTTCCAGGTTGGTGAATCCGTCTTCATCCGGGTCCAGGCCAGCATCATTTGACAGGGGATCAAGGGCATACTCAACCTCCCACCCGTCGTTCATGCCGTCGGAATCCGTATCCGGGTTTAGACCTGTGGTTTCTCCTGCGTCTTTCCAGCCGTTCCGGTTTGTATCCTCTTCACCGTCGGGCAGGCCATCTCCATCAGAATCAGCATTTTCAGCACTTGTTCCCGCAAGATTTTCCAGGTAATCACTTAAGCCGTCGCCATCGGTATCTGTTGCCGGTGTAACGCCATGGACGCTGCGGTTACCGGTCTCATCATATGAAAAGGATACGGTACTGCCGTCTGCATAGGTGACAGACGTAACCTGGTTGAGATTATCGTAACCAAACTGGGTGGTTTCTGCCCAACCGATGGACGAAATAGAGAATAAGAGGCATGAAATCAGGGTAACATAGAATATCTTAGACATATTCACTCTCCCAAAATAGAATTATTGGGCGTTTTGCATGTTAAAATCAAGGCTTGCCCAAAACCTTAAAATAAACACAATTGATTAGATGAATCTCAATATCAAATTTATTTTAAGTGAATATGAAATTTGGGTGATTAGTTTTTTAAAGTTAGATTAGAATGATGTTTGTCAGAAAATTTGGAAATCGTAATTCTCTTGTTATATTGAGTTTGGATCTGGGGTGATGAAAATTGGCCCCATACGGTTTGAAAATTTATGATAAAATTGTTCCAACAATAGTACCCGGTTTTATCGGTAATGCATTGAAATTATTTAAGAAAAAAATAAGTCTATATTTTTGCTATAATATCAGGTAGTTATATCCTCGTGTAAAACACACAATTAAATCCATTACATGAGGGAAAAAATGACCGTTAAACAAGAGAATCAAAAGAAATCTCGCAGCTTCAAAACACCGAAATCAAAATTGGTACGATTTTTTAAAAAAAGCAGGGATCAATGGAAAACGAAAACAAAAGACGCTAAATACCAAATCAAACTGCTTCGAAAAAAAATCAAATATATGGAACACAACAAAAAAGAATACAAAGCGACCATTATAAATCAGGCTCGGCAAATCGAACAGATGCAGGAGGAGATCGAACGATTAAAAAAAAATCTCAACCTATAGCAATAAGACCAGAACCTCTGACGGGCTTTGGAACGAAACCTCGTTTCCATACATATTCTGCAGGTTATGTCTATCTGTTCATCATGCTTGTTCTGAAATCCTGCGCCAGTTTGAGGGGTGCCGAGCGAACCCTCTCGCTGATGTCGACATTTTTTAAAAAAGAGGGCAAGGCTCCGTCCTGGTACTCAGGTCGATTTTGGATTCTCCGGCTCGGTTATTACAAGCTGACCCGGCAAAAGGAGAAAGCCGATGACTGGATCTGGATTGTTGATCATACCGTTCAATGGGGCAAAGAGAAATGCCTGCTGATTTTAGGAATTCGACAAAGCCGTCTCCCTGAATCCGAAACAAATCTCTCCCATGAAGATGTCGAACCGTTAGCATTATTTCCAGTCAGCCAATCCAACGGGGATGTCGTTTACAAACAATTGAAGAGCACCATTAAGCAAACCGGTATTCCCAAACAGATCATCAGTGATCACGGTTCGGATGTTAAATCCGGCATCGAACAGTTTTGCAAAGCCTTCCCCTGCACTACGTTCGTCTATGACATCACGCATAAAGCCGCAACTCTTTTGAAACGGGAACTTGATGCCGATGAGCGTTGGAAATGTTTCATTGCCAATGCTGCCTCCACAAGAAAAAAGGTCCAGCAGACGACTCTGGCGGCGATTGCACCTCCGAATCAGAGAAGTAAGGCCAGGTATATGAATGTTGACACCTTGATCAAATGGGGAACAGACAAACTTCATTTTATGGATGGTCCTGAGTCAACTGAATGCCTTGACTGTACCAAGGACTATCTTGACGAGAAACTCGGTTGGCTGAAAGAGTTTCGGAATGATCTTTACAGGTGGAAGGATGTTGTGACCGTTGTCAAGGAAGCTGAAATGTTTGTCAAATTTCAAGGACTTTATAGAGAGTCTCATCATGATTTAAACGTTATCCCCACCTTTACCGCCCGGACTATCCAAGGAAAGCGAATTCGGTCTGAGTTGCTCATGTTTGTAAAACACGAATCTCAGAAAGCCGGTAAAAACGACCGCTTGCTTGGATCGTCTGAGGTTATTGAGTCCGTTTTTGGTAAAATGAAGCGACTTGAGCAGGATCAGGCCAAAAGTGGCTTCACAGTTTTCATTTTAGGCCTTGCTGCTATGGTCGCTGAAACTACCCGTGAGGTTGTACAGAAAGCCCTGGAAACCGTTAAAACCAGTGCCGTAAATGAGTGGTTCAGGAAAAACATCGGCAAGTCCGTGCAAGCAAGAAGGGTTGAGGTAAATCGGCTGATAAAAATTAGGGAACAAAAATTGGAACATTTTTGCATGGGGTAAAACAGTCGATTTTCATCACCCCAGTTTGGATCGTCCAACCAACCCCGTCTTGCCACTCTGACCGGTTAACTACATTTACTTTTGTTCAATATAATTCCAGGATCTTTTTGAGGAATGAAAGGAAGTAAAAATTTTAAAAACTAAAAAGTCCACAATGATGGTATGATTGAATTCTTTTGCCAAAAAATCATGGACCACAACATATAGTCTGTTCGTTGAATTTGAATATTAAGAAGTTTTTGGGTTTGAGGTTAAACAGATTATTCTAAACGATACTTTTTCATTTTCCGCCACAGGGTAGTTCTGGGAAGTTTTAAGATCTGGGCGGCTTTGCCCTTGTTGAATGCGGTTTGTTCCAATACCTTTTCAATATATTTTTTTTCAACCTCTTCCAGGGAGTCCAGCTGGGATTCATTCACACTGGTAAATGAAAGTTCAATCAGATCCCGGGGCAGGTCTTCACATCCGATGTATTTGTTTTCGGTCAGGGCGACACCCCGTTCAACAATATTTTCAAGTTCCCGGACATTGCCTGGAAAAGGGTACTGGTTGAGGACCGCCATGGCTTTTTTGTCCACACCGGATACCTCTTTTTTAAATTGCTTGTTGTACCGGGTCATGAAATGTTGGATGAGCAGGGGGATGTCCTCTTTGCGGTGTCGCAGGGGCGGCAGCTGGATTGAGACCACATTGAGACGGTAATAAAGATCTTCCCTGAAGTTGTTGAGTTCAACCTCTTTTTTCAGGTCGTGGTTGCCGGCGGCGATCAGGCGGGCATCCACCGAAATAGGCTTGGTTCCCCCCACCCGCAGAAGATTTCGTTCCTGGATGAACCGTAATAGCTTTACCTGCATGTTCGGCGGCATCATGCCGATTTCATCTAAAAAAATCGTGCCTTTGTCTGCCGATTCCAGCAATCCGGCTTTGGTGGCTGCCGCTCCGGTAAAGGCCCCTTTTTCATGGCCGAATAATTCGTTGGTAATCAGATCGTCGGAGAAGCCGCCGCAGGAAAAGGCGATAAACGGCATTTTCCGGCGCGCCCCTGAAAAATGAAGAGCCCGGGCCACAAGCTCTTTGCCGGTACCGCTCTCTCCTTGGATCAACACATTGCAGTTCAAGGATTTGACCTTGTCAATCATTTGAAGTACGTCCTGAATGGCTGGAGAATGGCCAATGAGGAACTGCTCCCGGGACTGTTTGATCAATGCTTTTTTTAGCGCCTCTGTTTCCCGGACAAGCTGGACAGCCTTTAGCGCCCGTTGGCTTAAAGAGAAGAGCAGATCCATTTTTACCGGTTTGACCAGAAAGTGAAAGGCGCCTGCCTGGACCGCCTCAACCGCGGTTTCAACAGAACCGAACCCTGTGAAAATAATCACCTCGGTGTCAGGGGATCGCTTTTTAACCGTGGAAAGCACTTCAATGCCGTCTATGCCCGGCAGTTTCAAGTCACACAGCAGCAGGTCAAAGTGGGTTGTTTTCATGCGCTGGACAAAAGTTTCGCCATCCCCAAATGATTCAATTTCATAATCGGAACGGCGGCTGAGTCCTCGCTCTATTTCTCTGCATGCAATGGGCTCATCATCCACGATGGCCACACGCATGGGCACAGGTTTTGTTATCTCCTCCATGCCCATTGATTACAATAAATCCGGCGTGATTTAAAGAGGCTTTTTAAACCCGTTTTTTCGGTAGGTAATTGATTAATTGAAAATTACAAGATATGCCCCTGTAACCGCCAGAAAAATTGCGGCCAGCCGCTGGGCCGTCATTTTTTCCTTGAGCCACACCGTGGCCAGGATAAATATAAAGATGGTGGACATCTGATTTAAGACTGCGGCCTTGGATGCGGTGGTGTATTTCATGCCCGCTAACCAGAGTACCAGGGCAATATAGTTGCCGCTCACTGTTGCCGGAAAGGCATTGAGCCAGGCTTTTGAAAATTTGAGCTCCCGGACAAACCGCATTCGTTCCGGGTGGCACAATACAATGGGCACAAGGCCGACTAACCCGGCCGTAACCCTGACAAACGTGGCCCAGAATACATCGGCCTGGTCCAGCACATCCTTTGCAATCACGATCCCCAGCGCCACGAACATCATGGCAAGGACGCCTGCACAAATTCCCCACATATTTTGGCCTCTGCCGAAGTTCCCGGAGGTTAAATCCTTTAGGGACACTGCGCCTACCAGAATGGCGCAAAGAACAAGGGCACTTCCGATGATCCCCCAAAACCCCATTCGTTCGCCTAAGAGGATGTAGGAAAATACGAGAACGCAGGGCAGATACAGGCACTCCACCACTGCCACCATGCCGGCACCCAGGTGGTTCAGGCTGGAAAAATAAAATATGTCGGCCAGGGTAACGCCGAATAATCCCGACAGGATAAGAAGCCACCATACACGCGGTGCCGCATCAGGGAAAAACGGAATGCCCATGACCAGCATGGTCATGCCGATCAGAACCATGGCCACAACACTTTTGTAAATATTCAGGGCAATGGGCGAGAAGCTTTCCCCTGCCTTTTTAAACAGGATAACGGCAAAGGCCCAGAAAAATGCGCATGCCAGCGCAAATGCAGAACCCATAATTTCCTTTCAGGTTTTATGCGGTATCAGATTGTTGTTGGAGAAAAGCGAAAACTGCCTTTCAGGTGCGGGACGCCTTTGGCTTTATCCCGCAGTTCAAACCGGGCATTTGTTCCCGAAAAAGTGTATCCCAGGGTG
The DNA here is from genome assembly GCF_963664415.1 of uncultured Desulfobacter sp. Taxonomy (NCBI): domain Bacteria; kingdom Pseudomonadati; phylum Thermodesulfobacteriota; class Desulfobacteria; order Desulfobacterales; family Desulfobacteraceae; genus Desulfobacter; species uncultured Desulfobacter sp. The sequence continues at coordinate 1,896,788 of NZ_OY761445.1, read as the reverse complement.
ATCCGTGCCGGCATGAAAATCGGCAGTTTCAAATTTCCGTCCATACCCGTGAGTGCTGGATAACCCGCAGCCTTTTCAAGACTTGCGCCGGCCCGGGCCATGCTCCATATGCCGTGGGCAATGGGCTGTTTAAAGCCCATGGGCAAGGCTGTCCAGGTATAAAGATGATGGGGGTTGAAATCCCGGGATACGGCGGCGTAGCGCCGGCCAGTGTTGGCCGGCACGTCAATGATTTCCTTCGCGGGCAGGTGTATGTCCCGGGGCGGTTGATTTTTTCCCTTTGGTTCCCGGGCTTTTGACCGGGTGAGATAGGTGGCAATTCCATGCCATACCAATTTTTTTTCATCTGATTGTGCAAAAGCCTTTTTTTCAGCATGATCACCGGCTATGGCCGCTTCCATAAGAAACCGGGAGACAACGCCTTTTTCCGTCCGGGTCATATCCAGAATCCGGCAGTAAAGATCCAGTTTCAGCCCAGGTGACACAGCCTGGATCAGTTCAAAAGACTGGCCGGTCTGGATCAGTCCCATGGGGCTGATGGGAAAATATGAAGATGATATGAACCGCGACATTATGCTGATGAACAGGGACTGAATATACGCTGCCGGTACACCTGATCTGTTTGTGTCGTATCCGCACACCTGCTTGAACCTGTTTACCTGATCTATATCAATGGCGACCCCGGGATACACCATGCAGATTTTTTTAAGCACCACATTTTTGGCCAGGGTTGTGGGACGGACCATGGACAGGCTTATCAGCTTAATAAATACTTTGGGGATTGGGAGCGGGGTATCCATGACAACCACCCGGTCCCGGCCTGCAGGCAAAAACACGGTGTTCAGGGGCATGACGTTCATATCCTGTTTGACGTTAACGACTCTCCGGCATCCTATCACGTCCGGCAGGCTTGTCAATATACTGGTCCAGGGTCCGTGGTCGGCTGGATTAAAAATTGTAATTTTTTTATGAGTGCCTAACTTTAACATTGACCCGGCATGGTTAAGGGTATAGAAGCAGACCGGTTGTTCAAAATGAGCATGTCAAATCCAAGGAGACTTCATGGAAACCAGCATCAAAAATTCAGTTTCACCAGGTACTTATATCATTAAGCAAGCCAAACGAGTTAACCTTAACCCAAGTCTTTTGTATGAAGCGGTCATTGATCTTTCCGCCCAGGGATTGATCACTGCCGACTGCATTAACAGGGCCGCCGGTATCCTGTTGTATGATTTGGGCCTGCCCCCCTATTTTTTTGAAAATATTACCAAGGATTTATTAACAAATATTCTATCCTCCATAGCCAAAGGTCTTCGGGTCAAAGACGATAGTGTTGATTTGTTCCCCTGGGTGGCGGACATTGATTTTTCTCTTTGGGAAAATACGCATGCCCCGCGGGTGCGCATTGCCACGGCCGAAACCCGGCAGGCCATGGAATCCATGCTGGACAGCCAGTTGGTGGGTCACCGCAGGGAATACTATTATAATCCGGAAAAAGAGTATTACACCTATATATTCTGGGCCGCCACCATCCTCGATATGCCGGCCGGCAAGCTGTCGGGATCTCGTTTTCTTTTTGACCTGGACAGGAAATATGACCAGACCCCCCGACTGACCCGCAACCGTTACGAAATGTTTCTGGAAACCGTGGAAAGCGAAGTGACCCCGGTAATCGAAATGTTTCCCTTGGCCGATACGGCCGAAACCCGCTTCATGTTTAATTCTGATTTTGAAAAGCCCCAGATGGCGTTGCTGCGCAGGTTATTTTCCGACCATGGCCTGACCATCACCCGGGCATACTGGGAGCCCTACCGCACCAAAGCAGGGGTGCCCTCGTCCATCTGCTCCCTCTATGTCACCGGCGATTTGTCCGGAAGCCTGGAAGAAGTGATTATTGATGATCTTCGGGCATTTTTAAGTTTCAGGGTTTCAGAAATCATTCGCCTTTACGTGGATGGGCGCTTAAGTTTCAGGCAGCTGCTTTTTGCCGGAAATGCCGTGGATTTTACCCATATGTTTATTTATAAGGAGCGGGGTACCCACGGTGACAAAGAGATCATGGACAGCCTGGAAAATGCCGATCACAAGGCGGCCTTTGCGTCCAGGGTTCACGAATCCAACAAGTTTACCTATGTGTCACGCAAAATTATGGAGACCGTCTGCGCCCATCCCGACCTGGTGAAATTTTTGTTTAAGCTGTTTGACGACAGGTTTAATCCTGCAGGTCCCTGTGATTGCGATGAAGATAAACTGAACAGTACCTGGACCGGGTTTGAGCAGACCCTGGCAGTCAGATTCATGGACAACCCCTTGGGACGGGATATTTTTTCTTTCATGTTTAAATTTATCTGCGCCACACTTAAAACCAATTTTTACAAACCCGAGAAGCGTTCCTTTGCTTTCAGGATGGACAACCGGATTCTGGATCCCCTGGTATTTGAGCAGTTTGTATTTGGGGTTTTCTATGTCAACGGCCACTATGCCAGCGGCACCCATCTTAGGGCTGACGACATTGCCAGGGGCGGACTTCGCATGATCCGGGTTACCCCGGGCAATCATGCCCTGGAGCTGGACAATGCCGTGATGCTCAATTATGCGTTAGGGCCCAAGGCCCAGCGCCTGAAACACAAGGATATCTGCGAAAGCGGATCCAAAGGGGTGGTGGTACCCCATCCCTTGTATGCCACCTACAGCATGCAGGCCTTGTATGATTACACCGACGGCATCATGGATCTTATGCTGCCTGATGTTGACGTGGTGGATCTTTATAAAAAACCGGAAATGATCTTCTTTGGTCCGGATGAAGGCACCGCACCATTGATGGATAAGGTGGCGTTGCGGGCAAAGGACCGGGGATATGACTACTGGCGCACCATTACCACAGGTAAAAGTTTCGGCATCCCCCATGACACCTATGGCATCCTTGACAACGGAGACGTATTCGGGTTGCTGGCCCATGACGAAGATTCAACGGAACTTGCCGTTAACGGAAAAACCGAAATAATTGCCCCGGACATGGAAGAGATCTGGCAGCGTATCGGCAACCGGATTACGGTCAGCGGCATGACCACCACCTCGGTCATGGGGGCTTTTCGTACCATGATAGATCACTACGGAGTCCAAGAGGTGGATTTAAATCTGATGATGACCGGCGGTCCGGACGGTGATCTGGGTGCCAATGAGATTCAGTGTTACAAAGGCAAAATTTGCCTGATCATTGACGGCGGATCTGTTTTATTTGATCCGGACGGTCTGGACCGGCAGGCATTGACGCAAATCGCTTTCATGCGTCATACCGCTCCCCGGATGAACTCTTTGGGGTTCCCCACGGAAAAGCTTGGGCCTAAAGGCTTTATGGTGCCCCTGAAAGGTAAGGATATTACCCTTCCCGACGGCACCCTGGTGGCGGACGGGGCCGTATTCCATCGAAATTTTCTGACTGATCCGGCTAACCGTAAATATATTGAACAGGCAAATATCCGGGCCTTTATTCCCTGTGGCGGGTTCAAGGATACCATCAAACGGGACAATGTCCGGGCCTTTACCGAAAATTTTGCCGAATTAAGATACATCGTGGAAGGGGCCAATGTCTTTTTTGACGATGCCGCTCGGCGTTTTATTGCCTCATCTACGGATATCAAACAGATAAAAGATAGCTCTGCTAACAAGGGCGGGGTGTTCTCCTCTGCCGTGGCCGAGGTGCTGACTGCGTTTTTGCTGGAAGATGATTACGAAGAGCGCCTCCTGGACCATGTGGAAACCCGTTGGGCGTTAATACGGGATATCATGGATCTTGTGGCCGGCTATGCACAGGCTGAAACCTCCATGCTCATCCGTATCCACGAATCAGATTCAAGCGTGCCGCTGTTTGTTCTGTCCGAGAAGACCAGCGAAGAGATCTTCGCTTTCCAGAGGGTGGTGGCCGATCACATTGACGTGGTTACGGGCGATGAAGATCTTTTATGGAAGGTGCTCAAAACCTATATTCCCAAAGTACTGGCCGAAGGTATGGGCAAAGATGCCGTTTTACAGATCATGAATGCGGAAAAGCTCACATCTTACAGAAATGCGATAATTACTAAAAAAATTGCTTCCATGGCCTTCTATCGCCATGGTACAAATTGGGAAGCATATGTTCAAAAGGCAGTCGGCGATTTTGCAGGTGCCATGACGGATTTTTTCAACGACGGAAAATAATTATTGTTTGAACGCAAAGTTACCCATCTATGGTGTTGCACCTGGGTAACTTTGCGGGCATACGCCCCGTTTCCTAATCGTCCAAACAATAGTGTTCCGTTCAGACACTAGTTACCCTTAAAACAGGAGGCGATGTATATGGGAACCATAATGGATATTGTCAGCGGCAGAGACCCCTATGAGAAAGAATTCCACCAGGCGGTTCACGAGGTGATGGGATCGGTTAAACCGGTGCTTGATAAAAATCCGGAATACCGGCATGCAGGTATCATGGAGCGAATTGTGGAGCCTGATCGTGTAATTCAGTTTCGGGTGCCCTGGGTGGATGATCAGGGGCAGGTGCAGGTGAACAGAGGGTTTCGCATTCAGATGAACTCCGCCATCGGTCCCTACAAGGGGGGCTTAAGATTTCATCCGTCCGTTAACCTGTCCATTTTGAAGTTCCTTGCCTTTGAGCAGGTTTTTAAAAATGCGTTAACCACGCTTCCCATGGGCGGCGGCAAAGGCGGGTCTGATTTTGACCCTAAGGGAAAATCCGATTTTGAGGTGATGCGCTTTTGCCAGAGTTTCATGACGGAATTGTTTCGCCACATCGGCCATAACACGGATGTGCCGGCCGGAGATATCGGCGTGGGGGGCCGGGAGATTGGCTATCTTTTCGGCATGTATAAGAAATTACAAAATGAGTTCTCCGGTGTACTTACGGGCAAATCGTTGAACTGGGGTGGTTCGCTGATCCGGCCCGAGGCCACAGGCTACGGCTCCGTTTTTTTTGCCGATGAGATGCTGGGCACGCGCAATGACAGTTTGAAAAATAAAGTCTGCCTGGTGTCTGGTGCAGGTAACGTAGCCCAGTATACCACGGAAAAGATCAACCAGCTGGGTGGGAAGGTGGTGACCCTGTCCGATTCCACTGGCTATATCTATGACGAGGAAGGGATCGATGAAAGTCGCCTGCAATGGGTGATGTATCTTAAAAATGTTAAGCGGGCACGTATCAAGGAGTACATTGAAAAATATCCCAAGGCTCAGTACACGGCCATTGATGCGACCCAGGACCACAATCCGCTGTGGAATCATAAAGCCGATTGCGCATTTCCTTCGGCCACCCAGAATGAAATTAATGCAAAGGATGCCCGGAATTTGGTGAACAGCGGGGTGTACCTTGTGTGCGAGGGGGCCAATATGCCCTCAACCCCCGAGGCCATTGACATCTTCCTGGATAACAAGCTGCTTTATGCGCCGGGCAAGGCATCCAATGCCGGCGGGGTGGCTGTATCCGGCCTTGAGATGTCCCAGAACTCCATGCGCATTAAATGGTCCAGAGATGAGGTCGAAGCCAAGCTTAAAGGTATCATGCAAAGCATCCACCACGCCTGTCTGGATGCAGCTGAAGAGTACGGGACCCCCGGCAATTACATGAACGGAGCCAATATCGCAGGGTTTGTCAAGGTTGCGGACGCCATGATGGATCAGGGTATTGTTTGATTCCGATTTTGAACGGCTCCTTATTTGAGCCGTTCAAACACGATTTATAACAAATTTTTGTTCCGGCCGGATTGCGTTATAGGCCGGGAAAAAGAGTGTGAAGGTCGTTCCTCTGTTTAACTGACTATGGACATCTATAAACCCTTTATGTCTTTTAATAATCCCATGGACAACCGCTAACCCTATGCCGGTTCCCTTGCCCAATGGTTTTGTTGTATAATATGGTTCAAACACGCGTTCGCGGGTCTTTTCGTCCATTCCAATGCCATTGTCCTCAACAATTAATTTTGCATATTTGCCCGGGCTTAACGAGGGATGGGGACCGGCAAAACGGTCTTCTACAATTTCATTGCGCAGCGTCACTGTCAGAACGCCTCCCTTCTCGGACATGGCATCAATGGCATTCCCACATAAATTGATAATCACTTGGTTGATCTGTGTCCCGTTGCCGAAAACAGGGAAGATGTTTTCTGAAATGTTTTGTTTAATCAGGATATTCGCCGGCGCTGATGATTGAATCAGCTTCATGGCCCCTTGCACTGTAGATTTTATGTCAGTGCGCTGTAGGGCGGGGCTGTCCTGCCTGCTGAAGGTTAAAAGCTGTTTTACAACATCTCTGCCCCGTATACCGGCGTCCTCGATTCTCCTGGCGCGCCGCCGGGCCGGACTTGATTCTGACAGCTCGCGCATATTCATTTCATTATTACCAAGAATGATTGTAAGTATGTTGTTGAACTCATGGGCAATGCCACCGGCAAGACTGCCTATGGATTCCATTTTTTGTGACTGGATCAGCTGCTCTTGCAGCTTTCGCTTTTCAGAAAGATCGTCACCGCAACAAAGCACGCCGACAAGTTTCCCGTGGGCATCCCTGACCGGGGTCGTCTGCCAGGCAATATATTTTATTTCTCCGTTTGAGATGATGATTTTATTTTCGTAATACTCCGGGCCGCTGGTATGGCCGGTAATCATATTTTTGAACGCATTTTTGGCATCATGCTGCGCGGATTTGGTCACAAACATGTCAAACCAGTTTTGGCCGATAATATCTTCTTTGCTGCATTGCAATATGGCGCAGGCCTTCTCATTGACCATATTGACTTTGCCGTCAACATCGAGGCTTACGAACATGACTGTTGCCACTTGCAGATATTGTTCTGCTCTTTGTTTTTGCATTGCAATTTCTTTTTGGGCCTGCTTGCGTTCTTTAACCTCTGCGGCCAATTTTCGGTTAAATAAAAATAAAATCCCACTGCCAACGGCAAATAAAGCGATGAAGCCTATTGCACCAAAGAAAATTTGTTTGAGCGGTTGATAGTCCAGCTTTTGTTGGGGATGATATAGAAATCCATCCAGTGAAAAATCGGCATCAATCAACCCGAGCTTTTCGTATGTTTGCTTGATGTGTTGCCAGCGGCCCGGATTCATATGCCCGATTTCAATAAGATCGGGCATCATTATTTTCCTGATTTCCCGGGCTTCATACTCAAGATGCGCTTTTGTTTTACTTACCTTGTATTGTCTTGAAAGTAAGTCAATAATCTCCTGGGGATGATCCATGGCATATTCCCAGCCATCCAGTGAGGCGTGAAGAAATTTTTGCACCCGTTCGGGGTGATGTTTAATTTCGTTTTCCGAGGTAAACAGACAATCGCTGTAAAAGTCCACACCGTAGGCCATGGGAGAAATAACCAGCGGGGCCACACCTTTTTGCAGCATTTGCCAGGGTTCGTTGGTCACATAAGCACTGACTGCGTCGGTCCGCTGTTTGATAAGATCTTCAATATTATAGGATTGATCAAGCCGCAGGTATTGATCAGACGATATGCCTTCGTTCAAAAACGCCACCAGAATATCTGCGTCTTTATACCCTGGAAGCAGCATGACTTTTTTATCGATAAGCCCTTGAATGTTGCTGATGCCCGAATCTTTTCTGACCAAAAGAATGGAGGGTGAATGTTGAAAAATAGGTGCAAGTATGACAAACGGGGCACCCTGTTTACGGTGCAAAAGCAGTTCAGCGCCGGCAACACCATACTGGGCACGGCCGCCGAGGACTTCTTCTTTGGCAAATTTACCGACACCGCCTTCAACAATGGACACGTCAAGGCCGACCCGACGGTAATAGCCTTGATGAAGCGCTGCATAGTATCCGGCAAACTGGAATTGGTGTTTCCATGCCAACTGCAAGGCCACTTTGTCTGACGCATCGGCCCCATTACAGCTAAGAATCAACACCAATGTGATCAGGGTGCAGAGAATGGCGCTTTGGGGTGATTGCAAAAGTCGCATAAATTAATGTCTTTTTTTTGTCCAAAAAATATTTTAAACCTGTCTATCCGGCCATCAGGAATCCAGGGCCTGTCGGCAGGCAAAGGCAAAATCTTCCGGGTAGCATCCTCCGATAAAACGCATCTGGGCTTCGGAAAATGTACCGGGCGCATAAGGAAGACGCGGAATAAATGAGTAGACAATATGCTGGCCGGGGACCGGGCTGTTAAACCGACCTGAAAATTCGACACTGGTAACCAGCTGAGCACCCAGGGCTTCCTGGGCCTGGATGGCAATGCGGATGCCGGTGTCCAGGGCATTACGGGTTGCGGCGTCTGCCGCAAGCACATGGGGGCAGGGGGCTTTGGTCATGAGCATCAGTTCCCATTCGCTGACCTGGGCCTTGGGGGCAAACAGCATGACCTTTTCATTTTCCCATACCACCAGGTCGTTGGGGCAGTCCGGGTTCATGTCCGTTCGCTGATTATTTTTGATGGCTTTGATAAACGCTGTAAAAAAATCCGTGCCGTGTGCTGCTTTGTAATCCTGGATAAAGTCGCTTATCAAGTCGCCACAGGCAAAGCAGGGGTAGGGACTGCCGTTATTGTCCGGAATGCTTTCCGGGATCATGGCGTTTTGCTGGTGGATCATTTGGTGGGAGGCGTGCAGTCTGTGGCCGGACTGGGCAAATCCGAATCCGAAATTCCATCCCCACAACGCGCCTGTGAAAAATGGCGAATCGTTGTCCAATGGGCTGTGGTCACTTGATGACAGGGCATCCAGAATTTTTATGCGCAGTGCCTCAAGTTCATCCGGGGACAGGGCGCGGCCTGTTGCCGGCAGCATTATGCCAAGCATCTGGGCAAGACGTACATATATGCGCTGGTAATACAGATGCCGGATACCTGTCATGTCAGACGGGGTCAGGTCATTGGCCCGGTAACGGATTTGGTCATTGGCCATATTACTGGCATAATGTCCCCAGGGGATATATGAGTTGGCCCGCATATATTCAAAAACATGCGTGTCCTTCCGGCTTTCCCCCACAATGGGACTGTTCCCCTGTATGCCGGGTTTAAGCACCATGATCTCTTTGTAAGCATCGGGCAGAGCGGGGTTGTTGCCCAATACATCATAAAGGTCGTGGTCGTGGACGATCGGGAAGTGTCTGCCTTGATCTGTTTTTTTAAAGGCAACCCCTGTGGGCGGATGGTCTTTGCCATTATCAAATACAAAGTCACAGGCGCAACCTGCAAGGACACATAGTTCCGCCGGATCTGTGGATGCCTGTGCCAGGGCCAGTTTCAGAGGGCGGGGAAGCCGTTCCAATACCTTTCGAACCGAGTCCCTGGATATCTTTTCGTCCTTTTGCCATTGTTTCAGGCAAGCGGTCAATGAACAGTCGGGACGCAAGGCAAGTCCTATGGTATCCGGTCGTTCTGCCTTGCGGTCCGCCCAGGCTGAATTGATAAAGGTGCTTCCCCTGAAGGGAAATGCATTGGCGATTTCATAGATCCGGTCTGCTGCGTTCACCCGGACCTGTCCCTGGGGAAAATTGGACTGGTTTTCCACGGGCTTGCCGTCGGGCAGCCGGCCAAGTACATCTTTAATGCTATTGTGCCTGAAATTATCCACAGCAAATTTGGGCACGTGGATTCCCACCACAAATTGTCCCTGGGGGCTGACACAGGTCCTGGGCGATTTCATCTATATCTCCGGGGCTGCCGAAGGCACCAGGCACAAAAACGCAAGGTGTCCATCCGAGTTGTTTTTGATCTGGTGGTCGACATTGGGGGGAATATAGACCGCGGTCCCCGGGGAAACACTATGCCATTTATCCCCAAGGAGTACCTCGCCTTTGCCCTCAACCACATAAATTTCATGCTCCCAGTCATGGGTATGTCGGGGCGCATAACCGCCGGGTTCAACGTCAAATCTTCTCATGCAAAAATTGGGTGCCCCGTCGCCCTTGCCGATGAGTACCCGGCCTGTTACATTTTTGACCAAGTCGTTGTCTATCTGTGTACCCTGGATATCCGTGTAATGGGTTGCTTTCATTTTATCTCCTTTGAAACGCCCTGCCCGAGCGTTTCGGTTAAGTAGTGGTGTCTGAAACTAAGAACCCGGGTCTGAGTTGTCAATGCCTGTTTCGGCAATGGATTGGTTATAGGGCGCACTGGCCGGGTTGGACAGGTTTTGAATCAGCTGATCTGTTTGGCTTTTCAATCGTGCCAGGTCTTTGTCGGAAATGGGCAGGGGGCCGAAACGCAGCTGTTTATGAATGCGGATAACGGTAATAAGTGATGGGATATCCTGCCGGGAGAAGGCCTTTTCTTTAATGCGAACGAAGAATTGTTCATAGGTTTCATGGGACTTTCTGGAAAACCCGGAACGGATAAGTTCCGCTTCAAGTTTTCTGATATAGAAGTCGGGGGTATCCGTCATGGGGCCTGACGGACTATTGTTCCCGATACGACTGTGGTTTTTCTTCTTTTTTTTCTCTTTTTTGAGCAAACGTCTGATGATCAGGATACCCAGTGGCACCAGAAGCCACAGCAATTTTTTTTGGTTTTCCGGATTGCCCCAGCGAAGCAGGGCCAAAGCATATCCCATCAGAGAAAACAGGTCCGGAATCGCGGTTTGCAGGAAATGGCTCTTTTCTTCAGCGGCCCAGGAGGGCGGGGTTGTATCAAAAAAAATCCATCGGCCGTTGACAAAAACTTCGGTCCAGGCGTGGGCATGTTTTGAGCGCACAACGATTTTGTCTTCCATAACGCTTTTTTCAAAAGCCATATATCCGACGACATATCTTGCGGGGATGCCGGCGGCACGAAGAAGCAATACTGTCGCTGTTGCAAAATATTCGCAGTGTCCTGCCCGGGTCCGGGTCATAAATTCGGTGATGGGAGATGTTGTATTACCTGTTTCAAGATCAAGGGTGTAGCTGAAATTTGCCAGGAAATATTTTTTGATTTCGGGCAATACCTTTGTCTGAATTGATTGATCCGGCCCAAGCCCGAGTTCAACCGCCAGGGCCTGGAACAATGCCTTTTCCCGATCCGGTATGAGCAGGTCAAGCTTGTCCGGCGGCCGGATCTTGGTGCCGGGATCACCATACCGGACATCATAGATCATAAAGCCGGGGGCATCATTTTCCACAAATGTGCCAAGTCCGTTTGTGGTGACTTCGGAAATGGTGCTGCCGTTGATTTCAAGTGCGTTTTCAGGGGCTCTTAAAACCCCTTTGGCCTTTTTCATCCGGGTCAGGATGGTCAGCTTTGCCCAGGGCTGCTTGGGGTGCCCCGTTTGCTGTTTTTCTGTTTTCCGATAGTTTGAAACGGGTTGCCTGCCCACGATAACCCCCCCGTTCTCGGATAGGGGTACAGGTTCAAATTTGTTTTGGGTTGCGGTCCAGACGCTGCCTGACAGAAATGTATACGCGGCCTCTTTTACAAGATAGGTGCCCCCGTGATCCTTCTCAGGCGGGATGACTCTGAAAATAATTTTGTTGGAAGGCTTGAGCCGTCCAATGCGTCCTAAAGCCGTTGTTCCCCTGATGGGATCGGCACTGTCGTGAAACATCCTGTGCCAGGCCCGCCGGAACATAACCTTCTGGGCATGATGAAAGCCTTCCTGCAGGAAAAATCCCATGATGGCGGCAACAATAACGGCTGAACCCCATATTCGGATATCGGACTTCCCGGTACGCTGGAAAAAGAGTACAACAGCAATAATACCAAGGGCAACAGGGTAATAGGGGAACAGGCGGCTGTTTACTGACGCCGCAGAGACCAGGCAGATGATGATAAACCCAAAACTTAGATTTATTCTGATTGCTTTGGTTTCCCCTATAATTTTTTTTTTGAACAGATAGAGGGAACGCACATCAAAATCCCCTGCTGCACTGTATTCTTGAACAGCTATCAAAGGAAAGGTGAAAACAGGGAGGTAGCGCAATATGTTCACTAAAGCCGTTTCGATCTCCATTGAAACAAAATAAATAATGGTACCGGCAAGGCATACCACACAGGTGTCGCTGATCTTATTCACTTGGTCTAAAGAGGGATCCCATCGTACCTTGATGACTCGGGAAAACTCGATAATAATGCCCATAAAACAGGCCGGAATCAAATATCCGGTCTGGTGCCCCCAGAAAATAAGGGCTGCAGCCATGGTCAGGGGAACGGTTTTCATGGGCGTTGTCCTGCTTTGCTCAAACCGGCTTCAATATTGTTGGGATCAATCAGATAAACAGGACTTCCGGGGGCAGGTTCATGTTCACCAGCCACAAGAAAGGCGGTTGTGGTGATGCCGTTTGCTCTCAAGTTGTTGAGAAAGTCTAAGCGTTCATTGTCCAGGCAGGTGAATATTAATATGCAGCCGCTTAAAAGCCGTTTGTACTTGAGTACGGCCCGGGAGACCTGTGCAAAGTCTTTGTCTGTTGTGGATTGTATCAATGCAAGGATTTCTAAAAATTTTGTGTTGCCCAAAAGCCCCCTGCCTGACGCATAATGATAGACCCGGTTGCCTGCAAAGAAAAGATCCAGCAAGGACTCGCCCGAGACAAGGTTTGCCGCGTAGGAGGCGGCGATACTTACGGCCACCTCAAATGCCTGGGTTGCGCCTTCAGGTGCATGGGTGTCCAGGATCAGGGCATGTCTGACAAAATGTTCATCCCGGTTTTCCCGGATAATGAGTTTTCCTGTTTTGGCAAGGCTTTTCCAATGGATCAGGCGCATGGGGTCACCAGGTCTGTATTCCCTTAATGAGATGAATTCATCGGAGTTGCCCACCTTTGATGTCAGGGCAATGCCGCCGGTATGGTGTTTTCTGGACCCGGGCAGATTCAGTTCCGGGACACGATAGCGCCGGGGCAGAACAAGGAGCCGGGCTTCACAGGTAGTATGATAAAAGGCGCGCATGAACCCTAAGGGCTCTTTTTTAAGAAAGGTAAAGCCTTTTAAATAGATATATCCCCGGTTCAACGGCGTCAGTTCCGTCTGGATGGATACCTGGCTTGCCGGGGGAACAACAGGCACCTGGCTGCGTGCGAGAACAGCGTTCTGTTTTTGTTGGGTCAGCCAGTTCCAGCGGTGTACTTTAAGCTTTCTGTCCCAGGGATTTCGTAAATGCTCATGGGGCTCCCTGGTATTGGCAAACGCTTCCAGGGATGGCGTCGCGTTGCTGAAGCGCTCCCGGATTTCAAATCCTTTTTTAAGGCGGCCTGTTTTGTTTTCAACAAGGATGGTATAGCTGACAAGGGTACCTGCGGTGCCGTATTCCGGCAGAATCCGTTTGGCCCAAAGCCCTTTTGGGGGTTTAAAAGATAGCGCGGCAGAAACGGCAAACACAGAGAGTAACAGTGAGAACAGCTGGTAAACCGTGCTTCTAAAGGTGTCCAGGCCAAGGCAGGCAGTCAGGATCAAGGCATAGATTAAAAAATTACCGGCCATGGAAAATTTGTTTTTTCTCCAGAAACCGAACCTGGCAAAGCGGGCATACGCCTGGTAAAGAAATGTTGTTGACCTCTTTTCCACACGCTACCCCGGCGCTTTGGTCGCTCTGACGATATCGTGAATGATCCCGGCGCTTGAGTTACCCGAGAAACTATATTCCGGGTCCAGGACCAGGCGGTGGGCCATCACCGGTATGGCCAGTTCCTGAATATGTTCGGGGGTAACAAAATCACTGCCTGAAAAAAGGGCGTAGGCTTTGGCCGTCTTCATCAGGGTGATGGAGGCCCTGTGCCCGGCACCCAGGGTGATGCCTTTATGGGTCCGGGTTTGCCCCACAAGGCTTACAATGTAATATTTGAGTTCCTGGCTGATAAATACATACTCAACCGCTTGTTTCATTTCCAGAATTTCCGATTTCGTAACACAGGGGATCACTGTCGTCACCGGATCTTTCGTCTCCTGGTTTGTCAGGATAGTCACCTCGTCGTCGGGTTCCACATAGCCCATGGACAATTTTAAGGCAAAGCGGTCCATCTGGGCTTCGGGCAACGGATAGGTGCCCCTGGATTCCACAGGGTTCTGGGTGGCGATAACAAAAAAGAAGTCATTCAGTTTTAAAATTTTGCCGTCAATGCTGACCTGTGATTCGGCCATGGCTTCAAGCAGGGCGGACTGGGTTCTCGGCGATGCCCGGTTGATTTCGTCGGCCAAAAGAATATTGGTAAAGACCGGGCCTTTATGAAGCCTGAATTGCTGTGTTGACGGATCAAAGATGGAGACGCCGCAGACATCCGAGGGCAATAGATCCGGTGTGAACTGGATTCTTTTAAAGTCTGCATCTGCTGAAAACGCAAGGGCTTTGGCCAGCGTGGTTTTGCCGTTGCCGGGTGCATCTTCAAGCAGGATATGGCCGCCTGCGGCAACGCCTGAAAGCAGCATCATAATGGTATGATCCTGGCCTTTTATAACACGGGTAATGCTTTTAAACAGTTTTGTGTAGGTGTCAAATCCCGTCATGTCTCTCTTTTATTTTTTGGCTTTTCAAGGTAATGGATACCGTCCTGGGACCTGAGCATTCCGGCGGCTTGCTCCGGGGTGATGTCCCGTTGGGGCATGGCCAGTATTTCATAGCCTGCCATCTGTTTTTTTATACCGTTGGCGTGCAGAAGCGGCGGATAATAGTGAAAATGGAAATGCCAGATGGCACTTGTACCGGCAGGCCCTTTTATAATGGGTTGCTGGTGGATCCCCATGGAATAGGGAAACGATGTTTCAAATAAATTATCATAACAAATTCCCAGTTGCCGGATGATGCCGGCAAGATCCGTCTTCTCTTTTTCATTCATGAAGTTAATGGCCCCCATATGGCGCCGGGGGAGAATCATGGTTTCAAAGGGCCAGATCGCCCAGAAAGGTACCAGGCATACAAAGGAATCGTTGGCAAAAACAATGCGTTCTTCTTCATTGAGTTCCCGTTCAAGGTAGTCGCACAACAGGCAACGGTCATGGTCCTGCATGTAGCACTGCTGCCTAAAGTCTTCTTTTAAAATCAGGTTGGGAATAGAACTGCTGGCCCAGATTTTTCCATGGGGATGGGGATTGGTACCGCCCATCATTTCGCCTTTGTCTTCAAAAATCTGGATGTAGGTAATATTTTTTCTCTGTCCCAGCGTATTGAATTCATCAAGCCAGACATCAATGACGGCACGGATTTGATCTTCGGTCATGCGGGCCATGGTCAGATCATGCCGGGGAGTATAACAGATGACCCGGCACAGGCCCGATTCCGGCGCTATTTGGAGCAGGACGTCCAAAGAAGACTTTGCCATGACCGTATCAGGCAACAGGACCGAAAAGTCATCGGTGAAAACAAAGGGTTGGGTGTACATTGGGTTGGTTTGGCCCGAAGCCCGACGGTTGCCTGGGCACAGGTCGCATCCGGGATCATACCGGTCGTCTTGCCGGTTGCCCGGTGTTTCATGCTGTCCGGTCCAGGTGCGGTCCATTCGGTGTGGCGAAACCAGGATCCATTCCCCGGTCAGAAGGTTGAACCGCCTGTGGGGTTGGTTTTCTGGGTTTGGTTTTAATGCGTTGTGTTTTAACATTGCATTTCCTTATAGATTCTTGGAGTAATCTACGATTCATTGCATTTGATTGTATACCTTAGATACCATATAAAATAACCATCTGCTTTACAAATTATTTGGGCTTATGGTTTTTTTTCAAAGCTTTAATATGATTCATCTCCTTGATAACCTGCGTATTTTACGAAGTTTTTACATCATCATTGCGTTAACACAAATGCTGTGGAAACTTGACTAAGAATAAAAATTAGCATTATAATATCAAAACGATAAAATAGTTCTTACGAAGAAATACGGTTTGTTAAATTTCATTGATTTCCTGAGAAAAAGGCACCTCTATAAAATGGCCATGGAGCAACGGTATTTATATGGAACAGCGTCAAAAAAAACGGTTTGGCACAATTGCTGTTGAAAAAGGGTTTATTTCAAAAGACGATTTAGCTGACGACCTCCATATTCAAACAGATGAGAATATTTCAAAAGGGCAGCACAGATTGCTTGGAAGAATTCTTATGGAACAAGGATTGCTGACAAAAGAGCAGGTATATCAGGTGCTTGACGCCATGAACCATGAAATTAGATAATTTAACGGGGTTATATAATCATGGTATTTTTCAGACATTGCTTGAGGAAGAGATCAAACGCGCTCAAAGATATGGGGAGCCCTTTTCGTTAGCCTTAATTGATATTGATTCGTTCGCAGCTTATAATAAACAACATTCTCCCACAACCGGTGACCAGGCCTTAATCCAGGCAAAGTTGAAAGGAAAAAACAGGATTTGCTGTTTGGACGAGGAGCAAGAAGATTATACTGCAGAAAACAGCAAGGTGTTGATCGTAGACGATGAGCCTAAAAACGTAAAGTTGTTGGATGCCATTTTAAGGCCGTTTAAATATCATGTATTTAAAGCTTATAATGGCGAAGATGCCCTGTCTGTTATTAAATCCGTTGATATTGATCTCGTTCTGCTGGACGTTATGATGCCGGTAATGGATGGATTTGAAGTGTGCAGAAGGATTAAACAAAATGAAGCCACCCGGCTGATTCCCATCATCATGCTTACAGCGCTTGATGACACACCGTCGCGTATAGAAGGCATTGACGCGGGTGTATACGATTTTATAACCAAACCGCCGAACAGGATTGAACTCACGGCCAGAATAAAATCGTTGCTTAGGTTCAATGAAATGAATAAAAAATTAACCCATGTGGAAAGCGTCATCATTACCATGGCCAATGCCATTGAAGCAAAAGATGCTTACACTCAGGGTCACATTGAACGGGTTGCAGGGCTATGCGTTGAGCTTGGCAAGAGGATGGGGCTTTCCCAGGCACAGCTGGATGCACTGTGGTTAAGCGGAATACTGCATGATATCGGAAAGATCGCAGTCCCTACGAGTATTTAAAATTTTATATGAAGAGGCCAACACAGGGAGACTGGATATAACCATTGTCGATCACCTGGCCGAACTTCTTGAAAATAAATAATGGAATCTATTCGTCAGTCGTCATGGGGTTTTGCTGAATTATGATTACATGTGGCTCAAGGACGCGCTTTTTGCGGACATAGGAAATTAGATATGGCAAAAAAAAAAATTTTAGTTGTTGAAGACAACGTATATAACATGAAATTAGTCCGAAGTCTTATTAAATTAGGCGGATACGATATCCTTGAAGCAGAGAGTGCGGAAGATGGCCTGGCGTTGCTTGAGGATAATAAACCGGATTTAATACTCATGGATATACAATTGCCTGGGATGGATGGACTGAGTGCGACGCGGCAAATCAAAGCAATCGAAGAACTGAAAGATATCCCGGTGCTTGCACTGACTGCATACGCGATGAAAGGGGATAAAAAACGGGTGATTGAAGCCGGTTGTGCCGGATACATCACCAAGCCTATCGATACAAGGGAATTTATGAACATTATTGAAGGCTATATCCCTGGGTCTCCCCCCGAAATCCCGAAATCTCAAGCCTATTCACACAATGAAGAAAATCAGCCCCCCATAGAAGAGGTTACGTTTTTTAAACATAATATTCTTATCGTGGATGATGATCCCCTGAATGTAAAGTTGTTAAAGGCCAAGCTGACCAGCGATGCTTTTTCGACAATAGAGGCATATAATGGGCAGGAATGTCTTGATATTGTGGGGAAAGATCCACCTGATATCATTCTTCTAGATTTGATGATGCCCGGCATTGATGGGTTTGAAGTTACGAAAATTCTAAAAGCAAACGAAAAGACCAAGTCCATTCCAATCATTCATATCACCGCCTTGGACAGCCATGAAGATAAGGCCAAGGCTCTCGCAGTGGGTGCGGATGAGTTTTTAAACAAACCCATAAATACAAAAGAACTGATGATGCGAGTTCGTTCTCTTTTGCGCCTTCGGAATTATCAGCAGCAACTGAACACCCGCAAACAGTCAGAAATGCATTTTATTACTCAGGACGTAATTAAAGACAATGGCTTTGAAGATATAAAGGCTAAATGCACAATTCTTGTTGCGGATACAAATGAAAAAGATGTGGCGTTTCTCCAAGAAAATCTTCAGCCCTATTGTAGCGAGATTCTGGTTACCGATAGTGGGAAAGATGCCATTGCGCTTTCTGAAACCAAACATATTGATATTGTTTTATTGGATATCCCTCTTTCGGATATAAACGGTCATGAAGTTTGTAAGCAGTTGAAACAGATGGATAAAACTCGAAATATCCAAGTTATAACCGTGACATCTCAAGTTGATTTAGAGAGCAAAATAAAGAGCATTGAATACGGAACAGATGATTATTTGGTTAAACCGGTCAATAAACTTGAACTTCAGGCGCGCATCAAATCGTCTATTAAAAAGAAAGCCTATCTGGATATCCTTGTGTCCAAATACGAAACAGCATTCAATACATCCATTACGGATCAGTTGACAGGGTTGTACAATAACGCGTTTTTTAAACATTATGTTCATCTTGAATTACATCGATGCCTTGAGCAGAAACAATATATGGCGTTGATGATGATAGACATCGATAATTTTAAGCAAGTCAATGACACATTTGGCCATCAAACAGGTGACCGTGTACTTAAAGCCGTTGCTGATACAATTCGAGCAAATGTTCGGGAGATTGACGTTTGTGCAAGGTATGGCGGAGAGGAGTTTGTGGTTGTATTGCCTTATGCTGACCAATGTAATGGGGCGGGAATTGCTGAAAGAATCAGAACCGCAGTTGAAGAAAAAAAAGATGATTATGGTGTGCCGGGCGGCCTAGGACACATTACGGTGTCCATCGGTCTTGCCGTATGCCCTTCGGATGCCCAACAGGTAACTGAATTGGTTCGCTGTGCAGATATGGCCATGTACGAAGCGAAGCACCGAGGAAAAAATCAAACCGTATACACTAAACAACAGGTCAACACCTAAGTCTTAGTTATAACGATGGATGCACGAACGTCCGTGTTTGGGCAAAATTGGCTCAGATGCAAGAGGCATAAAAATTTACGGAGGGAATCTAAATGAAATTATTATTTGCGGCAATTCTAACAGCTATTTTCCTTTTTTCCTGTTCGGCGTTTGCCGCTGACAAGGGAACTTTCAGCACAAAGCCGACATTAAATCAAGGGAAAAAATGGAGAATAGGGTATTATGAAGGCGGTGAATATTATGACTATAAAGGATGGTTTATTGCCACTATTGCAGGTTTAATGGACACGGGTTGGATTGAGAAAGCTACAATCCCAATAGCTGAAGGCGAATATACTACAGCTGTCTGGAATTGGCTGGCCACTAATATGAAAAGTGATTATATAGCATTTGTCAAAGACGCGCATTATAGTGCAAAATGGGATGATAAGCTGCGTGCACAAATGACCGAAGAGATCATCGAGCGACTGAATAACCAAAAAGATATTGATTTGATGCTTGCCTTCGGCACTTGGGCCGGCAAGGATTTGGCCAACAACCGTCATTCAACGCCGACACTGGTTCTGTCTGCCAGTGATGCTGTGGGTGCAGGTATTATCAAAAGCATTGAAGATTCAGGATTTGATCATATAAATGCACATGTAGACCCTTCGCTTTATGAACGGCAGATATTGATTTTTCATGATGTCATCAATTTTAAGAAACTGGGTGTCGCCTACGAAAATACGGTAAATGGGAAAAGTTATGCTGCCATTGATACAATTAATAAAATTGCAAAGAAAAAAGGCTTCAAGGTTGTCTCCTGCTTTACCCAAAGCGATATAGCCGATCAAGATGCAGCAGGCGCAAGTGTACTCAAGTGTATGGAAAAATTATGCGGTGAGGTGGATGCCGTGTATGTAACCCAGCAGGGTGGCGTTAATTCTAAGACCATTCCCCAGATCGTGGATATTGCAAATAAAAATAGAATCCCCACATTTTCCCAGTCTGGATCCCAGGAAGTCCAGGCCGGCCTGTTTATGAGTATTTCGAACTCAGGATTTAAGTATGTGGGGCAATTTCATGCAAGTTTGATCGCAAAAGTTTTTAACGGCGCCAAACCCGGGCAGCTTGATCAGGTATTTGAAGGGCCGCCGAAAGTCGCCATTAATTTGAAAACCGCTCAGTTGATTGGTTTTGATCCCCCCATGGTGCTACTTGGTGCCACTGATGAGATTTATAAATAGAAGATTTAAAATACTAAGGGGATATCAATGAAATTTGTGAAAATATTTGGCGGTTTCGTTATTATAATCGCATTGGCCAGTATATCTTACGCAGATAATTTTAAAAAATTTTCAACGTCTTATCAAACGAATCATGGCAAAAAATGGAAAATCGGTTATTTCCAAGGCGGTGATTATGTCAATTATCAAAGTTATCTCAGTTCTACCATACGTGGTCTAATGGATTTGGGATGGATCAAGGAAACTAAGATACCCGAGATCAAAGGCAATACCCGGTTATTTTGGGAATGGCTTTCAACAAAAGCTCAAAGCGACTATATTGAGTTTCTCAGTGACGCTTATTATAGCTGCGACTGGGATAAAAGTAATAGGAAGAAGGTCGCAAATAGATTGATCTCCCGGCTTGCCGACGATGATAACAACATTGATTTGATGATTGCCATGGGTACATGGGCGGGTAAGGATTTATCGAATAATTTACACCATGTAAATACGATTATCATGTCTACCAGTGATCCGGTGGAGTCCGGCATTATAAAAAGCATTCAAGATTCGGGATTTGATCATATCCACGCCAGGATCGATCCATTGCGTTACGAACGCCAGATTATGATTTTTAATGATATGGTCAAATTCAAAACCCTTGGCATGGCCTATGAAGATTCAATCGCCGGAAGAAGCTATGCCGCGGTTGATGCCATAGAGACGGTGGCTGCGCAAAAAGGCTTTAAGATCGCCAGATGTTTTACCCAAAGTGATATTTCAGATCAGGAACTTATGAATAGAAGTGTAATTAAGTGTTTTTCAGAACTTATTCCTAAGGTGGATGCGATTTATGTCACGGTCCAAGGGGGGGTCAACTCCACAACAATCCCTACACTGGTAAAAATGACCCAGGAGAACCGCATTCCTACCTTTTCTCAATTTGGTTCAACAGAAGTGCAGCAGGGGTTTTTAATGAGCATGTCTCGAAAAAACGGTTTTAGATCAGCAGGAAGATATTTTGCTGCACTGGTTGCACAAATTTTCAATGGTGCCAAACCCAGAGAATTAAACCAGGTCTTTGAGGAAGAACAAAATTTGGCACTAAACCTGAAAACTGCTGAGCTTATAGGCTTTTATCTATACGCTGATATTATTGCAGCAGCAGATGAAATTTACCGGGATATTAAAGAGCCTGAATAACGGGCCAGGGCCTGGGTGCTGATAAACCAGGTCGGCCCATGGCCGTTATTTAAAGCTTCTCAGACAAGAGGAATTTTGTCCTCTAACAATGCATTACAACACATTGGGATGTCCTGATGCCATGTACTATTCCGCTCGGGAAAGGGGATGATATCGGGTATGGTTTCGAACAACGAGGATAGATGCGCCTCTTTAATCGTTAATCGCTTAATTTTAGAGAAGTCTTCATTATTAAGGCCGCCCCTGCCGATAATTTCTATGGGGCCTGCAGGGATCAAATTGTTTTCCCCGGCTTTGGTCATTACCGTCTGCATACCCGAAAGATAGCAGCCCGTCGGTATGTTTTCAGTCTGATTACATATTTTTTTCATACTTGCATGTATATTTAAAACTTTCACAACGGCCTGTTGCATGCAGGGAAGATATTCGCTTTGGTAATACCCGCCAATACACCCAATACCTCTGGCTATAGAAATGCTGGTGTAACATGTAAAAAGGGAGGGGAGCAAATGACCATCTTTAAGCGCATCAATAATGCTTAAAGGGTCAAAGGCAAGGGTGTAAACATTACCCCGCTCATCCTTGCCTTTTAACTGTGGTTGACCGGATGCCCAGCCTTCGATTACCATGGGAACCAATTTGTTTTTTAAACCGACGCCCCAGAAAAAATGGGTGCCGCAATTGCCCAAAGCCCTTTTGACATCATTGTTGCTGCAATCTTCTATCAATCTGCGGTGAAGTTTTTTTCCCTGCCAACAGGCAGGTGCGCAATCCAGATTTGATATCAGATTTTGGGCGATATCGGGGTCAAACATCAATTTGTAAATCAAAGATGACGCGTCAGCCAAATCTTTTATCAACAGTCTGGAAGCAATTGCCTCAAGATCCATATAAATCAGGTCCATTGGCACATCAGAAGTTGCAAACATGCGGTTCCACAGTCGATGATTTAAAACAACGGACTGTTCGGAATAACTTTGCCATCCTTGGGAGACGGTTTGGCCATAATCTGTTTCAAGAATATCATGCAGTACATCACCATATTCGGGTAAAAGATCTCCCTGGGTTACCAGTTTGCCGATCCGAGTTACTGTCCTTTTAATCTGATCTTTGTCAATGGGGCCAATTAAACTGACATAACTTGTTTTAAATTTGTCAGAGAATATGGGGATTTTTTGCGGCATGACGGCGCAATCGTTTTTAGCCGTGTGATAAAGTAACATGCCTCTGGGAAACGTTAGATTGTTTAGGGGGACATTGGCACAGGCAATCACCGGTATCGTGGATTGTGCAGGATTCACAGACGACAGAATAAGGGAAAAAAGAAACGTGCCCTGTACCGATTGGGCAAAAAAGTCAACGCCGTGATGATTCGCGGTCAGTACAACCGGTGTCCCTGACAGATCCGTTACTGTTCGCCGGGCAATGGATTCCCCATGAATCGGCAGAAGATAGTCATAGACAACCTCAAAAAAATCATCCTTTTTTTGATAACCATTCCCTATGGGCAAATGGTAGTTCGCTATGTATTCAGCAATGGGTGTCTCACCATGTTCGGCAATTGTTTTTTGTATAATTGATGAATGCTTGCAAACCAAGTCAAAATAGGCATTTATCGTAGCCTGCAGGCTGTTATCGTGTTCTTTTGATGAAAAAAACGATTTCATAAAAACCTTTCATAATACTTTCTATCTTTTATTGTGAATAGAAAAAATAGAAGGGCTGTCATCAGGTAAATTAACCCAAGGTGCGTAATGCTCATTCTGATATTTTCCGATAAAAACAGCCCGCTGAAAATAATGGGTCCAAGTGCTTGACCCAGCCGGCTGACAGCTCTGAATATACCAATGGCCTTCCCTTCGCCAAAGGCATAAGTGACCTTTAAGCGAAGCAGATATGTGCTTTGGGAGGCAATAATAAAACTGTTTGAAAGCCCGAGTAAAAAGATGGCACATGTTACGGCGATCAACCCCTCGAAAAAATAAAACATTAGAAAGGCAAGACTGCCCAGCAGGCAACCTACAAAAATGTAGTTTCTTTTATTGTCAAATCTATCCACAAATTTGGCGATAATTGGTCCTAAATAAACAAGACTAAAACCGTAAATCATCAGTTCTCTGCCGATCGTTCCCTGGGAGGTGCCAATTCGATTGAGGTAAACCGGACTGAAATAATGCAGGAAGCCGACTGCGGCAAACGCTGCAGGAAGGCTGCTTAAAAAGATCAAACTAAGAACAATTCTGTTGCTGAAAAAGTCAAAGATAACTTTTTTGTCCGGACTGTTTTTGGGGGCAGATGGGGTCTGCGGGCTGGGCTTCTTGTTGTCGGTTGGTCGAACCATCGCTTTTTTCATGAAAGTCAGTGGGTAAAGAATGCTTATGTAGAGAATCACGGCACCAATGAAAAAGACCCCGCCATATCCAATTTTTTCTGCCAGTAACGCACCTGTTGCCCCGCCACAAATACTTCCGGCATACAATCCGGATAAAAATTGTGCAAAACCCCGCGCCCTGTTTTTTTGTTTGGTGAACGCAATGACAAAACCTTGGGCTGCCAGCAGCGTAAGGCCGTATCCAATACCCACGAGCCCCCTTGAGATTATAAAATGGATTACGTTTGGCGCAAGCCATGAGTACAGTGTCCCGCTGCCGGCAAGAAACAAGCCGACCAGAAAGGGTTCATGCCATCCTCTTCGATCGTTCCAAAATCCACTTAGGAAAATGGCAATACCCACAAAACAAAATTCTATCGAAATCGGCAGTCCCATCACTGTATCCTTGGAGAATTTCCACATGGGCGTATAAATTTTTTCCATGTGCAGAGGGATAAAAGACATGCAAAGATCCATGCCGAAAAGGAACAAGAAGGTAACAGGCCGGATTAATCCAAAATGAACCCCTTTGGTGTTGTTTTCTTGGGATACCGGCGTATCAATAAAGTGAAAAAGAAATACCAGCAATTCCACAAGGAAAAGTATGGATACCGCAATAACTGTGACGGCATTTAAAATGAGATTAGAGGCTTCCCGTAGGAATTCAGCTTTTGATATTCGGATAGTAACGGTCCCTAAAGATGCGTTATTTTTGTCCGTCAGTTTTAATTCGTGAAGTTTGTTCAAATAATAAATTTTTTTAAGAAAGGCCTTTACCCAAGAAACATTTGCAAAAGAAAATGTTCTATGGTTTTTCTTGCTCGCAGCAAAAATCCAGTTTTTTTCAGAATCCAGCACAAGAATGGAATCAATAATCGAATACGCATTAACAAGTTCATCAAACCGCCCGTCGGCTTTTACTGAATCAGAGAGAGGCAATCCCATATTTATGTATTTTTCAATATTGTTTTTAGTAAATTTCAAGGCCATTTCTACCTGGTTTTTGGCGATATCAACATACTGCTTGGACGCCGTATAGGTGTTCAGCCCCGAAAATACGATAATGATGGGCGAAATAACATAAAACATGGACCATGTGATTCTTTTTCTATGAAATTTCAGATCCGCAGGGCAGTTGCGTAAAAGCTTTGCAAGAACCCATAGCAGGGCAACGCTGCCTATGAAAAACAAGATTGCACCAATCCGGATTTGCCTTTTAATATTGATACCGGCGGATGTACGCTCGCCGCCTTTCGTGAAAGAAACAAGAACAGATCCAATCCACTGCTTTTGGAAGTTTTCAATTGGAAGATGGAGAAATAATAGATCGCCTTTTGATATAACCTCATTTTTTCCTAAGAATGATTCTTTTTCACCCTTTTCATCTGCAACCGCTTCAAGTGGAAAGGGCAGACGGTCCGTCAACGGGTGCTGCTCTGTTGTGAATAGAATGTATCCATCCGGGCGGCAAACACGTATTTCAAAATGTGAGACAGACGCCTGGTGTGTTGGCACGTGTTGTTTTGTGCTGTTTATCGTTAATGCACTTAACTGGGATTTAGCCCAGGATAGTCGATCCGTCATGCCCGGAACGTCTGACAGGGGCATGTCGTAGGAGCGTGCCTGCTGGATTTCTCGCCGCAGATCAGTCCCTACAATATGATATTTAAGAGCAAGCGCTTCTTTTGACAGTTTTTCCAGGGTAGTGAAATTAAACAGGGCGTTAAACAATAGGGCGACGATGAGAAGAATAATAGAATGAAATAAAATTTTTTTCCCGGCAGGACTCGACATAAGAGACGGAGGAGGGTGTTTGGTGTTTCCGGCCTTATCTTCGAATTCAGCGGGATATTGGCTGCAGGTGCCAAAATTTTTTGTCATGGTTTGCTTGCCGCCCATATTCTATAAATGATTTAACTCAAATTCACCATTAACCAACATGACAGGAAATCCGATTATTCGGCATTCTCCAGTGTCATTTTCATGAATTAGAATTTTAGATTCCGGTTCGTGAAGCCGGCATCGATAGGGCAAAATAGTATTTTCCCCGGGTAAGATTTTATTTAACCGTTTAGATATGTAGGAAACGGCTACCGCTCCGGTACCACAGGCAAGGGTTTCTTTATAGACGCCCCGCTCAAAGCAACGATATTCAAGAATTCCTTTTTCTCCAGGTGCAGAGACCGGTCTCGCAAAATTTATGCTCATCCCTGCAGGAAACATATTTTTATAGGTATTATTCAAAGCCAGACCGATTCGATCAACCAGCCAAATCCCAAAATCAACACGACGCTCAACAGGCTTTTCCAAAGTGGAGGAATAATTTGATCCTGCAAAAAGAACCTCTTCAAAACCGCTCAGGACCCCGTTTTTTTCCGGAAACATAACCATGTGGGGCTCTCCTGTAAAAACAATATAGCCGTTTAGGCTTAAGTGGGTCTGATTGGAAAATGGCTCAAGGTCGTGGGAACGAAAGCCAATTTTAAGATCGTCTACTAAAAAGATGGTATCATCATGTAATTTAACAATTTGGGGATTAAACAAATCTTGTGTGATTTTACGCGGATGCCCCAAATTGGCCCAACTGGACTGCCCATTGCTTTGGGTTCCGATATCAATTATTTTAGGGTGTTTTGTGGGGATTTCCGTGACTATTTTAACAGATTCCAGTTGGTAGGTTTTAAACAAGTAATTGGCGATACACATCAGGCCGTTACCGCAGGAAAATGCCTCTGTGCCATCGGGCTCAAACATTCTGAATATAAAATCGGCTTCATCTAAATCAGGAAGTTCATCCCAGTACCCCCTGACCTGATTGATTGACGCAAGCACCTTGTTTGTACATTTTTGAATAACCAAAAAATTGTCCGATCCAATCCCGAAATACATATTGGTGGCAAAATGGGCAAATCGCCCCTTTTCCGTTTCGTCGAAAATGGGGGCGTTTACTTCATCAACAATTACAAAATTATTGCCGTACGAGGTAAATTTGCTGAAGGGTATTTTTTCCATTTGTTATTTGTCTCTTCATATGATTTTTCAATAAATTTTTGGATTGTTATTATTTTTGTTGCGGGTTAAGCTTGGGTATTGATGAACTAGGTCGGCCTATGACCGTTAGTTAAGGTTGAGAACGTGACCAGTTCAAATTGAAAAGAATTTTAAATCTTGGGTGATGGGAATGATAATCCAAAACGTACTCCCCTTGCCTTCACCCTCACTTTCAGCCCATATGCGACCGTTATGAAGCTCTACAAGCTGCTTGGTAAGAGCGAGGCCAAGACCTGTTCCCTGAAATTTTCGACTGGCGGAATTTTCCACTTGTTCAAAATGGTCGAAAATTCGTTTAAGATCTTCTTTTTTTAATCCTATCCCGGAATCTTTTACACCAATCTCGACAGCATCATTTAGCTTGTTCTCGGAAACCAGCTTTGCAGAAATATGAATATGGCCGCCTTCAGGCGTAAATTTCACCGCATTTGACAGCAGATTGTATATCACCTGCTTAATTTTTCGTTCATCAATTGAAACCGTATCCGGAACGTCGTCGATATCAGTTGTCATTTTAACGCCATGTTTTATTGACTTCTCTTTAACCATTACCAAACTGTTCTGCAGAAGGGATTTAAGATCAGCCTCTGATGCTTCCAGTTCCATCTTGCCCGCCTCAACTTTTGAAAGATCAAGGATGTCGTTAATCAAAGAGAGCAAATGTTTACTGCTGGTTAAAACATCGCCGAGATACTCCTCTTGAACGTCATTTAACTCGCCGAAACTTTTGTCAACAACCAGTTCTGTAAATCCAATAATATGATTCAACGGCGTCCGGAGTTCATGGCTCATATTGGCTAGAAATTCGCTTTTGGCCCTGTTGGCATTTTCTGCAGCCATTCTTTCAAGGCGTTCTTTGGCTGATGTAGTTTCAATGGTTTTTAACACATTCTTTTTGATTTCGCCTTTCATAAAAATGAAGGCTTCAGCTAATCGTCCAACTTCATCATTGTAGGCACGGGGTAAATAGTCAATTTTACTTATATGATCCTCTTCTAATTGTGTGAAATCCTGCTGGGGAAGTTCTTTTGCATATTTTGTAAGCAAAATAAGGGGTTTTGATATTTTTGAGACGGTATAAAACGCAGCCACCAGACTGGCCAGAAATATACTGAGAACAATCATGCTTTGTCGTGCAATCAACTCTTTGGCCGGGGCCTGGACTTCGTTCACCGGAACCGCGATGAACGTATACCAATCAAATGCTTTGAAAAAAGAGATCTGCGCTTCAAATTCATTGGCATTGGGTCCATTCGCAGGCTTATAACGAAGAACTTCTCCTTTCTTGCACGCGGCCATGAGATCGTTTAAAAGCAAATTGCCGGTATAATGATTAATTGTCTGTTCTAAGCCTTCGTATTGTTTAGCGATGGGGGGAATTAAAATTTTTTTCTCACCGGTAAATATACAGACAAAACCGGATTTATAAATTTTAATATTGGAAAATGTATCATTGAGCCCTTTGATAATATTATCCATTCTAACCTGGCTTTCCTGCTCAATTTGCTCAAAGTTGACGGCCACACCCAATGTCCATTTCCATTCAGGGATAGGAACAAAAAGCCCCTTTTTTTTTGTGTCTTGTGGATCCCACCCTCTTTTTTCTGAAAAGACCGCCCAGTCTCCCCGGGATTTTAACACATCGTATCGCATCGCTTTATTAAGGGCGCGTCGCTTCATGTCTTTTATTTTATCCATTGAGGAGCCGATACTTTTCGGATTTGTATGGGATAAAATTATGCCGTTTTCATCGAAGATAAAAAGTTCTTTGTCTTTTAGTTGAACCGTACGCAGCCAATCTAAAGCTTTTTGTTTTGCAAACTCTTCCGAAACTAAGCCGCTTGTGTTTTCTGTGATGAATTTGGCTATAGTCAGCTGGCAGATGGAGGATATGTCCTGAATTTCTTTATCCAAAATAGAAAAAATTTCTATTTTTTCATTTACTAAGCGGTTGTAGCCTCCTTTTATATTTAAGCCGATTAGATCAAGCATATTTTTAGTGGACGTCTGCTCAGTTTCTAAAACGGCCTGTCTGACATCTCTGTTGGTATACACAATTATGGTTGCCGCCGTTGCCAGCATAATTATAATGATCAGAGAAAAAATTTTTAACCTTAAAGATGAGAACATTATAAGAGACGACCTCCCATATCAACCGGATTAAATCGTGTTTATTTTTAACGGATTCGCTTAAATCATCAAAGAGTTCTTCTTTTTTAGCATTCTAATGCCTGAAAGTCAATAATGCCGGGTGGTTCAAATACATCGACCGCATGCGTTGGACTTAATCATCATGTCGTCCATCAGGGAATTCTGCGCATTGTTCAACATGAAAACGCCCCGCCGTTGGAGGCATGTCGATAAGTAATTATGGTACGATATTGGGGCTTTTTGAAAATAGTACGATGATTTTCATTTTTGTTTGCGTGAACTGCAATTTTTCCTTCGCATTAAGGAAACAGGCGGTTCATGCAGAAACCGACGCAGAAGGATGCTGATAGGGTCAGACATGTGAAAAGTAAAACAAAGGGCCAACCGAATAGGGATACCATCATTGGAACAAGGGCGGGTTTGACGGCCCGATTAACAAGAAAAACGGCGATTAGCGAATGTGCAACGCCCCGGTCCCGAAGATCCTTTAGCATCGGATACCAGGCGAATATCGGGCCTGATGATAAGATGCCGGCAATAGCGGCAATAAGGGTTTGCTTTGCCCCGGATCCGTTTTTGGTCCGTTTTTCTAACCGGGGCGGGGTTAAGAAAAGATTTAAAAGGATCATAAAACAGAATACCAGTGCGAATGGCAAAAGCAGTTGAGAGAAAAAAACAATACTGATTTGAAAGGCTGCTGCTGTCTTTTCAGGCATTTTCCACCAGAGTATAAGATAGAGGGCCGCCACCCAAAAGAGAAACTGTACTTTGAAAGCACACAAAGATTCAGAAACTTTTGTTCTCCGGCTATTTGATTGTACCATTTGTTACTCCTATATAATGCTTGCCATAACCAATGCTATCACCATGGATAGAATGAAGCACAGAGCATTTCGGGCAACAGCAAAACGCTTGCCTAAGGCTGCGCTTTCTGCGGGGAATTGCACAATCCCAACCGTAACCCAACTGCATATCAGGGCAATAACCACACCGATATCGATGCCCTGGTCAAGCAGTTGTTTTCCAATGATATAACTGTTGGCAGGATTCCCGGTAAAAAAGCTTCCAACCAATGCACCTTTAAAGATGCCTTGAAGTGTGCTGCCAAGGAAAAAATCGAACAGAATGCGATTCGGAATAAAAGTGGTGAGCAAGCCTATCAGAAAGACGACACCTGCGATAACCGGCAGCATGCTGCCGATCTGGGTGAGAGCCTGGCGGAAGGCATTGGCCAATGCCTGGGCATCGGGCAAAAGATCGGTATTCAACGACGTCTTTGGGACCACCGCCGAATCTGCGGCATGCCCTCGTTCAAATTGTTCAAGCACCTGTGATACCCTGCCGGCCATGCCCGTTATTACCTTGATACCCCGGGCTTCAAGCTGCCGCCCGCCGACCGGATTTAACCAGCCTGTCAGAAAAACATCACATTGTTCGTTGATCGCCATGGTGATAAACTGCAGACCCGTGCCCGGACCGGATTTCCCAGGTCCTTCAAACCATTGCAGCTCTTTAGACAACATATCGATCACGATCAGGTGTGACGCTGTGCCCGGCTTGTCACTTACCTGGGCATCAAGGTTTTTTCCCAGGGCGGGGACGGCAATTTTCATGGGCGCTTCCCAAATTTTATTTCAGGCACTATATCTGTCCTCAATAGATTGTATCGCATCCGCAGCCGCATCTTTGAGATCTTCATGGGTCAAGGTCTCCTGTTGCGCTTCAATCCAGTCCCGGGTATCAGGCGTGCCGATCTCTCCCAATGCGTATAAAATATCACCTTGGACAGGGACATCTTTGGTGCTGAATACATCAATTAAAGTTTTTTCCAGTTCGGTGCACAGCTTTGGTGACTTTTCAGCAAGGGCTTCCACCACCACCATGGCACCCAGACGCACGGACCATGTTTCGTGGAGAAGAAGCCCGGAAAATCCTTTGAACAATTGGTTGGATGCGAGCATTCGCTCGGTGATCCACGCTGCCCGGCCGTCTTCCAATATGGTTTTCAAAGCCTTTGTATCCAGGTCCATGCTCTCCTTGTTGAGGATCATGTCCACAATTTCTTCTTGTGCAACAGCCCCGGTCCATCGGGTCTCATCATTTAGAATCAGGCAGGGGGCGGACATAACCTTGTCTTCCTGGGCTTTTTCCGGAAACAGGGAGCCGTCGATGATGTGAAGATGAATGTTTTCACAGGCGGCTGCAAGGGGAAGAAGCTGCTCAACCATCCCCGGGCAATGGGGACATTGCAGGGCAATATAGAGCGTCATGCGGCATGGGGTTTCGAGATTGCTCAACGTTTTTAGAAGACCGTCATCCAAAGCCGGCTCGTCAAGGGCGTCCAGGCCTTTTAAAAAAGGTGACAGTTCCCGCTCCAGGGGCAGGGCGGAATATAGAATATTGTTTTTCAGGAAAAATCCGGGTAGATCCGCAGGTTGACTTCCGGTTGTCCAGGATATTGAATCTGATATCTCCTGCCATTGGCCGGCAAATGTTTCAAACCTTTTTTGTTCAGTATGTTCTGTTTCTGCAATATCTAAGATCGGACGTCCCAGAGGTGTCCAGCTCTTGATCCGTTCTTTTGTCGTGTTGTCCATAATAGTGGCCTCCAGTTGGCTTGGATGGGTTGCCTGAATCATCTGATACTTATCAGAATTCAGGTTTTAAATTAAGGGCAAATCATGTACATAATATCCTGAAACTAAATTTATTATCCACGGACAGGTTCCATGAAATACATAGCTGATCTGCACATCCATTCAAAATATTCCAGAGCCACGGCCAAAAATCTGGATCTGGAGCATATTTACCAAAGTGCACGGGTGAAGGGCATTACCCTGGTGGGCACCGGGGATTTTACCCATCCGGCCTGGATTGAGGAGTTAGAAACCAAACTTGAGCCTGCCGAACCCGGGCTGTTTGCTTTAAAAAAGGATTTATCAAGACAGATTGACACGGACGTGCCGGTGACATGCCAAGGTTCCGTGCGCTTCATCCTCCAGGCTGAAATTTCCAATATATATAAAAAGGATGCAAGGGTCCGTAAAAACCACAACCTGATTTATTTGCCGGATTTAGATACGGCAAAAAGGTTTAATGCCCGCCTGGATGCTATCGGCAACATCAAATCCGACGGACGGCCTATTCTGGGGCTGGATGCAAGGGATCTGCTGGAGATCATGCTGGAGACATCCGACCGGGGTTTTTTTATCCCTGCCCATATCTGGACGCCGTGGTTTTCCATGTTCGGGTCCAAATCCGGATTTGATACCATCGAGGAATGCTTTGGTGATTTAAGTTCCCATATATTTGCCTGTGAGACCGGGTTGTCATCAGACCCGCCCATGAACTGGCGGGTAAAAGATTTGGATCGGGTCAGTCTGGTATCCAACTCCGATGCCCATTCCCCGAAATTTTTGGGCCGAAACGCTTCGGTGTTTGATACGGATTTGAGCTTTGATGCGGTACGAGATGCCCTTGAAACCCATGACCTTAACGCATACCAGGGCACCCTGGATATGTATCCCCACCAGGGGAAATACCACTATGACGGCCACCGCAAATGCGGGGTGTGTCTTAATCCCGATGAGACCGCAGCGTTAAACGGGATTTGTCCCGAATGCGGGAAGCCCTTGACCCTGGGCGTGCTTTACCGGGTCCGGGAACTGGCCGACCGACCCGAGGGGTACACGCCTAAAAACCGGCATCCCCACAGGTATGTGGTGCCCCTGGCTGATATTTTATCCCAGATTTTTGGGGTAGGACCCAATACCAAAAAAGTGAACACCTATTATGACAAGGCGATTAATGCCCTGGGGCCGGAACTTGCTATACTCACACAGCTTTTGCCTGATACCATTGAACGTGCCGGGGTACCTTTACTCGCTCAGGCCATACAAAAGATGAGATACGGGGATATTCACATTGACCCAGGGTTCGACGGCGAGTATGGAACGGTCAATATTTTTACCCGGGAGGAAAAAGAGGCCATCCAGGGGGAAAAGAGCCTGTTTGCCGATCCTTTGCCCCGTAAAAAGGCAAAAAAAGCGGTTGGCGCAACACGTATTCGTAAAAAGTCCCAAAACAAAGATGCTGAATTGCCTTCACCTGAAAAGAAAAAAACGCCGGAACCCATTGTCCCGAAACATATCCTGGACGGGCTGAACCCGGAGCAGGACAGGGCGGTTAAATCCGAATCAAGGGCTGTGGTGATCCAGGCGGGGCCCGGTACGGGGAAAACCCGTACCCTAACTGCCAGGATCGCTTGGTTGCTTAAGGAAAATAAGGCTGCCCCTGAAAATATTCTGGCGTTGACCTTTACAAATAAGGCGGCCGGGGAACTTGCCGACCGGATTGAATCCTTCATACCCCAGGGCGGTCAGCTTGTGACCGCTGCGACCTTTCACGGATTCTGTCTTAACATGCTTAAGCACTATGCGAATTTTAAACGCGGGCTCATGGAGGATGACCTGCGTTTTGAGGTGCTGAAACTGGCCGTTAAAACCGTGACTGGCGAAAAAAAGGTGTCTAAAAGAACCGTGTCAAAACTGGATGCCTGGATCAGCCGGCAAAAGCAGCAATTAAAGGCTCCTGGTGATGAAAATCAGGAAAATCATGTAGAAGAGGGCGTTGGCGAATTTGATCCGGTCTGGCCTGAGGTGTACGAAACCTATGACCAAATGCTTCAAGAACGCGATCTGGCAGATTTTGAAGATTTGATTTTTCTTTGTTTCAGACTTTTTGCCGAGGATGCGGCATTGCTTGAACAGGTGCGCCAACAATATCAATTTATTTTTGTGGATGAGTACCAGGACCTGAACCTGGGCCAGTATAAGCTGGTGAAGCTGCTGTCACAAAACAGCCACGTTTTTGTGATTGGCGACCCGGATCAGTCCATATACGGATTCAGGGGGTCAGACAGCCGGTTTTTCGATAGGTTTGAACAGGACTTTCCCGGATGCGAAAAGATCCGTCTGCGCCAAAATTACCGGTCTACCCAGACCATCCTGGACGCCTCGTTCCAGGTTATAAGTACCGGCGACGACACGGATAATGACCGGCGCAAAATTTATGCAAGCCTTGACGGTACACAAAAGATTTTGATCAATGAAACTGCCAGTGAAAGTGCCGAGGCGGTTGCCGTGGGGAAAGTCATTGAAAAAGGGGTCGGGGGGCTCTCTTTTTTGTCCATGGATAAGGGGACGGGCCCGGATTCCGGCTCGGACAGGGAATATGCCTTTTCTGATTTTGCCGTTCTTTACCGCACCCGGCAGCAGGCCCAGGCCTTTGTCCAAGCCTTTGAGAAAGCCGGTATCCCTTTTCAGACCGCAGATCGGGAAAACTGGATCGACATGGCCGGTATAAAAGATCTGCTGGCCCTGGTGCGGATTTTTCTTGGCCGGGGCAGTGAAACCGACCGACAGCAGTTTAAACAATTTTTACCCATGATTACAGCACTTTCAAGTTCCATGGACACATCCACGCTGCTTGATGCATTAGGTAAGTGGCTGGATATCAAGGCCCAGAGTAAAGCCGATGAAACGCTGGCATCGGCATGCCGACGACTCAATGCCCTGGCAGACCGGTACCCTTCTCCCAATGATCTTCTGGATAATTTAAGGTTGGACCAGGATCCGGATTTTTTGGACAAAACAGTGGAAAAAGTCTATTTGATGACCATGCATGCGGCCAAGGGCCTTGAGTTTCCGGTTGTTTTTCTTGCAGGGTGCGAAAATGGTACAATCCCCTTTGCCCGGGATGGGAAAACCGTGGAAGACCCGGATGAGGAACGCCGCCTTTTTTACGTGGCCATGACCCGGGCAAAGGAGATGCTCTATTTGACATATGCACGAAAAAGACGCATATTCGGCCGGGAGTTGCAAAGAATCCGGTCCTGTTTTATTGATGATATTGAAAAAGAACTGGCCCGGTATGAAAAGAGAACAAAGCAGGTAAAAAAACAAAAATCCAAGGACATTCAAATGGAGTTATTTTAAATCCTGCTCAACATATTAACAATAAAGCACAAGTAAAAAAATTTAAAATGGAACGAACACCTTATAGAAAATTGGATTTAGACCATGGCCACTGCCTTGAAGTATTTGACTATTCAAGAAAAATTGGGGCAGATGCCTGGGTTGTGATTATGACTGCGATAATGAAGATCCCTGTGGAAAGATCCCTGTTCACATCACAGCCGTTGTCTGATAATGAATTTGATGATATTTTGAATACATTAGGGTCTCCCATTGAATATCGCTACCGGCTTGAACGCAATATGATCATGGATCATGAAAAGGATTCTGTGCTCGAAAATTTGGTAAATACATTTCTCGAAAATACCGGCAAATACGTGGCCAACCCTAAGTTTCCAGAAAAACTTGCATTAAAAGCATACAGGGATCGGGTTGAAAAGGACAAAAAAAAATAAAATTGTAACTATTCCCCTTCTTTGGGGGACATTTGTTTTTTTTATCTGTTTGTATGTGATATGTCCCTGCACCGCCTTGGGCGATATATACCGGTATATTGATGCTGATGGGGTGGTGCATTTTACCAATACACCCACGGATGCAGGGTATACCCTTTATCTCAAGGAAAAGAAGGAGCACCGGATATTGGCCCGGTCAAGAAAATTTAAGGCCGGGTCTGATGAATACGACAAGATTATTTTCAAAGCTGCCAAGGCCTTTGGTGTGGATCGCGCATTAATCAAGGCCGTGATTCATGCGGAGTCCAGTTTTAATCCCAATGCCGTGTCCACCAAAGGGGCAAGGGGACTTATGCAGATAATGCCTCAAAACGATGCCTCTTTGGATATTTCCAACCCCTTTGATCCCTCCCAGAATATCATGGGGGGTACCCGGTATCTCAAGCAGATGCTCATTCGGTATAATGAGAAACTTGCCCTGGCCCTTGCGGCCTATAATGCCGGCCCCTCGGCTGTGGATAAATACAATAACATTCCGCCCTATGAAGAAACCCAGACTTATGTACAAAGGGTGATGTCTTTGTATTCACGGTATAAAAGCAGTTAGTGTTTGGGCAGAAAGTCACCCAAACACAAGTTCGCGTTCAGAGATTGTTTGATCAACCCTTGATCGTTTTTATGAAATCGAGCAGTTTTCCGCGCATTTCGGGCCGGTCAAGGGAGAAGGATAAATTAGCCATTTGAAATCCAACCTTGTCCCCGCAGTCAAACCGGGTGCCCTTGAATTTATATCCAAAAATCGGTTGTTCGGTTAAAAGGCCTTTCATGGCATCCGTGAGTTGGATTTCACCGCCGGCACCGGTCTGTTTTTTCCCCAGATACTCCCATATTTTGGGGGTAAGGATGTATCGGCCCACAATGGCCAGGTTGGATGGGGCCTCTTCGGGAGTAGGCTTTTCAATCATGTCATTAATTCTTACCATATCCTCTTCCAGGGGGGCCGCATCCAGAATGCCGTATTTATCTGTCTGGTCTTTCTCCACTTCCATGACAGCGGCAATGGATGCGCGGAACCGTTCAAATTTTTCCACCATTTCCGCAAGCACGGGTTGACCTTGGGTCTGGATCATATCATCGGCCAGAAGTACGGCAAAGGGCTCGTCCCCTACAATGTCCCTGGCGCACCAGATGGCATGACCAAGTCCTAAAGGATCATGCTGCCGGGTATAAACAATGGTGCCGGTTCTGGGAACCAGTTCATGGACTATCTGCAGCATATCTGTTTTTCCCTTGGTTTTGAGCGTGGTCTCTAATTCATAACTGCGGTCAAAGTGGTCTTCCAAGGCCTTTTTCCCCCGGCCCGTGACAAAGATGATCTGTTCAATGCCGGCGTCAAATGCCTCTTCAACAGCATATTGGATAATGGGCTTGTCTACCACGGTCAACATTTCCTTGGCCATCGCCTTAGTCGCCGGGAGGAACCGGGTGCCAAGGCCTGCCACCGGGAATACCGCTTTTTTTACTTTCATAATGACTCCTTAAGATGCGTGATACTGAAATCTTCCCTGATGTTCGGGGCAGGGCCTGTCGGAACAGACCCGAATATTTAATTGATGTTTGAACGGTTGTTTCAATTGAAGTTTTTTATGTTCAAACTACTTTGTTTTTAGATTAGCAGGGGCCGTTGTGTCAAACTCAAAATAACAATCCTGCACGGTTTGCCGAGTCTTTCCCCGTGCCGGTTCGGCTATCCGATTGACATCATTGCCTATTTCCAGTATGGTATCTGCCTTTATATTGCTTGTTACTAATCGATGAGGAAATAGTTAATGAACGCTGAAAATAAGATGGATGAAACACAGGCCCAGGCGGAGATTCCGCCGGAGCAGCTTAGCCTTAACAGTCGGTTTAAATTCAAATGCCACAAAGGTGTTTCCTGTTTTACCGAGTGCTGCAGGGGTATTGATATCATGCTCACCCCCTATGATATTTTAACCATGCGCAAAAAATTGGATATGGATTCGGAAAAATTTTTGGCCATATTTACCACGCCCCAGCTTCTTGAGAAGACGGATATGCCTGTGGTGACCCTCAAGCTTCTCGATGATGAGCGTCGGTCCTGCCCCTTTGTCCAGGACGAGGAAGGGTGCGTGATTTATGAAGATCGGCCGACCACTTGCCGGTATTATCCCCTTGGTGTGGGATCTTTGAGTTATTCCGGAGAGCAGGCAGATGAGGATAAAGATGAGTTCTTTTTCATGATCAAGGAACCCCATTGCAAAGGCTTTGATGAAGACGCGGAGTGGAGTGTAAGAGAATGGCGTGAAGACCAGGGTGTTGATCTGCGAGACGAGGTCAATGAAGGTTGGCTGGATCTCATGGTCCGTAAAAAATCTTTACCGGCGAGCATGCAGTTGTCAGAGCAGGCTAAGCAGATGTTTTTTATGGTATGCTATAATATTGACAAGTTTAAACGGTTTGTTTTTGAATCCTCTTTTCTTACCCGGTACAAAATACCGGAAGAGCGGGTGGCTGAGATTAAAGCGGATGATGTGAAATTGCTTCAGTTTGGATTTGAATGGCTGAAAAATACGTTTTTCCAAACCGGAGAAGAGATGTTTGATCCCAAAGAGAAAAACGACGATACGCCAGCGTCTGAAAAGTAGTCTGTCTTTACGACAATTTATAAAACATACAGGCGCGTTACGAAGAAAAAGTTTGTAGCGCGCCTGTGCTGTTTATCATTGTTCAGCCACCAATCTAATAATTACACCACAACGCTTCATGTGCCGCCGAATCATTCAGGCGGGCGTCAATGTCCAGATTGAAGAAAGAAGCTGCGGGGGCAAGAATTTCAGGATTATCCGCCTGTACTTTTTTTAGGGCGGCAAGCGCCATGTCAAATCCTTTTTGGGTCATTTTTCCCAGAGGCGGACGGCAGGGTCCGCACGGCATGCCAAGGATCTGCATCATGGTTTTCAGGGGCAACGGATTTCTGGCCCGGCATTTGACCGGTCCGTATTTGCTTTCTTCTTCAGTTGTGATGACCACAAGCTCCAGCAATGGAGATAAAGCAGTCTGAAGGGTAAGGGCTTCCTGGGTTTTGCCCTGGTTAAGCAGATCAACCATTTGGGTCATCGCCGCCGGTGCAATGTTTGACATGACTGAAATGGCACCGCAGGCCCGGATCGATTCATCCGACATAACCCGGCAGACCAGGGCATCGTCTCCGGAAAAGATACTGAAATTGTCCCCGCAAAGTTTTCGGGTCATTTTCATGTTGTCCAGATCTCCGGTGGCTTCCTTGACGCTTTTCACATTGGCACAGGTGTCCGCGAGTATGGCAAGATCCTGGGGCAGCATCTGGGCTCCGGTACGCCCCGGTATAATATAAGGAATGACTTCCAGGTTCGGAGTTTTTTTAGCCACTACCTCGTAATATTCCCGCCGAATTTCAAGGGAGGACGGCCCATTGTAATAGGGGTCCACCAAAAGCACACCGTCCACGCCTTGTTCTGCAGCATGGGACGTGGCGGTTAAGGCTTCATCAGTGTTGTTTGAGCCGGTGCCGGCGATGCACTTGCATTTGCCCTTGGTCTGTTTAGCCGTCAGATCAATAACCAGATTGTGTTCTTCCCATTTAAACGTTGGGCTTTCACCGGTGGTGCCGGTGGCAAGAATACCGGTAATCCGGTTTTCAATCTGAAAATCAATAAGCCCGGACAGGCCGTCCCGGTCAAAATCTCCTGCCGGGGTGAACGGGGTGATGAGTGCTGTGTAGCATCCTTGTTCCATAACTTACAAACTCCTGATGGTTTAGTTGCGCTGCATGCGCGGATAAAACGATTTGCCCAAAAAACGTTTTGTCAATTCTTTACGGGTAGACGCTTTTAAGTTTACCCGAAAAATCTTGACACCCGAATAAAAGAACTTATTATATTAAAATTTTGTTTAAACACAATGATAAAGTAATAAAAGAGCCAAAGGAGACATAAATGGCCGATTCCAACACGCTGCCCAAAAATGCAGACGAGCAGATCGCAAAGCTTAGGCACGCATTGGTCCAAAATGCCGAATGCGGTACAACCCACTATAACCTGGCCGTTGCGCTGATCGGCAAGCAGGAGTTTGCGGAGGCGGAAAAGGTGCTTCATGACGCCATAGATTGCAGCCCCACCCTGGCAGAGGCCTACGTTCAGCTCGGCGGGATTTGTCTTCAACGCGGGGACATTGAAGGCTGTTTCCGGTTCAACCAGCGGGCTACCAAGGCCCGGGCAGGCTTTGCCGAAGGCTATGCAAATATGGGGTTTGTTTTGCTGCAGCTGGTGGATGGTAAAGATGCCAAGGAAGATGAGGAAAAAGTGGACAAGGCAATTAAAAACTTAAAGAAAGCCATTATCCACAATAAAAATTTTGTCCAGGCATATACCACTTTGGGCACCGCCTATTTTATGAAAGGCTTGGTTGAAGAGGGGATTAAGGCCAATCTTCAGGCCTTGTCCGTGGAGCCTAAATTCCCCATTGCCCATAACAACCTGGCCGTGGCCTATCTTCAACTCGAAGATTACAAGCGCGCCATTGAGCATTGTGACGTCGCCGTGGATTTAGGGTTTGAAGTCAATCCGGCAATGCTGGATGAGCTTGCCCCGCACCGGAACGTATAATCCTATCTGTGATGACAGGTTTTTATTGACATGCGCAGTTATAAATTCTATATCAGCTATGTTATTTTGCTTATAATGTCTAATTTTGAGCGTTTAATTTTTCACTAACGCTTTGAAATGATAGAGAAAAGAATATTGATGGAAAGTTTGGAACAATCTTTTCATTGTTGCATGTAAATCAACTTTTAACGGAGGTAAGTAAATGGCTAAGCATGAAACTCCTTTACTGGACGAGCTGGAAAACGGCCCGTGGCCTAGCTTTGTTTCTGACCTGAAACAGCAAGCAGAAGTCAGAGCCAAAAACGAAAAAGGCGTTGAGTTCCAGATCCCCCAGGATTGTGTAGATGATCTTCTTGGTGTTGTAGAACTCTCTTACAAACATGGACGTACCCACTGGAAACACGGCGGCATCGTTGGCGTATTCGGTTACGGCGGCGGCGTTATCGGTCGTTACTGCGACCAGCCCAAGCTGTTCCCCGGTGTTGAACATTTTCATACCATGCGTGTAAACCAGCCCTGCGGTAAATACTACAGCACTGAATATCTCAGACAATTGACTGATTTGTGGGATTTCAGGGGTTCCGGCGTAACCAATATGCATGGCGCAACCGGCGATATCATCCTTTTGGGTACCACCACTCCCCAGTTGGAAGAAGTGTTCTGGACATTGACCCACGACTTCAACCAGGATCTGGGCGGTTCCGGCTCCAACTTGAGAACTCCTGCCGACTGTCTTGGACAGTCCAGATGTGAATACTCCTGCTACGACACCAGCGCTCTTTGCCATTACCTGACCAACGAATATCAGGATGAGCTGCATCGTCCGGCATTCCCCTACAAGTTCAAATTCAAATTTGACGGCTGCCCCAACTGCTGTGTTGCTTCTATTGCACGTTCCGATATGTCCTTTATCGGTACTTGGAAAGACGACATTCGCATTGATCAAGACGCAGTTAACAAATATGTTGAAAACGATGCTGCATATCCTGCCAATGCCGGTGCCCATAAAGGTAAAGACTGGGGTCCATTTGACATTGAAAAAGAAGTTATCGGACTTTGCCCCACAGGCTGCATGAAGTTTGAAAACAAAACCCTGACCATTGATAATGCCAACTGCACCCGCTGCATGCATTGTATCAACGTTATGCCCAGAGCTTTGAAGATTGGTAAAGAAACCGGTCTGTCCATTCTCTGCGGTGCCAAGGCTCCGATCCTTGACGGTGCCCAGATGGGCTCCCTGCTGGTCCCCTTTGTTGAAGTCAATGCCGACAATGATTACGAAGAAATTACTGAAATCATTGAAAACGTTTGGGATTGGTGGATGGAAGAAGGCAAGAACCGTGAACGTCTTGGCGAGCTGATTATGCGCCAGGGTTTCCAGAAACTTCTGGAAGTCACCGGTATCGAAGCGATGCCTCAGCATGTTGCCTACCCGAGAACCAACCCCTACATCTTCTGGAAAGAAGACGAGGTAGAAGGCGGCTGGGAACGTGACGTTGACGAATACAGAAAACATCACTTAAGATAAAAAGGGAGATATATAATGGCTTTTATTTCTACAGGGTATAATCCCGCTAAACCGATGGAAAACAGAATTACAGACATCGGTCCCAGAGACTATAACGAATTTTATCCTCCTGTTATCGCAAAGAACAAAGGCAAATGGTCTCACCATGAAATCCTGGAACCCGGCGTACTGGTTCATGTCGGCGAGTCCGGAGATGAAGTATATACTGTAAGAGTCGGCGGTTGCCGTCTGATGTCCACCACTCATATCAATGAAATCTGTGAAATTGCAGACAAACATTGCGACGGGTATGTTCGTTTCACCACCCGTAACAACATTGAGTTCATGGTTGACTCCAAAGATAAAGTAGAACCTCTGAAAAATGATCTGGCATCCAGAAAGTTTCCTGCCGGTTCCCAGAAGTTCCCCATCGGCGGCACTGGTGCCGGCGTAACCAACATCGTTCACACCCAGGGCTGGATTCACTGCCATACCCCTGCTACTGATGCTTCCGGTACCGTAAAGGTTACCATGGATGCCCTGTTTGACGATTTCCAACAGATGAGACTGCCGGCTCAGCTTCGCGTTTCTATGGCTTGCTGCCTGAACATGTGCGGTGCCGTACATTGCTCTGATATCGCTATCCTCGGTTACCATAGAAAGCCGCCAATGCTTGACCATGAATACTTGGACAAGGTTTGCGAAATTCCGCTGGCCGTTGCTGCCTGCCCGACCGCAGCTATTAAACCGTCCAAGCAGAAATTGGCTGATGGTACTGAAGTAAAATCAGTTGACGTTAAGAACGAACGCTGCATGTACTGCGGTAACTGCTACACCATGTGCCCCTCCATGCCGCTTGCAGACGCCGAAGGTGACGGTATCGTTCTTATGGCCGGTGGTAAAGTATCCAACCGTATCTCCGATCCGAAATTCTCCAAGGTTGTTGTGGCCTTCCTGCCCAACGAAATGCCCCGCTGGCCGTCCATGACCGACGCCATCAAAAAGATTGTTAACGCCTACTCAAATGGCGCCAACAAATACGAACGTCTGGGTGACTGGGCCGAGAGAATTGGATGGGAAAAATTCTTTAGCGCTTGTGAACTTGACTTCACCCATCATCTGATTGACGACTTCCGTCAGCAGGCCTACATGAGCTGGCGTCAGTCCACTCAGTTTAAATTCTAATTTCGATTATCGAATTTGAATTTAATACTTAATAGATAATGGATGGACCGGGGTGCATATTTCTTGTTCTCCGGTTCATCCCTTTTAAAAAAAGGAGTCTACCATGAGCGAACTTCTAGACGATAAAGAAGCGGCCACCAAAGCGGTTGTTGATTGGTTACAGAAGAAATCCAAAACAAAAACCAAATTTTACATCAAAGATTTTTATAAAATTTTTCCTGATGACAAACCTAGAATGATTAAAAAGGTTGTTAACAAGATGGTTGAAGACGAAATCCTTGAATTCTGGTCTTCCGGGTCCACCACTATGTATGGCCTTAAAGGTGCCGGTATCCAGCACGCTTCTGAGGGTGAAAATTAAAAAAGATTGCAGCTTAATTCATGATCGTCAGTAGGGAAAAGGTCCCTGGAGTTGTCATTGCCGGACTCAGGGGTGGTTCAGGCAAAACAATAATATCCCTCGGGATAACTGCCGCATGGAAAGCCCGAAATATAACAGTGGCCCCCTTTAAAAAGGGTCCTGACTATATTGATGCCGGCTGGCTATCACGGGCAGCCGGTCGCCCCTGCTACAACCTTGATACCTACCTGTGCGCCCAATCCGTCGTACAA
The DNA here is from genome assembly GCF_963664415.1 of uncultured Desulfobacter sp. Classification (NCBI taxonomy): domain Bacteria; kingdom Pseudomonadati; phylum Thermodesulfobacteriota; class Desulfobacteria; order Desulfobacterales; family Desulfobacteraceae; genus Desulfobacter; species uncultured Desulfobacter sp. Next base: position 1,853,490 of record NZ_OY761445.1, on the reverse strand, counting down.
GACTCCTATCTTACCCATTCCCAATCCTGTGATGTTGCCATGGTCGAGGGCAACCGCGGCCTTTTCGACGGCATTGATATTGAGGGAACCACATCCACAAGTGAGCTTGCAAAACTACTGGATCTACCAGTGGTCCTGGTGTTGGACTGTACGAAATCCACCCGAACTATGGCTGCCGTACTCATGGGCTGTATGCGATTTGATCCTGATATCAATATTTGCGGTGTAATTCTCAACCGTCTGGCAGGAAAGCGCCATGAGGGAAAAGTTCGTGCAAATATTGAACGGTTTTGCAATATTCCGGTTCTCGGTGCTTTACCAAAGCTTAAGCAGGAAGATTTTCCCGAACGTCATATGGGGCTTGTCACTTCTGAAGAACATGGAGAAAGTGACGCATCTTTGACCCGGGCCCGGCAGGTGGCCGTGGACAATATTGATCTTGATAAATTGTTCCAGATCGTCACTTCGGTTAAAGGGCAGGGCATGCTGCATGTTGACAACCCCGGGCAGGAATCGGAGTCTGTTCTACAAATTAATACGTTAATGGACAAAAATCCCTTATTTGATAGTGCCCCTGTTACAATTGGTGTTGTCCGGGATTCTGCATTTCAATTTTATTATCCTGATAATATAGAGGCGCTGGAAGATCTGGGAGCCCAAATTAAATTCATCAGTCCGTTATCCCAGTCCGAAATTCCTGAAGTTGATGCCATTTACATGGGCGGCGGGTTTCCTGAAACCCATGCAACCCAGCTGTCTGCCAATCAGGCGTTCAGGGATAGTTTAAAAGCTTTGTCCCGCAAAGGCCTGCCTATTTACGCCGAATGCGGTGGCTTGATATTCCTTGGCGAGAGCATTTGCCTAGATGATATCGTTTATCCTATGACCGGCATTTTACCCTTACGGTTTGGGCTGTCCAAACGGCCCCAGGGGCACGGATACACGGAAGTTGAGGTCGTTAATGACAACCCTTTCTATACCAAAGGAGAAGTACTCCGGGGCCATGAATTCAGATACTCTAAGGTGACTTCCATTGATTATGAAGATGCTGCCATGGCATTTAAAATGATCCGCGGCAAGGGGATTCTTGAAAAAAAGGACGGGTTTTTTAAAGACAATACCTTTGGCACCTATACCCACATCCACGCCCTTGGCTCCACCAGCTGGGCTTCCTCTTTGATTGCTAAAGCACGTCTTTTTAAAGCATCACGTTAATTACCCATTATTTATACAATTACATCGCGATATGAAATTAAACCGTATTCAAATTATGATTTTCAATAAGCTCAGCAAAGAAAAAAATCTCGATGTTGACGATTACATTAAACAATATTCCATGGAATTCATCTGCCTGCAGCGCGACAGTCTTGGGGAGCTTAGCGAAAAAGAAGGAGACAATTGGATTCATCGGGCATATCTTTTATCCATGTAATTGCGTAGACATCGAAATAGAAATTGGCTTTTCATCAGAATTAATTCGACAGTTTTTTTGATTTCTTCTTTCCCCAGGGACACACTTTAATGCAGATACCGCAGATCAGTGGTTCTGTATGCGGAATTTCACCAAAGACATCACGCACTTGGTACACACATTTTTTAAGATTAATAGCCTCTGATCTGCTTGAATAATGGCTGTTGGTGCTTGCGCCCAGGATTGCCCCGGCTGGGCAATGGTCTTTACATATATTACATTTTCCGCACCGATTTTTAATCGGGGCATCCGGCTCAAGATCAGCGTCGGTAAGGACCGTTATTAATCGAATCCTTGGACCAAAATCAGGATTTACAATCAAAAGGCTTTTACCTTGCCAACCGATTCCCGCAGCCAATGCAACGGCTTTGTGGGAAATATAGGATGTCCAGTTTTCCGAATCGAGTATTTGGCTTGCAGGAATTGGAAGCGCCCGGGCGCCACTTGATTGTAATAGATTTGTCGTTTTTATGGCAATGTCGTCAAGTTGGGCATTGACACGACTGTAGTGTGATGAATACATTGGCGTGGGTGCCTTATCAATCATATCCATTATCGGATCGGAAAGATGCACCGCAATGCTGACGGCCCTGGGGAAACCGTTTAAAAGATCATGGGGTTCAGTGTCAATTCCTGACAGCCTGGCCGTATCTGCAATGCGGACAGTACTTGCCCCCCACGCGTTTAATTTTTCGACTAATTCTGCCTTATTTATGGATGTTTCCATTGGATGGACCTCATAAAGATTCTATACGATTGTTTTGCGAAAAAAAGCCCTCGTCTTCACTGAAACGAGGGCTTGTGCACAAGCACCGTCACAAATTTAGTTATTTATGCTGGGGGATTTTAACAGCACTGATCGTGTATTTACTTACTGCCTCTTCAATTTCATCGCCTTTAGCAGGTGTCAATGGTATCGCCAGGTTTGTCACATAGATTGTACCGTCGGCAATCACCAGGCTGGCAGGAAAGAGCAGCCCGCTGTGGGAGCCATCTTTGTTGACACGGCCTGGTATGCCGAGTTTCCCATGTACTTTCCCGGTTGATTCAAACATGACAATTTTATCCGCCTGATTGGCCGCCGCCCACAGATAACCGTTCGCATCCATGGCCAGGCCATCCGCACCATTGATACTCTCGGCAAAAACGTTTAATTCCTTGGTGGCCATATCAAGGCTGAGAATACGGTCATCGCCGGTATTGGCGATATATAACTTAGATTCATCGGCGTTTAAAGCCAGGCCGTTTGCTCCAAAGGGGGGGAATCCCGGCGTAGCTAATAAACTGTCGTGGATGACCGTTGTAACGGCGCATTGTTTCTTGCAATTTGCTGCATTGTCAATTTTGAAAACAGCACCCTGAAAAGAATCGGAAATAAGCAGATCGCCGGCCTTGTTAAAGGTCATGGCATTGGGGGCTGCTGCATTATCACCAAAGATGATTGTGTCTTTACTGCCATCGGGATTATTCACAGTTCTGGATCCAGGCGCGCCAATATGGGGAATGGCTGCGACGTCCTCTACCTTTGCGTTTGTAACAAAGTCACCATCCACCCGTTGGATTCTGGACTTGTCTCCGACAAGATCGCCTGTATTACAGATGTAAACCTTTTTATCCACAGTATTGAAGGCCAACCCAAGCAATGGCGTTTTGGCAAAATCAATCTGGGCCAAAAGTTTTCCAGTTTTATCATAGCGTAGTAGGGTATTGTTGCCGGCAAAGCTGAATGTGCTCACATAGATATCACCAGTTGACGGATTTCTGGCAATCCCTTCGGGAAAGGCAAGGCCGTCCGGCAGTGTAGCAAAGGCTTTTGCTTTAGTGTGGTAAGCGGTTTTTTTGTGATGTTGTACGGAACTACATGCCAGTAAGGATACGGATAGTAGCGATACAGATAAGGTCTTTAGAAGTAGTTTTCCCAACCTGTTCATTTCGGCCCTCCTTTTGTTTTTTTCATTAAGTACTTTTCTTTTTTTCTGTCGCTACGCAGCATTTTGCCGCGCTTATACCCAGTTAATATTTCTATGTAGTTGGCTCAAGTCAAGAGATTAAAAACTTTTTTAGTAGTGAAGATCATCCGGGCGTTTAAATTTTATTGCCATTCAAAAAAATTTCAGGGATGATACGGCTGTTTTTTTCCAGCATAGCAGAGACCCCGCAGTAGGTTTCCATGGACAGGGAGACAGCCCGTTTGATTTTTTTTGTATCTTTGTCATTGCCGGTGATGTGGTAAGACAGAGTGATTTCCTTAAATACCGATGGCTGTTGGTCTGTAAGCTCGGTTTGTGCCGTGATTTCCAGATCCTGGATCTCCACCCGCATTTTTCCCAGGATCATTGCCACATCAATGCCTGTGCATCCAATCAATCCGCTTAAAAGAAGGCCTTTGGGAGATGGGCCTTTGCCTTCACCGCCGGCACTTTCGGGCGCATCAAGGGTGTAAGTGTAACTGTCCTGTTTGATTGTAAATGCAAGTTTCCCGGTTTTTTTTCCTGATATTTTCATCTGACCCTGCTTCCTTTCCTTTTTGTTTGGGGGTTCTGGATCTATGCTATGCTGACTGATATAGTCTCATAATCAGTAGACGGTTGAAAAGATTATTTTGGGGCGGCTCAAGTGAAAAATCCTGCAAAAAGATCATTGACCACAGGGGAGAGAACAGGCATTGGCGCGTTTATCCTGGCCGGCTTTTTTTTTGTTTTATGGGGGACTGTGTGGAGTATTTTTCCCCTGGCGGGATTTGTTTTGCTCTGCCTTGTGGCACCGTTTGCAACGGGGTATAGTTTTTTTCTGCCTGTTATTTGCCGGGGAGCGCGTAAGGGCATTTGTGTCTCTCTTTCCTTTGACGATGGACCGGATAAGGTGACAACCCCTTTGGTTCTGGATATTCTCAGATCTTACCAGGTGAAGGCTACCTTTTTTGTCACCGGGGAAAATGCCCGCAGCCATCCCGATCTCATTGCCCGGATTTTGGCCCAGGGTCACACCATCGGCAACCATACCTATTCACACGATCCCTTGATTATGCTCAAATCAAGGCGGCATCTTAAAGACGAGATTATTAAAACCCAAGAGGTGCTTGGGGGCCATGGCATCCGGCCCCTGGTGTTCAGGCCCCCTGCAGGTATTACCAACCCGAAACTTGGACCGGTTCTGGCAGAGGTTGGACTAAAAGCCGTCAATTTTTCCTGCCGGGCCATGGACAGAGGAAATCGCAGGATATCCGGGCTGGCTTCAAAAATACTGGGTCGGGTGAGGCCCGGTGATATCATTTTGCTGCATGATTCAAAACCGTTGACTGAAATGCCTGATAATCAATTCCTTTCTGGGTTTTTAACCGAACTGGAACGTGTCTTGAAAGGACTTGAATCTCAAAATATTTCTGTGATGCCGTTAGCTGAATTGATCGGACAACCGGTTATGGAAGAGGCAGATCCGAATGAGGCTTCTCTCTGAACGGTTTTTTCTTATGCTTTCTTAAAAATTAATTCAGACCGGATTGTTACTTCTAAAACTGGACGGCAATGGCTGCGATATCATCGTGGCACTTGAATCGCGGACAGATCAGACAATGGGGATCTTTTCCTTCCTGGCTGCGGATCATTTGTTTCAACCCTTCCAGACCTAAATTCAGGTATGTTTTGACAAGATCAGTGAAATCTTTGTGCGGTTCCGGCTCAGGCTGGGGAATGGATAGACCGTCGGTAAAGATCAGAACATGGGCCACCCGGTCCAAAGATTCCTCTCCCTGGTTCAGGAAAGTTTCAGCCGCTTTCTCTCCATTAAGCACCCCATAGGTGATATTCATACCGGAACGGACTTTTCGAATCTGGCCGGCCAGTTTGCCACGCATAAGATCTATGACCTGCTGCGGGGCTGCTTGATGATTTATGGGGAGAAAACCACGTGGCTTTTCTGTTTCAGGCAGATGGGTACGAACCAGTTTTTTCCACAGGGTCAGGGTCTCATGGTCATGGTCTTCCCGGTCCACCAGAACTCTGTGGGTGCCGTCCTCGTAGATAAGAATGATAACGGCATCCCCGCTCTGAATCCATTCCAGGGACTGGTCTTTTAGACGTACAACCGCCGCACTGGTACACCAGAGATTTTCCTTTCTTGAGGTGTCCACCCCGTTGGAAAGCATCTGTTTCATGATGGCATCGTTGGCCTGGCAAGCCAGTTGGTTCAGAGGAAAATGGTTCTTTTTAAATACGGCACCGGCCGTTTGGGAAGCAATGGCTCCTCCGGTCCTCTCCTGCCCGAATTTTTGACCGTTCAGGCTGGTTGCCCCGTCAAAGACTCCGAGGATATTGTCCTGCATGATCAAAAAGTCTTCGTTTTGAACTGCGGTTCCTTTTTCAAGGATGGTCTGGATTTCTATTGGGGGATAATGCTTTATTTCCATCGGATAATTATAAAAACAGGAAAGATTCTGTCAAAAAGATAATGCTAATCCAAATTGAATATATGTATAGATATATTATATGGCAGCTTCTTTAAAAAGACTGGCTGTATTCAAAGACTATTTTCCCTGCCTTGGGCATTCCGGTTTTAATAAATCCGGATTCATTCTGGTTGCGTGGTCTTTTAATTTCTGTACCGGACAGTCGAAGTGCTAAGCCCTTGGGCAGATCCAGGGAAAAAAACAGCGTATCGGCCAGGGCCTTTGCCGGTAACTTATCGATCCAGTCTAAAAATACTACGATTTTGTTTCCCTTTACGTGTATCCGGGATTGGGTTGCATTGAGATACTGGGTCAGGCAGGCTGAAATGTCCCTGGAAAGCACCACCTGGTTCTCTTTTACCCCTTTTTTTAAAAAATCGGACCAGGCATGGATTACATCCATGTTTTTGTCGGGATTTGGGTGGAGGATATTTGCCCAGTGCAAGGCGAGGATGGGAGAGTTGAAGGTGAACTTTGGTGGTGCCGCAACCTGGTTCCACTTTGTTTGGGACCTTCCTCTTTCCATGAGCAGGACGCCTTCTTCCCAGCCAAGTCCTATAAACTGGAGGGCAATACTGCAGTCAGCCCGGGAAAAGACCAGGGGGATGTACTGGATACCAAAGGATCGGGCAATGGCTTGGAATCCTTTTGCGCCGTTGCCAAACCCGTGGTGCAGAGCAGGAGGAATAAAAATCCGGGGCGCCTGGGCCAGGCCGAATGAGTCCATAAGCCTGAAAAAATATTCCAGATGTTTTTTGACCAGGTCCCGGGAACGTATTTTTCCCTTAGTGTCGTGGAATTCGCTTCGAGACATCCGGCCCTGGTCCCAGAATTCATGTCCCACGCCATGGACGGCCAACTCCAGGTGATCACTGCCGCTTTGGATAATCTGAGCCGCCTTTTCCTTGGTTTCTAAATCTGTAAACGGGGATTTCCACTGCTCGGCCATCCAGGTGGCAGAGGGCACCTCCCTGAGTAGCTGGGTCTGATCCCACTCGCAAAGCACAAATCCGGCCGGGATCTTCATGTCCAGGCTGCGCCCCAGGGCGACCAATGCCGTGTAGTCCTCCAGGCAGTGGGCCCTTGGCATACCTGTGCGGAAGGGTTGGTTCACGGCAGAGCCATCCTGTCCCATCCACCAACCGGCATCGTCTATGCTGACCAAAAGGGGCATGGGAATGGAAAGGGTCATCGTTCTGTTTTCCTTTATTTATGAGAAAGTCTGGGTAAGTCACTCAGATCTTTCAAGCTTTGTTGTGGGTTGAGCTGGCAGATGATATGTCAGGTCAGCCCGTGGCTGTTTACAATGAAATGTGTTTTCTGACCCGGGGGCCTGCTATGTTGGCGACTCCCAGGGGCAGTTTTTGCCAGGGGCTGATGGATAGGGTCTCCCCCGGGGATCTGTGGCGGTCCCCTGCCCAGGTATACCAGGAAAGCGGGGTTTGCTGTGGTCCCCACTGCTGTTTGAACCGAAAGGTAGAGGCGTCTTTGGAGGACCTGCCCATGTCAAAAATGTCAAGGTTCAGGTTGCAGGCCAGACGGATCATTTGCCAGTACAGCAGCATATTGGTGTTCAGGGACCGGAACTGCCTGAGGGATGAGGCCCAGGGATTGACCAGCCTGTTTTTAAATCGAAAAACAAAACCCCCGGCTGCCGGTATTCCTCTGTGGTATATCACGCAGATGAGTGCCTGGCCCGGGAAGACCGAAAAGATGGTTTTAAAAAAACAGAGGGCATGAACAGGGGAGCCCAGATCTCTCATATTCCTTGCAAACACCTTATAAAATGCCGGTAGAAGCTTGGCTCCGCCGATATCCCAGGTCAATCCGTTTTTTATCCCTTTATTGATCTGGCTTCTGAGCTTGGCTGGAAAGGCGGCCAGCATCTGACGGGGATCAGGTGCCAGGGCAATGGTCAGCCCTGTCTTTTCGGTGAAAATTTTGGGACGACGGCCCGTAAGGGTCAGCCCGGATAGATCAAAATTGGTATCCTGCCGGACGTTTAACCCGGCGCTGTTTTTGCAATCAAGCGTTTTCCATGCCTTTTCCAGGAGAAATTGCCCGGCTTTTTGACTTTTGCCCACAATGCCGGCATGGTCGAAAAAGGGGAGGGAGATATATTCCGGCGGATAAAAAGGGCGGCTGAATCGGAACAGGGGAACCAGGGCCGCTATGCTACCCTTTTCCACGGCTGCCAGGTAAACCGGCTTGTGTTGATAAACAGACGCGATCACCCTTCGCCACCCAAAAAGGTGGGTAAAAGCTGCGTCCGGGTTCCCCATCACAAAGCGGTCCCATACACAAGGATGGTCGATTACCTTTAGCTGCATGACCCTGAGTTTTTTCCAGCGGGCATTTCCGTGATTAGTGGCTCAGGTTTTGAGAATAGATAGCCTTGAATTATTTTAAGGGAAGTGGTGCTGATCTTTTCAAGTTGCTTTTTATTTTCAACCCCTTCAGCCACAATTGAATATCCAAAGTTTTCGGCGATATTACACAAGGTGTCAAACATGTAAAAGGCTTTTTCATCATCAAGGATCTGGCCCACAAAGCTTTTATCTATTTTAATTTCATCGGGTTGGATGTTCATCAGATAATTCAAAGAAGAGTAGCCCGTTCCAAAATCATCAATGGAAACTTTGACAAACAATTCGCGAAGTTTTGTTATAATTCTATTAATTTCCTTATAGTCTGCGATGAAAACATCTTCGGTTATTTCAAGAATTAATTTGTGTGGCGGGATGTGATGCTTATTTATGGCCCGCTCAACTTTGCCGGTAAAATCTTTTTCCATAAAACATAGGGGTGAAATATTAATGGATATGGTCAGGTCGGAATCGTATTTCATGACCAAATCCTGATAATTGCTCAACACTTTATCGATCATATATTCGGTAAACTCCGTGATCAGATTAAGCTGATTTATGTAAGGAATAAACACATTGGGCGGCACGAAACCCAGTTCACTGGAAATCCATCGTGCCAAGGCTTCAACTCCCACAACCTTTTCGGTGGTGAAATCAACCTGCGCCTGGTAGTAAGGAATGATCTCTTTTTCTGAAATGGCCTTGTCCAGATGCCGGCGCATGGCCAGTTCGTTTTCCACCCGCTCTTTCATGGACTCTTCAAAGAGGGTTATTGATAGATCCCGCTTTTCTCTGGCAGTCCGCATTGCGGTTGTCGTCTCTTCGTATAGCGTCTCAAAGGATTTATTCTGACCGTCGTACATGGTCAAGGCAAGGTAGATATCAAGCATCTGGTTGTAACCGTTTTCTATTACGTATTGTTGGCTTTTCTCTCTGATCTCCTTTAATAGGGGATAGATACGTTGTTGCTCAACCGCTTCTATCCAGATCGAAAATTCATTACTTCCCGTCCGTGCCGGATAATTATTGTCTTTTTTGTATTGGCGCAGGTATTTACCTAAAAGTCCCAATACTTTGTCTCCCTGCTCATACCCCAAGGTCAAATTAATCAACTTTAGCCCCATGATATCCAGTTGGGCCAGATAACCAAAATTGCATCCATTGCTCAGCCTTTGGTCAACATACTCTTTCATGCCGTTTCGATTGGGAAGCAATGTAAGCTCATCGTTGTAGGCAAGGTAGGTTAATCGATCATTCTTGATGGTGATTTTACGTTCGGCCTTTTCAAGGGATTCAATCATGGTGTTGTAACCGTCAATCAATACTTTGGTCTCATCATTATAATTGCCGGCAGGGATTGATTGATAGCGGCCTTCAGTTACATTTTTCATGCCGCTTGCAATATCAAGTACGGGTTTTGTTGCGGATTTGATGTATTTCGTACCGATATAACCAGTAAAAAATATTAATATAGTGGTTACAAGTCCGATCGTATAAAGAATTTCGGTTGCTTCATTTACAAAATCTAATTCATATGCCGTTGCCGCAACAATCCATTCCCAGTCCGGACTATAAGCAACATATGAAATTTTTTTGCCGATTTTGTTGGAGTGGGGTAAACGCCAGGCATAATAGGTATAGCCGCCACCACTGAGTGCTGTCTCTATCTGTTCTTTAACAATATAATGCTCAGCATCATTAAGGTCGGTGACGTCCAATACGTTTTGACCTTCCAGGGTAGGATGCAAGACTTCAAAGCCTTTTTTATCGTAAATGATAAAATATCCATGTTCACTTAAATCAATATTCCCATGCAGATCTCTTGTACCGTCAGCCTTCATGGGGCCGGCTAAAAAGGTTTTAATCGTCTCCTGTGCCTCTGCTTGAGATATTGATCCAGCCTGAACTTTATTATATTCCGAACGAATCAGGGCCAATGCCTGGACAACACTGTTTTTGAGAACAACCTTACCTTTTTCGGCGAGTGCCTTTTTAGTGATTTGATAACTGGAAATGCCTATAAGGGATGTAGCGGTGATTAAAATGAATAAAAATATTGATATTAGCTTGCGGTTAAACGATTTCCTATATTCGCTTACAAGTTTCAAGCGCCGCTCCTCATCCAGGTAATTGATTTTGATATATATAATTACCATGATTCGGTGCTGTCGGCATAGCCTTTTTATGCGATTAGGTACGGATAGCGGCACGTTGGAGCCGGTCTGTCCGGTAAATACATTTACTTTTTCATGGCCCACGCCGCAGCCGGAATCAACTGACCCGGGAAGTTGTTTGGGAGGTACTTGACGGCCCGTTCGGGCAACGGCTTATAAACGATTTGGCCCCAAAAACCGGTTTACGTCCGTTGTACTGGATAGAAAATGGCGGATTTCGGCACTATTCCAACAATAAACGTGCCATCTATTCTCCCGCCGACATGAAAGGGCTCAGGATCAGGACCATGGGGTGAATTTTATTCAAAAACTTTTTTCAAAAAAGGATCTGGCCCAAAAGGTCAGGGCGATTCTTGACGAATAATTTTTTATATGAAAGTCTGGGTAACTTACTAAGATCTTTCAGTATTTGTTGTAGGTCGGAGTCTGGGTGCAGATAGACCAAGGACGGTCCGTGACCGTTATATGAAAGCCTGGGTAGGTATGTTAGGGTGTCCCATGGCCGTTAATCACAAAATGGGAAGGATGTAGCTCTTTAAAAAGTATTCAATTCCTGTTTTATTAAAGTGCATATGGTCGTAGAAAAAATTTTTATCCTGCATGCACGATGAACAGTTGATGTAAGATACCCCCTCTTCACGATCAGCAGTCTCCCGCAAGAATGCATCCACCTTGGACAGACCTGGAAAATCAGGCATCAACAGTGGGAGCATGACATATGTGATGGTGGCACCATGGGTTTTCACCAGTCGATTGATGTCTTTAACTACATGGCCGTAGGCGACAAAGCTGTTTTGGTCACACTTTGCCAGGTAATGATTTCTGGCCTTTTCCATCTTTTCTTCATCTATTTTTTTCAGTGTGCCGTTGGTCAGTCCGGGGGCTGCATAGCGGGATATCTTTTGCCAGTCCGTGACCGTTATTTTTTGAAGGTAGGATGAAAGCCGGTCTAAGGGATAACGGTCCTTAATAAGCTTCAAGAAAATGAACATTTCGAACGGCTCATCCCTGAGAAAGAAATCGTTGTTTTCATTGTTGATGGAAGAATAGAAAACAAACGGGTCCACCAGATAAATAATATGATCCGCTGAGTTGCCCTGATTCAGGAAAAAAGATAGATGAACATCCATTGGCATCAGACCTCCGCCGCCGCCTTTGGACAGGTTGGCCACCTTTTTGCCCAGGACGCTTTCCACCATTTTATGGTTTCCGTCCCGGGAAAGCACCCGCCCCCTTGAGGTCCCCAGAAAGACGACGGGATAATGTTCGTTTTTTCCAATGGTCAGCAGGTTGGACTCTGTTTCGGCATATGAAAGATGAATATCCCGGTGCCGCCCTGAAACGCCATAAAGAAGGAGTGTAAGAACAAAAAGATTCAGCACTCCAAAGCTCACTAATTTTATAATAAAAAGTTTTCCGCTCATCTTTTTCTTTTATGCTTTGTTGTTGGTTGAGCCTGGATGTTAATAAACCCGGTCTGCCCATGGCCGTCATCAGAATTGAAAATATATGAATTCCTGTTTTACGCCAAATATCCCCGAAATCAATACCGACCAGCATGCAACGGTATAGATGGTCCAGCGGACCGTGAGGGGTAGGTTCCCCACCTGTTCTTGCACCCATCCCCGCCGTTCCCACATTTCCACACTGAAAAGCAATACAATCATGGCAAGCAGAAACACAAACTGCGGGATGCTTACAATATTGATCCCGGACTGTTTTAAACCAAAGTCGCCAATATCGATCAAGAACATTTTACGGATAATGGTGAATGCGTCCGAAATCGAATTGGCCCGGAAAAATATCCAGGCAAAAGAGACCATGCACATTGTGATTGCCACCTGGATCCCTTGATTCAGCTTGGACGCTTTGTTCGGAAACAACCTGTCTGCCAGCCGCCTCTGGAAATGGCGTGTGACGTTCTCTAAAATCAGTATAAGGCCATGCAGAGCGCCCCAGATTACAAATGTCCAGTTCGCCCCGTGCCACAGCCCGCTGACCATAAACGTAATAAAAATATTGTACCGCCATCGCCATTTTGTCACCCGGTTTCCGCCTAACGGGATATATACATAATCCCGAAACCAGGTGGACAGGGAGATATGCCAGCGTTGCCAGAATTCGTGAAGGGACCTTGAAAAACAGGGATGCCTGAAGTTCTCCATTAAGTCATATCCCAAAACCCGGGCGCTGCCCCGGGCCATGTCCGTATATCCTGAAAAATCGCAGTAGATTTGGACGGTATAAAACAGGGTGGCGATAATGAGCGCAATGCCCTGGTAATCCCCCACATGGTTGTAAACACGGTTGACATACACGGCAAGATTGTCGGCAATGACCATTTTTTTGACAAGTCCCCAGAGTATGAGCCGCAACCCCTGAGTTACGTTTCGATAATCAAAGGCGTGGGGCTGTTTGAATTGGGGCATCAGGTCCCGGGCCCGGTTGATTGGACCCGAAAGCAACGGGGGAAAAAATGCCGTGAACAAAGCAAACATGTGCAGTTTGCGTTCCGCCGGTACCTTGTCATTATAAACGTCGAGAATATAGGCCAGGCTCTGGAAGGTATAAAAGGAGATGCCCACCGGAAGGAGCAGTTCAAACATGGGTACATCCTGGTGGATATTCAGTGTCCCAAGCAGACTGGTGGCTGATTTGCTGAAAAAGTTGAAATATTTGAACAAAAACAGGGTTCCGATGTTTAAAAAAACACCGGTCCACATATACGGTTTTCTTTTTTCTTTCGGGGTGCCGGCCATGAGGCGCCCCAAGGTATAATTAACCAGGGTCGATCCCATAAGAATAAAAATGTATTCGACTTTTGCAAAGGAATAAAAAAAATAGCTTGATATTAAAAGCAAAAGCCATCTGTAACGATGCGGGATCAGATAGTAGAGCCCGATTAAAACAGGGAAAAAAATAGCGAATTGGAAGGAGTTAAATAGCATGGTCGTCCGTAACGGGGATTGGGGTCAAGTGGTCAATTGCAGGGGCCGGGTAGGATGTTTTCTCTGTTTTTTTGATAACATTGAAACCATCAGCTGTTTTGCTACTTACACTGAAGGACTATAAAGAGTCTCTTGAATTGAGTCAATTGAAAAATTGACAACCCTATCCACATACCGATATGATTCACCCGAATGCCTCATATGGCGGCAACTCAACCTTAATGCCCTGTATAATCCCTATCTACCTGGAAAGGCGGCTCTCACAATGCAACTTCTGAAAAATTTAAATTATGGATTGATCTTAAACGGAATGCTTATTTTCATTTTGCCTTATTTTTTATCAATCGGATGCTATCAGGCAGGAATGGCGAAACAAATATCCAGAGTAAAAAAGGGATCTGTTTGTGTAGATGAAACAGCAGAAAAATGGACACCTGCCGTGTGGACGGATTTTGTCAGGAACGGCCCCACAGGTAACCGCCTTCCGGATTTTTCGAGGGCCGGGTATGGTCTGGGGGAAAAAACAATACCCCAAATAAAAAAACCGGTGTTTGATGTGACCCATGCGCGGTTCGGCGCTGTTCCGGATGACGGCAAAGAAGACACGTTGGCAATCCAGGCAGCCATAGATGCTGCGGCAGCAGCCGGCGGCGGTGTTGTGTCTTTGCCCAAAGGCCGATACGATATTCATCAGACAAAAGTATCTCCTTATCTTCAAATTCGTTCAGATGGTATCGTTTTGCGGGGGCAGGGCTCGGGGCAAAGCGGAACCATACTTTTCATGGGGGCGCCGGGAGACGAGGGGCCGGTCCGGCGTCTGGGAACCGTTTCAGCCCAAATAGAAGCCCGGCATCATACGGCGTTAGCCGTCCTTGGTGCTGAGGATGGTAATGAATTGGCCGCGTATACAAAGGACGTGGTCCGGGGGCAAAAAGATATCCAGGTGACCGATACCGGAAAATTTTCTGTGGGACAGATCGTGACTATCGTATGCAAAGATCCCCTCATCGACCCCGCTCATCCGGCACCCAATAAAGCGGATATCCCTGTGCAACTGACCACACCGTTTACACTCAGCCCTGTTCAGACCGACACATTCGGACCTGCGGTCCAAACGCTTTCCTGGATCGCGGGCATTGAAAAGATTATCGATGCCCATACCATCCGCCTGACCCGTCCGGCCAGGTTTGATCAGCCCCTGCGCTACACCCCTAAAATTTTTTCTTTCAACGGCATTCAGGACGTCGGTATCGAACACCTGCGCATTGAAAGTGCATGGCCCGGTGGGTACCGGCACCACAAACCGTTTCAGGATGCGGATGGGAAAATTATCCGTACCGCCAAGGAGCAGGACTATCTGTGGGGCGGTATTTGGATCAGCAGCGCCGTGAACGGATGGGTACAGGATGTGACCTTTGCCGATATGACCCAGGGAATTATCCTCAGCCGATCCGCCCAATGGACGCTCAAGGAGTTGACATTCACAGGTCAGGAAGGTCATGCCGGCATTACCATCGGTTGGGCAAACGATAACCTGGTAAAAAAGGTCGAGTTCCATGCCCGACTGGTTCATCCGGTAACACTGACAATGACGGCATCAGGGAACGTTATCACAGACTGCACGACGCATTATGAAAGCAAAAATCTGCATTCCGGCACGGATATGGCCATGGATTTTCACGGCATTTTTCCTTATGAAAATTTATTTGAAAAAATGAAAGGCTTCTATGTCTGCCCTGGCGGTGATTTGAGCGTGATGCCCCATGCCGGCGTAAGAAATGTTTTCTGGAACATTGAGGCCCCTGCAAAGATCACCGGCTACGGAGAATATGCAAAAGATTCCTTCGTACAAACCTATGATTTTGCAAGTACCTCATCAAAAACGCCTGCAACCATGTATGAACATTATCCCCAGGCGTTTTACATTGGTATCCATCGGCGGGGTGATCGTCCCGTCACCCTGGCCGGATCAACCGAAGACCGCCATACCCGGTGGATGACGGTGGAAGGATTGAATCGCCCAGGTATGGTTGTTCCTTCCCTTTATGAACTGCAAAAACAGAATTCACAGGCCACCGGGTTTAAACGGCCTTGCTTATGAACGATGTGTTCTTTAATGGGAGGACAATCCCCTGAGTACGATATTTATCAGCCATAGCAGCAAGGATAATTTAGTTGCCGAAACCATTGTGGAGCGGTTGCAGCAGCAGGGGTACCGGTCTGTTTTCCTGGACTTTGATCCGGAATCAGGGATTCCGGCGGGGCGCAGTTGGGAGCACGAACTCTACCGGCAGCTGCGCGCCTGCCAGTCCGTGATATATCTCTATTTTTTTAGGTAGCGTCCTTAACCATGACAAAGGCATTCTTGGTGTTATTTTTACTAAGGATATGACCCGGATACTGACGTGGAGTCGTGACGGCACCGCACGGTCGTGGGATATTACCGTAGACGAAGATTTTCCCAAACAACACCTGTCTCTTTTGGTCAGCGTGGCAACGGGCACAACCATGGACGATTACGGTAATATTACCGCATTAAGTAAGGAAAAATGGGAAGCCTGTAGAAAGGCGTACATCGATATTTGCGAAAAACACCTGAAAACCTGCAAATACAAAAACAAGAATCTGTACTTGAACTATCAGAAATCCATGTGGGATAAGCAATAATGGATTGTACCGGGGGAAGCTTTGTTTAAACTGTTATGCCGGATGAACGGTCATTGCTCAGAAGCTTTCTTGAGCAGGGCCGCTTCAATTTTCTGCATCACTTCGCCGTCACAGGGAAGTCCATTCATGGCCTTGCCCAGACCCTTTAGATTACTGCTTAATTTTTCCATGGATGTGCGCACCCCCTCCTTTTTCATGCCGAACCCGCCTAAAAGCTTGTTGATAAACTCCAGGCTTTCTGCATTGGCCGGATCCTTGATTTTATCAAAGATCTCCCGGTGGCGGCGGGCAATGGTATAGTACCGGGTCTCTGAGTGGGGAATGCGGGAGAACTCAGTGCCGTAGCCGTTGACCAGCACCTCGTCCCACTCCCTGATCCGTTCGATTTCAACCGGGTTTGGGCCTAAACAGTTCGGGGAAATATATTCAAGGGAAATCACGTAAAAACCGGCCATGCTGGTGCACATGGTGGCGTTCTCCATTTTCTGCTGCATATAATTTTTTAACTGCTGCCCCTTGACCTGGCCGCCGCTGAACGCTGCCACAAGATCATAGATGCCGCTGTTATTCATCGGTTCCATCATTCGGGCCACAGGGAGAGCAAAGGCACGGTCTTCCTGGGTAATGGTTTCCCAGTCATTGCGGTATAAAGCGTTTAAATATACGGCACCGGGATGGTCCGGCTTAAATGGTCCGCTGCCCACCCTGGCCACAAAGGTTTGATGGTCCAGGGCGGCAATCTGTTTTACTTTTAACGCCTCAATGGCTTTACAGGTTTGATTTCTGCTATCCATGGGCAGGGTAAACGCCCTGCCGAACTGTTTGACTTCCTGGGTGCTTTGACATGCCGCGATCTCTTTTTTTAAATCCGGCAGAATTTGTTTAAACAGGTCTTCTCTTTGAGCCGGAAACCGCCGGTTAAATTCTTTGATCGTCTTTGTGTCGGAAAATTGTGAAAAAAGGGTGTTCTGGCTTTCATACCATTGCTTTCCTGCTGCCAGGGCGTTGCGGGGGGCGTTTTTATCCACAGCGGTTTGAGGGAATGTGCTTGTTAAATAGCGGGCTACAGGGCCATCCGCCTGCTCATTATAGTAAAGGACGAGTTGTTTTTGATCTCGCGGCGTTAATTTTTTCCAGATTTCATTTTTTCTTAACCGGGCCAGGTCGTTCAGTGTTTCAAGGTTCTCTACATGGCGCGTCAGTCGGTCGATTTGCGCCGTCAGTACCTTGGCTGCGCTCTGACTGCCGGTTTGGGCGATTTTGTTTTCGGCCATTTTTGTTTCGTTCGGCCACAGGGCTGCCATGACGGTTTTGCCCTGTTTATCCAATAAATTCAGTCCAGACAAGGTGTCTGAATCGTCCAGATCCCCAAGTGTCCATTCAAGCCACTCATGGACCGTATCCAGGGTCTCTCCGGCAATGGCGGCACTGAGATAATTCAGTTGAAATCCCTGGTCATCAAAGCCTTTGGCTACGGTCATGATATTGCTGCCGCGGGAAAAGGCCGTATCCAGCCTGGTGCAGCCGCGTTGAAGAGCTATGCCCAATTCCCGGCGGTGATTTGGTGCCATGGATAATAATCCGGTTTTAAAATAGGTGTTGAACACGGACGGCCTGAACAGGTTCGCCAACTGAGTAATGCTGTGGAACCTTGCCGCGGACGCCCCGTTTTTTTCCAGTTCTCCGGCCCAGGCGAGCAAGTCCTCGGGGCAGGAATGATCTGCACTTGCGCCCGGCGCAACGACGGGCGCGGCATGCCTGTTGCGCATCAGCATGCTGCGCTGTTGTTTCAATGCCTTGATCTGCTGGGACAGCTCCCGCAATTTGGGCATGTCTCTTGTTTTTGATACTGCCACGATCCGGGCCTGCAGGTCCAGCATCTGCTTTTCCACCGCTGCCAATTCCGGATTTTCATTTTCCATCTGTTTGATCTGGAGCTCACGGGCTTTACGGGCCTGGGCCATGATCAGCTCCTGCTGCTTCTGTCTTTCTTGAACACGGGATTGGGCCAGCACTTCCAGCTCTTTTTTTATCCGGTTGACCGTCTCCTTGTCATGGGCATGGCGGGCGTCTCGAAGCCGGTTCTGGGCGTCCATGATTTGTTCATTAATGACTTGACTCCGGTTTTGTATGGCTGTCAGTTCTGCAGCGGTATTATCCTTTTCTTTCCGGAAATCAGCGGCCTCAATCCTGGAGACTGCAAAGGGCTGCAGTTCCTTGGGCAACGTCGGGCCGGCCGTCAAATAAACCGGAAGCATTCCGTCTCCGGTTCTGCCTTCGTAGATCAGCGCCATCCGATTTTTTTCAGGGTTCAGCACCCCAAAAACCTCATATCTTCTGCCCCGGCGAAGCTGATACTGCATCTTGATGAGACTGATTTCGTAAAAAAAAGTCCCGTTTATTGCTGCCGTTTGGGGTTCAGGCGCTCGTTTGACACCGACGTTTGCCGGTTCAACCGTCAGAGAACCGGACAGGGGCTTATTCGGGGCAGTTATGGTATCGATTTTTAGTGTAACCCGGCAGAACTGATTTCCCTCTTGCTGCAGCCCGGTCCAGATGTTGGCTATATCAGCGTTTGCGGTCCCGGCATCAGAGATTGCAGGAGAAAACAGCGAACTGCCGACAAGAAAAAAAGTAACAGCAAAGGATAGAATGATCAGCCTGAAGCTTGAAAATAAACTTGAAGGAAATTTAGTGGTCATATCGAACTCAAATGATTGTTAATATTGATTTTTTTTACTATCGCCAAACGCTGGGCGATAATGACCATAAGCCGGATGATGACGATGTGTCAAGAAAGAAAAATGAATTCGAAGGCACCAACGCTATATATGAAAGGAAAGTCTTCGCGTTTTGTGTTATTTTTCTATATTACGCATAGGAACGGTGATGGTAAAGAATGTGCCCTTATTCACGGCACTTGTACAACTAATTTGGCCATTCAGCTTTTTACTGACAAGGTTAAATACCAGGTGCATTCCAAGTCCGGTGCCGCCTGCGCCGCGTTTGGTGGTAAAAAAAGGATCAAAGATTCTTTTTTGATGCTCTTTGGTCATACCTTTACCATTATCTTCATAGCAAAGAATGATTGAATGGTTCTCTTTTTTAACGGTAATGGTAATCTGTCCTGCCTCAATACCTTCAAAGCCATGGAGCAGCGAATTCATCACAAGATTGGTCAATATCTGGGAGAACGCTCCCGGATAACTGTTTAGCTTCAGATCTTCAGGCACATCCACATTTACCGTATGTCTGGTTTTTTTTATGCGTGGGTAGAGACTGAATAAAATTTCATCAATATACTGTTTTATATTAAAAATTCGTTTTTCATCACTGGACTGGTCAACCGCAATCTGTTTGAATCCCGCCACCAGTTTCGCCGCACGGTTAAGATTGGAAAGGGTAACCTGGCAGGCCTCTTCACAATCTTCCAGGAATTTTTCAAGATCCGTTTTGGTGGCGTCACCGGTTGAGAACCGTTTTTTAAAAACGGTGGTTGCATCATTTAGATATGAGATGCCGGTTACCCCAATCCCAAGGGGCGTGTTAATCTCATGGGCAACACCCGCCACCAGATCTCCAAGGGCGGCCATTTTTTCTGACTGCACAAGTTGCTGCTCTGTTCGTTTTCTTTCTTCTATCTCTTGCTGAAGCTTGACCGTCTGTTTTTCAAGATTTTTTTGGTAGGCTTCATTCTCAGCAATGAGCTTGGCACGATCCAATGCTTTTTCAACCGCCTGGAGCAGAATGTCCAGATTGAAGATGGGTTTCACCAGATAATCCCAGGCACCTGCCCGAACTGCTTCAATGGCATCATCTAAAACCCCTGCGCCTGAAACAATCAGTATGGGGATTTTTTGAAATTCTTTTTTTACGGTGCGGACCACTTCAAGGCCATTCATCTCAGGCATCTGAAGATCACACAGAATGAGGTCCGGCTTGTGTTTCCGGATCTTTTCCAAACCGGTACGGCCGTTTTCCGCCTGGATAACCTCATATCCGTTATCTTCAAGGATATCCTTGAAATTATTGCGGATGACTTTTTCATCATCGATTGTGAGTATCAGCGGCGGGTTGTTTGATACTGTATCCGACATCTTAGCCTCTCGTATTGTAATCAATAAATTTGTCCCTGATTACCAAAAAATTATCCAGATTCTCAAGAAACAGATCCGTTAACAGGGGATCAAAATGTTTACCTTTTTCACTTTTGAAAAGTGATATAATTTTATCAAGGGACCAGGCCTTTTTATAACAGCGCTCACTTCCCAGGGCATCAAAGACATCGGCAATGGCGGTTATCCTGCCATAAATATGAATATCAGTGCCTTTCAGCCCTTCCGGATAACCACTGCCATCCCATTTTTCATGATGCGTCAAAGCAATGACGGCACTGATGTTCATTACAGTCAGAGAGGAGTGTTCGAGTATTTCGTACCCCCGTTGCGGATGGGTCTTCACAATCGCCCATTCCTCGGCATTCAATTTGCCTGGTTTGGTCAAAATTGCATCGGGAATTGCAATTTTACCAATATCATGCATTGGCGAAGCTGTTTTGACTAACTCTGCTTCGGTTTTATCCAGACCCACCAGCAAGGCAAGCAGCTCTGAGTAATGTGCCATCCGCTTCACATGGTTTCCGGTTTCCTTGGAACGGGATTCGACAACCTCTCCCAACCGGTAAACCATTTCCTTTTGGCTGTCGGTGATTGTCTCATTGAGCTGAATGTTCTCCAGCGTGACAATGAGGTTTTCCGTAAATATGTTAAGCAAACGAACATCAAGATCGGACAGGACCTGATTTATCTGGGCAAAAAACAGAACAATTTGACTGCTATTTGAGCAGTACACAACAAATCTGTCCTTTTCAAAAATATTTGTTTGCTCTGTAATCGCCGATAAAATGATGTCCCGTTTACCATCCGGTAAATCAGCAATATGGATACAGTTGGATCCAAGAGGGTTTTCCGACGCATACACCTCCAGGCACTGCTCTGAAAGGATATATCCTGTGACCTTGCAGGAAAAAATGGTGGTTTCTTCAATGTTAAGAAGATTGGTCAATTGCTCAACCGTCACGCGTATAAATTGGGCCAGCGCCACCCTTGATGAAATGCCCCTTGAGGCAACAATAAGTTTTTCCAGGCCCTTTCGACTTTTTTCAAGGGTAATGATATCACGGTAGGATCTTAATGTTGCATACATCAGGGTAAACAACTTGTTCGCAGTCAGTTCGGTTTTGGTCTTGTAGTCGTTGATATCATAGTTTTGAATAACCTCTTGCTCCGGTGCCTGTCCCGGCTGACCGGTTCTCAGAACAATCCGGGTGTTCGTATTTTTGATCTCTTCCCGGATTTTTTTTACCAGCCTTAATCCGGCATGTTCTGACTCCATGACCACATCGAGTAAAACGATGGCTATATTAGGGTGCTCAACAAGGATTTCAATGGCCTGGGCGGCGGAATAGGCATGGAGAAATTTTAATCTTCTGTTATCAAAAGTGAAATTTTTAAGCGCCAGTTTTGTGACCTGATGAACGCCTTCCTCGTCATCTACTACCAAAATCTTCCATGGTAAATACCTGTCGTCATTTTTCCGGGTATTGTCTTCTTCTTTTAATATAAGTTCATCCATCATAGGTAACCATTACCCTTATATTATGAATATATTTAGTATGTCCGGAGCAATTTCATTTACTTCTGATACCTTTGTGTCTATATCCTTATGGTCCATTCCCAATTGCGCCAAAGGTTTTTTCTGTATGGCTTTTCGATAATCTAAGGTCTGCCCCTGATTTTTATCAATGGTCTCTGCCGCCAGTCTTGTGGCAATATGGAGAATGCAGCAGGAGACAACATGATGCTGTCCTTTGTCAGGTGCGTGTTGGCAGCCAACAGGAACGGCAATCTCATCAGACAGGTTCCAGGACGTAAGTAATGCCCCGCTGACTTCGGCCACGGTAAACCCAAGCACCTCTTTTTCCCGCTGCCAGGGAAATTGTCCTTTCCTGGGGGCACCTATGGCGGTTAAAGCAATTGCCGGAGCATGTTTCACAATTGCCAATGCGCCAATATCACTCAGCAGCCCTGCAACAAAAAGATTTTCACCGTCACCTGATTTGTTCGGGCTTAAGGATTTGGCGAAAATCGCTGAGTAGACGGCCTTTTTCCAAAGCGTTTTCATTTCGATATAGCTTCCCCCAACCGTTTGAATAATCGCGGCAGCGGTTGTCGCCAGCGCTAAATTATAAAGTTGGTCAGCGCCAATCAGGGGAATTGCTTCAGAAACAGAAGAAATTTTTCGCGGGAAATAGTAAATTGGGCTGTTCACTATTTTTAATAATCTTGCTGTCAGTGCCGGATCTTTAGAGATCAGCCCGGCAAGATCATCCACTGATGACGCTGGATCGGCCACGAGCCGTTTGATCTGCATACAGATATCCGGCAGCGTCAACAAGGACCCTGCATTCTCTATAATGTCCTCTATTTCAATTAAATAAGCCAAGCGTGTTCCTTCGTTTATTTTTATTTCTCATAGGAAAAGGTCTTTTCCAGTGTTGGGTTTGTTTTTTCTGAGAGGCAGGCGGATGATGAATTTTGCCCCGGCACCCGGCTCTGATTCTACAACCATCTCCGCCACCCGTTTGCCTGAGGTGACGATGGTTTCCAGCATGCGGGGGATGCTTCTGGCCTCCATGAACTGTTCGAGGCCTTCCAAGGTTATACCCGCCTTTTCCGCCGTTTTTTGATTTGCCGGGATATCAAGACGACTGTTGAGGCGATTCTGCATAACGTTGGCAGTCTGCAGCATACTGGCCAGGGGATTGTTTATCTCATGGGCCATGCCGGCGGCAAGCCCTCCCACGGTAAGCATCTTTTCGCTTTGGATCATCATCTCTTCCATGCGTACCTGGTCCGTGATATCATCCACCCGGATCACGGCACCTTCCACCCCGTTGGCAACAAGGAGGAAAATACTCAGATAGTTGCGCAGGCTGCACATCTCTGATTCCCGTTGTTTTCGTTCCGTGATATCAATCACAGTGCCTTGAATGATGGTCAACTTGCCGTCTTTACGCAGAAATCTGAACGGGGCTTCAAAGCTCTCCAATTCCCCGGCTATATACCGGCGAAAGCTCAATCGAACCCGCTCAAGGTCATCGGGGTGAATCCGTTTATCAATTTCAGCAAATGTGCCTTCAAATGCATTGGGTTCATATCCAGCAATGGTGTAATAGCGGGAATCAAGATAAACGTCATGCTGCTCTGGAGATCCTGCCTTGATAACCGCATCTTTATTAACGAACAAGCTCTCAGCGTTTTTTGCGGCTGTAGTATAAATGGGTGCATCCTGTTTTTTTGAAATCTGGAATGCGCTTTGAATCTTGCCCAAGCAAAAATCGTCATCGATCCCTGCATTGAAGAATTCTTTAGTATGAGCTAATGTAAAATATTAGGATAGGAGCTTGCTTGTTGTCAACCAAAGTATGAAAAAAGACAAAAAGTCGGGATATTGCTCCAACTAAATTTAACGATGACGTTTAAGGTTATCCGGGTTTCGCCAGCACAAAGGGTCCGAAGCCAGGATATCGCCGGTGACCTGGAAGGCTGCCCCACGGCATCCGTAACAGGTGTCGTTTTTTTCACAGGTTCGGCAGAATCCCTTAATGGTCTGATGGTGGTTTTTCAGCATTTTAAGTTCCCGGGAGTGCTCCAGAATATCCTTAAGACGCGTTTTTCGTATATTTCCGATTGCTTTTGTAATGCCCACGCAGGGTTGGACATTGCCGATGGACGTGATTGTGCAGGAAAACTGGTGGCGCATGCACTGGTTGCCCATGAGCGGTGGCTGGGGGTCCCATTCAATGCTGTAACGCTCCCGGTCGACGGCACAGATTTCATCAAACACGGCTTTCAGTTCCAGGGGGGTGAGTTCAAGGGATGCATTGTTTTTTGCCTGGCCCTGGGGGGTGATGATTTCAAAATAGGGCGCCATATTGTTGTCCCTGATCCAGGTCCACAGGTCGGTCAGTTCATCACGGTTCTGGCGGCAGATGATGGTGCTCAGGGCCAGGAAGGCGTCTTTGGCAGGATAGCCTGCCGATTTGAGGTTGCCTAAGGCATTGTGGATAATGTGAAATGCCCCTTTTTTTCCTGCAAGTGCATCCTGTCTGCCCTCATGAAAGGAGTTCATTTTTAGGACAACCCTGACGCCTGTTGCCCTAAGTTCCCTGGCAAAATCCGGGGTAATGCCGGTGCCGTTGGTAAACATTTCCGTTTCAAGACTGTGTTTGTGTAAAAATGCAATAACTTCCCGGATATGGGGGTAGATACTGGGCTCGCCGCCCAACAGGATAATTTTTCCGGCGCCAAGTGCTTTGGCCTGCAGGATTACTTCAAAGATTTCGTCAAGGCTGAGTTCATCATCAAAGTAGGAATCATGGGGTACATAGCAGTAGGTGCAGTGAAAATTGCACCGCAGGCTTAATTCCACCTCCATGGAGAGAAGCCGATTGCAGGCTAACGCATCATCAATTTTTTGTTTGGAAAATTCAAAGTTTCCGGCACAACCGATGTTGTGGCTGGTATCTATATTCATGGGGACACCTTTGCGACGAACCAGACGGTTTCAGGATTGTTACCCGATACTTTGGCGCTTTCCATCCTGAAATCTGCCTTGTTGATAAGATCTGTGATGGCCTTCACAGACAGGTAATGGGGAACCACCCCGGTTAATTTAAGTTTCAGCTTTTCAATGGACCAGGCCAGTGTCGGTTTTTCGGCCGGGGGGATAATTGCCCGGATGATAAGGGTACCACCGGGGGCCATAGCTGCCTTTATTTTTTCCAAAGTCTGTTTGAATTCATCCGGTGTTAAGAAATGAGACATGTCCAGCATCAAAGCCATCTGAACCGGCGCTGAAACAGCGGGAAGATTCGGGGCGCCGCCTATATCTATACGGCCCTGGCCTGAAATTGCCATGTTACTGATCCGCCGGCTTTCGGGGTCGGGTTCTATGCCGAATATCCGGGCATGGGGAAACCGTTCTAGGATAAAGCAAGCCGGCACTCCGAGGCCTGTGCCGATGTCCATGATTCGGGAAATATCCCCCCTGGCTGGTAAAAGGTCGGGCAGCTCCTTGAACATGGGGTCAAATTTCAGTTTAAAGCGGGCGAACATTCTGGGGTAGGCTTCGGCTGTGCGGTATCTGTTAAGAATTCGGGATGTGGCAGATGTGTCTGGCTCCTGGGATGAAACTTCTTGGGCGGATGACAATTCCACGGGTTGTAAAATAAAATACCGGCGCAGCAGGGGCGGCAGAATCAAAAAGGTTCCTCCAAGGCAAAAGCCGATACCCAGCAGGCAGGCAAGCCCGGCACTTTGCAAAAGCGAATGCTCGGCCAGGCACATCACCCCGAAGCCGATCATGGTGGAGACCCCTGCCATGAATACGGCCAGACGTATCCGTGCAACCGATGGATGGGATTCGTCGCGGTAACGCTGGTAGGCACGTACAAAGAACAAGGAGAAGTCAATGCCTATGCCGAATACGATGATGGAGAGCATCAACGAGGGGATGTCCAGGTTGTGGCCTATAAGTGTCATGGTGCCCAGGGTGCCGATAAAGGAAAAAAAGACCGGCAGCATGGTGATGATTGTCAGTTTAATGTCCAGAAAAAAGATGAACAGCAGGATCAAAACCGCTCCGGCAATAATAAAAAACATTTTGCCAAAGGTTGTGAACAAAAGGGTGCCTAAGGTGGTGGAAAAAAGCTGGGGTTCAAAAACGGTGGCAACAGCGCTGAAGGTGTCATAAAAATTTTTTTCATTCACATCCGGGTTGCGCATAACGGTTGTGGTCCAGACCCAGTGGACGCCGTCTGCCTTGGATTGGGAAATGCCCATCATGGGATACAGGGTCTCGGGGATTGCAACGGGTCCGGCGGGCAGGTCGGTGGGTACAAGCCGGTTTAAAAAGGGGGCGAAGGCATCCTGGGTAAAACCGAGCTGCTCTGCTTCCCTGCTTAGATTTTGTTTGAGGCTGTTAACCCGTTCTTTACTCCAGAATTGTACCCAGGCATCATAATTTTCCTGTTTTTTGTTTTTGCCCGGAAATATCATGGAAAGGGTTGTGCCCGAAGCCGGAACCCCTTGGGTTTGAACAGCCGAAACCTTGTCTGCCAGCCGGTCGTTTAAATCCTGAAGTTTGGGGACCGAACCGGCCGTCAGCATGAGATGGGATTTGCCGGTAAACCCTTTGCCCCAGGTTTTATAGAATTTTGCATCCGCCTCCTGGGTTTGCCGGCTCACCGTGCTCATGGCGGACAGATCCACATGAAAAACCGGCCAGGCAAACCACACCAGGCTCAGTGTTATTGCAAGGGCAAGCCAGGCCCCGCCGTTGCCGCTAATTATCAGCGCGTTGACCAGGCGCTGCAAGGGAAGCGCCCGGGGTTTCGCCGGGTTAAGCATGGGAACGATCCTTGGAAACAGGGTATGGATAAAGATAAAGGAGAACCCCATGCCCAGGGCTGTAAATTTTCCAAGCTCTTCAAGGATTTTAAAATCGCTCAGCCCCAAAGAGAGAAAGGCGCAAACCGTGGTCAGGGTGGCGATTAGGCCCACGGCCCGCACTTCTGTGGAGGCCTGTCTGCCAAATGTTTTTTGGGGCTGGTCCAGAAACAGCAGATAGGTAATGCCGTGGTCGATGGTGATGGAGATGATGGCCCCGCCAAATCCAAGGACAATAAGAGAGATACCGTCATATAACAGGGCATAGGTAAACAGGCCCGCAATGGTGCCGAACATGGCAGGCACCAGGGCTAAAAGCCCGATCCATGGCCGGGGAAAGGCCAGAAACAGCAATAAGATGATGGCTGCCGTGGCAATGAAAATGGCCTTTTGCACATCATGCTTGATGATTCTTTCATTGTCATAGGCGGCCCTGAATGCCCCTACGGATGTGAGGACGGCATGTTCACCGGGCCTTGAAAATTCTTTTTGGGCCTGGGCCTGGATGGCCTGGAGCAGATCCATGGCCTGTGTGGAAAATTTTGAGTCCGTGCCCGAGCCTTGGGGGGTGGCCATGATCATGCAGTGCCGAGAGTCTTTGGACAACAGTTTTCCCTTGTAAATGTTGAACTCATCCACCGGTGCCAGGGATTTTAACCGTGCCAGCACCATGTTTTTTAACCCCAGAGGATCAATGGCTATGAATTCGGATGTGCCGATTTCATCAAGACTCAGTAGCCGGGTATAGGTCTGTGACAGTGTATACCGGATAGCATCCGGGGTAAGCAGTGGCGCAATCCGGGTTTCAAGCTCGGTGCGGGTGAACTGAAAGGGCAGGGTCTTTACCACCAGATTCATCAGTTCGGGCATGATTTCCTGGTAGTGGTCCATGCCCACACTGCTGAACAGGCCGGAAGCCGAAAGCTTTTCCTCCACCATGGCGGCCAGTTTTACCAATCGCTCCGGATCTCGAATGCCGAGGCCTGCACTGATAACAACCCGGTCCTGGATGGGATGATGATCAAAAAAGTAAAGGGCATCACGGATCACCAGGTTGTGTGCCGGAAGTGATGCCGTGATATCTGTTTCAATATGAAGCCTTTTAAAACTGACAAAGAGCATGAAAGTTGCGGCAAAAAGTGTGATGATCAATAGACCGATGTTCAGCTGTTTTTCCCGGGGTTTTGAATTTACCATATGCACACCCCAAGGCCTGCAAGAACCGCTATATGACCGAGAATGATCACAAAGCGG
Source organism: uncultured Desulfobacter sp. (assembly GCF_963664415.1). NCBI lineage: Bacteria > Pseudomonadati > Thermodesulfobacteriota > Desulfobacteria > Desulfobacterales > Desulfobacteraceae > Desulfobacter > uncultured Desulfobacter sp. Next base: position 1,825,655 of record NZ_OY761445.1, on the reverse strand, counting down.
TGGGCATGAAAAAATTCGTTCATCAGCTGGATGAATCCAAGGCCGCCGCAACAGCGCCGGAACCTGTCCAGCCCTGAGCAGGCATCATTGTCTGTTGCCGCATTGCTTTGGAAGGCAAAAAAGGGCGTTGTTCCCAAATAGTCGTCACTAAGGTTTTTGAGCATTGTATCATAGGGTGTTCCGCCCCAGGGTTGGCTCGCAATTTTTTTACCAAAGGCGCGATTAACGGCATAGGCATGGGCCAACGCCTGATATCGGATCTTTTTTATTGCTGGATTGCCGGTTTTTGAACTGCCTTTGATCAGCCCCCCGAAAAAGAGCAGGGTCCAGGTGTTGCAGGCGGACAGATGTGCAACGGTGGACGTTAGAATTTTTGGATCATATCGACGAAACACCACGTCATCTTCAAACACCACCCATTGTTGGGCATCCGCATCAATGGCTTTTTCCATGCACAGCAGATGAGAGGCAAAGATTCCCCGGCAGGGATCGTCTATATCTTTATCCACCAGGACAAACTCCACGCGGCTGTCAATGCCCAGGCGTGAAAATTCAATTTTGGCCCGTTCCCGGCGGTCGGTGCGATCCCGAAGGGAGATGCAGTACACCTTGTCAAAAAAGGCCCAGGGCGATATGGGTTCAGGGGTCATAGTCCATCACCTGCTTTATTTGAAACGTCTCTGTCTCGATTTTGGGATATGAGGGCAAGCAGGTTGGTTTTATGATTAAATATGATAAACCCCATACATACAATAACCCCGGCAATACCCATAAAATCCGTGCCGGATGTCAGAACAAGTCCCATGCCGAGAATGGTCACAAGCACCATGGACCCTGCAAAGGAACGCCGGAAAAACAGATACCCAACACACCAGCCGGCAAGGGATAGCACGGTAAATAAAGGGGTGGGAAACAAGGAAAAGCCAATGAAATGAGCAACGCCTTTACCCCCTTTAAACCCGTGAAAACATGGGAACCGGTTGCCAAGCAGCAGAAAAAATCCCACCCAGGTTTGTGCGGGCGCAGACAAAAAACGCACTGCCGCCGCCGACATCAGAAACGCTTTGCCCACATCGCTTATGAGAACCAATCCGGCCCATTTCCAACCCAGTATTCGGTAAACATTACTTGTGCCGGCGTTTTTACTGTACAACGTCCGGGGATCTTGTTTTGTTTTCATCTTCAGCACGAAGATGGACGCATTTATAGAACCGACTACATAGGCAATCAGCCAAAACGCTGTGAGCATCATTGGATGCCCTCCCGGATCCATGCCGCAGGGGTGATGGTGCCGCCGCTGACATCTCGCATCATAACCCCGGCAAGGGCTTCACACAAATTGTCCTGGTCATCGGTAATCCATATATCAAATCCTAACGTCCCGTGGGTTTGATATTTGGGGATAACCCGGGCAGTATAATATTTATGTTCAATCGTGGGGGTATAAATAATGCGTTTGTCAAATCCAATTGGAAAGGCCACAATGCCGAAAAACCGCTGGCTCCAGACACATCCGGCATGAAAGGCACCGTCCAGGGGAAATCCCGATCCCAATACAGTCTTAAATGGATCATTGGGATTGTCCGGCATCGCTTTTAGGGTTGCATATGCGCCGGACCGGGAAAGCTGTAATTCTCCTTGAATGGAGTGAAAGGCAGGCTTGAATGGAACCAGTTCGCGGTATATGCTGTCTGCCGGCACTTCAAACATGGGCTCGTCGCATTTTTCTATCTGGGACGGGGGCAGGTTGGAAAGCGGTTCTGATTCGGTGCTGAAGGTTGCCGTGCAATGCTCTTTGATTCGTGTTATAGTCCCTGTTTTTATTGAAAACCGGGTGGCCAGGGAGAGCGAAACCTGGGTATCGTTGATGGGGCGGATATTGCAGAGAGCTTCAATGGTTTTTTGACCTGGTTCTATCACGAGAAATTTATTGAACCGTGCATAGGTCATATGCCTTAGTGCAGGATTCGACGTAAAGACATTGTGCGTCTGAATTGATCCGGCCAGGACCTTCAACGCCTCAACAGCCGGAAAAACCACCTTGCCGGCGAAGCAATGGTCCATGAAGTGGGGATATACGTCAATGGTCAACGGAACCTGGGTAACGGAGTTGTCCATATCAGGTTCTGCTTGGCGGTTTTACGAATTTGAGGCTTAGATTCTCCCCTTTTTCATATCCCATCACCCATACGGCCAGATAGGTGTCCACATAATCCAGCCAGGCTTTGAAGGTTTCAGGATCAACGGCGTGCCTGAAAAGTCTTGCCGTGACAACGGCGCTGCCGGCCGCGTAGTGGCGGCAGTCCGCACAATCCGTGTCCGGGACACAGCATGCCGCGCTTCTGTCCCAGGTCAGATCCGCCCTGTATTGCCTGAACGTTTTACCCAACCCCACATCTTCATGGGGGTTCATTCTCGGATAGGAACATTGAAACAGATCATGCAGCCCCATCTCATGGGTATGGGCAAGGATGTTATAGTGGGAAAAGAGCAGGTGCTCAGGATAGGTCTCCAGCATCTCCAGCATTACATCCCTGGTCTTTGCCAGTGTCTGACGATTGTGCCGCAGTGCACCATCGTATCCGACCGGCGCGGAAAACATATTAAAGGTGAACGGGCAGTTGTTTTCCGCAAGGATGGGGGCTACATCGCGTATTTCATCAATGTTGCTGCTGGTAAAGGTATAGACAAATACCGCCCTGGGGTCGTCTTTATAGTTTTTAATCTGTTTTTCAAGCATGTGATCTGCCCGGCGGACAGCCTGGCTTGTCCGGTCGTTGCCCCATACGGAGATGTGAATCCTGTAGCCTACGCTTTCGGGAATGAACTTTAATCCATTGGATGCGATGGCGCCCAAAGGAATTTGCCGGTAACAGACCTGCAAAAGCTGGGGGACCAGGGCGGGCTCTGCACCTGCCAGTACAACAAAGGTGATGCCCCGCGCCTTTTCTTTTATCATCAGGTCCTGCCATAATTCAGGGTTATTATTTTCGGTGACGAACTGTTTGTCGCCTTCAAAGTAATAACAGCCTTCACAGCGGATATTGCAGCGGTTGGTCATGTCATAGGTGGATTCCCTGAGGAAAAAATATTTTTTTACCCGCTGCCATCGGCTGCGAATCACCGGATCGGACAGAATATCTGAGAACTTCCAATGTGTTTGCATAGAGGGTTATTTAAACGTATCAGTAAATTGTTAATTTCATTTCATATGTTGTTGTGGGGTGAACCTTAAGTGTGGATCAACCCATGGTTGTTATAACTTGTTGTTGATGTATTCGGCAATGAGGCGGACGTTGGTCAGTTTGGGGTAGTCGTCCTCGTCAATACGGGTGCCGTATTCATCCTGGATCACCAGGGCGACGGTGGCAAGGTCCATACTGTCAATCCCGACTTCATCCACAAGGTCCATTTCGGGATCAAAGGTTTCAGGGGTTACATCTTCAATCATGAGTTCATCAATAATGATCCGGGCTACATTGGTAATGATCTCGTCAATGGTTTTTACGTTGCTCATTTTTTATTCTTCTCCATTTTTATATGAAAGTCTGGGTAAGCGACCCAGATCTTTCAACCTTTGTTGTGGGCTAAGCCTGGGCGTTGATATGCCGAGTGAGCCCATGGTTGATATATAATTTTAGAACTTCTTAACATATTCCTGCCAGGATATCCATTTCAGGATTTCGTTCAAATATTAAATAGACACAAGTGCCGTTTTGAAAAACCTATTTCTTTGTGCCAACAGGGAGCCTGATAATAAAATTTGATCCTTTTCCCGGTTCGGAAATGACATCCATTGTACCCTTATGATTTTCAGTAATGATAAAATAAGAAACGGACAAGCCCAATCCCGTACCTATGCCTACCGGTTTTGTTGTAAAAAAAGGATCAAATACCTTTGACCGGATTGCTCTGTCCATACCCGGCCCGTTATCTTCTATTTCCATGGATATCATTGCAGGCTCTTTTTCTGTATAAATTCGAATGATAAACTGAGGGGATTTTGTTTGGGCCGTCTGCATGGCCTGAGCACCGTTGCGGAGAATATTGAGGAACACCTGCTGAATTTTTGACCCTTCACAGCGTAACATCGGCAGATTATCATCATATTCTTTTATAATTTGAATGGATTTAAAATCATATTGTTTTTTAAGGTCATAGTCGGTGGCAGCCAGATCCAGAATTTTATCCATAAGCTGATCAGGGGAGTGCAAAGACATGGCCGCATCAGATTCTCTTGCAAAAGTAAGCATGGTGCTGACAATTTCTGCTGCCCGTGATCCGGATTTCTGAATCGCGTCGAGCATGCGAAAAATGTTTCTTTTTTTCATGAAGGCTGCGATATCTTCCATGGATATGCCAAGTTCTTTTGCTGCATTCAGATTTGCCGGCATATCTATATTCTCCAGTCGGGATTTCATCACATTGGCGCTTTGTATCATGCCGGCCAAAGGATTATTTATTTCATGGGCCATACCTGCAGCAAGTCCTCCCACCGACAGTATTTTTTCTGATTGAATCATCATCTCTTCCATCCGAACCTGTTGTGTGACATCATCAATTCTGATCACTGCGCCGACCGGTTCTTCCGGTGCATTTAAAGGAAAAATTGTAATATTTTCATACGCTACATAGGCCCCTTTTTTAAAGGGTATTTTCATATCAGCTATTATTTCGCGGTTTTGTATGGTTCTGTGAAGGTTGTCTATCTGACTTTTAATTCTAGGATAAACAGCGTTCAAGGGTTTGCCCATTGCCTGGCCTATGGGTATACCTGTGGCATTTTCGGCTTTATTGTTCCATTGGGTTACGCTTCCGTTTTTATCGACTCCGATCAAGATTGAAGGCATTGAATCAATAATGCCCGCCGTATAGGTCTTTGCCTTCTGTAAATCTTTGACCGTGCGTTGTAGCTTATTCACCAGGGTTTTTACCTCAGATCTCTGATTTTCCAACCCGTCAAGCATTTCGTTGAAAGATTTTGATAAGCTCCCGATTTCGTCATTGGATTCAATTTTTAAATGTCCGCCTTTAAAATTACCCGCAGCAATTTGACCGATTCTATCGGCAAGTGTCTGCAACGGTCGTGTCAGACGTTGCATCGCATAGATAATTGCTATCGCGATTAAACCTGCAAAAATTATAGTGATGGATATGAGTAGTTTTACCGCTTGAATTGCCGGCGCAAATAGTTCTTTTTCCGGCAATACTGTTGCAACGACCCAGCCACTGATTGGTATCGGGTGGTAGAAAGCGACCATAGGTTCCCGATTTCTGTAATAGCGGTACATACCTGATCCACCGGCTGCGATTGATTTTCCTAAGGCTTTTATTGAAGGATTCTCAAGCTCAGTGATTTTTTTTTGCATGATGAATTCATCATCTGGATGATATATGTAAGTACCATCCTGGGCTATAATAAATCCGTACCCTGTTTCTCCGGCTTGTAATCCCTGAGCGATCTGCTGGATGTATTTTAAAGAGATACCTGCCCCTATTAATCCTTGTGGTTTCTCTTTACCATCTAAAATGGGTGCAACAATGAATATCATTGGAATGCCGGTTGTCCTGGATATCAAAGGCGGGGTTATTTGCGTAGGGCCTCCGGCCATGATGGATCTAAAATAAGGGCGATTTTCTATATCTCCGACAAAAACAGAATATCCTTTTTCGTCTTTTATAATCGTATGGTATTCTCCTTGACGATTTGCTGCATAAATATCTTGAAAAATATCAGGATGTTGTCTGTGCAAGGTTATATGCCGATTTAAATTTTGGCGATCGAAATTATGAAAATCTTCATTAATTCGTTTGGCTGCAGGTGTTGACGCAATGGTTTCCGGTTCAATCATAATCGTAGCAAGCCATCTGTTTATGCTTTCTGCACTTTTGCCCACCGATGACAACATACTGCTGGAAAGTTCCGTCTCAATAACGATCTTGATGGATGAGTATGCAACAAAGCTGAGCGATAACAACCCCAATATGATGATTGGCATAATCCATAACAACAATTTTTTTTTTAAAGAGAAGTCGTTCAGAAATGAATGCCGGCTGGATGCTTCAATCTCATTGTATGTTAAAACGGTTTTTTTCATATAGTTGTGTGATACATCTCTAAATGTAAGTATAGCTTTCTTTTGAAAAGTGCTTTTTTACAAAATAGTTCCCTATTTCTTTTAACGCAAGGTTATTCAGATGGATTCCCAGGTATTCTCTGAAAAATTGAATAGATTGAATAGGTGGTTAAAGATTCTTAAGATGGGCTTTTAGCCATGCCATGCATTTAACAGGCGTGGATACCTGATATGGATACTGTATGGCAGGGCGAACTATCAGCAACAGTTTGCAACCCGTATTTTCGCATGCGGTAATTTTGGCGGTAAGACCTCCCCGGTCGCCTGATTCTTTTGCAATCATCGTGGTGATACCGAATTCTCGAATCAGCAAACCGTCAAATTCGGCAGAGAATGGACCCCGCATGCCAATAATGTGCGATGGGCGAATCCCAAGCTGATCACAGGTTGCAATCGACTTTACCACCGGCAGGACACGAGCAAAAAGATCGCTTTTGCGATTCCCAAGATGCGTCACCAACTCCGGCAGTTTCCGTACCCCAATTACAGAGAGAATCCCCCCGGAGGTTTCACAGGCAAGGCTTGCGGCCTCTTCAACGGTTTCGTTTTGGTGCACATGCCGGCAGATGGCCGGCTGTGAGAGCGTTTCCCGCTCCAGCCTTAAATATGGGGTTTTGGTGCGGTTGCACACATCCATGGCTAACCTTGAAATATTGATTGCAAACGGATGTGTGGCATCCACAACGCTTGCGATGCGCCGCTCTATGATCAAGGCTTGAAAGGTTTGGGGTGACAGTTGTCCTACCCGGCATTCAACAGTCGGCGCGAATTCATCCATAATGCGGGTCGTGGTCGTGTACATCACAGGAATGCCGTGCTGTACGCACAATAATATAAGTTCACGTGCTTCCGATGTTCCGCCCAGGACGAGAATCATCAGCCGGCTCCCCTATTGTTCATTGCAGCCATCTGTTCAAATCTCCAGAGGCGGTGCGTCATCTGTCATCTCTGGACCACGCAGAATGTAGGTATCCATCACCCATCCATGTTCCTGCCGAAGTCTTTCCCGTAAAGGGATCAATTCTTGAACCATGTCTGCCAGCCGCCCGCGGCGGATGATTTGCCAGGGGAATCCGATATACGCACCCCAGATGATTTCAAGGTCAGGCGCCCGCGCTAATAGCTGAGCACAGGCCAGGCCCTTATCCAGCATGACAACCACCGTTCCAAGTTCAGGGGACCACTCCCGGGGCAATCGACGGCCCGTGGTGATATGGATCGGTGCCGCAACCCGATTCAGACAAATAGCATTTTCTGCTGCCAAGGCCTGTATCGCAGAGATCCCTGGGATCACCCGTATATCCAGGGGGATGATTTCGCCAATTTCCTCGACAATACCGATGAGGCTGTCGTAAAAAGCAGGGTCACCCCACGCCAGGAACCCCACGATCATGTTAGGGGGTAATTCTTTGATCGCATTGACAAAGCGGTTCACACGCGATTGCCGCCATGCCTGAACGCCTTTTCGATACTCGGTTGTACCACGCTTTGCATCCGGCCCGCGATCCGTATCTGAAATCGTCACAAAACGATAACTGCCAGGTTTTAGAAAGGCTTCACAGACTGCCTTTCTGGCGGCAACCATCTCTTTTTTAATGTCACCTTTGTCGGCAACAAGAAAGACATCTACCTGGCGAAGTGCCTCTATGGCATGGCCGGTCAAATGCCCCGGACTGCCCAGGCCAATTCCGATAATTTTGATTTGACGTTTGACCATTTTCTGGTGAGCCGCCTTCATTAGATATCTCCATCATGCAACATACGGATATCAATAAATCCGGTACAGGCAATTTTCTGGTCCGCCGTAAGCTGGTATTCAAAACGGTTCGGGCTTTTTTTCGCCGGTTTGATCAAAACTGAAATGGGGGTGTCCGGTCTGATCAATTGCTTGAATCTGACCCGCTTGAACCCTTCGAGTTTCAGGCCTGAGCCCATTGTGCGTTGCATCAGCTCGAAAATCATGCTCATCTGAGCAATGCCCGGAACAATGGGGTTGTCCGGGAAATGCCCGTCAAACCAGGGCGACTCGGAGCCAAAGATAGCCTGGGCTGTGATGACTGAAGCTTTGGATCTGCCAAGCTCACTGATCTCATACCCGGGCCCACTTAGGTCAGCCATGTCCACGGATGAGTTCATGACTCTTTGTTGCCGTGTTCGTTGACATACCGGGCCAGGCTGTCCAGGGTCGAAAATACGGTTTCTCCAAGCTCTTTATTGTCAATGACAACTCCGTAATCGTTTTCCAGCATCATGACCATTTCCAGAACATCAATGGAATCCAGACCCAAAGGACCGCCGATCAGTTGGTCCTGTTCATTGATATCCTCGGGTGTTACATCCGTCAGTCCCAGTGTGTCCACAATTTTTTCCTTTAGTTCTGAAATCAGATTCTCCATACATCATCCAATACACTTTATGGGTTTTATTTTTTATTTTGTGTGTGATGGAACCCATGTGTGGATGAAAAGTTGCCCATATGCAAGGCGCAGATGGGTGACTTTTCGTCCAAACACCTTTTTAAAGGCCTTCAAAGGAGTTCATCTCTTCCTGTTCTTTTAAGACATCTTTATAAATACCGCCCCATCCCTTTCTTTTAAGGACCCTGGCATGCTGCTGCTGCATGATTGGTTTGAACATATAAGTCCAGATGCCTGTCCATAATTTGCCGGTTCCCCTGGCCCTGGACGACGGGTCCCACCATCCAAGTACCGTCTGACGGTGATACCAGAACAGGTATTGCAGCTTGTCGGCGCTCAGGTGGCGGGTTTTGACATTGGCCCACAGGCCATTATATTTTTTAAAATCCAGGGCATTGGTAATAAGTCCCTGGGCCATCAGCTGTTCGCGCATGCCTGTTTTGGGATAGGGCGTCAAAAGCTGGCAATAGGCGGCGTCGGCATTAATTTCCTGTAAAAAACGGTAATTTTCAATGATGGCTTTCTCGTCATCATCGGGGAATCCGAATATCAGACCGCCGATGACCATCATGCCGTGTTTCTGGCACAATGCCACGGCTTTTCTTGAATATTCCACAATATTCCCCTTGCCTGCTGCGGCAAGGTTTGTTTTTGAGACGTTTTCAATCCCCAGGAATACCGATTTAAACCCTGCCTGGGCCATTTTTTGGATCATATCCTCATTGGTGGCCATGGTCAGGCTGTCGGCCTGAACCACCAGTTTCAGGCGGCGGTATCCTCTTTTAATGATGGCATCACACAGCCGGATGACTCTGTCCGTGTCCAACACTAGATTGTCGTCCACAATAAAGGCCAGCCGTGTCTTTTTGTTATAATAAATGTCATCAAGATCGGCAATGACCCTTTCAATGGGATAGGTTCTGAATGTCCGGCCATACATGTGTTTCATGCTGCAAAAATTGCAGGTGCGGGTGCAGCCTCTTGAGGTCTCCAGCACCTCAGCTTTCATGTTCATTACATGGTATCCCCAGGTCAGGCGCCGTTTGTCCCGGATGGGTGGCCTTATCTGGGATAGATCCTGTAGTTCGCCCATGGGATTAGTGATGAATTTGTCGCCAGTTTTATACGTCAAGGAAGGGATGTCATGAAACGTGTCCCGGCCGTCCAGGGCCTCCACCAATCGCTTAAAAGCAGTTTCGCCTTCACCTTGTACGATGAAATCGATCAATTTGCCTTCGGGGGATTGCGTGATCTCCTGGGTCATCAGGGTGGCATGGTAGCCGCCCACCACGATTTTAGCGCTGGGCCGGACGCGTTTGATCAGCCGGATAATTCGGCAGCAGGTGTCCCATTGCCAGGACATGGCTGAAAGTCCCACAATATCAGGTGCAAGTTTTATTAACTGCTTTGTCAGGTAGGCATGGATGGATCGGCGTTTCCGGATCAAATCAATAATTTTGACCTCATGCCGTTCATGGATATTTCCGCCGATGCTGGCAATGCCCAGGTTGGGGAAATGCACGGCATTTTGGTGAATGACCAGGGGTGCTACATCGGGCATGGACATCAGGAGCACTTTCATGGCAGACTCTCCTTGGAAATCGGTTTTATGGCAAAGGCACTGTTCTATCTTTTCCGGGGCAAGTTCTCCGGGTAAAAATGCCATTCCCCAGGTGCCCGGGCCCATGTGAACTCCTGAGGTCAGAGACAACGGGACTATGGTAATGTGTGCCCGGGGACAGGCCCGGCGTATATGGGGCATGACCGAGTTTTCCACCCATGCCCTGTTGTCGGAATATTGCAAAAGTATCCTGGGTGACGCAGTTTTACCAAACGCCTGTTCAAGCCGGTTGACGGCATACCGGATTTGGCTTTCACTGTTTCTGACGGTGGCGACTTTTCGGGCGCCGTCTGCCCTGGGGCTGATGATGGGCCGGATACTGAGAAAATCTCCTGCTACACTGCCGGTCTTGGACATCCTGCCGCCCATGGCCAGGTATTTCAGGTGGTTTAGGAACAGCAGTTCGTCGCAGGCCTCAATAATTTTTAACGCATGGGCTTCAAGTTCCGCCAAGGCGTTTACGGTTTGGGCGGCCAGGGCAACGGTTTCCACAATAAGCCCAAGCCTGCCGGATGCCGCACCGGTATCCACAACCCGCATCCGTTCCGACAGTCCGTTGTCCGCAATCCACCGGATGGCAACGTCATAGTTGCCTGTATACACGGATCCCACACACAGGTAAAGTACCTGGTCGTATTGCCCCAACACCTTCTTGAAGGTTTCATGGCGCTGGAATACCGATGCCTGGGCGGTCATGACCTTTTTGCCCCGGGTCATGTCTGCATAGATTTGGGCCGTATCTGCCAGGGTTTCAGGGGCCCCGCCCTCATCGGTGACGATGAAACTGTCCATGAGCGTGATGCCAAGTGTCGCGGCCCGGTCAAGGGTAATGGAGCCTGCCGCATCAGTGATGATGCCCACCGTGTTTGGGGTTGTTCGTGCCTGTACCTCTTGGGGCCGGGTTATGATGGGTTCGGCGTGCCATGCTGTAATAGACCCGATTTCAGATACCTGGTTTTTAAGCGCATCTCTGTCTTTTGTGTGGACATGGATTTTCAGGGACCGGTCCGTTTGTGAAGTGACAATACTGTCGCCAAGGGTTTTAATCAACTGGTCCGGGGCGGTGTCTTGATCCATTCGGATCTGTAAATCCACACAAAAGGCCGGTTCCGACGGGGCCGTATACCCGGCAGAGACACAGAGCTGGTCCTTGAAACTTTCCATGACCGGGATACATTGGTCCTGTCTATCCTCAAGCGCTTTGAAGAATCCTTCCAGAAACAGGAACATCCCCAGCGCTCCTGCATCCACGACGCCTGCTTTTTCCAGAGCAGGCAGCCGGGTCATGCTTTGGGATACGCTTTGTTTGAGTCGTTCAGTCAGTGCGTTGGAATCAAAGGATGTTTCCTGAAGTTGGCCGTCACAAGCCCTGTCATCAAAAAAACGGGTCAGGCTTTCAAACAGATCGAGCATGGTACCGGGCCTGGGATCGGCCACGGCATTCATGGCCATGTTTAATCCATGCCCTGTGGCAGTGGGCAGGAAGGTGGGCAATGGATGAGATAAAAAGCCCGAAAAAAAGGCCGCCGCAATATTGCCTGAATTTCCCACGGCCGACATGGGCAGTTTATTCACCAATTCATCAAAAGAATTTCCTAAAGATGTTTTGTCTGCACCGCCACCCGGCTTAATCTGCTTAAATGGTGCCAGGCTTATCTTTAAGTTTTTGCCGGTGTCCGAATCATGGACCGGAAAGACATTGACCTGATCCAGTAGATCCGCCCAGGCTACAATTCTTTCGTAGCCAACGGTAAGGGCGTTTGTAATTTTTTGGGTGTCCGTACATTCAAAAAGACCTTTTGGCATGACATTACACCAGCAGGGCTGAGGTGATATCTTCGGGGATCCTGAACAAAAGTGTCATTTCAGGTACACGCACAGCCACCTGCTCACTTTTTCCCCGGGCACAGACTTGTTCTGTATCTTTACGCCGGATCTCAAAATCTATGCCGATTTTGTATTCAGCCTCGGTTACAGTGGCTTTGCAGATAAATTCGTCATGGAATTTTAAGGGTGCAATATGTTTGATGGATGAGCGGCTTACCGGAAAGCTGACATGTTTTGAAAGGGAGTATTCGTACAGGTCAATGCCCGCCGCTTTAAACAGATCGAATCGTGTTACATCAAAATATTTATAATAGTTGCCGTGCCACATCACATGCATAGGATCCATGTCGTGGAACGGGACTTTGTGTGCCGTTTCAAAGTGCTTGTAGACCGGCTTTTCTTTTTTATTTTTTTTTACCATGGAATGAATTGATACAGTTTGGCGAACATTTCATACACTGTTATCCAGTTCTGCAGATCCTGGGTGTTGTTCATATGGGCCCGCTTATTGACCATAACCCAGCTCATGTGGGCAGCTCCGTCCTTGCAGGTTTTGCAGTCACGGGTTTCAGAGGTGCAGCAGCGGTGCATGGTTTTAAGATCCGAGGCCCAGCGGATGAAGTTGGTCAACCGTTTGGGATTGTTTTTCCGGTCGTCCAGGGGCTGTGTCACCGAGGGGCACTCGGCCCAACCAAAAGGTCTGCCCAACATGGTGCCTGTGGTGATAATCTTATGATAATATTTTGCAGAGACCACCGTGTCGGGATAGCGGTCCAATAAGTCGTCCATCTCCTGGCATACGTCAGCAAGTTCTTGCTTGGTCCAGCTGAATCCGTCTACGCCTTCATCATTGGATAGAAGCTGCATATGGACTTTAACGCCGACATTGCGGATTTTTTGGACGATGGGCTCAATATGGCCTACAAGCTTTGGCGTAATGGTCAAAAGATAATACACATGGGGGTCGCCTTCATAGTGGCGGCTGGATATGGCAAAGGTGTCCTTTCCCCTCAATGTCTTTTCGTCATCACTGCTGCCCCACAGTGAAATGCCAACCATCATATCGGGAAAACGGTCCCTGGGTACTTTGATAAGACCGTTTGTGGCCATAAAGGTGGGCATGCGGTCATAAAACGCCTCGACGCGGTCCAGGCACAGGGTAGGTTCTCCACCGATGAGAATGGCAAGGTTGACGCCCCGTTCTTTTTCCCGATCAATAAAGGATTCCCATTCCGAGATGTCCATTTGCTCTTTGGCCGCCTCGTGTTCGCCGGATGAAAAGAAGAAGCAACCCTTGCAGCGCAGGTTACAGCGGTTGGTTACATCATAAATGGAGCTTCGTATGTTAAGCTTGGAAATGGCTTTATATCTTGTATACCACGCTTGATCCAGAAGAGAACTAACTGTTTTCATAAGACAGTTTCCTTGCCTTGCCTGTATTGGTTTTTAAAGGTAAATAATATAATAAAATGACACACCCTAAACAAGATTAAAATAAAAATGGGATGAACATCTTAGATTTGCTGCAATACTCAGTATAGGCTTGCCCAAAAACTATTTGGTTTTCTTTTTCTTCCACCCGGGCCGTGGCAATAAGGAACAATGTTGCTGTCACACTGATTGCTGTGGTGACCAGGGTGATGTGCTTTAAAAACGCTCCCCAGTTTAAGAGCAGTAACGAGGTATACATGGGATGGCGGATGAATCGGTATAGGCCCGTATCAACCAGATGCGCCGTATTCTCAAAATTGAAGTTCTCAGGCATGTCATCACGCTGTCTGTGTCCCCCAAAATTGCGAAGCAGGTTCACTGCGTACAGAACAAAACCGATGGAACAGATCAGCAGCGCCCAGGACAGCAACTGCCTTATTGAAAAAGGGTTGTCAAACCAACGGGGTTCATTCAATGCGAGGATTGCGGCAATGCCTTCAAAGGCAAAAAAGCGGTAAAAGCCGTGACTGCGGTAATTTTTCAGCGTGTGCCGGGAAATCCACACCAGCATCAGGCTGATTAAAATAAAAAGAATAAAATTCATAAAAGTATCGAATAGGGTAGGGGGGCTATGGATATGCTGCCGGTTATCAATGGGCTTTCATCCCGGCATTACCTCTACGGCAGTAAGATGCCGCCCAAAGCCTAAAAGAAGAATCCCCCTGCCTTGGAGCTCTATACAATTTCCTGGAGACGCCGGATCAGGCAGTTTGTTATTTTTTACCGCATCCACGGCAAGTACGGTTGCAATTGCCGGGGCCGTGGCAAACTGTCCGGTCAGCCGGCGGTAAATCAGGATTGGTATGGACGATGAAAAGGCATTGGACAAAGTATCCGTCATTGCCTTTCCCCGGGCTGCATAGGCCTTGGGGATACCGGCCATGACAGCCCCATACCTGTCATTGAAATCCGGCAGCTCCCGGATAAGGTCTGCCAGGGCATCCTTGGGTGCAAGGCGGTCGTTATCTTTTAAAAATAGTCGGGGGGTCAGAGTGGCGTTGCCGGGAACTGCCCCGTAAGTCAGCACCAGAGCACCGCCGCCGTCCGCTGGTTTCTCTTTGTGGGTCACGGACATATCAAACCTGAACGACAACTCTGCATGGTGTTCATCTCCGCCCATGACCATGATGGGGGCATGTTCCTTTTTACCCAGAATTCCGGCCGTCCACAGGGCCTGCTCAAAGGAGGCATCCCCGCCTGTGGTGGTGATGTTCGCGCCTTTTGCACCCAGTTCCATGGCCACATGACCCAGGGCGGCGTTGTGAACCGATCCCACAAAATCAATGGGGCTGGAGGATCTCTCATTGCCTGCAAAAAGCCGTGAAAGAAAGTCCCAGGTTTCCGACAGTGATCCCCAGCCGGTGCCGCCGATAATGGATGCAGGCGTTGTGTCGGCGGGCTCCTCTTTTCCGGCCAGGACCGCCAGGGCTAACATCAGGCGGGAAAATCGTTTCATCCGCCGCACTTTTTTCAAAGAGAGCAGGTCGGTCAGGGTTTTGTCCGTGATCATGCCTGCCAGGGACTGCCCCTTGTAAAATGCATCCAGACTTTCACCGGTCGTGCCCGCACCTGTCACACAGGCGTAACTTAGAACCGACAAAGGACCCATCTGGGACTTTGGCCTCTTTTTTACGTCCCGGGCGCAGGTCGTCGATGCATTGGTGGCTGTTTCTGATATTACAATGGACGCATTATTTCCACCAAATCCAAATGTATTTGACAATACCCTGTGAACGGACCTGTGTATGGGGGTGGCTACCGGTATAAAATTCAGTACAGGGTCCGGGGTACTGAATCCGGTATTGCCGGGAATGATCGCTTTGGATACGGCAATGGCACTGATGATCGCCTCTATGGCCCCGGCAGCGGCCATGGGATGGCCTGTGGCCCCTTTAACCGATGATGCCGCAGGTTGGTTTTTGTTAAAAAGCCGGTTCACAGCCATGGCTTCCGCCTTGTCATTGGCCTCGGTGCCTGTACCGTGAAGATTGATGTAATCTATCTGTTCAGGGGTGATGCCGGCGTCATCCATGGCTTTTGTCATGGCATCAAAGGCACCGTTGCCTTGCGGGTGCGGCGATGAGGCGTGGTATGCATCGCAGGATAAGCCGCCGCCGGACAGTGTTGCAATAGGATTTTCAGGCTTTTGGGATACAATGAGCATTAGACCTGCCCCTTCGGCAACACTCATGCCGGCACGCTTTTCGTCAAACGGCCGTGCGCCTGCCGGGTCAACCACCTGCAGGGACTGAAATCCAAAGCAGGTCATACGACACAGGGCATCGGCTCCCCCGGCCAGGACGGTTTCGGCCTGGCCCGAACGGAGCATCTCCAAGGCAATGGCCAGAGCCGTATTCCCTGAAGAACAGGCCGTAGACACGGTAATGGCAGGGCCTTTACAGCCTATCAGGTCCGCAATATCCTCTGCAACCGTACCCAGACCGTGATAGCTGAAAAGTTTTGGATCGGTTTCTTTGGTTTTGAGTAGAGATTCGCAAGTCAGCATGCCTCCTGTAGTGACGCCTAAAACAACGGCATCCGGGACCAGACTGCATTGGGCCATGATTTGTCCGGCAGCGATCCGGGCAAGCGCGTGTGTCCGGGGTACATTGTCTTTAATCGGCCCTGGCGCCATACCCACTTTGGGAAAATTCGGCCGGTTCAGTTGAAAAAAATCCACGGAAGCCAGACCGGATTTACCGCGTTTAAGGGCCTGATACGTGCTGTCAATCCCTGTCCCTAAGGCGGATATGATTCCCATTGCAGCAATGTAAGCACCAGATGTCATAAATTAACTCCTATCATCGGCAAGGAAATATCATTTCAAGCATATCATTGGAAGCATATTGTAAAATTAGGCTTGTTTTTAACAATAAATTCAGTGTAAGTCGTAAGCAAACTTTTAATATGCTTTTTATTTAATCTTAAGTTGTTATCGGTAATGGAAATAAAAGACGTCCCCCAAGATCCCGGTATTTTAGACGATTATGGCCGTGAAATATGTTATGCCGTTGATCAAAACGGAAATTACAGCCTGGCCCAAAGTATTGGATGGGATCCAAAAAATGTCGCCAACAGGCAGGCATGGCAACTCATTGAAAAAAAAGTTAACAAGGCCCGCATAGATATTCTTGATGGAAAACTCAGTCCCATTGGCTTTTATATGGCGTGTCACCAGATGGATGTCGCTCTTCTTGCCCAGTATATGGGATTGTATCGCTGGCAGGTCAAGCGGCATCTCAAACCAGCCGTCTTCAAAAGAATCAAAGAGCGTGTACTGGAAAAGTATGCCGCACTATTCAATATATCCGTGGATGAATTAAAAACGCTGCCCAAGCCGGCCATGGATTGCCCCGTCGACTGCCAAGATGAAGATTAACGATGAGAATTGATTTTAAACATACCCAGTCCGCCCATTGTGAATGCGGGGTTACTGCAAATCTGATCAACCATGCCGTAAAAGACAGTGATCAACAGCTTTCAGAGGCCCTGGCATTTGGCATTGGCCAGGGCATCTTTTTTGGATACCTGCCGTTTATTAAAGTTAATGAACTGCCGTTGACAACCTTTCGGTGCCCGGTGGGCAAAATATTTAAAAGTGTGACCCGCGCTTTGGGCATTGGGGTCAAATGGCAAAAGTTTTCAAGTGTGCCCAAAGCCATGGATGCCCTGGACAGAGAACTTGACCAGGGACACCCTGTGGGATGCCGGACCGGCGGATACTGGTTGCCGTATTTTCCCCCGGCGTTGAGATTTCATTTTAACATGCACAATATCGTGGTGATTGGCAAAGAGGGGGGTAATTATATCATCAGTGACCCGGTTTTCCCTTCCCTCGTAGAGTGCTCGTCTAAGGATCTGGCCCTGGCCCGGTTTGCAAAGGGAGCCCTGGCCCCCAAAGGAAGTATGTACCGTATCACCCGTGTTCCTGAAACAATTGATTTAAAACCCGCCCTGTTCACCGGGATCAAGGGTGCGGCAAAAAGTATGGTAAAAACGCCTGTGCCGTTCCTGGGCACCCGGGGGATTCGTTTCTTAGGAAAGTGTGTTGAAAATTGGCCCAAAAAATTTGGCAATGAAAAAACAGTACTCCTTTTAGGGCAGCTCATACGGATGCAAGAAGAGATTGGTACCGGCGGAGGCGGCTTTCGTTTTATGTATTCGGCATTCCTCCAGCAGGCCGCCCGGATATTGGATGACCCGCGGTTGACCACCATGGCTGAACAGATGACGGCTTCTGGAGATCAGTGGCGCAGATTTGCCGTCAAGGCCGCAAGGCATTGTAAGGGCCGGGCGACCCGGGATGACTCGGTACAGGCCATGCGTGAGGTTCTCAATAGCTGCGCAGATATTGAAACCCGCACCTTTAAGGAGCTTTTGTCCATTGCCGGCTGATGATCCTCAATCTGTTCTTAAGGTCAGTAATTTGGGGAAACGCTATCCGAGCAGTCGGAAAGATGTCCTGGCTGACCTGAATTTACGGGTTGAAAAAGGCGAGATTTTTGGATTATTAGGGCCTAACGGCGCCGGAAAAACAACAACCATCTCCATTTTGTCCACCCTGATAAAGCCCACCCGGGGCAGTGTGAAAATCTGCGGTGTGGACGCCTTGGCACATCCACTTAAAGTCAGGCCTCTTATCAGCTTGATCCCCCAGGAAATCGCCTTGTTTTCAAAACTCACCGGACGGGAAAATATGGTTTATTTCGGTACGTTATTTGGGCTTAACAAAACAGCGTTGGAATTAAAAATTACAGAAACCTTAGGCCTGTTAGATCTGGATGCGTTTGCCGATCAGCTGATCTCAAAATGTTCCGGCGGTATTCAACGCAGGTTTAATATTGCCTGCGGAATTTTGCATGATCCGGCACTGATATTCCTGGATGAACCCACAGTGGGTATGGATGTCTACTCCCGCAACGCATTGCTTGACCGGATTCAGCAGTTAAGCCTTAAGGGCAGCACCCTGATCTATACGACCCATTACATGGAAGAGGCTGAAAAAATATGTTCACGGGTTTTGATCATGGATAAAGGCGTTTGTCTTGCCCAGGGGCGAACCGATGATCTGATCAGCGGCATCGGCAAATGCCGTAATCTCAACGAGCTGTTTTTAAAGGCCACAGGAAAAAAAAGATAGTTGTTAATGGGACTTTTAGCCGCCACATTAAAAAAGGAACTGCTTTTACTCATCCGGGACCGCATGGGCCTGGTGCTGTTGTTTGTCATGCCCGCCGTGTTGGTGACTATTATCTGTCTTGTACAGGCAAAAGTGCTGAATCCGATTACCCATGTTTTGGTTCTTGATAGCGATAAAAAAGAGATCGGAAAGATTATTTATAAGGGTTTAAAGGACTCGGACAATATTATTGCCGTGAAGGGTGAAGATGTCGGATGCAACACCGAGGCCGGGGCAAAAGCCTTGGTGAATAAAGGGACGTACCAGTTCAGTATTGTTATCCCCGAAGGCTGTACGGACTTTGCCTTTGATCAAGCCCGGCTGTTTGCTCTTGCAAAAAAAGGTACCGCTGGTACCAACAACAAACAGATTACTTTATATTTTGACCCTTCGGTCCAGGGAGGCTTTCGAGCTGCTGTGTTAAGTGCTGTCTCAAAGGTTCTTTTATGTCTGGAGTATGAGATTAAGCTCAGGCAAGCTGTTTTCCCCACAGACAGGCGGCCGGATGCAACGCCGCCTGATCCGTGGTTTGATATTAAAGAGGCCTGGGCAACGGAATTCGGATTCATAAAAATGCCCACATCGGTTCAGCAGAATGTGCCGGCCTGGGCCTTGTTCGGTATTTTTTTTATCTGTGTGCCCCTTGCCGGAAGCATGATTCAGGAGCGTGAAAATAAAACCCAGGACCGGTTGAAAACCATGCCCGTCCCTGGATTTATTTTGATTTTGGGAAAGATTGTTGCCTACATCTGTGTCTGCCTGATTCAGTTCTTCTTTGTGTTTTTGATCGGTAAATTTGTTTTTCCCCTTTTGGGTCTGCCTGCCTTTGTCGTAAGCGGCCCATGGATTGCCGTGCTTATTATCATTGCCGCATGTGCGGTGGCCGCTGCAAATTACGGCATTATGCTTGGGCAACTTGCAGGCTCCTATGAGCAGGCCCTTGTTATTGGTCCCACAACTATTGTGATTGCCGCAGCCCTTGGTGGCATCATCGTCCCTGTTTATCTGATGCCCGGCCCCATGCAGCTGATCAGTAATTTGTCTCCCCTGGCATGGGCCCTTGACGCATTCTACGATATCCTTTTGCGGGGAAAACAGATCAAAGCTGTTTTGCCTGAAGCAGGTTGTCTGGTACTATTTGGTATGGCTGCTTCGGGGATTTCCTATCTCTCTTTTAAATACAAAAAATAAGGTAAATTTTAATGCTGGAAAAAGAGTTGTTAACAACCATTGTCGAACTATGTAATGTGCAGGAAGATATTCTGGATGACTTTCCGATGGACTCCCCCCTGGTGGGACCGGATTCACTGCTTGGGCTGGATTCCCTGGACGCCGTTGAAATTGTTGTCATGGTCCAGGATGTCTATGATGTCCGCATCGACACCCAGGACCAGGCACGTGAGATTTTAGCAACGGTTAAATCGCTTGCCGATTATATCCGGGAAAGGGGCGGTGCCGATTAAGCCCTGAGCTTCAATAAAGCTTGTACGTATACGGCCTCGGGGATTGCCGTGAAGATTCTCCCCCCCCTCCTAACAAAAGACCTGCCTCTTCTTTGCGGAAATGTTGCCTGACGTTGTGATTGCCCGCTTAAATTTATTCATGTGTTCTGACTCCGGACAAGAGATGATCAAGCAGGATATCCGGGATGGGCTGGTGGACCGGGTGGTGGTCGCGGCCTGTACCCCGCGTACCCATGAGCCGATTTTCAGGGCGGCCTGTGAGCAGGCAGGCCTGAACAAATATCTGTTTGAGATGGCCAACATGGGGCACAAAACCTACATGGTGGAAAAAGAACCGTCCATCGGCGGCGTCATGGCCCAGCTGGATAAGACCTTTCCCACCAATGACTGCTCCGCCTGTATCCTTACCCCCAAAATGGTCGAGTGCTACAACCATACCAATGTAGAGGTTCTGGCTTAGGCTGAAGTCGATGACGTGGACGGCTATATCGGTAACTATGACGGCACCCAGAAAATCATTGACGCCAAAGGTAATCTGGTGGGCACATTCACCGGCAAAGAGTACCTGGATTTTATTTCAGAACGGGTTCAGCCCTGGACCTACCTGAAATTCCCCTACCAGAAAAAATTAGGTGACTGGAAAGGCATTGTGGAAGGCCCGGACACCAATTGTTATGCCGTGGGACCAATGGCCCTGTTTAACCTGGTTAAGGGGATGGACACCCCCAAAGCCCAGAAGCATTTTGAAAAGTACCATGCCGCATTTGGCGGCAAACCCGTACACAACATCCTGGCCTGCGTCACCCATGCCGTCACCGGTGCCCAGGTGCCGGTGCAGATCGATGTGTTTGATAGCAAGGGTGGATTGTATAAAACGCTGACCAATTTTTAAAACAGGTTTGAACAGGAAGTCACCCATCTACGGCGTTGCAGAAAAATTTGCAATCCTCACAACCATTAAAAACCGCCAATATGTGTTTTCCCGATGAGATGCCCGCCGATATGACTCTGATGCTCATTGAGGTAAAACATATTAAGGAGTTCACCCAGCAAATGTCCGAACCCGTGGAGAAGGCAGTGGATCAGGTGGTGCAACGTATTATGGCCATGATTGATGCCCCCGGCTTTTCAGCAATCGACTGTCTGTCGTCTGCAGTTTGATGGTGGTGGGTTAAACATTTTTTTCACTCTGTCGTTATCTTAGGGGCCCCAAATAGCAGAGTGACCGCATTTATAATTTTGCCGGCTATTTTAACTTCACAATCGCTCTCGCTGTCTATCGGGATCGAAATGTCCATTGTTTTCGATTGCGATCCCGATAGAGGACTTTTTAATATAAATGCGGTTACCCTGCCTCTGTGTTTCACGATGGTTGAAATTGCACGCAAAAACGTGGTAGCCTATGTCTCATATTTTTCGCACCTGATTTAAAAACATTTTAAAGGGCTTTTTTATTCTCCGCTGACATCATAACCCAGAGGATAAATTTGAAACATACTTTTCATTTCCCACCTATCGTTCTCTTAATCATACTGGTTGCCGTTGTGGGAAATGTCTGTTTCCATCCAGGCGCTGCCTTTGGAAAACAGCCCTGTGATCTGCTCTTTTTTTCCACCCAGTTGACCCCTTTTGACGAGGCCGAGAAAATGCGCAATATGTTGCTGAAAGGGTTTGGGAAAAAGGTGATGTTTAAGCCCGAGGATAACAGGCTGGTTTTTGAAAAGGTTATTGCCGGCTCCGGCGGTGACCGGCCGGACCTGATCGGCGGCGGTCATGGAGACTTCATTTCTTTAAAATCCCACAATATTTTAATGGACCTTTCTTCATTTGGCACGTTGTGGGAAAAAAATAAAATCCTTGAAAAATATGTTGATATGGCGAAAATTGATAACAATTTTCAGTACTATATTCCCTGGATGCAGGCAACCTATATCATGGTTGCAAACAAAAAATCTCTTTCGTTTCTGCCCAAAGGGGCGGATATTAATCATCTGTCATTTGATCAATTGTTTGCCTGGGCAAAAAATATAAATAAAATCACGGGAAAAAACCGATTAGGTTTTCCCGGTGCAAAAAAAGGGCTGATGCATCGTTTTTTGCAAGGATGCTTATACCCGTCATTTACCGGTGGTATGGTCACCGGGATTGACACCAGTGACTGCATTGTCATGTGGCGCTATTTTAAAAAACTGTGGGGCTGTGTGAACGAGTGGTCCCTTAGTTTCAGCCATATGGAAGAACCCCTCCTGTCCGATGAGGTATGGATCGCATGGGACCATACCGCAAGGCTTATCAATGTGTTTAAATCAAGGCCTGATGATTTTATTGCATTTCCCTGTCCGGTTGGGCCAAAAGGCAGGGGGTTCATGGTTGTACTGGCCGGACTGGGTATCCCAGATTATGCTGAAAATAAACAAACGGCAATGCAATTGATTCACTATTTAACCAGTCCGGCCGTCCAGTATCAAATGCCGTCCAGTATCGGTTTCTTTCCAGTGGTCAATGCCAAGGGAGGCATGAATATGTCAAAAGGGATGCAGAACATATACAATGCAGTTCTCAGACAGTCAGCAAGCAGCGATGCCGTTATGGCAATGCTTCCTTCAGGTCTTGGCCGTTTCAATGAAGCGTTTAATACATCCTATCTTGTAACTTTTTCACAGATCGTGCTGAGGAACAAAGATATTCCTTCTGTTGTGACCCGGCAGATCAACCGGCTTGAACAAGTCTTTGAGCTGACCCATGCTCCCTGCTGGCCACCCGATGGCTACAGCTCCGGACCGTGCAGGGTAAATTTGACGGGCGAAATTCCCGGACGCAAGACCAATGAATAAGAAATTATT
The DNA here is from genome assembly GCF_963664415.1 of uncultured Desulfobacter sp. Classification (NCBI taxonomy): domain Bacteria; kingdom Pseudomonadati; phylum Thermodesulfobacteriota; class Desulfobacteria; order Desulfobacterales; family Desulfobacteraceae; genus Desulfobacter; species uncultured Desulfobacter sp. Next base: position 1,802,677 of record NZ_OY761445.1, on the reverse strand, counting down.
TAATATCATTTTTTCTATTTTCGCATTCTTTGGTGTTGTGGCGGTTCTCGGCAGTGTGTTTGTGTTCAACATTCTCCAGGAAATTGAAACCGGCCTGCCCGTGGATATCATTGCCCAGCATCGCGGCATAACCAGCCTGATAAAGAGTCAGTCCGATTTATTAACCAGTTTGGAGAAATTGGCTGTTGATCCTTCTTTCATCAATCTGGATGAACTGACCCTGGCCCTTGATGTGGCGGACAGCACCCTGGCATCCTATGAAAAAAACAAAAATCAAAACCAGATCAGACAAATGGAACCGATCTGTCTGGAATTTAGAAATATTTTGAAAGATATTGATCAACTATTGGCAGCATCCCCGGTGGTTAACACGGTTTCAGCCGGCCATCTTTCCATTCGTCTGGCCAATACCCTTGATCTTGTTCGCAATGTTTATATGCAAATAAGCCGTGATACCCATATGCTTCTATCAGGACAGGTGAAGCAGGTCGAACGGCTTCGCTTGAGTACTTTGACCATCATTGTTCTTGTTGCCGCATCGTTGTGTGTCATGATGGTGCTGATACTGGTTCAGTACAAAACCATATCCCTGCTGACGATAACCCAAACCCGCCTGAGAGAAGCCAAAGACATCGCTGAAGAAGCAACCCGGGCAAAAAGCAGCTTTCTGGCCAATATGAGCCACGAAATCCGGACCCCAATGAATGCCATCATCGGGATGACCCATCTGGCATTGAAATCCGGATTGACGACCAAACAAAAGGATTATCTGACCAAGGTCGATGCCGCCGCCCGATCACTTCTTGGATTGATAAACGACATTCTGGACTTTTCGAAAATTGAAGCCGGAAAACTGGCGCTTGAATTCGTCCCCTTTAATCTTGATCAAGTCATTGGCGAGGCCTGTGACCTTTCATCTTTTAACGCCTGTGACAAGGGCTTGGAACTTTTGATCAATGTTTCACCGGATGTACCTAAAAATTTGATCGGTGACGCCTTGAGGCTCAAACAAGTTATTGTCAACCTGATTGGTAATGCCGTCAAATTCACCGAACAGGGAGAAATCGAAATATCCTGCCGACTGGAAGAGGAGAACAAAGATGTTTTGGTTCTTCATTTCTCAGTCAAAGATACCGGTATCGGTATGACCCCTGGGCAGCAGGGCCGGTTGTTCAAAGCATTCTCCCAGGCAGACAGTTCCACCACCCGGAAATACGGCGGGACCGGCCTGGGGTTGACCATTTGCAAACGGCTGACTGAAATGATGGGTGGGAATATCGGCGTCAGGTCATCCTATGGGAAGGGATCGACATTCTTTTTTACTGTTGCCTTACGTTTGGACCACCAGGCAGAACACCGCCCAAGCCTCAAAGCAGAAGATGATTTGTGCAGGAATAAAGTGCTTGTTGTGGATGATAACGAGACGGCCCGGGAAATATTTCAGGCCTATCTTGAAAGCAGCGGATTTCAAGTCACTGCGGTTGAAGATGGTCACTCGGCAGTGAAAATGTTTGAAGAACACAGCCGGGAGGTGCCTTTTGGCATTGTGCTTCTGGATTGGAAAATGCCGGACATGGACGGCATTGAAACCTGCAAACGTATTCGCACCCTGCCGCATACAGGATCTGAGCCCAAGATCATTTTGGCCACGGTATACGGGTTTGATGAGGTTCAAGAAAAATTTAATGATGCCGTTTTTGACGGTTTTGTGACCAAACCGGCAACACAGTCCACATTATTTGATACCATACTCCAGGCATTTGGGCGTGGCTTACCAAAAACGCCCGGACAAATGACAAGGCGTTTGGACCAGGCGGCGTTTTTCCCTGGTGCGCGTATTCTTCTGGCTGAAGACAATAAAATTAATCAACAGATCGCATTGGAGCTGCTTAAACCCACCGGTGCCTTGGTGGACGTTGCCGACAACGGGTGCCAGGCAGTCCGCATGGCCAATGCCGATGCGTATGATTTAGTGCTTATGGATATCCAAATGCCTGAGCTGAATGGATTGCAGGCCACGCAGGAAATCCGCGTAACCCTGGACAGTAAGAATTTGCCCATCATCGCGATGACCGCCCATGCCATGGCCGGAGACAGGGAAAAGAGCCTTGCTGCCGGGATGCAGGACCATGTCACAAAACCCATTGATCCTGATGCACTCTACAGCGCTTTGGCCCAGTGGATACCCGAAAAAAAAAGAAACCATCCCACAAAACAAGAGGAGGGCCTTAAAGTACACGATAATGCCGGCCGGACAAATGTAGATATTCCCATTGACCTGCCCGGTATAGATATTGACAAGGGGTTGCGCAACGTCAACGACAATCAGCAATTCTACCGCAATCTGCTTTTTAAATTCAAACGGGATTATGCTGATGCCCCGCAAAAGATCCAGAAATTCATTGACAGGGAAGATTTTCCGGAAGCCCGGCGGCTGGCCCATTCTGTAAAGGGGCTTGCCGGCAGTCTGGGGGCGTCCGCATTACAGAAAGCCGGTCAGGTTCTTGAAAGCGGCTTAAGAGAAAATAAACCGGTTAAAGCTACATTGGCGCACTTTTCGGATCAAATGCAAAAGATACAGCAGGGTCTTAACGGCATCGACATGCGGCCGGAGAATGACCCTTTGCCTGAAGCTTCCGGTGATCTGTCATCCCGTGATCAATTGTTTGAAGCCATGGAACTGCTGATAGCCAAAATTCAGACATCTGAACCCAAACCCATGAAAACGGCAATGAAAGAAGTCAAATCCCTTGGATGGCCGGATTCATTAAAGGCGGAATTAAACGCTTTGGACGAACAGATAAACAGATACCGGTTTAAGGCCGCCCTGGCAACTGCGGGTAAAATTGTGGAAAAGCTTGGCTGAGTCGCATCTGAACGAAAATTTGACGGAACGTATCGTGGCCTTATTGATACACCGGCTTCTTTTAGTCTTCGCCTTTAACTTGCCGGGCGTCTGATGTCAATTCCGGGCTGACAGGCGGTTTTGCGATCAGGCACACAAGGCCGGCCATGATCAAGAGAATGGTGAAGGCTGAAAACGGAATCCAGTAGTTATGGAACAGATCAAAAAAAATCGCCGCTGAGACCGGTCCGGCGGCGTTTGCAGCCATCCGGAAGGGACCTGCAATGCCCAGCACGGTTCCCGAAGATCTTCTGCCGTAAAATTCGGTCCAAATCAAAAATATTAACGGCAGCACCCCGCCTCGGATGATGCCGTAAACAACGGCAAAGATAAACATCCACGCCGGTTTCTTGACTGCCCAGAAAACCGAGAAAAAGAGGCCGGCAATGGTGATCAACACACCGCCCATAAGTATTTTCACGGATATTTTTTCTGCCAGAAAACCGAATAACACCCCACCCAATGCGGCGCAAACCGACAAAACGGTGATAACCAGCACGGCCGTGGTTGCCGGCAATCCCTGGTCCGTCATAAATGGAAACATGTGGAAATTAGACCCGGCCCCAACTAGATAAATTACACACATGACAAACACAAGCTGCCAGAATGAAACGGTGCGAAATGCGGTTTGCCGGGTCCACACAGGTTCATTTTCCAGATTATAGCGGACCGCCTTGTTTGGTTTATCCGATTTATCTTCGTCTGCCTCTAATCTTTCTGCCGGTTCTCTGCCGTCCGGCAGCAATCCAACATCTTCGGGCCTTCGTTTCAGAAAAATCAGACTGGGCAGGGCCGAAAACGCAAATACAATGATTCCCAATACAGCCCAGGCTGTGCGCCACCCATAGGAAAGAATGATATGTTGTACCAATAACGGCAGAAATGCGATGCCGATGCGGCTGCCCAGCTGGGATATTCCCATGGCCCTTCCCCGTTTTTCAATGAACCAGTTGGAGACACTCACCGTGACCACCAGCGCCAGCAGACCGGAGGCAATCATACGGCCGGTGCCGAAAAACAGGTAAAGCTGCCAGACCGAAGAGAGTTGTGACAGAGCAATCAGGCCCGCACTTAAAATGGTAATTCCCCAGAATGCCGCTTTTCGCGGGCCATTACGATCCAGATAAGGACCAACCAGGGGGGAGAGGATGCCGCCGGACAGGGAACCCACAGCAATGGAACCGGTGATGATGGAACGATTCCAGCCGAACTCATCAGCCATGGGTTTGAGGAAGATAGACAATACATTCTGGAATACACCGGCCTGGGTAAGACCGATCAAAAAAGCCACGGCAACAATTGTCCAGCCGTAAAAAATTTTTTTCTGCTGCATGAAACCGCGCTCCTGCAATTTTTTCAGGCAGAGTATAACAGAGAATAAAAAGATTATCAAGAGCCCGCGATATGGCTCAGGGTACATGTCCCGTTCTTCAAAGCACCCGGCTTTCTTAAGGCCGGGTGCCCGAAGTACCCCCGTTTTTATTGTTTAATAAACTCCAGGTTAATCACAATATCTACGGTTTCGCCAATCATCAGATTTCCGCTTTCCAAAACCGCGTTATAAACGATGCCGAAATCCTTTCGATTGAGTTCTGCCGTTACATGGGCGCCTTTGCGGGTGTTTCCCCATGGGTCTTTTTCATGGCTTACCAGGCCCTCAACGGCAAGCGTGACCGGTTTGCTTACACCGTGCATATTCAGGGTGCCGACCACTTTGTAACGTCCTTCACCCTGGCGGGTGATATTTTCAGATGTATAGGTCATGGTCGGGTATGTTTTCACGTCAAAAAAATCGGGACTTTTCAGGTGTTCATCTCGTTTGTCAACCCCCGTGTCAATGGATGCCACATCTATGGAGATGTTGACGGATTGAGGATGGCGGCCTTCTTTGTCAAATATCAGCTGTCCCGTCACTTGGTTGAAACTGCCTGTGACGCGGCTGATAGCCATGTGCTCAATTGAAAAATCAGCTGACGTGTGGGCCGGATCCACGGTCCAGGTCTGGGCGAAGACTGAGGTCGTAAATACGGTAAAAGCTACGATTATATATGTGATCATTTTTTTCATGGTCGTGTCTCCTGTGGTTACGACGAAATATCTTAGTTATCAATTTGTTTCGTCTTGTAACATAATATAGGGCCTGTTATTCTGCATATCAATACCTTCTTCTTGCCAATGAGGAATGCAAAAATGCACAACAACGTCAGTTGGGATGATTACCGTTATTTTCTGAAAGTCGCACCATTGATATTCAAGACGAGGCAGGAAAAACCTGCTCCTGCCAAATAACATATAGGCCTATCATGAGTTTGGAGGCCGAAAAATGGGTATTTCGATGATTGCAGCAAAGACTGATACGGGTAAAATGGGTCCGGGGTTAAAAGTTTTACCCAAGCAGAAAATTCAAGGAATGTGCAGTATTGCACCCATTGGAATCTACCATGTCAGCTTAGAAGGCAAGCTTACCATGGCTAACTCTGAATATGCCTGGATGCTCGGGTATGAATCCCCGGAATCTGCCGTAAGTCAAATTCATGATTTTGCCCAGCAGGTGTTTTGGCAAACAGATGACATGATACGCTTATGAATATGTTTATCGTTGTATCTCAATCGGTTGGGATTATGTTTTTCATTGGGTTTTTAGGTTTTTTTGTGGCCAAAAGAAAGTTGATCCCCACAGATGTGTTAGACTTTCTTTCCCCGCTGGTTTTAGAGATCGCTCTTCCTTCGTTAATTTTTTATCGAATAATCAAAACATTTAATCCAATAGATTTTCCGACCTGGTATCTGTATCCGATCTATTGGGTCATTTTTACGATCGTTGTAATCATCATGGCAGGATTCTTTAGATACCTTTTTAAAAAAGAATTTCAAGAAGAGACAACCCTGTCCTTGGTTTTTCAAAACGGCCTTTTTATTCCCATCATCGTAATCACCGAGACCTTTGGGTCGGATGCTTCCTTATTGGTAGATTTGTTTTTATTTACAATTTTTTATCCGGCGTTCTTTTTTAACACCTACCACTTATTTTTCAAAAAAGGCCAGCAGCAATTCAGCCTTAAAAAAACTATAAATCCGGTTCTGATCGCAACTTCACTGGGACTGATTTTAAAATTTACTCATGGTGATCAACTGATCCCTGAATTTATTTTAACGGCCCTGAAAATGGTCGGTGGCATGACCATCCCGCTTCTTATGCTTATTATTGGCGGAAATATTTATGTGGATCTTCAAAAAACCGGCAAGGCTGTTTGGGGTGAAATCATTAAATTTATTGCCGTCAAAAATATTTTATTTCCGATGATAGGTTTAGGAATAATTTTATTCTTTAAACTTGAGTACAACATTGCTTTCATTATCGTTATGCAGGCCGCCAACCCGCCGCTCACAGCTTTGCCGATATTTGCCTCAAGGGCTCAGGGAAACCGGGAGATTGTTAATCAATACTTGGTCTCCAGCCTGGTGTTTACCCTGTTGTCGCTGCCTTTAGTTTTGTTTGTTTTTGATTCTCTGTATAAGCGCTAAGAGAGCAAAGATCGTATGGGAAACTTATGGCTGAACGGCTTTGTCGAGATAATCGGCGATGATTTCAGCCATATCGGTTGGAAGACTTCGATCACTTGCCCCAAAGTTCCATGCCGCGGCAAAGGAGTTATTCACGCTGTTAAAGTCCTCTTCTCGAACGAGCTCCCCGGTCGTTGCATCCATCAACTTCATTCGCATGTACATATATGAGTTGCCGGCCAGTGCCCCTCCCCAGAAACGCGCCCCGAAACCCGCAATTCTCATGTCACTCACTTTGATTTTTACAAGCAGTGCCGGATTTTCATACGTCTCATTGCTGTTGGCAGCGTCCACCCGCTTATATTTGTTTCTTTTGAGCAGGGAGCTGATTAAAGTCGATTGACAATCCTTGAGATCCTGTTCGTAATCTTTTTTTAATTCAGGCGTTGTTTCCAGTTCGTAGACAATAATCTTATCATAGTGCTGCGCTAAAGGCGTCACTATAGGACCCTGAACAGCGCTGTTTTCTTGTTTGCCGCCGCCACTGGTGGCGCAGCCGCAAAGACCAACAACGATGACAATTGCAATGATAATATAAACAAGAACGGCCAAACCTCTTATCTGTTTCATAACAAGCTCCTTTTTACTCTGACGTTTCGATTTTATATTAAGCGCCATCCATTTTGGATGTTATTGCCTTATGATTTAATATGACAGCCATGGGTTGATCTGGTCTTTCAACATTCAGGCTCAGCCCACAACAGTTGTCGATAGATCTTCACAGGTTATGCAGACTTTTTTATAACGGCCCCGGGCCGTCCTTGGTCTATCTCCACCCAGGCTTTGGCCCACAACAAACATAGAAAGAATCCAATTGGTTACAGGAGACTTTCATATAAAATTATTTTGAGTAAAGTGGGGCCTGGTTATTCTCCAACCTGCGGATATTTTCAGATACCACCTTTACAATGCCGTTCATTGAAACATCCGTGGAGCCTGCGATATGAGGTGTTGATATAACATTATATCTGAAAATTCCGTCATTGGGTTCCGGCGGTTCTTCCCAGAATACATCCAGGCCGGCTCCGGCAATGGTTCCTTGGTCAAGCGCTTTTTCAAGAGCGTCTTTGTTGATTACGCCGCCCCTGGACAGGTTTATAATAAACGCCCCTTTTTTCATAAATGAAATCGTATCGTTATTAATGATATCCCTGCTTTCAGGTGTCAGCGGAAGACTGAGGATCACATAATCTGATTCTTTTAACACCCTGTCGATTTCATCCGGAGTGCCGACCCAATCCAGCCCAAGTTCTTTTTTGGCACGTTCAGCGTTATTTTGTTTTATGCCCATGAGTCGCATATCAAATGTCTTCAGTCTTCTGATCAGTGCTTTTCCGATACCTCCAAGACCGATAATGCCCGCTGTTTTACCCTGCATAGACATGCCCTGGGGTTCACCCATTTTTTTGTTTGCTATATTTTGGGCCATGGCGGGAATGTCTCTGGACAACCCGATCATCATATATATTCCCAGTTCCGCTACGGAATCCGCATTGCCTGAGATGTCTGTCGGTACATTGCAGACCCGTATATCTTTCTTCTTGGCCGCCTCAATATCAACCCCTTCAAGACCGGAGCCGCATTGCTGTATCAGTTGCAATCGGTCTGCACTATTTAGTAGATCCTTTGTTACAGCAGACATGGTCGGAATTAGGACATCAACGCCTTTCAGCCTGTCAATCTGAAAATTTCCGGTTGCCTTGAAACAGTGATGGGGTAATTCTGAACGGATGATATCGAAAAAACCTCCCCAGGAGTTTTCAGCTGCAGCAAAAAGAATATTCATAGGTTTGATCAGTCCTTTTTTTCCAATGTCAGTAAGGAGAATAGCAATTTTAACGGTGAAATCATTAACATCATCTCGAAAGGCGTGCAAATTGTTTTTGCAATTTTTTGAAAGTGACGTTTTGTTTTTGTTATGATTGGTTTTCATTCGTGTTTTATATGAAAGTACCAACAAGTTTTTGAGTTACTTTCATATTTTGTTGTGGGCCAAAGTGTCTGTGTAGATAAGACCAAGGACGGCCCATGGCCGTTATTTAGAGAAATCTATATTTAAGGAAGTTGGTGCTTTATCTGTAATGACAATAAAAAAGGTCTTTTCTAAGGGCTTGTTGTGTGGGAAGGGAGCTGGTAGGATCTTTTTTATGTAAGTAATTAGGGTTGGTTTTTTATATGAACGTTCCAATGGGTTGGTTAATTATGTTGTGGGCTGAGCTTGCGTGTTGATCAGTCGGTTCAGCCCATGACTGTTATTTGGGAGGGTATATGCGAGTAAAGCTTAATGGTATTCAGTTGGCTTATGAGGAAGCAGGAAAAGGGCCTGCGGTATTGTTGATTCATGGATTTCCCCTTTCCCGGAAAATGTGGCGCTCCCAGGTGCAGGCTTTGTCCGAAGCCGGTTTTCGGGTTGTTGTTCCTGATCTTAGGGGATTTGGGGAAAGCGAGTCGGGCACAGGGACCGGTTCGACAGATCTGTTGGCCGATGATTTGATAGCGCTGCTGGATCATCTGGGTATTGAGATAGCCGTGGTCGGAGGCATGTCCATGGGTGGTTATGTGATGCTTAACTTGCTGGCCCGTTATCCGGAACGGTTCTCCGCTGCCTGCTTTATTGTCACCCGCGCTGACGCCGATGATGAAACCGCACGAGATAAGCGCAACCATCTGATCTCCGAGATTCAGGCCGGTCGGCCGGAAGTCGTGCCCAATGCCTTTACCCCGCTTCTTTTTGCTGATCAGACGGTTGCTGAGCGTGCCGAATTGGTGGATGAGGTGCGCGGCTGGATGACGGGAACTTCTCCTGCCGGTTTGGTTGTGGGGCTGGAGGCGATTCGGGATCGGGGCGACTCATCAGTGTTGCTGCCCCAGCTAAAAATTCCCGTATTGGTTTTAGGTGCCAAAGAAGACAAGGCGATTCCGCCGGAAAAATCAACGGACCTGGCCGAGCAGATCCCCGGTGCTCAACTTAGTATGTTGTCCGCTGCCGGTCATATGGCAAACATGGAGCAATCCGAAGCATTTAATGCCGCACTACTTGATTTTTTACGCAACAACTGATGTCAAAACAACGGAGAGCTATGGCTTTTTTGGTGTGCGCTGCCGGAGAAATATGCTGGTACTGGAGGTATTCTCATGTCACTGGCGTTTGATTTAGAAAACAATCTTATTGATCTGCGCTCGGCGCAGATTTTTTCTCCGGAAAATCGGGCCTGGGACGACCTTGACACCATTCCGGAAGAGCTTGCTCCGGTATCGGAAACCGATGCGGTCACCCGGCTGCAGCAGCAGGGCAGCCGGTGCCGGGTTCCGGTGGGAATTCTGGGCGGCCGAAAAGCGTCCGAAGAACAGCTTGCAGATGCCTTGGAATTGGGAACGCTCATCGCCCGGATGGGGTTGACCCTGATCTGCGGCGGGCGCCAGGGGGTGATGGAGGCTGCCTGCAAGGGGGCAACCGAGGCCGGTGGAATCTGTGTGGGGCTGCTGCCCGATGAAAATCCCGGTGCCGCCAACCCCTATGTCACCATCCCGCTGGCCACCGGAATCGGCGTGGCCAGAAACGCAATCCTGACCCGGGCCGCGCTTTGTCTTGTGGCTGTGGGCGGCGGGTATGGCACCCTTTCAGAGATTGCCTTTGGCCTCCAGTTTGAAAAAAAGGTGATCGGTCTCTCGGGGGCACCGAACATTCCGGGGATGCTTCCCTGCCGCAGCCCGGAAGCGGCTGCCGCCCGAATTGCCCGAGTGGTTCTGAATCTGCCCCAATAGCGTCTATCCCAAAATAATATCAAAGGTTACACTCCTCAACATAGAGGTAAAGCTCTTTTGTGGTAACCATTCCCCCGTTGGCAATGGTCAAGTTACCTGAAGCCCTGTAATCTATATCTGTTCCATCGATAGTCCCGGTATATCCCCCCAAGTACAGAGATCCGGTGGTCCATGTTGATCCAGCTCCGCTGACATATGCGACACCGTAGGTGTCATCATAAAAACCGATGAGTCCAATGCTCGATTCCAGGGTGCCGCCGTCTTCTATGCACAACTCACCGCTGCCGCCTGCTTCCGAAGCTAAAACGATCATATCGGTCGAGACGTATCCATCGTCGAGGATATCCAATTCTCCCCTTCCGGACGAACCCACTTCGATCTCTTCGTTGTTGTTCCAGGTGCTCCCGGTACCAAAGACAGAGGCATAGCTGTAACCATCCTCACCTCCGATGTTAGCGGTATTTGTTGTCAGCGTACCGCCGTTTGTGATGTTTAGATCAGCGTTTTCCATGTAAAGGTTGTCGCCGATGTTCAGTTCGGAATCTTCGCCGTCGACACTTACAGCACCATAGCTGTTGTTCTCACCGATGGACATGCCTTCGGATGTTGTTATGGATCCGCCGGTTGTAATATAGAGTTCTCCATCTTCATAACCCCACCCCCAAAATTTTCCGCACTTAAATTTAAAAAGACAGCATTGTTGTGCGTAAAAATTACCCACACGAACCGGTAAACAGTTTTTTTACAAATAAATTAAAGAAACTCAGTAATAAAATCTAAAAATAATTTCGCAGTTTTAGTTCAAACGGATGGGGATTGAGATAGGTTTGATCCCTCAACCAGGGCTGGTCGTATTTTCTGACATAATGGTTGACCAGGGTCAAAGGCACCACCAAGGGGACATAGCCTTGTTTGTACTGGTCAAACAGGGACAACATCTCCCGCTTTTCATCCGCATTCAGATTCTTTTTAAAAAAGCCCAGGATATGCATGAGCACATTAATATTTTTTGGCTCATGTTGTGTTTCAAGGTCTTATCTGACCAAAAGTTCGACAAGTGAATGGAGCAAGGCCTTTCCTCGCTTGCCAGCGTTATGAACGAATTCAAAAAAGCCAAGATAAAACGGGAGCTTTTCCTGTGAAACTCCTCGATGTGGACGCAACCAACCACGTAGCAAAGACCAGAAGCCTTCCATCGTATTTACATGGACTTCATGGAAACCATCCCCATCCTCGTCTCTGGCATATTCTCCAGCCCCGTGATTCACGCTCTTATGCTTGTACCCCCACTCGCTTAATCGGTTATATATCCCGTATTCATCCGTGTAGATCAAAGTTCCTGGCAAAATGACTGATTTTATCAAGGGCTCAATGGTTACCCGGCGAACATTGGCAAGCATCTTGATTACCACCAGCCCGCATCGCTGAATCATACCAAATACAGGTGGCTTCTCTTTTTCCAATGTACCCCGCCCACGAGCACCTCGTAAACGATTTCGACGGCCTTCCCTCCCTTTTTGGAATACTGCTTCGGGATTGCCTTTATGCCCTGCTACAATGTAGACTTCATCGCACTCAACCTTGTCGTCGAGAGTTACGGGCGGCTTTTTTTTACCACGCCTTCACGAAGTTGGGTGGTCATCTTTTGAACATCCGTGCGGTCCAAGTCCAGTTCTTTGGCAATCTGCTTGTTGGACAAGTTCAGCCCCATAAAATAAAGACACAAAATCCATACTTTTAGGGGTTGATGATGCCCAGCGAAAATGGTACCCGTCAAGTCGTCAAAGCGTTTACTACAATTTTTACATTCATAACGCTGCCTGGCAGGTTCTTTTTCATCGAAACCCCTTTTGATTACTCGTTTGGATTCACAAAACGGACATTGGCGTCCTTCCGGCCAGCGCAATTCCCGAACAGTTTCATAACATTGTGTATCATCAATCAGAGTCTTTATGTTTACCTGCATCCGTTAAGCTCCTAAGGTGAATTCGGTCAGAAAAAATCACCATCTACCATTATACGACCCTGATACGCAACATGAGCCTATTTTTTTTATGGTGGTTTTCAGGTCAAGGGCCTTTAAGAGCAGGATCTCATATTGTTCAAACAGCGCCTGGGCGCCTTCTTTTGCGATGATCTCTTTGCACTTGGCCACAAGTTTTCCCAGTTCCCTGTAATGGGCCTGGCTGTGGGAGAGGATCAACAGCTTATTTGGGGTGTGAAAGGCCACAAGTCCCCCTAAATTATTCTGTTCTTCAATTAACTTTCGCCAACGCCTGAGAGTGAAAATTTTTTCAATGAAATTTTCTCTTAAATGGGGATCATTGAGACGTCCTGCCTTTTCCACGGGGATTCGGGGAAAATGTTCGCAGAATGCTTTGGCAAACATGCCTGTTCCGGTTTTTCGAACTTTGCCGTCATCACCATAGACCCTGATGCGGTAAAGACACGAGGACGGGGGATTTGCTTTTAAATATAAATCCGCACAGGTTTTCCTTTTCAAGGGCGGCCAGTTTTCCTGGAATCCAGTCTGTCATCATTTGGGTTTTATCTTCCTGGGTATTCCGGGTTTCCAGGCGCGGGGCAGCCGGGTCTCCTACCAGGCGCACCGACTCCCTGGGAATGGGCATGCCGCACTCCACTTCGGGACAGACAGGCACATAATCAACAAAAAGGGAAAGGGTCTGGGTCAAATAACGGTCATGGCTGTGATTCCCGTCATAGCCCACCTTTTTTCCTAAAAGACAGGTGGATGCCCCGATTTTGTGGGTATATCGATTGGGGCATTGGCCGTCTTTGATGGCTCAATATTCGTTTTTGGGGTCATGTACCCTCCCATGGGGTGTTTCAATAAATTGACAGAATCTTTTTGAGTATATAGATTTTAAAACGGATATCAAAGTACATATTTGAATTAAGGAGGTGTATGTCACATTCATTTGAATCACAACCGAACCCATTGACTGACAGGCCTGTTCTGGTTACCGGCGCCACAGGCTATGTGGCAGGACGGCTTATTCCTCTTCTTCTGGAATCCGGCTGCAGGGTCAGGGCCATGGGACGGTCCCTGGAAAAAATGGGGGCAAGGCCCTGGGCCAGGCATCCAAAAGTTCAATTGATTAAAGGCGATATCCAGGACACGGCCTCCCTTGAACGGGCCGTTGAGGGCTGCGGCACCATTTACTATCTGGTGCACTCCATGATTTCCCCAAAAAAAGCATACCGGGATGCCGACCGTATTGGTGCACAAAATATGGTCAGGGCCGCATCGGCTCGACATGCAGAACATATCATCTATCTGGGAGGCCTGGGCGAGATGGACCATCCCAATATCAGCCGCCATCTGGTCTCCAGAAATGAGGTGGGCAATATCCTGATGAACGGCAAAGTCCCTGCAACCGTGCTTCGGGCAGCCATGATTCTGGGCTCCGGGTCTGCCAGTTTCGAAATATTGCGCTATCTTGCCGAACGCCTGCCGGTCATGATTACCCCCCGCTGGGTGCATATGCCCACCCAGCCCATTGCCATATCCAATGTGTTGGGCTACCTTTTGGGCTGTTTGAATACCCCGGAAGTCAGAAACCATACCTTTGATATCGGCGGTACTGATATTGTGTCATACAAAGATCTGTTTACAATTTTTGCCCGGACAGCCGGGTTGCCGATTCCCATGATGATACCTGTGCCTGTGCTTACCCCAAAGCTGTCAGCGCTGTGGATTCATCTGGTTACGCCGGTGCCCTCTGCCATTGCGCTTCCCCTGACTCAAGGGTTGAGCCTTCCCACCATCTGTCAGGATGATCGGATTCAAGAGATCATTTAAAATATCATGATACTTACCACCAAAACTTCAAAAAACCATTATACTAGAGAGGAGAGGGACTTTCTGCCCAGCGTCCTGCCCCAAACCCCGGCGCGTATTCAAAAGACCCAGGGCGATTTTATTCTTTGGATCGGGCACAATACTTTTTTGATCCGGACAAAAGAACAGTATTGGCTCACAGATCCCATATTTTCAAAGCGCGCCTTGCTCCCAAAACGTAAAACACCGCCGGCCCTGACTCTGGCCGAAGTGAACACCCTGGTTAATGCCCCCAATATCATCATCTCCCACAACCACTACGATCACCTGGATCGCAGGTCTATAAAAGGTCTTCCTAAGGCATCCAGGGTCTTTGTGCCCAAAGGCCTGGCGGCTGTTGTGAAAAAGATGAACAAACCCCACACCCTGGAGATGGACTGGTGGGAAGAAAAAATTTTAAGCCCCGGCATAAAGTTGGTCTGTCTTCCCACCCAGCATTGGTCCATGCGGATCAACCAGGGTCGGAACAAAAGTCTGTGGGCGGCATGGTTGTTGATTACACCTATGACCACTTTTTATTTTGGCGGGGATACCGGCTATTTTAAAGGATTCAAAGAAACCGGGAAAAAATATCCGGGCATCGACTATGCCTTCATGGCCACCACCGCCTACCGTCCCAGATGGTTCATGCACTACCAGCACATGAATATTGCCGAAGCCGTCAAAGGTTTCAGGGAATTAGGCGCAAAAGTTTTTATTCCCACCCAGTGGGGCACCTTTCACTTAGGCAGTGAACCGGCCGGCTTTCCCGGTCTTGAGCTTCAACGGTTTATCCAGACCCGGAATCTCGATTTATCCCGATTTAAAATCCTGAATATCGGTGAAATATTAACGATTGATTCATAGGATTCACTCAAAAAGAACTTTGTATTTAACGGCCAAATTTAAGGTTTTGAACTGTTAGTTTGGCTTGAGATAGTTTGTGTTGAATTCCTGACGATTTGTTGTCGCCATCCTTGTTTTAGGTATGGTTTCCTGGTACTATGAAATTAAATCATAAGGCCATGTTCCCTTTAATTAACCGGAACCGAATGAATGCCCGTTAATGACAAAAAACGCTGTAGCAAAATTTTAAATCTGCTTTGATAGACATAGAAATTTTCAAAGGGAAACTCCTTTAACCATTTACCTTTAATTGATTTTCACATTTAAAGGGGACATGGCTCATTACAAAGGAGGGTGCTATGAAACAAAAGAGTATCTTTGGAACACAGGCAGATCGGGGTGGACGCAGAAAACTCAAAGACCGCCGTTATTTTCCTGCTGTTGCGCCCGGATCGGAGCGCAGAACCGGACTTAAACGGCGCAGCGGCACAGACCGGCGGCGAATTCACAGATAGACCGAGTTTTCACTGGTGGCTGTCTATTTGCCGATGGCGTGGAAATGAAGGTCTTACTTTTTTTGCTAAAAGAGGTGGTACAATAAAGCAACCATGGGCTGCCCTGGGTTTTAATGCAGGGCAGCCCAAAATTAAATTTTTAAATTCAAGAGGTGAGGAGATTGTCCAGGCCGCATTGATCTGCTGCTCACCGACGTGATCATGCCCAAGATCAATGGGAAAGACCTGTTCTCCATTATCAGAAAAGACCGTCCGGATATCCGGGTCATTTTCATGTCCGGCTATACAACAGATGTGATTCATAAGTCTGATACTGAACAGATCCACGGTCGATTTATATAGAAGCCTTTCTCCAATAAGGATCTGCTTAAAACAGTTCGGGAAATTCTTAAATAGTGTCTGAACGAAAACCTATCGGCTGGATTTATCTGTATGATTTTGACATACTGACCTTCGTGGGCTGACTTGGCCTGTTAACGCCTATACTCAACCATATAAGCGAAAAAGACCAAATACCATCAATGTTCAACATGCGGAATCAGGAGGTCTATATGAGGGACAATCAAAAGGGGGGCGTAAGCCGACGCGGTTTTCTAAAAAGGGTGGCTGTGGGGGGCGCATCCATGCTTTTGCCCGGTACCGTACGCGCATCTCAGCAAGGCACGGCCTTGGCCACCCTGCATGATTTATCCAAGTGCATCGGCTGCGGAGAATGCGTTTCTGCCTGTACCGAGCAGAACGGGCATAAGTACCCTGAACCCCAAAAGCCTTTCCCAAAGATGTACCCCAGCAGGGTCAAGGTGGCGGACTGGTCAGACCGCCGGGATGTGGAAGAACGCCTTACGCCTTACAACTGGTTGACAATTCAAACGGTAGAGGTGGATTGGCAGGGGCAGTCCTATGAAATTAATATTCCCCGGCGCTGTATGCACTGCCAAAATCCGCCCTGTGCCAACCTATGTCCCTGGGGGGCCTGTGCCCGGGAAAATAATGGGGTGGTACGCATTAATACAGATATATGTTTGGGCGGTTCCAAGTGCAAATCGGTCTGCCCCTGGGATATTCCCCAACGCCAGACCGGTGTTGGGCTTTACCTCAAACTTATGCCAAAATTTGCCGGAAATGGTGTCATGTACAAATGCGATCGCTGCTTTGAACTTCTGGCTGACGGCGGGGTGCCGGCCTGTGTGAGTGAGTGCCCTGAAGAGGTCCAGTTCATCGGCCCTAGGCAGGAGATTATAGTCCAGGCCCATCGTTTGGCTAAAACCTTTGCCGGTGATGCTGATGAGAATGATTTCATTTATGGTGAGTATGAAAACGGCGGAACCAATACCATTTATGTTTCTCCGGTTCCCATTTCTTTGCTGGCACGGGCCTTGGAAACAGGTCCGGGAAATCCGCATATGGATCCGGTGAAAGATATGATGGCCCAGGATGAGTTTCTGGGGATGGCCGCTCTGGCAGCGCCGGTGGCCGGCGTGGCTGCAGGGATATTGACTGCCGGGGCAAAATTTATTCAGTCGGGACAACAAGACAAGGAGGGAACCCATGAATAGCCTGTTTCCCAGGTGGCTGAACCGGATAATGCTTGCGGTCATGACTCTTTTGGCCCTGACCGGGTTGGCCCAAATGCCCATTTTCAAACGGTATTACATTGCGGATATTCCAGGGCTTGGCTGGCTTGCGGCCTTTTATACCACCCACAAAATACATTATATTGCTGCCGCTGTTTTTCTGGTTTTGCTTTTCTGGATGGCGACGGTTTACCTATTGAACCATCGTAAAAACTGGCGTCCCACAGTCATGGGGCAGGTGCGCCTGGCCATTCTGGTGATGATCGTGGTGACCGGAATATTGCGAACAGTAAAGAATCTGCCTGCCCATGGTTTTTCTCCCATAGCGGTCATGGCTGTGGACTGGATCCATCTGGCCGCCGTCATGCTGCTGGGTATAACCGCCGTCCTTGCCCGGGTGGGACCATGGCGACGTAACGGGGTTTATGCAACACGCCATTATTAGATTAGATCATTCCCAGATCGATGGCCTTGATAACCTGCTTGGCTTCGGTAAAACCGTGGTCCTTGTCAAGCGCTGCCTGGAAATAGATTTTGGCTTTGGTGGCGTTTTTGGCGTCCAGATAAAGACGTCCTATATTGTAATATATATAAGGTTCGTCCGGGTGGATTTTTAATGCTTTTTTGTATTGTTTCATGGCTTCTTTTATGTCGCCCTTTTTACGGTACAGTACACCCAATGTATTAAAAACGTTCAGTGACTCGGTACCGGAGGCCAAAAGCTCATTGAGCATGTCTTCGGCTTTACCCAGTTTATCGGTATCCATATAGATTTCTGCGGCGACCCGGGTACACTCCTCAACTTTTTCAGCGGAACCCATGGCTTTGTAAACCATGGCCATGGCCTTGTATGCCTTGACAAAGAGTCGGTCCAGACGTGTTGCCTTTGAAAAGGCTTCTATGGCTTCGTGATGCTTGTTTTGGGCCGTTTTTATGTACCCGATATTGTAATAATATTCCGGATTCTCTTTGTGGTTGACCAGGGATTGAAATAACGCCAAGGCTTTTGTATATTCTTTTTTTTCAATGAGTTTGAGGCCGTTTTTTACACTTAACTCTACTTGGTGGATGACAGGATCTTCAAGCTTTCCTAAGGCTGTGGCCAACCTCATTTTCATGGCCTTGGGGTTATAGGGAATGACAAAAAGGCCGCTGACGCCTGCCTGGCCTGCTTTGATGACCTTAATTTTGGTAAATGCGCTGTCTGTTAAAAAAAAGGGAAGATCTCCTAATCGGTCTTCTTTTCTTAAAATTTTCAACAACGCAAGGCCCGACATATCGCTCATGTCGTAGGCGGCAATGGTGCAGCCAATGTTGGATGTTTTTAAGACTGCCCATCCGTTGTCTGCACTGTCGGCAGTGATGATCTGGGTGTATCCGATTTTCTTCAAGGCTGTTAATAGTCTGTCCTGCTCCAGTGCATCTTCAGTGATGGTGAGAATTGACGGGTGGGTCATATGTGTTCCTATAATTTGTCCAGCATTGGACGGTTGTTTTTAGGCGTTCCCGGTCGGTGCATCAGAAAACGATCCGCCAGAAATTCCTTGATTTCGTAAACGGTATCGGGATCCCGGAGTTCTGCCATCTGGAAAAAGAACAGGCGAATCTCTTCCCCGGGATACTGGTTAATTTTATCGGCTATGGTTCTATACCTATCGTCCAGATGTTGCTCGATGTCAAGCTTCAATTGGTCCACAAACAGTTCTCCCCAGGTATTGAGGGCTAATAGCTCAATTTGCCTCACGCCGCAGCGTGGGGCCGGGCAAACCAGCAGAATCAATATTTTGGTCCACTGGGCATCGTGTTCAAAACAGCCGTCAAAAAGCGGTTTGACCGGTTGCATCACCAAGTAGAGGGCGTCTGTGGATATTGCCTGATTCCTGCTTTCATAGAGTTTAAGTTTGGTCGTTAGTTTGATTTGGGTTTTGTTTCTTTGATAAAGTTGGTTTTCCATGATCCAGCCGATCAGCCCCAGGAACGTTTTGGACATGTGAATAATGCTTTTATCGCTTGTCTTTGAAAGTTTGGCATTTAATAGCCATTGCCCACTTGGATTTTGGTTTATGAAAAGAGATGGAATCGCTTGCCGGGTCAAAAAATTTGAACTTTCCGAAATTTTACCTGCTTGCGTGTTCAGGCGCGCTTTGACTTTATTATTTAAAATGCGCATATTTCTTTGCTCCGTCAGGGGCAGATTCTTTTCAACGGCCTCTCCTTGGGCATTGATCTGTTCGTACATGCAGGCCAGGCGTTTAATGATGTTTGCATCAAAGAATTTTCTGCCTTCTTCCGGCCAGTTGGGATATGACATCAGTTTTTTGACTTCGGAAGCAGGAATGTTCCAGGTTCGGATATATTTGTCCAGTAATTGTTTTTTGGGAGATCCCTGTTCGGGTAACCTGACTTTGGGAAAACTGCATAGCCTGAAAAATATGGCGGTTTTTATCAATTTCAGCCCATCACGGGCATGGGCCTGGTGGTAGTGGAGTACTCTATCAAATACAATTTTATAAGGATCACTTTCGCAGTCATCAATGCCGGCTTTTGCAAATTTTTGTTTGAGTTCGTCACACAAAAGCATGCGGCTTTTTTTTTCGTCGGTGATGTGGGAAAAAATCATGGTGGCTTTAAGCAGCGCCTTGACCGGATCTTCTTTGGATTTGCAGATATGCCAGCGGATACCCTGGTAAATGTCTTTGATGGACGGCTTTTCAACTTTTCCAAGATCAATAAAATCTTTGAATAAAAAAGTCAGTTCAGGCTGCCGAAACAGGTGGTTGACCAGGCGATCGTAACTTCCTTGCTCAATATTTGCCGGCAGAATGGTCCATATTGGAATTTTGCCGGCAATCATTAAAAACGTCCGGTAAAATTCTTCTTTGAGAAACAGTTTGGGGGCAATCATTGTTTCAGGCGCTTCAAATCCGCCATAGCAGTCTTTTCGGATGTCTGCCTGATCCATGATGAAAAACGTTACTTCCTGGTCAAAGTTTTCCCTGGAAAATTTTACGATGTGGTTGAGTTTTTTTTCAAGGTTATAGTATCGTTGTTCGGTAAAGCTGGTTTTGTCAATGATGACCCAGTAATCGAAATCCGACTGGGCCGATTGGGTAAAGGTGCCTAAAGAACCGATGTGGTAAAACCCAAGTACACAGGGATCTTTAATGTCTGTGTCAGCGTCGAGAATATCCCGGTGCACCTTTTCATAGTCCTGCACCGCTTTATAAAACCCTGAATTATTAAAATTGTAAATTCCGCAGGCTTCAGGCGGGTCCGGCACATACCCAGGAAATTTGGGATGGTTAATGTGAATGAGAAACGGAATTTTGATGAATAGTTCAAGCTTTGGGCCTGAAAGGTATCGCAGGGCCTCGCGCATCCTCACCACGTTGTAATTGGAAAAGGCCGCTTTCATCCTTATGAGCTTGTCCGCCAGGGTGTTTTTTATGGGTGCTGAAGACGCATGCATGGTCTATCCCGATTCTATGGTGAGTAAATCATTTGAAAAGATAATACAAAATGTCTAAGATGATAGTGATATTATAAAAACGATTTTTTATTATTTTCAAGTTTAGTTTTAACATGGAGCATGAATGGGCCAAAAGGATTCCGCTCATACCGGCATTGATCTGGATGTTATCTGCATTAACGAACTGGCCAGAAAAGATGAAAGTGCCCCAAGAGAATTTAAGGACAACCTACGTTCGGACCCACAGGATTATCGGGTTTATTTAAGTGGCATCATAAAAAGGATGCAGGGCAGGGACACGTTTCTGACTTTTTCCCAACAGATTAACGACGTTAATCACATACTGAATATGGATTATTCCTCTGCAGGGGATATTGCCCGGGTGATTTTGAACGACCTGAGTTTGACCACACAGGTGCTTAAACTTGTGAATTCTTCAATTTATCGGCAATTTTCAAACAAAGGGATTTCAACCATCTCCGAGGCCATGATCATATTGGGGACAGATGAAGTTCGGGAACTGGCTGCCGGACTTAAGGTTTTTGAAATGATGAAATCAAGGGCCAGTTCCTTGATTCTGAAAGAAAAAATGATTCGAAGCCTTCACCGCAGTGCCGTAGCCAGGCAGATTGACAGTGAAAAGCGGGGCCGTGCTTCGGATGCCTTCCCCGTTTCAGCCATGATGTATGAGTTGGGGGAATACCTGGTGGCGCTTCTGGACCCGGGGACCTACATTAAGGTGGAAGTCGCCTTGGAAGAAGAGGGGGTATCAAGGGAAACTGCGGCTAAAATGATTTTAGGCCTGACCTATTTTGAACTTGGACAGCTGGTTGCTTTAAAATTTAATTTGCCCCAGAAAATTGTTCAGGCCATGCGGCCTGTTCGATTGACTGCCGGACAGCGCCTGAAGATTGTACCCAAGGAAGAGGTTCGATATCTTTGTGCTTTTGTCTATGAATTATGTAATATCCCTGCAACGGGAAATGACCCGGTTTCCCTTGAGGCCACGGGTAAACTTGTGGAAAAGTATCGTGGTGTTTTTGATTTTGATGCCCGTCAGGTACTGGACTTGACCTGTTCGGCGATGGAGCGAGTGGTGCGCCATGCCGAAATTCTAGGCATTGATCCTGTGTTACCCACAGCTTCATCTGTTAAAAACGATTCTAACATAAAGAATAAGGAAAAATTGGATCTGGGTATCAGTCGTGTGGAGCAGGCGTTGGGTGAAGGTTTGGGCATCCATGAAATTTTTACCCGGCTCATCGATACCATGGCGCAATGTTTTGATTTTAAACAGATTATCATCAGTATCAGAAAAAAAGAGACCAACACCATGGAGCCCCGATTTATCCGGGGGGAAAAACGACCGGATGAATTTTGCAAAATAATGGGATTCAAAATTGAACCGGCATCGGGGATTTTCAACAATGCCATCAACCGGAAAAGCGATATTATCGTCAAAAATACTAAAAAAGAGTTTTCCGGTCAGCAGATCCCTTCCTGGTACATGGAAAAAATCGCTGGTCCTTTTCTGGTCAGGGGCTTTGGTGTTTTCCCCATATTTGTGGAAGGCAAAATTGTCTCCATGATTTATGTGGACTGGGATGAAAAGACGCCGGACCCGGACCGGAATACACTAAAGTCTATCCATGGGTTTAGAAAACAGATGATCAGGGCCTTTACCTTTCATTCCAGATAAATAGGCTTTTACGGGTGTATTCGGCCTTTTAATTGCGTTTGATTTGTACTATACCATGGTCCATGAATACGGATTGTGAAAAGTCAGTTTTTTATTCCGTGGGGCGGTCTGTTACCGATCCCGTTCGTCAGGCGGAAATAAAAATTAAGCGTTCCGTGTTTGTCTGCAGGCTCAGCTACGCGGATACCATTGAAGCTGCCAAAGATTTTATTTCCAACGTTTCCAAAGCGTATAAAACGGCCACCCATAATTGCTGGGCGTATGTAGTGGGCGATACCGCTCAGATCAGCCATTGCTCAGATGCGGGGGAGCCGCCTGGTACAGCCGGCAAGCCCATGCTCAACACGCTTTTATCCCATAATATGACCTGTACTGCAGCCGTTGTTACCCGGTATTACGGCGGAGTGAAACTTGGGGTCCGAGGCCTAATTGAAGCCTACGCCTTGGCTGTGGATGAGGCCATCAGTCAGGCGCCTCTGGTCCGCTTGGTAAAAACCCGGTCTTTCCAGATCTGCCTGGATTACAGCCTGAATGATACATTTTTAAACCGCATCAGTGCGTTGAAGACCACAATTGCCCAAACCGATTATAAGGAAAAGGTCACCCATGAATTGACTGTGGAATTGCCCGACCTCCCGGCCCTGGAATCATTGCTCGTGCAATACCAACGCCAGGGGCTCCTTTCGTATTTTATAACCACGGAAGAGACGGAAAGCACTTAATTTATACTTTGGGTGCCTGCCAAAAAGACACGCCTTAGGATCACATAACCCTCTTCTTCATCAATCAAATGTATTTCCGTGGTTTTCAGTGCTTTCCGTGGTTCCGTGAAAAAGTATTGACACTAAGAAAAATTTCAGTATTCTTTAATATAAATAAGAAATACTGAATTTGGTGAATAAATGAAAATCAAATTGGGCCCATTGCTGCGGGCCATCCGAAATTCACGGCATCTGACCATCAAAGAGGTCGCAACAAAAGCCGGGGTCAGTTCAAGTCTGTTGTCCCAGATTGAACGCAACCGTATATCTCCGTCCCTGGATACCCTGCTGGAGTTGCTGGAAGTATACGGGGTCTCTCCTGAGAAATTTTTTAAAGATTATGAGACCATGAACCGGGTGGAGATTATAAAAAGGGACCAGCGCCGGGTTTACCAGCGCAAGGGGTTTAAATATGAAACCCTGTGCGGGCTTAGTCAATCCAAAGGCAACCATTCATTTACGGCCTTTTTTCTTGAGCTTGCACCGGAACAGCAGCGAGGAGATGAGGATGACGGCCACCTTGGTCGGGAGCTTGGAATTGTGGTTAACGGTTCCGGGCAATTAATTTACGGTGGGGATGTCTACGATATCAGTGACGGAGATGCGGTCTCTTTTTCGTCTCAAATCCCCCATGTGATTAGAAATACAGGTGACGATCTGTTTCAGGCCTACTGGATTGTCACGCCGGCGGACGGTGAAGATTATTTTGGTGAAGGAAATAATAATTAATGGAGAGTGCCATGGGAAAAACAATTGCTGAAAAAATTTTTGAGACCCATCTGGTAGACAAACCCTTCGGGGATGTCAACGTGCTGCGCCTGGATCGGGTTTTCTGTCATGAAATTACCACCCCGACTGCGGTCATGGACCTGGTCGAAAGGGGAAAAGACCGGGTGTTCGATCCGGACAAAATCAAGGCGGTGATTGATCATGTTTCACCGGCCAAAGATTCCAAAACCGCCATGCAGGGAAAAATCCTGAGGGACTGGGCGGTCCGGCACAACATAAAAGATTTCTTTGATATCGGTGCAAACGGGGTCTGCCATGCCCTGTTCCCTGAAAAAGGGTTTGTCCGTCCCGGATTCACCATCATTATGGGCGATTCCCATACCTGTACCCACGGGGCATTTGGTGCCTTTGGCGCCGGCGTGGGCACCACCGACCTGGAGGTGGGCATTTTAAAGGGCGTGTGTACCTTTAAACAACCGGAGACATTTAAAATTGAAATCACCGGAACCCTTCGTCCAGGCGTATATGCCAAGGATATTATTCTTGAAGTGATTCGTCAGATTACCGTGAACGGGGCGACCAATATGATCATTGAGTTCACAGGACCCGTGGTGGATGCCATGGGCATGGACCAGCGCATGACCTTGGCCAATATGGCTGTGGAAGCCGGTGCCACATCGGGCATCTGTCTGCCTGATATGACAACGGTTCAGTATCTGTGGCCTTTTATTAAGGATGAGTTCAAGACCCCTGAGGATGCCCTGGCAGAATACTCACAGTTTTGTTCCGATCCGGATGCCGTCTATGCCAAAACAAAGACCATTGATGTCAGCACCCTTGAACCCCTGGCGACCTTTGGATTTAAACCGGACCATGTAAAACCGGTGTCACAGATGGGTGATACCCATGTGGATCAGGTTTACATCGGCTCCTGTACCAATGGGCGTCTGGAAGATCTTCGTGTGGCCGCCGCCGAGGTGGCAGGTAAAAAAATTCATCCCGGTTTACGCGCAATTGTTTCTCCAGCTACGCCTGATATTTTCCGTGCGGCACTGGATGAAGGTCTGATTAAAATTTTTATGGATGCAGGATTCTGCGTAACCAATCCCACCTGCGGCGCCTGTTTGGGTATGAGCAACGGCGTCTTGGCTGAGGGGGAGGTGGCCGCGTCCACCACCAACAGGAATTTTAACGGACGAATGGGCAAAGGCGGCATGCTTCACCTCGTGAGTCCGGCTACAGCCGCGGCTACGGCTCTTCATGGTGTGCTCACTCACTCTGAGCGGTTTAACAATTAGGGAGGGACTATGAAAGACTTTAAAGGAAAAATGCTCTGCCTGGACCGGGCAGATATCAATACCGACGAAATTATTCCGGCCAAATACCTGACCGAAATCGCCAAATCCGCATTAAAACCCCACCTGCTTGAAGATTTGATTCTGGACGGCTTTAATTCTGAGACCGATCTTCAAGATGTCCGTGTGATTGTCACCCGGAGCAATTTCGGTTGCGGTTCTTCCCGGGAGCATGCGCCCTGGGCTTTGGAAGAAAACGGCATCAACGTGGTGATTGCCCCAAGCTTTGCCCGGATTTTCAGGCAGAATATGTTTAATTGTGGCATGATGGCCATTGAGTTGCCCGAAGATAAGATCCAGACCCTGTTCGAGCTGGGTGCAGGCAAAACCGCTCAACTCAGTGTAGATGTTGAGAACCAGACGCTGACCGTAACAGATGATGCCGGCAACGAGTTGAAAATTGACTTTCCTATTTCTCAGTTTGACAAAACGTTGGTGGAAACCGGGGGGTGGGTAGAGTTTGCAGATAAAAATTATTAGTGATTGAACGAAACGTCACCCACCTGCGGCGTTGCATAAAAACAAAAACCCCCTGACAACAAAAGGTTGTCAGGGGGTTTTTACGGTTGATTGCCGGGTGCCGTCAACTGTTGGGGAGACCATCTTCTGCATGATCGGCTGAGATCTTTTGATCTTTTTCCCCTCTTTTAATCAGAGACCCCACAAGACTAAACAGGATAAAACATATCGGCAGGCAGATGATAAACCAGAGCAGGGTGCCCACATGAAATGCGTCCGGACCGCTGCCTAAAGTGAAAATCCACTGACTGCCGAACCGGGCGTCAAGACTTTCCCGGGTGTAGGTTCTGGACAGATACGCCACAACAAGCAGGATCGGTAGAACCGTGGTGACCAGGCTCTTCATGAGGCTTTCAAAAAAATAATCGTAATAGACCTGGTTTAACTTGGCCTGGTCAATGTTTTTGGCCATGGCTTTTCCTTTTTCCCTGTCTTCAGCATCCATGGCAGCCTGTCGTACCGATTGCCAGTATAAAAATTCTTCTTTGAGATGCTGGTGCCGCCGGGTGCGGTAGGCTTTGGATAAAACCTTTGTGATAGCGGCAATGGCAATGGCAAGGATGAACACCACCACGGCCGGACCCAGGACTTCAATGGGATTAAGAAGCTTGTCCAGCGCCGCAGCAGCACCTTCAAGCCCGTACGCAACTTGTATCCAGAGCATATCTAAAATTTCATCCATACTTGCCCTCTTGATGACAGTTATCTGCTGCCGTGATTTTTTATCGTGATTCTTCTTATAATAAAAGGTTTAAGATCTGTGTATGTGACACAGATCTTTTTATAAGATGTGTAATTGAATCCCTGTGTCCAGCACCTAATTAAAGGGCCTGGACACATATGGGTTCAATAAGATCTAAATCCAGATTTCGATTTTAAAAAATCTGAAGAACAGGAAGAACAGGGTGCAGGCCAGCACGACCTTCAGGGTCATCTCAGAGAACATTTTCTGGGCCCTTGACCCAAGCATGCCGCCGGCAAACCCGCCGATAATAATGGAAATGGCCAGGGTCATATCCGGCAGATATCCGGTAATCAGATACCCGATAAAAGAACCGATACTTGAAAAACAAGTACCGATCAAGGAGATGGGCACCGCTACATACATGGGCAGGGCCCCGATGGATGTCATGGCCGGTACCAGCAAAAAGCCGCCGCCTACGCCAAAAGAACGGGAGACGATGCCAATAAGCACACCGATGATTCCAAAGAGCAGCGGATTGATCCTGAACTCTTCACCCCAGAATTTAAAACGATAGTCGGTCAACCCGGTTTTAATCGGTTCGATGGAACCCATTTCAGCAGCACGACCCTCTGCTTTGGCTTTCGCGATTTCTGCATTGAACTTCTGGGTCATGGCCTTGATGTTTTTACGTTTCCTCATGGCTTTGGGTGTCATCTCCATGAGAGTCTTGATTCCCATGAGCACAACCAGAACTGCCAGCCACTCTTTGTAGGCTTTCATGGGCAGAATTGCTGAAACATATTTACCCAGCCAGATAGAACCGACAAAGATACCTACACCGAACGAGAGCCCCACGGGCCAGGCCACACGTTTTTCGACCACGGCATATCGCCAGAAGGAGCCCAAAGGAGAGAAAAGTGTCAGGGCCATGTTGGATGGTTTGAGCACGTTGGCCGCGTTGATGCCCACAGGCCCCATGGTGTTGACCACCAACGCCTGGAAGGCCGCCATAAGCAGGCCGCCGGCCGCACCGATCATGGAGAAATAGGTGCCCACAAGGATAGCACCGATAAGTATCCAGATGGGGTTCATGTATCGATAGCCTTTAGAGAGCCAGTACCCGTTTTTTTCAATGGAGTAGGAGGTTGCTTTGGCGCCGTTGACATAGACGTTAAACTGGGTGTTGGGAGGGGTGTGTCTGAAGGATTTAAAGCTGACGGTGAACTGTCCAGTGGTCTTATCCAGATTGATTTTTGTTCCTTTATCCCAGTAGTTTCCACTGGATTCATCCGTTACCACGGTTTTGGAAAAGATTACCACCTTGCCCCTGCGGTTACCCTCTTTGACAATGGTATTGATGCCGAAATCGTTTTCATTGGCCCAACGCAGAAAATTCCACTGTTTGGCGGACGCAATGGGGCCCATCATGGCCCGGGCCGTCGGATCAACATCGTCGAAATTCTTTTTCAGATAGAACATGGTGGTGGAGTAGATACCATTTCCCTTGCCGAGAATCACCGAGGGACCACCGAATTTCTTTTTTTCCACCTTGCCGAATTTTTCCGGTACGTTGGTCACCAGATAGTACATGGGAGGGATCTGGGTATCCATATCAAAATCCCCATTGGCCGTGATGCTTTTGAACTTTTTGGTCTCATGGACACCGTCAGTGTCCTGGGGGGCGAACATATCTGCCTGGGACAGGGTCAGGTAAAGATCTGCACCGGGCTCGATTTGCCCTTTGATCTGAACCACATCACCGGCCTTGTATGATGAGGCCGATACACTTGCACTGTTTTCGGCCAGACACATCTGGGCCGACAAAAATAGACCCAGCATTATGACAGCCAGATATGAACAGGTTCTTTTCATTCTTCTCTCCTTAAAATCACTTGGTATTACCAAAATAGTTAACCTGAGTTGTCAAGCCTGACGCCCAGATTGTCTTTATAAAAGTTTCCAGCAGGTAACTGGATGCTTAATGGTTTTGTTGTTGGCCGAGGCCTATGAATAGATAGACCAAGGACGGCCCATGGCCGTTAGTTCGGATGTCAACGCGCCTGATGCGGCGCAATAAAAATATTGCACCGCATTTTGAATTGAAAAAGTCTTCTAAGCCTTTCATCTGCCATGGAGACCAGATCAGTTCATGGCTGTTATTTCTCTTTGTCTTTGGGTGCCCTGAAATTCAGGAGCGGACAGAGTTTACAGATATCAAATCCGGGATAGGTTTCACCTGTCCGGGGGAAGGAGACGCCGCCGTCACGAACCGTACGTTCCAGCATCCAGTGAACAGTGGGTTCCATCTGGTCATAGGGCATGATCCAGTTAACCTCTCCCTGTTCCGTTTTGCCGGCCGTATAGCTGCTGCTGCACATCTGGGTGACATTGAATTTGTTCATGACAAAACATTGAACACAACCATGGCAGATGGAAGAATTCATGGTCATGATCATTTCAAAAGGATGGCTGTCAAAGGCAGCATCCCAGTCGTTGGCCAGGTGGTATGACTGAAGGGGGTCGCACATGCCGTGAATTAGGTCCGGTTTAAAAGGGGCTTTGTGAAGGGGGGCTGTTGCAAAGGCCAGGGGCGCTTCAGGCAGCCGTTTTTTTGTTTTAACGAATCGTTCAGCCTGGGCCCGGTCCTTGGTATACTTCAGGTGACTTTTAATTTCATCTTCATCCATCTCTTTCCACTTCATTACAAACTTCGCGTTGCCGCATCCCACTTTTTTTGCGTTGCCCAGCAGGATATCGCCTCTTTGACGGCTTGCGGCCACATAGGCGCAAAATGTAACAGCCGGGCCGGAGACTTTGTAGTCGACATTCTTTTTAAAATCTTCCAGTTCATTCTCTTTAAAAAAATATTTTACAGCAACCGGATAGTATTTCATCTTGAGGATATTTCTTAAAGCAAATACGATTCCGGCATCACTGATTTTGCCGTTGTTTTTTTCAGCGCTGGCCAGTATGGATTTTGCCAGGGATACGTCGTCAAGACATTGATCAAAGTCAAGTGAAGAAAATTCATTTGTTGTCATAGTTTAATCCTCCCAAGAAAAGCATGTGTCAATGGCCAGGTTTTCCCATTGAACTGGTGCTTTTACAGATTGTAAAAAATAATAAAATCAAACTTTAATATTTTGTTAACCCCGGCAGTGGGGGGACACAATATCCCCGCCACTGAGTTTTATTGCCTAATCCGGGCCATCCCGGTAACGTATACCGGAAAGGGCGATTTTTAATTTAGACCTGTTACCTTGCATCTGAAACTTAGCCATAACCATGCCAGGATGATTAAAAAAACGCTTTGGTTTAATGTTTTTGTGTGTAACATATTGAATTGTATATATATTGTTTGCAATAAATTGAAAGAAAATTGCGGCTTGCCCTGATACCCCAAATCGTTAACGCCCAATCCTGAGCCTGGCAGCAGACGTCGATCCTGACAAGGGCTTGAAAGTCAAAGACCGGATAAAGATATCGCCTGAACGTTGCAATAAAATTTTGGCAGTGCAATAAATTTATTGCGCTTATTTGGACGTCAATAAAGATGAAGGGACTGAACTTTTTTTGATCTGTGCGGGTGGTCTCAATCGATTTATTTAAAAAATTTAACCACACCGTTAAATCCTACGGATTTTGTTCAGAATTTGTGCTTGCATGGAAAGACGACCGGGATATATATTTAGATATCCATATCTTTTTCGCGTTTTTCCATGGCCTGCCCGTTGGTTGCACCGAATGCCGTCGGGGCAGGTGCGGATTAGAATCCTGCATTCATAAAGGAAGGATTCATGCTTATAAAAAATTTATTTAGACACTGGACCTATCAGGTCTTTGCCCCGGGCACAGTGGTCAGAGAAAAGTATGAGGCCTTTAAACGCCTGCTGGGACACGACAGGGCCGTTCACGAGCTTTTGGCGGTTCTTGAGGATCTGTACTACAATCAGAGACGGGTAGACCTGGAATTTGTGGTAAGAACCTATGAGGCATTTTCAGCAGCTGTGGCCGACATGATCCAGGAACTGCTGGCCATGTGTCCCAATGGATACTGGAGTTTGAAAGACTATCACAAAAAGTTTGATTTTTATGTCCGGTTTATGTTGGCACCGCCCAAGTTTGACTTTTCGCCTCCCTTTATCCTGCCACTGGACCAGGACCTCTGCCTGGACGAGGAAATCGCCGGAGGAAAAGCTGCAGTGCTGGCCCGGCTGAAACAAGAACTTCTCCTCCCGGTTCCCCAAGGATTTGTTATCACCACCCGGGCATTCCATTATTTCATGGAGGCCAACGACCTTTATCCCTATGTCCGGCAGCAGTTGGCCGGCCTTGATATTGATGATCCGGCCAGTCTGACAGACACTGCCCAAAACCTTGAAAATGCCGTACTCGCGGCACCCCTGCCCGAAGATGTGGTCAGGGAGATTGACGAAGGCCTGACCCGGTTTGAACGAGTGGATGCAGGGCTTGAAAGGGGATGTGGTCCTTTCAAGCTAGCCATGCGCAGCAGCGGCGTCATGGAGGACGGCGATGTCAGTTTTGCCGGTCAATACCTAAGCTTGATGAATGTGGACATGGATGATGTGGAGCAGTCATACAAGCGGGTTATTGCGGGCAAATACAGCCCGGCAGCCCTGGCCTATCGGATTCGTTCCGGAATTCCTGACCATAACACGCCCATGGCGGTACTGGTTCTTGAGATGATTGAGGCCCGTTCCGCCGGGGTCATCTATACCCGGGATGTCAATGGCCGGGATCCGGACTGCCTGAAAATTTATTCTGCCTGGGGACTTGGCGGGGCGGTGGTGGACGGTCGGGTGACCCCTGACATGATACAGGTGGATCAAAACGGTGGTATTACCAGTATCAGGACCGGCGCCAAGAACAGCACCCTGGTCCCCGATGCTGAACAGGGCACCTGCATGGCAGATACGATCCATGCAAAGCGCCGCGCCCTGTCCATCGGAACGGCGGAGATTGTCACACTAAATAAATGGGCTAGAAAGGTTGAAAGCTATTTTAAAACGCCCCAGGATATGGAGTGGTGTCTCAGCCCGAAAAGAGAACTGTATCTTCTTCAAGCCCGTCCTTTGAAAGCCCGGGAGCCGGCGAAAAAAAATCAGCCTGCCTTTTCCCCGGATCTATCACCGATCTGCCGGGGAGGACAGATTATATGTCCCGGAAAGGCTGCGGGGCCTTTGTTCAAACTAAATCGCCTGGAACAGTTAAAAGATATCCCAGAACATGCCGTTGTGGCTGCTGCCTTTGGCCTGCCCCAATATGCGGCGGCTATTCACAGGATGGCGGGTATCATCCTCCGAACCGGGAGCACAGCAGGGCACTTTGCTTCCATTGCCCGGGAGTTCGGCCTGCCGGCCATCATTTGCAGCCAGGGGTTCGATGCCCTTGAATCCGGCAATATGGTAACCCTGGATGCGGATGCCGGCAGGGTTTACCCGGGACAGATCTCATCTTTGCTTTCTCCTTCACCCGGCCCGTCTGACCCGGATGGGTTTTCCAAAAGTATTCTTATGGAAAAGCTTGAATTTATTATCCGTTTTTGTGCCGACTTGAAGCTCACCGATCCGGGTTCCAAGGATTTTACCCCGGATGCTTGCCGTTCCATGCACGATATCATTCGGTTTGTCCATGAAACCGCAGTCAAGGAGATGTTTTTTTTAGGGCAGAGAAAGGGGAGTCGGAAAAAAGGGGCCAGGCAGCTGATTTCGGGGCTTCCCATGCTGTTTTACGTTCTGGATGTGGGATCGGGGGCGGAAGCAGGGCTTTGCGCTGAGCCTGCGACAAAATCTATGCTGGACCTGGCGGATTTGGTCTGTATCCCCTTGAAGGCTTTATTCAAAGGGTTGGCCCACCCCGATATCTGCTGGGACGAAGCCACCCATTTTGATTGGGAATCCTATGATAAAATCGTCATGGCCGGAGGCATCATTTCCCCGGATTCGCCACAGTTCGGCAGCTACGCCGTGGTGTCCAGGAATTATATGAATCTTAACTTGAGGTTTGGGTATCATTTTGTGATACTTGACTGCATTTGCACCCAATCCAAAGAGGAAAATTATATTTTGTTCCGGTTCTCCGGGGGCGGTGGTAATTCCGGGGGCAGATGGCGCAGGGCCGCTTTTATCTCAGGGGTGCTGGAAAAAATAGGATTTGTAACCCAGATCACCGCTGACCTGATTGACGGCCGGATTATAGAGGTGGATGAAATCCGGCTTAAAGAGGTTATGGACCTGACCGGGCGGCTGCTCGGGGCCACCAAGTTGATGGATATGTATCTTAAAGAAGAGGCAGATGTGGAAGAATATGTAACCGCCTTCATGAACGGCCAATATGATTTCAGGTCTTTCATAGGAGAATAGATGAGCTACCATCTGACATGGATTACCCGGAGCCTGGCCGTGGGCCGTGCCCCTATGTCCTATGCCGAGCTGGATATCATCCGGGAGAACGGTATCCACGCCATTGTCAACCTCTGCGCCGAATTCAGCGATCTCCATGAGATTGAGGAAAAGGCAGGATTCGATGTCTTTCACCTGCCCATCTGGGATGAGGATGTACCTGAGATGGCCCAAATGGAAGACGCCCTGGCCTGGATGGACGAGGCCATATACCTGGGGAAAAAGGTGCTGGTCCACTGCCGTCACGGTATCGGCAGGACCGGTACATTTGTTACCGCCTATATGATCCGTAAAGGCTTGGGGTTAAAGGCTGCCTCCAAAAAGCTCAAGCGGACCCAGGCCAACCCCTCCACTTACAGCCAGTGGAAGCTGGTAAAAAAGTACAATAAAAAATCGGGCATGCTCAAGATAAGAAAGCCCTCACTGGAATTGAAAAACAAGGTGGATCTGGGCCGGTTTTTTTCAGACTATGAAGCGTTGGTGGACAGGATTGACCAGGAGGCGGCAGGGGGGAGGGCCAAAGATGATGAGATCCTTTGCGGCACAGGCGCTCATCCCTGCTGTAAGCTGCCCTTTACCATGCCTTTTATCGAGGTGGTCTACATCCACACCCGTATGGGCTGGCAAATGAAATCGGACCAGCGGACCGCTGCGGTTCAACAGGCCATGGATGCATTGCAGGCAAAGGATAGTGCCTGTCCCTTTAACTGCGGGGATGGGTGCCGAATTTTTGACTTCAGGCCGGTCAGGTGCCGGACCTTCATGATTGATAGGTTTGATCAGGACAATGTCCAAATCTCAAATCAGCTCCGGGAATTGTCCGGAACGGTATTTCTGGCCCTGTCCGGAAAATTCCTGGAAAACGGGCAGTTTTCATTTTCTATGGCAGAAACAGTCTCCGGTAAATTTGTCCAAGCCTATTTTAACTTTATGGCTTTTAATAAATAGGAGCCATAGTTTTCACCTTTTAATTCATATTAAAACAAAAAAAGGGGGGAGGAGATGAAAAACAAAAAAGAAAAATTATTGCTGCTGACCGGTATTGTATTTGTGTGTTTATGTCTGGCAACATCGGCATATGCAACAAAATGGTATGTAGATGCGTCGGTGACTTCAAGTGGTACGGGAGAAAGTTGGTCCCAGGCGTTGAAAACCATCCAGGAAGCGATTGCAAAAGCTGATTCCCGGTGGATGATCTGTTATGCGCCTTTTGATAGTATTTATGTTAAATCAGGTGCTTACAATCTTTCCAGCACAGTCATCATTAACAAAGTGGTCAGCATTTATGGCGGATTTCCCCGGACAGCCGCGCCTGCATTTGCTGACAGAGACCCTGAGGCCTATCCAACCATTATTGACGGGAACAATACATATCAATGCATCAAGGCAACGGCCTCGTATTTTGTCCTTGACGGATTTACCATCCGGGAGGGGTATGCATCATATGCATCCTCCGATGACTCATCTGGTGGTGGACTGTATGCCGATAAAACACCTAACTACTGTTCTTTTAATGAATCTTACATGTCACCCATTATCAGAAATTGTAAATTTACCGGCAACACTGCAACCGAGGTCGGAGGTGCCATATATGATGGCGGTGCTGATTTAAGAATTACAAATTGCCGATTTTCAAATAATAGCGCCAAGAGTGGGGCCGGTATCTATGCCGTCTATAGTTCTCCAGTAATAAAGGCATCTAAATTTATCGGAAATGCGGCCATGGTTTATGGCGGCGCCCTATGCGGACGTTGGTGTAATCAGACAACCGAGGCCATTGCATATATGATTAATTGCGTTTTCCATGACAATTCAGCCCAGATCGGGGGAGCGGTCTACAGCTACATATTTTATCCCAGAATCTGGAACTGCACCTTTTATCAAAATTCAGCGACCAGTGACGGCGGTGGGTTCCATTCATATGACGCGTATTCAAACCCGGCTGATATAAAAAATTGTATCTTCTGGGGGAATACACCAAATCAGCTCCGATACAATGTGTCCAGCAGTACGTATCTGGATGTGGATTGGAGCGATATTCAGGGTGGATGGACCCCTGTGGAACATAATATCAATATAGACCCGGGGTTTGCAGGTGCGTCTGATTTTCATTTGACGGAAGGCTCTCCCTGTATTGATGCCGGAAGAAGTTTTTCCACCTATTCAGAGGACATTGAGGGCGTTTTAAGACCCCAGGATGGTGATTTTGATGGGCTTGCCGAATGGGATATGGGTGCCTATGAATTTGAAGGCTATTCTCCTGATTCAGATGATGACGGAGATAAAGACGGAAAGGATCTCTATGATTTGATCAATAATTTTAGTCTGGCCAAGATGATCATTTTTTGTGAACAATTTGGCAGCATAGACTGAGACATGTGTAGCCCGGCTAACCAAACAGGATAATTTTAAAAGCCCGGGTATATTGGTCAGGGAGGGGGCCTATATACCTGGGAATTACGTTGCATGTTAATCTGATATGCTGAGCGTTATAGTTATGATTTTGATTTTTAGAGGGGATGGATGTTAAAACGGTTTCTTATTTTACCGATCATATTGTTTGTTGGCTATGGCGTCTTGCAAAGTGGTGATTTTGCAACCATCGCTTCAGGCATTGCCATTTTTATTGTCGGTATGTTTTTTATGGAGGATGGTTTCAAGTGCTTTACCGGGGGCATTCTTTCAAAGATACTGAGTAAGACTACCAATACGATCCCGAAAGCGATTTTCAGCGGGTTTCTTGCCACCGCAATCGTCCAAAGTTCATCTCTTATTTCCGTTATTGCAATATCCTTTCTGTCTGCGGAGCTTATATCGTTGGGTCCGGCTGTCGGCATTATATTTGGCGCAAATATCGGAACCACTGCAACGGCATGGATTGTGGCGGTTTTTGGTATGAAAATTAAAATTTCAGCTTTCGCCCTGCCAATGATTGTCTTTGGTGTTCTGTTCACTTTTTTTAACAACAGAACCTATAAGGGGATCGGCAATATTTTGCTTGGTCTTGGATTTATTTTCCTGGGTATCTCCTATATGAAAGAGGGGTTTGAAACCCTGAAAAGCGGTATTGAGCTCTCGCAATATGGTATGGACGGATTTTTAGGGATCTTGACATATATTTTTGTGGGAGCAGTGGCGACAATTATTATTCAGTCGAGCAGTGCAACCATGGCCCTGATTATTACAGCTGTGGCGACGGGCCAGATTGACTATGTAAGTTCAATTTCCCTTGCCATTGGCGCAAATCTTGGAACCACTGTGACGGCTGTCTTGGGGGCTGTGACCTCAAATGCAAACGGCAAGCGTTTGGCCGTTGCTCATCTCATATTTAATGTAATTACGGCACTCATTGCCGTGATTTTTATGAAATATTTGATGCAAATGGTTGATTTGATCAGTGGATATGTCGGCATAACAGATCAGGATATTGCCATGAAATTGTCATTATTTCATACCATTTTTAACAGTCTGGGTGTCCTTGTATTAACGCCGGTTGTGCATCAACTGGTTAAACTCCTGGAAAAACTGTTTGTTGTGCAGGATGACAGGCGCTGGAGACCACGATATCTTGATGAGGAAGTGATTAAAACGCCGGGCCCCGCCATTGCAGCACTCTATAAAGAGGCAGGGCATATGTTTGATGGAACATCTCAGATCATTATTCAAGCCTTGCGGCTGCATCGTCACGAGGTGTTTTCTGATTGCAATATCGATGACGCCCTGAGAACAGTCAAAGAGACGGATATCGACATTGATGAGCTTTATGAGAAAAGAATTAAGTTTCTCTATAGCGATATTTTGAAGTATTCCATATTGGCTGAGAAAAACATGAATAAGGAGCAGCGCCACAAGGTCTACAAAATAAAACTTGCCAGCAGGGATATGATCGAGGCCATTAAAGATATCAGAGAGTTACAAAAAAATATTGCAGGTTATATGGCAAGAGACAATGAAAATATCAAAAACGAATACAACTTTCTGCGCAAGGATATCGCGCAACTGCTGCGTATTATTGCCTGTTTGAGAGAAAATCCGGGAGAACTGGATAGAGTGACCGATCTGGAAACGGCTAAAGAACAAAATAAAGGCCTGGATATTGTTGCGGCTAAAAGGTTGAGTGTACTGCTAAGAGATGGGAAAATTACCGAGTCCATGGCTTCTTCACTGCTTAATGATGGTACATATACAAGCCAAATTGCAGAGAAGTTAATAAAAAGTGCTGACATTCTCTGGGGTAATTCGACAGAAAATGATGTAGACAGCCTTAGAGATTCACTTTCGCGCAACAAGCCTCATCATTGATATACATTATACATGGAATCTTTAGTCCCTAAATTTCAATATCTTGAACGATATCGAAATAAAGGAACCCGAACCTACAGCAGCCATTCGGAATATACCGATGCTATGGTTAAATATCGCCCGGATAGTACCCAAGAGACGTTTTCTTTATGTGGCTATGAGTTGCCTTTGGCGCAACTGAAAATCTATACCGCGAATCCGCCTGATGAGATAAAGCGAAAATATTTCCAGAGTGACAGAGGATCAAGGATGAGTTCAACAAACCCCTGTATCAGAATACAAAACAAAAACCTGAGTGGCGTCCGTGAGTCAGGTACTTCAACATTTAAAATATTTTCAGTGATGTTCAATACAACGTTGCTTGCCTTTTTTGTCGAGATAACCTCAGCAGTCATCGCCTTCGAGGATGAGCCGGGTTTATGTCAGCAGATATCATGACGATGGGAATATGTGAACGGAAATCTATGGTTTTGTGGTTCGTTTTTTATGTACAATTAAGTGCGAAGCCAATTTGAGGTACAAACATTGAGAACCCACAGGAGGCGATCAGCCTGAATAGGAGTGCAAGTTGACGATGAATAAGGATGATCATTCAAAAGCCGGATTACAAAGGCTCTTTCAAAAAGGTGCCAATCATTTTGTGCTGTTGCATAAAAGTGGCAAAGCGGTTGCCTTTCAATTGGATCAGGATGGAAATGTGAATATTGCTGATCGTCAAACTGATATTGATTTCAGCTCAACTGGTCTTTCATTACTTGATGATGGTTGGAAATGTGTTGGGCCGGGATTGGAATACAGTTGGTTGTTTGAATGACACGATAGATTGGTTTCGCCGGCACGTGCTGAGCTGGTCTATAAACATCCCGGTTAGTCGGTAAAAGATTTTTGGCTTAGTAAGGCTTGACGCAGCTACTCGATTGCAGCACCGGACTGGAAATATCAGTTTCAAATTCAGACTCATTGATTATGGTTTTTTGAGGATTACGGGTAATACACTTCAATTGGATTTTGCGCTGGTGTTATGGAATCTTCCTTGAGGTGTTTTAGTATGTGTTCAGTCAGTTTATCCGGAATATCAAAGCGGTAAACTTTCTTATTATCCACTGGGCCATTAGTCTGATAAATGGAAGCTCCGGTATTGTTTTTTTGAATCAGAATTTCTATTGGGCCATACTCAGGCTCAAATATTGGAGAGATAAATCCATGCACAGCGAATAGAGTTATCCCCGGCAAAATGTCCTTTTTTATGAATACTGGCTCTGCACTAGAAACATATCCGTCCTCACTGTGGTTTAGACTTTTTGATTGCAACAAAATTCGATTAAATTGTTTTACCATTTGATTTGTATGAAGATTTTGATCTTTTTCATTGAAATCTAAAAAGTAATGATATCTATTATGATTACAAAAATCCCCGCAAGCTTTTGGTGAATAAATATCAAGTGAACTGTCAAGGTAAAGATATAGACGTATTCCTGTTCGCTTGGATTGGCCAAATCCGATGGCCAAGAGCCCTTTGGAAAGATCAAGGGCCTTTCCCTGTGAAAGTGAAAACCTTTTTCCAAATTCTTTATTGTAGCAGAGTAATAAATATTCTTTATCGTCATTCAAAGATGAATTTGAACACCCCATGATAAAGAAAGCTATAACTACTAATATATTGAGAATATTCGAATTCATATTTAAAAAATGGAATTTGGGCGTCCTGAATGGAAGTATAGTCATTGTCGGGCTGTTTCCTTTTAAAGCGTATTATGTCAGGCAGTTGTTGGTATGGTTATATCTTTATTATACCATGGCATGGTCTTTAGAGTTTTTACCATGTTTTCTATACTGTGTTGAGCAAGATGTCTTGACACACCTAATATTTTTCCATCCCCCCACGCATTTACATACACATCCTCTACTTTTCCTATATGCCTCCCTTTCAGGCTGATCGGATCTCCGGTCGCTCTTAAATGAAGGAAAGGTGTTTTATCAAAATAGCATTTATAATTATAACGGCCAATTGTTTCATCCAATAAAGGTATTTGAGAATAAGAATCGATATATGGACCTTCCATTCCCGGTGAGTTGAAGGTGACAACGAAGGCAGGTTTTGAAAAAGTTTCTTTTGCCATTAGAAGCGATGCAAGCCCACCGCCTAAAGAGTGTCCTGTTAAATAAAATGGAGAAGATTGCATTTTTTTCCCCCTTAAAATAGTTTTAAATTCGTCATAAGCTATTTTTGCCGATTTGTATTGAGAAGGCACTTGCCCTATTCCAATTTGCAAATCAGACCAGAAATCTTTTTGATCCTTTTTATCACCGTCAGTACCCCTAATGGCCATTACAGCTTCTTTTTTGACCGGATTATAATAAAGCTCACTGTAGAACCCTTTCCCACTTGGCACCCCGTGTGCTGTTATTCTTCCCCATTTATAAAACGAATTTTTATTCCATTCGTAAGCCATTAAGGATAAATTCGCTAACTCAAAAACTGAGGCCATATTTATTTCTCCGGTGTGTTGAAGTTTTTCTACTGAACGAAGTTATTGCCGAACCCGTAAAAAAATCAATAATAGCAAAGTCTCTATTGATAATTTCATTGGGCTATGGTTGAGAAATTGTCGAAATATGATTTTTTTTTCAGATTCATAAAAGGATTAAGATGGGAAATAGGCTTTTGTCAAGAAGTAATTCATTTTTGTCCTGGGTCAATGTATGTAAATGCTTTAGGCTTAGTCCATACTTTTGTATTTATGTATAAAAATAGAAAAGCAGTTGCCTGCCAATAGGATCAGAATAGAGATGTGACTATCGCTGATCAGTCAAATTGATGTTGATTTCAGCTCGATAGGTTTTTTATTGATTGATGAGAGGTGGAAATGTGTTGGGCTTGGCTTTGAATACAGTTGGTTACTTGAATGACATAATGGTTTGGTTTCGCAGCCATGGGTTGAGTTGGTATATCGATACTCAGACTCAACCCTCAACAATTATCAGGCCTTGAGAACCTCGTCCACCTTTGATTCCAGTTCGTCCTTGTCAATGGGCTTGACGCAGTAGGCTGATGCACCCAGGGAAAGGCTTTCCCTGGCTGTTTCGATGGTGGGGTAGCCTGTGAGCATGATCACATGAATACCGGAATCCTTGTTTTTCATCTCTTCAAGTACTTCCACGCCGTTCATTTTTTTGAGCTTGATATCCAGAATGGCAAGATCCGTTCCGCCCTTGGCCACATGGGCAATGGCCTCCTCCTCTTCGGTAAAGGGGGTGACCTTGTGGCCTTTACGTTCCAGTATCCTTTTAATCAGAATACCTGCATCCTGCACATCATCCAGGACCAGTATTTCAGCCATCTTGTTCTCCTTTCGCAGGTTCTTTGTCCAGGGGCAAAAGTACTACAAATTCCGTGCCCTGGGACAGGGATTTATCTGATGGGGGAGAGTATGCCTTGATTGTCCCTTTGTGCTCTTTGATAATGCCGAAGGTGACTGAAAGGCCCAGCCCCGTTCCCTTGTCCGGCCCTTTGGTCGTGTAAAAGGGGTCAAATATTTTTTGCAGGTTCTTTTTATCAATGCCGCATCCGGTATCTGTAACAGAAATATTCATCTGACTGCCCTGTTCCGCTTCTCCGGTGCTGACAAAAATTTGTCCATTGCTGTCAATGGCGTCAAAGGCGTTGTGGAGCAGATTGATAAAAACCTGTTTGATCTTTTCTTTGTCCCCGTTTAAATACAGGGGGCTTGGGTGGAAGCTGGGGCGTATGGTGACATGATTCAGGCTAAAGGTATGTTCCACCACCTCCATGACTTCTTCAAGGGCGGTATGAATATCAAAGTGCGAGGTCACGCTTTCGCTGGACCTGGAAAAGTTGAGCAGATCCTTGACAATTTTTGCGCAGATTTTGGTTTGTTTGACAATGGCTAACACATCCTGGTGGACCTGTCCCTCTTTCTCCACATCCTCGAGCAGCAGCTGGCCGTATCCCAGAATAATACCCAGCGGGGTGTTGATTTCATGGGCCACACCTGCGGCCAGGCGCCCAACGGACTCCATTTTCTGGGCGTGGGTGAGTTGGTCCTGGACCTCTTTGAACACGGAGATATCCCTGCCGCTGCAGACCAGTCCTATGGACTTGAGGTCTTTTCCCGGGACCGGAACTTTAACCACGTGGAGCCATTTTTTGCCCCGGGAATCTTTGATCCGATTCTCCTTGACCAGGGGGGTGCCGGACAAGAGGACCGAACGATCCTCCTCATCATAACGTTTGGCAATGGCGGAAGGAAAAAGGTCCTTATTGAACCTGCCTACGATTTGGTTCTGGGATCTGCCCAGCATGTCGCAGAAGGCCTTGTTCACTGATACATACCGTCCCTGGGCATTTTGTAGAGAGATAAAATCCGGAATTGCGTCCAAAATGGTCTGAAGCCGGGCTTTCTGATCATTGAGAATTTTTTCTGCTTTTTTCAGGTCGGACAAATTGCCCTTCAAAGACAGGGTCATGGCGTCAAAACTTTCGGCCAGACTCTGGATTTCGTCTCCTGAGCATTGTCGATATACCCGGCAGTTTTTGCAGGATTCGATCTTTTTGGCATATTCTCCTCCCACGCAGGTGGGGCACAGGGTGCCGGCCAGGTACCAGCACCTGTGATGATAGTTTTTATAGGCCGGGCATTCGGTACGGTCACAATTCATGATATCCCAGCAGTTTTTTGCAAGGGTCGGGGCGGTGTGAATGTTAAGATTGCCGCGCAAGGCCTGTTCCGATGAATCATGCAGTTTTTTGATGCTCCGAATCACCGGGTTGGCCAGCAAGGTGCCTACCAGCCCTGCCAGGAAAATGGCCAATACCATGATAATGATGGTGGAAATCAAAACCTGGTCGACCACCTCTTCTGCCCGGGTATGGGAAAGTCCTAAACGAAGGATACCCAGAAGATCCTGGTTGACGGTAATGGGAACGGCGTAGTCATAAATTTTTTGGTGGCCTGTGTCCAGAAGCTTGAGTGAAAAACCGTTGGTCCGGAAGAACGGGTTGACGGTTTTAAGTGCCACTGGAAATCCGTTTTTAAAGGTGTGGGTCAGAATACGGCCCTCGGGGTCCAGAACAAAGGTATAGAAAATATCGTTGCTCAGTCTTGTGGTTTCATCAACTAAAAGCTTCATGCGCAGGTAATCCATGGCCAGTAGCGGTTCCACCAACCCTACGGCCAGACTGGTGCCTGTGGAAATTCCCTGGTTTTTAATTTCATCCAGCACCGAGGCCTTCATGGCTTGGCTGAACCAGAAAAAGATAACCATGCCCTGGACCATGAGCAGGACAAAAAAGCCCACCAGCATTTTTCCCTTGAAACCAAGCTTCATGGGGTTAACTCCATGCCGAGGGTATCCATCAGTTCTCTAACTGCGTGAAAATCCTCATCTCCGGCTGGAATCACTTTGAAAAAATCAGCCGCTTCCAGTATCTCCCGATGGTCCTGCTGATTAAAATCCAACGCCACCAACGCCTTTTTTATTTTATCCAGGTTGTCTGGGGCCAGACCTTTCCTGGCGGCATATACCCATCCTGGATAGGTTTGGGTTCGGGACAATATTCGGATCTTTGACACATCAATTCTGCCGGCGACCACATCCAAAGCCCCCTCCCGTATGGTTCCGATATCGTATCGGCCGGTAAACACGGCAAGGATCACCTTCTCCTGCTTGCCCCCGGGGCCGGGGGCAAAATCGATGGCTTTGAAATCATCGGCGAAAATGCCTTGTTTGAAAAAATGCCCCAGGGGAAAAAGGTAACCGCCTGCCGATGAGGGATCCACAGCAATCCATCTTTTGCCCTTGCAGTCCTCAAGGCTTTGGATGGCCTGGTTGTTTTTCCGGGTGATGATTTGACCTCTGAAACTGTGTTCACCCGTGCCTTCGACAATCAGGGCAAAGGCCCTGGCCCCGTATCTTTGGGCAATTTTGACATAGATTAAAGGATTGGAAAAAGAGATGTCGATCTGCCTGTTTCCTACCATCTTCATATGCTGGTCAAAGGTATCTGGGAAGATCTGCTTGAGATTCAGCCCGGTTTTTTTTCTCAAGTAGTTGATCAGGCCGTGGTGGCGGGTGTATGAGACCGTATGGGAATACTGGGGCAAGTAAGCGTAGGTAATCTGATCAGGCTCTTCTGTGAAGGTCACCTGTTCGGTCCGGCTTAAATCCACCTTGACCACGGGTTCATCATCACCGCAGCCGGCAAGCAGGATAAGCAGAACAGTAGTAAAGAGTGTTCTAAAGATCACCATAAAAAATTAAATCAGAAAATATGCATGTTTTCAATGGGCCTAATATTTCAGCTTTGAGTATAATGTATGTTTGGACGCTTCGATTGCATCGTTTAAAGTATGAATACCTTTTTTTGCAAGCAGCGGAATCAGCTTAAGAAAAATCTGGGCCGTTGCAGAGGCATCCCCTATCGCCGTGTGGCGTCCTACAATATCGATTCCGGCAAAGCGGGCGATTGCCACCATATTATGTTTTTCGAACATCGGATAAACGATTAAGGCAAGCAGGAGGGTGTCTAAAACCGGACCGTCAAATTTTATTTTGGTTTCGGTCTCTTTCATAGAAAACATCTTCATATCAAATGCCGCGTTATGCGCTACCAAAACAGTATCTTCGCAAAATTTATAAAAGAGCGGCAGAACTTCTTTTATATCCGGTTCTCCCTTGACCATCTCTCCATTTATGCCGTGAATTTTTTCAGATTCCAGCGGAATATCCATTTTGGGGTCTATAAGCTGGTCGAATTTTTCTGCAGGTAAAATCCTGCTGTTTACGATTCTGACCGCGCCGATGGAAATTATCTCGTCATTTCTGGTATCCAGGCCGGTGGTTTCCGTATCGAAAACCGTATACACTATGTCTTTTAAAGGCATTTTATTCAATGGAGAATCGGATTGTCGCTTTGTAAAAAGATCGAAATCGAAAAAATCCGGCCGATCGTATGCATCTCGCGCAATGACTATGTTGCGCACATGCTCACACTCTTTCATCTCTGCAAGCGGTATCAGAATTTTTATTCCTCGATCGATTTTTCCATTAAAACTTAAACTGATTTGTGCCTCATGATAATTCAAAAAATCCTTCAGCGTTAAAAAAATATTTTCATCTTTAAAAACATCCCAATTTTTTTGGGCATTGGGAATATGAAAAAAAAACGCCAGAAAATGCTCTTCTTTAAAAAGCGAGCAGTTAAACGTTGTTTGAAGCGTCTTATTTTTTAAAATGGTCAAAATGGATAAAAAAGCAAAAATAAAAGAGTAAGTTTCAATTTTTATCCAG
This sequence comes from uncultured Desulfobacter sp., assembly GCF_963664415.1. Taxonomy (NCBI): domain Bacteria; kingdom Pseudomonadati; phylum Thermodesulfobacteriota; class Desulfobacteria; order Desulfobacterales; family Desulfobacteraceae; genus Desulfobacter; species uncultured Desulfobacter sp. The sequence continues at coordinate 1,758,415 of NZ_OY761445.1, read as the reverse complement.
TTTATGTGAGCTGGGAACTTAGGTCTCAACGATATGTTAAGCTTTTCCCTGGCTCTTTTCTGGACGGTCGTTATGATGTCTCTGTCTGAAACCATTAGGAACGGCAGGCGTTCTTTTATTTTTTTGATATAGGTTTTTTCGGATCTTTTTAAATTGTCTTCTATGGCGGCGATTTCCGGCGTTGCCATGCTCTGATTTTTTATTTTATCGAGATAGGAAAGGATCTCGTTTGCGGTGCCTTTAAAAATGTTGTCGATTTTTGTGTAAAGCTCAAAGTCTTTTCCTATGTTGTAAAAAACGACTATAAATCCGGCAAAGTTGTCACGTTGATCCGCTATCGGTGAGATGTCCGCTTTTATCAGAACATTGCTGGGGCTTAACGTGATGAAAGAAGAAGATGCCACAACATGTTTCTCAGGCTTTTTTACGTTTATTTCATAAAGCGCGTTGGTTATGATCTCTTTATCAATAATATTGAAAATAGATCTTCCGATTCCTATGATGTGGCTTTCAGCCTCCAGGATTTTGGCTTTTTTGTTGAATAGATTTATCTGGCCTTCTGTGTTGCAGGCGATGATCCCTTGGGGGAGCTCGTCAAAAAATGATGCCAGCATATTTTTTTCGATTTTAAGCTCAGCCCTTTTTCGATTTATCTCTTCTTGTATATTTTTCTGCAGATTTTCGTAATGATCCGCAAAAAGGTTGATGGCATTTACAATACTTAAAATTTCTTTTCCGCCTTCAATGTTTATTCGGTGGGAAGAATTTACTGTTGAAATCACGGAAATTTCATCAGGTATTTTGGTCAAAGGAATAAAACATTTATTCAAAGCGGAATAGATTATGTATCCGGCGACTTCAAAGAATAGAAGAAAGCTGATGAAAAAGTAAACAGCATTTTCCTTTAAAAGTTCAAATAAGAAATCTTGGTTTGTGGGGGCGAGTCTATACCAGAAAATCGCCAAAATAGCTAAAAAGAAAATAGATGGAAACAGAATCAAGAGTCCTGTAAACCATAAAAATTTATTTTTTCTATTTAGCGGCATATTTTATTCTCACACGTTATGGTGTTTAAAATTGAGAACAGACTTTTATCAGTGAGTTTAAGCAATAATAGTGAATAGTTTTTCGTGATTTTTCCATTCTTGGCGTATATCACAAAGATATGGATTGTATGAATTGTATTTTAACATAAAAGGGCGCAGAGCCAAACAGATTGAATCCAATTAGATAAAAAAAGGCGATTTAGGCCCACGACAGAGTATGGTGTGTGGGCCCGTTCCGTTTAGACGGAAGGTGGATCGGTTAAAATTGGTGAAATCCATTGATATTTAATGATCAGGATCTGCCCCCGCTCCAGTGCAGCCGCGTCTTGAGCACCTTGAAATAGGAGTGGGGTTCAAAGGAAAGCATTTTCACGCTATGATTGCTTTTTTGAATGTATATCCTGTCGCAGGTATCCATATCAAAACCCTCCTGGCCGTCCAGAGTCAGGATCATATCCTCGGGGCTGCCTTTCAGGCTGATTTCGACCTGGGTATGATCCGGAATGAGCAATGGCCGGTTGGTCAGGGTGAAGGGACAGATCGGGGTCAGGATGATGGAGGGTACCTCGGGATAAACCACGGGCCCGCCTGCGGCCAGGGAATAGGCCGTAGAGCCCGTGGGCGTTGCCACGATCAGTCCATCAGCCCGGTAGGTTGTCAAATAGGAGTCATCCAGATACACGGCGCATGAGGCAAGTCTTGACAGCGCCGCCTTATTGATGACCGCATCGTTGAGTACATCCTCATCCACGATGCACTGACCTTCCCGGACCACCCGGATGTTGAGACGACTACGCTCCTGGATATAATAATCCCCTTTAAACACCGTATCAACCACCTCGCAAAGATGATCCTCCGTAGTTTCTGCAAGAAATCCCACCTCGCCGAATTTGATGCCCATCAAAGGGATGTCCGAATCACCGATATACCGTGCCACGCTTAAAAAGGTACCGTCTCCGCCAAGTACAACAATGCAGATCAGATCTTCGGGGATGGGGGGCGGTGTCTGGGCCTGGGTATCAATGACCAGACATCTGTCTCCGATATGCCGGATCAGTTCCCGGGCTTTCTCCTGGGCGTGGTCCTCATCTTTTATTACAAGTCCGATGCGTTGCTTACTCACTTCTATCCTCTTGTCTGTTAGGGGTTAATGTTCGGCCTCAGCCCAGTTAGCGCCAGCACCAAAGTTGACTTTCAAGGGTACCTTCAGGGGCGTAACGTTTTCCATAACCTGCTTTGCCATGGCCATTAGTTTGTCTTTTTCCTGGTCAGGGGATTCAAAGATAATTTCATCGTGTACGGATAAAAGCATTTTTGATTCCATTTTTTCCGTTGAAAGTGCTGTCTGCATTTTGATCATGGCAAGCTTGATCAAGTCCGCAGCACTGCCCTGGATGGGCGTGTTCACTGCAGCTCTTTGGGCAAAGTTTCTCAAGTTGGCATTGGATGAACGAATGTCATCCAGTCTGCGTTTTCTTCCGAACAGGGTGGATACCTCGCATGTCTCCCGGGTCTGTTCGATGGTTTTATCAATGAATTTTTTTACGCCGGCATAACGCTTGAAATAATTATCAATATAGATGCCTGCCATTTTCCGGCTGATACCCAGCTCATTTGACAGGCGAAATGCGCTCATGCCGTAAATGATGCCGAAGTTAATGGATTTTGCCTGGCTGCGCATTTCATCGGTGACAAGACCGGGCAGTACCTGGAAAACTTCCAGGGCAGTACGGGTATGAATATCCTCATCGTTTTGGAAAGATTCAATGAGAATAGGGTCTTCGGCGCAATGGGCTAAAAGCCGCAGTTCAATCTGGGAATAATCGGCCGAAATCAGGGTACAGCCGTCAGCCGGGATAAACGCCTGCCGGATTTTTTTGCCTTCGGGTTTGCGAATGGGAATGTTCTGCAAATTGGGGTTGGACGATGACAGGCGGCCGGTGACGGTGATGGTCTGGTTAAAGGATGTGTGGATGCGTCCGGTGTCCGGGTGAACCAGCGAAGCCAGGGCGTCCACATAGGTGGATTTCAATTTGCCCAGCGTCCTGTACCGCAACAGCTTTTCAGGCATTTCATGGGTCTCGGCAAGCTGGGTGAGCACCTGAACATCTGTGGAATACCCGGTTTTCTTCTTGGTTTTTTTAACGGTTTTAAGCCCTAATTTTTCAAACAGGATGACTCCGAGCTGCTGGGATGAATTGATGTTGAACTCTTCTCCGGCAAGTTCGTATATGTTTTGCTCAAGGGTTTTGAGTTCCTGTGCAAACTCCAGGGACATTTGGTCAAGTACATCCGTATCCATGCGGATGCCTGCCATCTCCATGTTTGCCAGCACGCTGATTAAGGGCACTTCAATTGTTTCCATCAAAGGGGTGAGCCCTTTGTCTTCGATCTGTTTTTTCAATACCCCATATGCCATGAAGGTCAGATCTGCGTCTTCTGCCGCATAATCTGTGGCAAGGTCAAGAGGGACTTCCTGGAAACCGATCTGGTCTTTGCCCTTGCCGGTCACTTCTTCGTAGGAAACCATTTTGTGCCCGAAAAGGTTCATGGCAATACGATCCAGGCCATGTCCCCGGGTACCGGGATTGAGCAGGTGAGAGGCAATCATGGTGTCAAACACAATGCCTTTGATGTCAATGCCGTACCGGGCAAGGATAATGAAATCATATTTGATGTTCTGGCCCACTTTGGCGATGTCCGGATTCTCAAGCAATGGTTTGAAAATCCGAAGCACCTCTTGTTTTTCGGGCATTTGTATGTCGCCTGTATTGGTGTGCCCCACCGGAATGTAAAATCCGGTATCATCCTGGTATGAAAAGGAGATGCCCACAAGATCCGCCTGCATGGGATCAAGGCCTGTGGTCTCCGTGTCAACGGCAAACAGCCCGTTACGTTCAAGTTCCGATGCCAGATTTTCCATGTCGGCAACGGTATGGACCATTGTATAATTCTTTTGTGATTTATCTGCTTTTTGGGAAAATTCCGTGGCAAGGGTTTTAAATTCAAAGGCCTGGAACAGTTCAAAGGCTTTGCGGGTGTCAAATTCCTGCAGTTTAAAATCATCTAATGAGTGTTCAACATCCACATGCCGGTCAATGGCGGCAAGATCCCGGCTTAAATCGACAATCTCTTTGGACGTCGTCAGGTTTTCATGCAGTTTTTTCTTTTTTTTCAGTTGGTCCAGATTGTCGTAAATACCGCTGATGGAACCGTAATCGACAATCAGTTTAACGGCTGTTTTTACGCCCACGCCTTTTACACCCGGGATGTTGTCGGCGGTGTCTCCGGCAAGGCCTAATACGTCGATGAACTGCTCGGGTTCAATACCCATGTCCGCTTTTACATTAGACCGGTCTGTGACGGTGTCCTTCATGGGATCCCACAGGGTGCAGTCATCGGTTATTAGCTGGATAAAATCTTTATCGCCTGTGACCATGACCACCTTGAATTCTTGTTCCTGGGCAATGCGGGCGTAAGTACCCACGAGGTCATCGGCCTCATATCCTTCTTTTTCTATAATGGGGATGTTCAATGCCTTTACAACTTTTTTGATATCCGGAATTTGAATGGCCAGTTCTTCGGGCATGGGCGGGCGATTGGCTTTATATTCATCGAACATTTTATGGCGGAAGGTTGGCCCTTTGACATCAAAAAAAACACCTGCGTATGGGGGATGTTTGTCCTTAAGCAGTTTTAGAAGAATTCGGGTAAATCCGAATGTCGCATTGGTGGGATGTCCCTTTGACGTGGCCAGACTGCGGATGGCATGAAATGCCCGGTACAAGAATGCGCTGCCGTCGATCAGGTAGATAGTGCTTGGTGCCGCCATGATATACTTTCCTGAAAAATGTTTGTTGAATTATTATTTAATTAGCGGCATATATACTATCTTTTAAAGCAAAGGAGAAGTGTTATGTCCCAACAATCCCGGGAGCGGGCCAAAGCCGGGAAGTCCCGGCGGCGGCGAAGCCGGTCAAAAACCTGTCATTGCTGCGGTGCCCAGGCCATGTTCTGCTGGCAGTGTCGATGTGGATTTTCCATGTGTCAGTCCTGCATGTATGAAAACCAATGGGGAATGACCTGTAATGGAATTACATGGGAATGCCCTGATTGCGGGGCTCAGAACGGGTACGGTAACCAGTAAATGTTTAGTGCTTGAATAAGAATAGCGTGTTTGAACGAAAAGATGCAAAGCGCCGCTGGGTGACTTTTTTGTACAAATGCTGTCGAAAGGAATAGAACCATGGTTGAGAAATTAAAAGTAGGTACATTAATATCCGGCGGAGGCACCAATCTGCAGGCCATTATTGATGCCTGCCATCAGGGCCGCATTGATGCGCAGATTGTCTTTACCGGATCCGACGTTGACGGGGTAAAAGGCCTGGAACGCGCAAAAAAAGCCGGCATCGACACGTTTGTCGTGGATTATGCCAAAATCATTGCCGATTGCCGCAACGCCCAGGATATTGACAGCCTTATGCCAAATGACTTTCACCTTGAGGATATTGTAGAAAAACAACGACTGGTGGATGTCGAAAAGAATCGTGACAAAGGTCTGTTTTTCATAAAATCCAGGGTGATTGCCGAACGGCAGTTGTTAGACCATATTGAGTCCTATGATATGGATTTGCTCGTGCTGGCCGGGTTCATGCGGGTGTTTACCCCGTATTTTATTGATCGAATCAACACCAAGGCCTCGGGTAATAAGATCATGAACATCCATCCGGCGTTGCTGCCGGCATTTCCCGGGACAGACGGATACGGGGACACCTTCCGTTATGGATGCAAAATTGGTGGATGTACGGTTCATTTTGTTGACTACGGAGAAGACACAGGGCCGATTATCGGCCAGAAGGCGTTTGAAATAGTCGATGGTGATAGCCTGGATGACGTAAAAGCAAAAGGATTAAAAAAAGAGTGGGAACTGTATCCGGCTTGCATTCAAAAATTTGCCCAATCCAGATGAGGGTGAGTGAGCCCTATGGCGAGGTAAGGAATGCATCGGCCATTTTTAAGGCGTCCATGTAAAAGGCGGGCAGGTTTTGAATCAGCTTGGAATCTTTGTCTGCCTGAAACCGGGTATGGTCCCACTGCCCCTGTTCAAAGTTTGTAATCAGATCATCGAGCTGGTTAAATATGCGGTTTTTGCCTAACAGAGCCTCTTTGATTTTTTTAGATAGGGAGATTTTTTCAAGAATCTCTTTCATGGGCATATCCAAAATGGCATCCATGGTTGAAAACAGGCCAACTGTGAACAACTCTTCCGGGGAGAATCCGGTTTTAAGGACATGGGCGCATTGTTCGCACATCCGGGCCTTGATCACCGAAAAACGGATCAGTTCGTTGGGTTTGTCCGGGTTTATACCCGATACCACAACCACATTGATAAATTTTTTTAATTCCTTCAGCCCCAAAAAGGTCATGGCATCCTTGATAGTGTCTATGGCGGTGGGACGCTTAAAATAGGCTGAATTGATAAACGTTAAAAGTTTGAAAGAGATAGCCACATCATTTTTAATCATATTTTCTATAATGTTTAAAGCCGGTTCCTGTTTTGACACCTCATTTAACAATTCCAAATTGGTAACCTGGTTGGCTGCCAGGCCTTTGTTTGATATAACTTCAGGTTTTGAAAAGAAATAGCCCTGGAACAGCTTGAAACCCATGGCTTTGGCCTGTTCAAACTCTTCGTGGGTTTCTACTTTTTCACATAATAATGTAATATGTTTGAGTTCATCTCCTATGGAACTGAAAATCGGATCCAGTGTGTCCAACGGGGTGGCCATGATATCAAACTTTATCATGTCGCACAGCTTAATCATTTCACTGAATTTTTGATCATAAACAAAATCATCCAGGGCGATTCTGAATCCTTCAGCTTTAAAAGACTTTAATGCATCAATGATTTCAGGTTCAGGTTCAATATCTTCTAAAACCTCAATAACAATATGCTCTTTTGGGAAAAGCAGCGGCGTCTGTTTGCGCAGAAGATCACTGGTGAAATTGATTAGTCCGGGTTTGCCGGAAAGGATATCATTGAGCCCAAAAGAGAAAAAGGTGTTGGCCAGTACACCGGATGTGGCCACAGACCCATCAATATTTGGAAAGACATTGTCTAAGCTGAGCCTGAATAAAAGTTCATAACCGAACAGCTTTTTGTCTGAAGTGAATACAGGCTGGCGCGCTACAAAAATATCCATTAGATTTGCAACTCCATCTCATTTTATGTGAATGAACCCGGTTGAGCTTCAGGGGTTTTGTGTTATTTTGTATCCAGCGTTATATTGCAAGACGATACACCACATAAATGTTACGAGTATTGTTAAGAACGAGATCTAAATTTCATAGTTTTTAATGTATCAACATTACCCTGCTTCAAGTACGAAATCAAGAAAAAGTCAATGGCGCCTTCATCGTATCAGGACAAAAGCTTGATCATCAACGGCAGGGCTGTCATGGTGCCGATGGAAGATCCAAGATTGGTAAATACCACCACCAGTAGAATTCTTGTGACATTATTCCGCCAGAATCCTTTAATGGACGTAATATCCTCAGGTATCGCCTCAAGGTCACGTACCTTGGGTTTTCGAGCAAACGCCTCCACAAGACCTGCCACCCAGCCTGCTGCAATCATGGGGTTCAAAGAGGTCAGTGGTGCGGCTAGGATGGATGAAAAAATGGTATAAGGATGGGCTAGGGCGATGAGTGCGCCGATACCGGCAAAAATACCATTCGCCAGCACCCAGATCCAGATCATATCGGTTCCGGCGCCTTTACCCTCCATGAGAAATCCGGCAATGAAAAGCATGACGATCAGGCCGGGGATAAGCCACTTTAATATTTTTCCTATTTTGCCGGGAGGGGGAAGTGTCCTGAGTGCGGCAAGGTCTATGGGTGTGTCTTGTTCGATGTATTCCAGAATGCCGGGTAAATGGGCCGCGCCTACAACCGCTACAATGTTGTCTCCCGGCGCACTTCGAATGCTCTCGGCCAGGAACTGGTCCCGTTCGTCAATCAGTACTTTTCCGATAAAGGGGTGATCCTCTTTAAGTTCCGAAAGCAGGGTCTGCAGAATGTCCTGGTGCTTCATTTTTTCAATGTCAGCCTCTTCAATCTCATCAGACTGGCCAAATGACAGTAGCATGGAAAATATCAGTTTAATCTTTTCCCAGAGCCCCATTCCCCGCCATATTCGGGAAAGCGTGATCTGAATTTCTCTGTCCGCAGGGATGATGTCCGCCCCTGTTTTTTCAGCGGCCGCAATGGCATTGATCATCTCCTGGCCGGGTTTTATGCCGAATTTATCGGCTATTTTTTTTTGGAAAGCGGCCAGTAAAAGATTCATAAACAGCATCAAAGCTTTTTTTGCCTTGATTATTTTTACTATATCCATGTTCTGCCATCTGTCTTGATCCTGTATGGTTGCCAGACGGTTGTTGCATAGTTCCACACATACGGTGTCGGGCTGTTCGGATGCTATGGTGTCCGAAACCAGTTGGGCACTGTGCCGGGACACATGGGCCGTTCCGATAAGAATGATTTTCTTGCCGTTTCGCTCAAGCGTATGGATGTCGTCATGGTCAATTGGATTTTCACTCATTGTGGAACACTGCCTTTATCCTTTAAGTTAAAAATAACGTATTATAAGCATTTAGAAACACATGGCAACACAAATTCAACGTCTAATATTGACCTTATCAAATGGTTCTGGTATTCAGCAAATTATGAAATCCGTTGACGAACACATACTCAGAGCTACCAAGGAAATTATAGTCAAGTTCATTGAGATGGGCCGGCTGTCGCCTTCCAACGTCCATGAATCTTTTAAGGATGTTTACAAAACCGTCAATGACACCGTGAAAAAGAATCTGGATCAGCCCCAAGATGCCTCATCCGGCTCCCCGAAATCCTGAATGCGCCATACCCAAGCAATTGTCGGCCGCAATTAAAGCCGGTTTGAAAAAAGGGTGGTCCGGCCTGATCTGGCTGATTAAGATTCTTGTACCTGTCTCTTTTGCAACGGCTTTAATGGTGCATTATCAGCTTTTGCATCACCTTGATTTTTTTTTACAACCCATGATGACCATGATACATCTGCCGGCCTCTGCGGCTGTTGTTTTGGTTATCGGCATTTTTACAGGTATTTATGGCACTGTGGCAGCTCTGTCTGTTATGCCTTTTTCCATGAATCACATGATTCTGATCGCCGTGTTTACCTTGATATCCCACAATCTGATTCAGGAAAGTCTGGTCCAGGCCAATTCAGGCTTGCGGTTTTCAACGGCGGTTCTATTCCGTCTGGGGATCTCCTTTGTTGTCACCATGATCTGCGGATGGATCATGGGGGTAACCCCCGGCGGTGTCGGGCCGGCTGTTCTTCCAGCTTCCCAAGCAGTGCCCGGCCCGCTTTCCGTCATGCTGATTGAATGGGCAGCAGGCACAGGGTGGTTGTGCCTGAAAATTTTCTGTATTATTATGCCCTTGATGGTGGTCATGGAACTGGCAAGGCGCTTTCACCTTATTGAAGCTGTGACAGGGATTACAGCCCCTGTTTTGAGGATTTTGGGGTTGGATAAATCTTATGCGCTGCTCTGGATGACTGCGGCGGTTTTTGGCTTGGCTTACGGGGCGGCTGTTATCGTTGATGAGACTAAAAACAGGACCCATGACCCCAAGTCCCTGACCCGGCTTAATCTGTCCACCGGGGTTAATCATGCCATGATTGAGGACCCCTCTTTATTTCTTCCTTTGGGGCTGCCTGCATTATGGCTGTGGGTGCCCCGGCTTGTGGCGGCCATGGTCGCAGTCTGGCTGCACATTGGTTTTTCTTGGGCAAGGAGATTTTATGCTGCACGCGCTGGCCATAAAAAACTTTGCGATTATTGAGGATTTGCGTATTGAATTCGGTCCCGGGCTTTCCGTGCTGACAGGGGAGACCGGTGCGGGAAAATCAATTATCATCCAGGCTGTAAACTTACTTTTGGGTTCACGGGCTTCAGCGGATCTGGTGCGCACCGGAAAGGACCATGCCGAACTGGAAGCGGTGTTTGACATTGCTTCTGATTCCCCAGCGGCCCGGCTCATGGCAGACCAGGAGATGAATATTGAAGACGGTCTGATCATCAGGCGTGTGGTATCCGCTGAGGGCAAAAGTAAAATTTACGTCAATGCACGCCAGACCACTCTGGATTTTTTAAAACAAGTTACGGAGAACATCGCCGGTGTCTCCAGCCAGCATGCCCACCAGGGGCTGCTCAAAGAAGATCAGCATCTGGATATTCTGGACGAATTTGCCCAGACCCTTGATCTGAGAAACGATGTGGCCGGATTGTATCGGCAGATTGTTCCGTTGAAAAAAGAAATTGCCGCTTTAAAGGCCGGAAAGGAAAAGGCTGAACAGGAACTGGCGCTGCTTCAATTTCAGGTGGATGAGATTGAGGCTGCCGATATTCAGTCCGGTGAGGATGAGGAACTGCTTCAAAAGCGTGACCAGTTGCAAAATGCCGCACAAATTTTTGAAATAGTAAACAGTGCGGTGCACAATTTATATGACCGGGAAGGCTCTGTTTTAGATCAGATTTCAGGCATGTCCGCCCGATTGGGCCGGTTCTGTGACAACGATGAAAAATTGGGCACGCTGGCCCGGCGTATGGATGAAGTCTCCTATGAACTCCAGGATTTGGTGTCAGAGTTCAGATCCTTTGCTGCGGGTATCGATCTTGACCCCCAGTCCCTGGACCAGGTGGACCAGCGCCTGGATCAGATCGCAAAACTAAAGCGCAAATATGGGGGCAGCCTTGACGCTGTCTTTGAGCAACACCGGAACATGGCCCAGAACCTGGCAGATATCCAGGGGATTGGGGGGCGCATCAAACAGTTGGAGCAGGAACAAACGGGGCTGGTGGCTCAGGTTAGACAAAAGGCAAAGGCCTTGTCTATGCGGCGCCAGAAAGAAGGACTGGCTCTGGCCAGGCTGGCAAAGGTTCAGCTGGGGGCTCTTGAGATGGGCCGGGCCAGTTTTGAGGTAGAATTCTCTACGGATCCAGGCGTTGATCCTGAGGCGCTTGTGACGGAGGATAATGAAAGAATATCTGCCACAGGCATGGACCGGGTGCGGTTTTTGCTCTCTCCAAACCCTGGGGAAAAACCAAAGCCTTTGGCAAAAATAGCCTCGGGCGGAGAATTGTCCCGTATTGTCCTTGCCCTTAAAGCCGTACTCTGCCGTGACCAGGCTTTTGAAACCTTGATTTTTGATGAGGTGGATGCCGGAATTGGTGGTGCGACTTCGGACAAGGTGGGGCTTAAACTTAAGGAACTGGGTCAGGTTCAGCAGGTGATCTGCATTACCCATCTGGCCCAGATTGCCAGGTACGGTAACCACCAGTTCAGGATAGCCAAACAGGTGTCAGGCGGCAGAACTGCCACCCGCATCACCCCTTTGACCTGTCAGGAAGACCGGGTAAAGGAACTGGCACGGATGATTGGCGGCAGCTGGATCACCGATGCCACCCTTGCCCATGCCAGAGAAATGCTCGATACGGCGGATGCGTCTTGACAAACGCTCTAAGTGCTTATATTGGGTGGACAGTTGTAAGTTGAATGTAAATTGGGAATAATGTCCATGGCAGTTATGAGGAGTAAACATGCCGATATATGAATTTAAATGCAATAAATGCGAAGAATTTTTTGAAGTGATTGTTATGGGAGGGCAGGATGACAAGGAAGTTACCTGTCCCAAATGCAGCTCCAAGGAGTTCCAGCGTGTAGTTTCAGCCACCAACTATGCCATGGGGTCGTCAGGAAATGCTTCCCAAGGCGTTCATACCCAGGAGCGCACCTGTTCAAGCGGAACGTGTAAGACCTATACGGTTCCCGGAGCTTAAACCCTCGGAGTAATCATGGCCGGGGGAGTTGAAATCATCGCCCACCGCGGGGCCAGAAGCCTGGCCCCGGAAAATACGCTTGTGGCTGCCCGCCTTGCACATAAACTGGGTGCCCATCGGTGGGAAACCGATGCCGCCTTGACCCGGGACGGGTATCTGGTTCTCTTTCACGACGAAACTCTGACTCGGTGTACCAATGCCGTTCAGGTGTTCGGATATGATCCCCTCTCCCCTGAAAAAAAATTGCGATTCAGACCGTCTGCCATAGACCGTCTTGACAGTCATACCCTTGTTGAACTGGGCCGATTGGACGCAGGCAGTTGGTTTGAGGCCGATGACCCTTATTCAACGGTTGGAGATATTGATCCACAGATCCTGGCAGGTTTTAAGGGGGAAACAATTCCTGCCTTGAAAGACGGCCTTGTCTTAACCAAAGAGCTTGACTGGCGTATCAATGTTGAACTCAAAGACCATAGCAATGAACCTGCGCCTAACTTTCATCCAACCCAGGTGTTAACCGAACTTTCCTTTTCCGGCATTGCTCCTGACCGGGTGACCCTCTCCTCTTTCAATCATGATTGGCTCAGATTTTTGCGGCAGCAGGCGCCTGAATATGAAATCCAGGCACTGGTAGGAAATCGGAATGACCAATCCTTAAATTTCAGTGATTCTGTTTTCATCAGTGATGAGTTTGAGGTGCTTAATATCAATGCGTTGCTGATTAAACCATCAGACATCAGGCGATTGAAAAATGCCGGGAAACGTATTAATTTGTTCACAGTAAATGCCCCCCACGATTATATGCGCTTTGTCGACGCCGGTATTGATGGTCTATTTACGGATTTTCCCCAACGTTTTATTTGATGTCGGCATGGTTTTGCACCAATTTTTGATCAAAATTGTGTTTGCAATGTGGTCCTGAATTTTTTTTCTGCATCGAAGAGAAACTTTGTTTTACAAAAATGTATTATTTTACAATGGGTTGAGTCGATGGCTGCTCCCTTTGCTCGGCGGGGAATTAAAAAAATTGAGATTTGATTAAAAAAAGGTTTGACATTGATTAGAAAATGAAGGATATTGCTCTGGCTTCACGGGAACGGCACAACGGTTTTCGACGAAGTTTTTTTTTGAGTAGTAAGTTAGATCTTTGAAAATTGGTCAGTGAAAAAGAAAAGAGCGGGTCAATGACAATGCGCTTGGGGCTTATGCTTTAAGTGCAGACCTTAAAAAGTTTTAGTAAAGGATTATAACTGGAGAGTTTGATCCTGGCTCAGAATGAACGCTGGCGGCGTGCTTAACACATGCAAGTCGAACGAGAAAGAGATTGCTTGCAATCTCGAGTAGAGTGGCGCACGGGTGAGTAACACGTAGATAATCTGCCTTCAAGCCTGGGATAACTATTCGAAAGGGTAGCTAATACCGGATAAAGTCGGTTTACACAAGTAAATTGATGAAAGATTGCCTCTTCTTGAAAGCAATTGTTTGGGGATGAGTTTGCGTACCATTAGCTAGTTGGTGGGGTAAAGGCCTACCAAGGCAACGATGGTTAGCTGGTCTGAGAGGATGATCAGCCACACTGGAACTGGAACACGGTCCAGACTCCTACGGGAGGCAGCAGTGAGGAATTTTGCGCAATGGGGGAAACCCTGACGCAGCAACGCCGCGTGAGTGAAGAAGGCCTTTGGGTCGTAAAGCTCTGTCAACTGGGAAGAAGTTAGATTCTATTAATAGTGGATTCTATTGACGGTACCAGTGGAGGAAGCGCCGGCTAACTCCGTGCCAGCAGCCGCGGTAACACGGGGGGCGCAAGCGTTATTCGGAATTATTGGGCGTAAAGGGCGCGCAGGCGGTCTTGTCCGTCAGGTGTGAAAGCTCGGGGCTCAACCCCGGAAGTGCACTTGAAACAGCAAGACTTGAATACGGGAGAGGAGAGAGGAATTCCTGGTGTAGAGGTGAAATTCGTAGATATCAGGAGGAACACCGATGGCGAAGGCATCTCTCTGGACCGATATTGACGCTGAGGCGCGAAGGCGTGGGTAGCGAACGGGATTAGATACCCCGGTAGTCCACGCAGTAAACGTTGTACACTCGGTGTGGCGGATATTAAAATCTGCTGTGCCCAAGCTAACGCATTAAGTGTACCGCCTGGGAAGTACGGTCGCAAGACTAAAACTCAAAGGAATTGACGGGGGCCCGCACAAGCGGTGGAGCATGTGGTTTAATTCGACGCAACGCGAAGAACCTTACCTGGGTTTGACATCCTGTGAATATTGGGTAATGCCAATAGTGCCTTCGGGAGCACAGAGACAGGTGCTGCATGGCTGTCGTCAGCTCGTGTCGTGAGATGTTTGGTTAAGTCCAGCAACGAGCGCAACCCTTATCGTTAGTTGCCAGCACATAATGGTGGGAACTCTAACGAGACTGCCCGGGTCAACCGGGAGGAAGGCGGGGATGACGTCAAGTCCTCATGGCCCTTATATCCAGGGCTACACACGTGCTACAATGGTAGGTACAAAGGGCAGCGACTCTGCAAGGAGAAGCGAATCCCAAAAGCCTATCTCAGTCCGGATTGGGGTCTGCAACTCGACCCCATGAAGTTGGAATCGCTAGTAATCGTGGATCAGCATGCCACGGTGAATATGTTCCCGGGCCTTGTACACACCGCCCGTCACACCATGGGAGTTGATTATACCCGACGTCGCTGGGCTAACTATTTATAGGAGCAGGCGCCTAAGGTATGGTTGATAACTGGGGTGAAGTCGTAACAAGGTAGCCGTTGAGGAATCAGCGGCTGGATCACCTCCTTTCAAAGGAAAGAAATATATATAGCTTTTTTCCGATTCACTGACCAACTTTGAGAGATCAAACCGGAGAAATTTAAGTAACCGCACTCTCATTGCTCTTTGACAATTTGTTGTAGTAAATATCAATAGCGTTGTTGATAAAGTGCCATAGGGCACTACATCAACTTAATATATAAAATGGTGTGAAAGATGAAAATCAATCACTCCATGCTATGTTGAAGAAAAAATTGCTGAAATTCGAGGCGCGAGCGGCAATTTTAAATAAAGCGTAGTAGACTACGCTGTTTTAAAATTGACGTGAAGCAACGAAGAAGTTCACAATTTTTTCGAAAACATCAAAGCGTTTAAACTTATTTGTGGAATAGTGGCTAAGCTACTAAGAGCAAACGGCGGATGCCTTGGTGTCAAGTGAAGAAGAAAGACGTGGAAAGCTGCGATAAGCCTCGGTTAGGAGCTAAACATCCTTTGATCCGTGGATTTCTGAATGGGGCAACCCGGCACGGTTAATACCGTGTCATCCTTAACTGAATACATAGGTTAAGGAGGGTAACGGGGAGAACTGAAACATCTTAGTACCCCCAGGAATAGAAAGTAATAACGATTCCCTAAGTAGCGGCGAGCGAACGGGGACCAGCCCAAACCGTTAACGTGTCAAGCCCGAAAGCGTTGCGTTAACGGGGTCGCGGGATGCAATATGAATCTGTTTCGGAGGATTCAATAAGTTACAAAAGAAATCATTAGCTGAATCAGCTGGAAAGCTGAACCATAGCAGGTGACAGTCCTGTAGGCGAAAGTGATCTCTCTTATTTTTGCACTCCCAAGTACTGCGGAACACGAGAAATTCTGTGGGAATTTGTGTGGACCATCACATAAGGCTAAATACGACTTGACAACCGATAGCGTACCAGTACCGTGAGGGAAAGGTGAAAAGTACCCCTGTTAGGGGAGTGAAATAGTACCTGAAACCGTTTGCTTACAAGCTGTGGGAGCACTTTTAGTGTGACCGCGTGCCTTTTGCATAATGAGTCAGCGAGTTACTTAATGCGGCAAGGTTAAGCCGATAGGTGTAGCCGTAGCGAAAGCGAGTCTGAATAGGGCGTAAGTTGCATTGAGTAGACCCGAAACCAGGTGATCTATCCATGTCCAGGGTGAAGCGGGAGTAAAATCTCGTGGAGGCCCGAACCGTCACAGGTTAAAAACTGTTCGGATGAGGTGTGGATAGGGGTGAAAGGCCAAACAAACCTGGAGATAGCTGGTTCTCTCCGAAATATATTTAGGTATAGCCTCGTATGTTTCTTTTTGGAGGTAGAGCACTGAATGGGCTAGGGGTCTCACCAGATTACCAAACCTAATCAAACTTCGAATACCAAAAAGTCAGAATACGGGAGTCAGCCCGCGGGAGCTAAGTTCCGCGGACGAGAGGGAAACAACCCAGACCGCCAGCTAAGGTCCCCAAATCTATGCTAAGTGGAGAAGGATGTGGGAATGCCCAGACAACCAGGAGGTTGGCTTAGAAGCAGCCATCCTTTAAAGAAAGCGTAATAGCTCACTGGTCGAGTGGATCTGCGCCGAAAATGTATCGGGGCTAAAGCATAGTACCGAAGCTGCGGAATGAAATTTATTTCATTGGTAGGAGAGCGTTGTGTCGTCATAGAATCGCAACCGCGAGGTTGTGTGGAGATGTCACAAGTGCCCATGCTGACATGAGTAGCGATAAAGCGGGTGAGAGGCCCGCTCGCCGAAAACCCAAGGTTTCCTGAGTAAAGCTAATCTTCTCAGGGTTAGTCGATCCCTAAGGCGAGGCCGAAAGGCGTAGTCGATGGAAAACAGATTAATATTTCTGTACCACCTTGTTATCGTTTGAGAAATGGGGGGACGCAGGAGGGCAAGTCATCCGTCTGTTGGAATAGGCGGTTCAAGCTTGTAGGCTTAAGATCCAGGCAAATCCGGATCTTTTTAAGGCCGAGAAGCGATGTCGAGGGATTTATCCCATAAAGTGACTGCACCCATGCTGCCAAGAAAAGCCTCTATCGAGATGACAGGTGATCGTACCGTAAACCGACACAGGTAGGTGGGGAGAGTATCCCAAGGCGCTTGAGAGAACCCTGGTTAAGGAACTCGGCAAAATGATACCGTAACTTCGGGAGAAGGTATGCCCCTGACGGTTAGTATTATACTTTACAAAGCGGTTGGGGGCCGCAGAGAATTGGTGGTAGCGACTGTTTACTAAAAACATAGGACTCTGCAAAGTCGCAAGACGAGGTATAGGGTCTGACGCCTGCCCGGTGCCGGAAGGTTAAGGGGATTTGTTAGCTTTTAGCGAAGCACTGAACTGAAGCCCCGGTAAACGGCGGCCGTAACTATAACGGTCCTAAGGTAGCGAAATTCCTTGTCGGGTAAGTTCCGACCTGCACGAATGGCGTAACGACTTCCACACTGTCTCAACCAGGGACTCAGCGAAATTGCAGTGGCGGTGAAGATACCGTCTACCCGCGAAAAGACGGAAAGACCCCGGCACCTTTACTACAGCTTGACATTGGATTTTGGGATATGATGTGCAGGATAGGTGGGAGACTTTGAAGCATGCGCGCCAGTGTGTGTGGAGTCACCCTTGAAATACCACCCTTCATATTTCAGTGTTCTAACCATGGTCCGTAACCCGGATTTGGGACAGTGTCTGGTGGGTAGTTTGACTGGGGCGGTCGCCTCCCAAAGAGTAACGGAGGCGCGCGAAGGTTCCCTCAGGCTGATTGGAAACCAGCCGTAGAGTGCAAGGGCATAAGGGAGCTTGACTGCGAGAGAGACATTTCGAGCAGGTACGAAAGTAGGTCTTAGTGATCCGGCGGTTCTGAATGGAAGGGCCGTCGCTCAACGGATAAAAGGTACGCCGGGGATAACAGGCTTATCGCCCCCAAGAGTTCACATCGACGGGGCGGTTTGGCACCTCGATGTCGGCTCATCACATCCTGGGGCTGGAGCAGGTCCCAAGGGTTTGGCTGTTCGCCAATTAAAGTGGTACGTGAGCTGGGTTTAAAACGTCGTGAGACAGTTTGGTCCCTATCTTTCGTGGGCGCAGGATATTTGAGGAGATCTGATCCTAGTACGAGAGGACCGGATTGGACCAACCAATGGTGTTCCAGTTGTCGTGCCAACGGCATTGCTGGGTAGCCAAGTTGGGTATGGATAACCGCTGAAAGCATCTAAGCGGGAAGCCAACTTCAAGATTAGATATCCCTTCTTTAGACTGAAGACCCCTTGAAGACTACAAGGTTGATAGGCTGGGTGTGTAAGCATGGCAACATGTTGAGCTTACCAGTACTAATAGGTCGTGAGGCTTAGCCACTTTTTTCCACGAATAAATTTAGATACTTTGATGTTGAAGCATATTTTGCGAAATTCTTCGTTGCTTCGCATGTGTTTTAAAACGGAGTAGTCCACTACACCTTATTTAAAACACCTGCTTGCGCCTTGAATTTCACTAAAATCTGCATCAACATAACGACATAGCAACTTTTGATTTTACTGCAACAGATTACATATTTGGACCCATGGAACGTAAGCACAACCCAAACTTCTGAAGTTCCAGGTCCGACCAGTGTAACCGGTGGCGATGGCGAAGAGGCCACACCCGTACCCATCTCGAACACGGAAGTTAAGCTCTTTAGCGTCGATGGTACTGCATGGGAGACTGTGTGGGAGAGTAGAACGCCGCCGGTTCTTTTTCAAAAGCCCTGATCAAGGAAAACTTGGTCAGGGCTTTTTTTATTTTTATGCATTGTGTTTGAAAGACAGGTTTATGGATTTACAGCATTGGCGGACTACCTGTTTTACTTCGGAAGTTTCTGTGCCAAAAAAATCTTCCATCTCCTCGGAGTATTCGACATCACTTAACAGCCGGGACATACTGAGAATGGTAAAGACCTCGTGGGGGGCGTGAACGTCTTTGAACAGTTTTGTTGTGAAGTCATAAACGAATTCGGTATTTGATTTTCCAATTATGTAACTGGTAAAATTATTTCTATTCAAAGTTCGTGCAAGAAAAAATGCTTTATCCAATGGCTTGCTTTGGGGCATTTGCTCATATGCTTTATCAAGCGCCGTCCAAACCATGCGCCTTAGGATATCCGGGTAATCCTCAGGGTGATTGGGATATTTTGAACATACGCCGCGAAAAGCCGTGTTGATAATTTTATTTTCGGCACAAAATTTTGCAATTTCAAAAAAATGTTCGCCATTGCGTGCTGCCGATAAACAAAAAACCAAGATTCTAATGATACATTGATCCGCGTCTAGTATTTCATGAGTGACCGGATCTCTTGTTATGAGTACTGCGCCTCCTAATTTTTCATATGCGTAGATAAACAGGGGTTTTTCTATAATCGCCTTAAGTAAGTTTAGGGGGGTGTTTTCAAAGTTATTTGGGTCGTTATAATTAAGATGTTTGTTGCTTTTTGGACTTTCTAAAGAGTTCGCTTTCTGTAATCCTTTGATTAATTCATCAGAAAGATTCCCTTTTGCAAATTTATTACCCACTTTATTAAATAATCTCATTCCCCGTTTCTTCCTTTTTGGGTGGGCTTTCTCAACCCCGTTCCCGTATCGCTCACAAAGAGCAGTGATATTTCCCATACAATAAATATATGCTATGAGTTAGCAAGATCTTACATAAAAAAAATATGGGTCGAAAATCATGGCGCGTTGACAGAAGGGGAATTGTTTGAATGATGTGCTTTTTTTGATCAAATGTTAGAGTTTATTATAATTATGCGCTCCTTGGGCAAATGAGACTGTAATATAAGAAGATTCTGGTAGAACGGTGTTGAATGAAAAATGCCCATTAAGACGAATAAAAGGCATCAAAACCACAAAGTTCACGTAGAAAATTCTTCGTGAACTTTGTGGTAATTTAAAAAATACCGCTTGGAATAATTTCACCTAAAATTCAGTTGTTGATAACTTACAATGATTAATAATACCACCTTAGATAATTAATCTATGCAGATCTCGCAAATAATACCAGTACCATCAAGGAGATAATAGAGTGCTCGTATGCCTGTACTACCTTTTATGAGATTGAATTCACGAGCATTTACGCCAACAAAGTCTTCTACTTTTTCAGTGTTCGTAGCAAAAAGATATTGTTTCTTGGTTTCTTCGTTGATGAATTCGCTTGGCTTATTGAGATTTTTTCGTCAAAATAAATTTTAACACCGTACTGTCCATCAGGCAATTTTTTACTGTATCCTGTTCTGTCATCGTAGACTGCGCCCCTTCTCCAAGCTTTGAAGCATCAAGGGGGCGATGAATTAACCCCGGCACACAGACTAATGTTCAAGGAATCCGCCACCAGGGATAAATCATGTTCTGCTGGCGTCAGTAGTGGATTGAGAATTTACAATGATTAATTGTAACACTCCGGGCAATTCAGGCAAATATCGAAATAAAATATGTCACCAGAAAGATTTTCCCATGGAACCGTGATCCATATGCACTCTTCTGTTGTAATACTCAATTCACTTGCACTTATGGCATCAGGAGCTTCTATTTTTTTTGTATCCGTATCAAAAAGATATTGTTCACCAGTATTGACGTTGATGAATTCACTTGGCTTATTGGGATTTTTTTCATCAAAATAAATTTTAATACCGTACTGCCCGTTGGGCAATCTGTCACCGAATCCTGATACATCAACAAAACCGACGATATCTCCATCGGTGAGTTTATCTGGGAAGGTGTCGGAGGGTACAATACTTATAAAGATCTTCTCATCTGCCCTGATTTGAATCTTGTCAATTCTTTGTTCAATGGAATGGCCCATTTTTTCTGCTGCCCGCATCAAATTGGCCAGGGTTTTGCTGTAAATGTCAAATACGTTCACTGCATTAGATGAGTTCTCATTATAATCAGAATCCGGGTCAGCAGCATACCCGGATTGGGTTAGCCCAATAATTAGAAAAAGTCCGGCGATAAAACATGAAGTTTTTTTCATCATTTTTATTTTGCTCCTTAAATATACATTTTTTTAAAGACAACGACATTTGGCGGATTACAACTTGCTCCTTTATTTTATTTACATCACTCCGGATAAGATCTTCCGGGGCTGCTGCCTGTCCGAATGATTAATTATAACACCCTGGACAATCCAGACAGACCTTACGAATGATATACGTACCATCAATGAGTTTTCTAAGAACGTAGATCCATGTACAGCCTTTTTTAATACTGAATTCGCTGGTATTTATAGCAACTGAGGCATCTACTCTTTCTGTATCCGTTTCAAAAAGATATTGTTCTCCGGTTGTTATGTTGATGAATTCGCTCGGCTTATTGAGAGTCTTTTTTTCAAAATGCATTTTTACGCCATACTGCCCGTCTGGCAATCCGTCACCAAATCCCGATACATCCACAAAACCGACGATTTCTCCATCCGTGTATTTATCAGGAAAAGTGTCGGATAGTACAAAACTGATAAAGGTCTCCTCGTCTATCCCGATTTTAATGTTGTCAATTCTATGTTCAATGGAATGGCCCATTTTTTCTGCTGCCTGCATCAAATTGGCCAGGGTTTTACTGTAAATGTCAAATACGTTCACTGCATTAGATGAGTTCTCATTATACTCAGAAGCCGAGTCAGCAGCATACCCGGATTGGATTAGCCCAACGATCAGAAAAAGTCCTACGATAACACCTAAAGTTTTTTTTCTCATTTTTATGTTATTCCTGAAAGATACGTTTTTTAAGACAATAACATTAGACCGGCTATACTTTGATTCTTTATTTTCTTGTTACATTACCTTGGATAAGGTCTTCCGGGTTTGCCGCTTGTCCAGAGAAAGGGAGGATGGGAAACCCTTATTTCTGCAAGTCTCTGTGACTACACAACAATTTCTGTTTCTGCTGTAGTAGGCTGCGGCTCACCTCAAGCCGTGTAGCACCAAGAGGTAAATGACTTTTCCCAGCAAACGGACTCTATATAAAGAATCCGCCACCGGAAATCGGACATGTTCTGTCGTCATCCGTTACCGGGATGACAACTTACAATGATTAATTATAACACTCAGGACAATCTAAACAGATTTCGCGAATAATAACGGTTAAATCAGGGAGAACTACGTAAGCATAAACCCAGGTGCAGCCTTTTCTAATGCCGAATTCACTGGTATTTATACTAACAGGGTCTTTCTTTTTTTTTGTGTTCGTGTCGAAAAGGTATTGTTTTCCGGTTGTTGTGTTGATGAATTCACTTGGTTTATCGAGATTTTCTTCATCAAAATATATTTTGACCTCGTACTGTCCGTCAGGCAATCTGTCACCAAATCCAGACACATCGACAAAACCGACGCTTTCTCCAGCCTTGAATTCATCCGGGAAGGAGTCGGAGAGCACAAAACTGATAAAGGTCTTCTCGTCGACTCCGATTTGAATTTTGTTAATTCTTTTTTCAATGGAATGGCCCATTTTTTCTGCTGCCTGCATCAAATTGGCCAGGGTTTTACTGTAAATGTCAAATACGTTCACTGCATTAGATGAGTTCTCATTATAATCAGAAGCCGGGTCAGCAGCATACCCGGATTGGGTTAGCCCAATAATTAGAAAAAGTTCGGCGATAAAACATGAAATTTTTTTCTTCATTTTTGTTTTTTCCCTAAAATATACGTTTTTATTAAGACAACAGCATTTGCCTGATTACACTATTACACTTTGATCTTCTATTTCCTTGTTACATCTCCTTGGGTAAGATTTCCCGGGGTTGCCGCCTGTCTATAAGAAGGAAAATGGGGCGCCCGCATTCCTGAAGGCCACCCCTTTTCATTCGCAACATTTCTACTACAGTGGACTGTACCCCGCTCCCAAGGACCGGTGACTTTTCCCGGCACACAGACTGCAACTGCATTCAAGGACTCCGCCACCTAAGATAAAACATGTTCTATCGGCATCAGTAGCGAGTTGAGAACCTACAATGATTAATTATAGCACTCCGGGCAATCAAGGCATACCTTACGAATAATAGCGGTGCCATCAGGGAGTATTCCAAGAACATAAATCCATGTGCAGCCCTTTTTAATACTGAATTCACTGGCATTTGTACTAACAGGATCTTTTATTTTTTTAGTATCCGTATCAAACAAATATTGTTTCTCGGTTTTTACGTTGATAAATTCACTTGGTTTATTAAGATTTTTTTCATCAAAGTATATTTTGACCTCGTATTGCCCGTCGGGCAATCTATCTCCATATCCCGATACATCGACAAAACCGACAATTTCTCCATCCATGAATTCATCAGGGAAGGTGTCGGAGAGCACAAAACTGATAAAGGAATCTTCAGATGCTCCGATTTGAATTTTGTCAATTCTTTGTTTTATGGAATGGTTTTTTTTTTTTGCTGCCTTCATCAAATCTGCTTTGGTTTTTTTGTAAATGGCAGCAGCCATATTTTTAACAGAATTATTTATTTCCAATTTCCTTCATCCTCCTTTATGCTGTTAAATTTGTCATGATATGATAATACATGCTTAATCTTGGTACTGTTGGTCAATCCCAATGGATGATAATGGATGAACAAATTTTAAATTCATCCACATCCTGAGAAAAGCTATAATTGGGAAAAATAGAGTCTCCCACATCCCTGCCAAATCGATATTGCGCTGCAATATCAAAAATAAATTTTCCTTTGGCAAAGCCCATTCCCAGGCTGAATCCGTAATAATCGTCCGGGCTTTTATCTGCAGGAGCGGGATCATAAAAAAGTCCCATTCTTAAGGGGATTACATAATGTTTGTTTTTGTTGATCAAAAGATATTCAGCGCCGAGTCTGACTTGGCAAGTGGGATCAACATCGGATTCCCCCTCGGGTTTTGCCGTTACTGCTGAAATTTTTGTGCCGTCTTCCTGCTTTAAAAGAAAATTTTCCCAATGGGTTCTGTAAATATCTGCCGAGATCGTGAATTTGTCGGAGAACCGATAGGCTGCGCCTATACCATATGACATGGGCATTTTAAGCTTTTCTTCCGTGGTCAGATGTGTAGCCTCATAGTCTGTGTTCTGGCCGTTGAATTCATGTTTCAGATCGGCAGTAAACGGCGATTTATATACGGCACCCAGAGAAAATTTTCTATCCCTGCTGCGCCACAATAAGCCTAAGTTACAGTTCAATCCGTTAAAAATAAAATTATGTCGCGTTGTATAATTATATTCATCAACGATAAAACCAAAATAAGATCCCACAGATGAACCTGTTTGGGTCTGTTCCCAACTATTTTCACTGAGATCATCATTCCAGATATTGACCGTAATGCCGACCGAAAGCTGCCGGGGTATAATTTCAAACCCGTAGGCAATGCCTACGGCTGAAAGACTGCCTGATTGATAATAATTGCCTTTATAATCCAAATAAAAACCGTCAATGGGTGTCAAATTTATCGGATTAAGGCCCGGGATTTGATATTGATAACTTACCTCTCGTGTAAAATCATAAAGCTGCTGGTAGTTAATTGATACAACCATGTTGCGGTTCCAGAGTGTGAAAGGATAGGCAAAACTCAGATAATTAAGGTTAGTTAAAGAAGTTGACTGTGAACCGTTTGTTTCAGAAAAAGTGTAATCTGTGTTTTGGCTGCTATAGTCCCCCACAATGGATATCTCCGCTGTTTTCAGCTGAACAAGTCCCCCGGGATTCCAAGAAGCAGCCGTGGCATCATCCGCCACGGCTATAAACGCCCCAAACCCCAATGCCCTGGCCCCTGACCCTACAGGATTGGGGGAAAATGCAAAATTGATATTGCTGCCAGAGGGTATGATATTTGAGGCATCGGCAAAAACAGGTGAAAAAACCGTCAAGCACCAAACCAGAAAGAGCAAAAGAACAACCTGTGTTTTATAAATCATCCGGCTCCTAGGGCAAATTCTCATCTTTTATCTGCAATTCGTTGCCAAATATAGATTTGACGACAAAAAGCATCATGAAATCAATAATTTAAATGTATAGTAAGCAGTTTATTATTGCAGGACTATAAAATGCCGGAAATAATATTTCAAGATATTTTTAAATGAGATTAAACATAAAAGAATTTTCGGGTAATTGACAGAATGAAATAACTATAAAACGGAACCCATCTTTTGTATGAACAGCACCATCCTTGCAAGGATATGGGGCTGTTTCGGCGCTTTTATTTTACTAGGTAAAACGAAAAAAGATCAGGGGTATACCCTGCGGATACGCAAGTTATCTGTCAATACGGTTTTGTCCGCCTGTGCCTGCCTGGCAAAACTTGTCCGGGCTTTGATATCGTCGCTTGTTTCTATTTTCAGAATAGTTCCATTCTCAACCACTTCAAATCGCTGGCCCGGCCGGACACCCTGATCATAGCCGATGTTCAAAACGATCTCCCTGCCGTCAATTCTGACAATCCGGCCTTTCAGTGGATAATCTTTTTCTAGGGTCTTTACAACGGTGTCACACAGCCGTTCTTTTTGTTCCGTGAAAAGCGTGTCGTACAGGGGCTCGTTAAAACTGTGTTTGATGCTGCCCGTTCCGGTCTCTGCCAGGCGCATGAGCAGTGCCGGCGGGTCTGAGGCATTGTTGACGTCAATGATTAGAAAAAGTGCCGCAGTTAAAAGTTCGGGTGTGATTTTATTATGCCGGGGAACCAGTTGTGACGACATGATGTCGTATTCCTGTTTGAGCAGCTGCCAGTCGGTCCGCTCTAAAAGCTGTATATGGGGACACTTTTCATGCAATTGGCTTTCCAGAACATGGGCGGCAAATTTAGCCGTTTCATCAGACGGCTCCATGACGGATACGGACATCGTCACCGGCATGCTCCAATGGTCCGGGGACTCTTTTTGAAGATAACCCCGGCCCGCTGTGAAAAGTCCGGCTGTGATGATGCATACCAGGGCAATAAGCGCCACAACGCGTTTTTTGTTATTTGCCGCGGGTTTGTCATCGGTTGCAGGCAAAGAAGGTTCTTCATTGCCGGACCGGTTTCTGATTTTTTCTTTTTCGCCGGGCACAGGGCTGCTTTTTTCAATGGCCGGCCGGGGCGAAAAAGCGGTTTGTGGGAAATAGGTCTCCTGGGGATCGCCGTAGAGCACATAGCTTGCCCAGGAAAAATCATTTTTGTTTTCAGCCGATTTTTTCCGGGCAAGATTAACGGCTTCTCCCACGCTGTAGCCGTTGAAAAAATAGTCGTAGAAATTTAAGGCGAAATTGCTGCTGTGGATATCTGAGACTTTCCACAGGGTACCGATGTAGTGCTGTACCCCGGACCGTATCAACGCATCGGTCAGGCCGAATGATGCATCATTGTTCCGGGGGGCTGCATTTTCGTTGTACGCCGACTGGCAGGCGTTGAGAAACACCAGGGACGGCATGGCGGCCCCGCCCTCCAGTTTTGCAAATTCCCGGGCCTTAAAAACGCTGTCTTTGAGTTTGATGGCGCTTTCGGAAGGGTGATCATGGTCATAGTCCACATGGCCTGCAAAATGAATGATGTCAAAATCCGTCATTTTTAAAAACAGGTCTTCCCGGCTGGTTTCAGAGGATAAGGGCGCGGTTTTGATTCCATTTTTCAGACAGGAAAATTTCCGAAAAATCGTCAGGCCCTCTTTTCCGGCACTGGGCAGATCGCCACCCGGATTGGCGATGATCCACAACTTGCAATTATCGGTGGGGATCTGCCTTGCAACCCTGTGCAGATCCCACTGGGTTTTCACCCAGCGGCCCATGCTGAATTTCAGGCAGAGGAATTGGCTGTCCAGACAGATCAGTTCCCAGGGTATATGGACCAGATTTTCATCAAGGGTCAGGATTAACGTCTTTTTCTCGGTTTCCCGCAACCGTTTTTTTATGGAAGGGGTGAGCAGCTCGTTGCACATGAGGACGCCCAGGTCTTTTAAAAGACCATCTTCGGTTCCGTTGAGCTTACCTGTGGGAAGCGTCTGGTTAATGGCTTCGGACGCTTTTGCACAAAAGCGCTCAATGCAGTCAAGGGATACAGTTACCTCCTCATGTATGGATTTCCAGACAGGGGGCTCGCGCAAGCTTATCTGCAGCTTTATATCGTTATCTTTTGATGGTTCGCAGCTTTTGGTTATTTCAAGATGGAGGGCCCGGCTGTTCATAAATCCCATCCTGGGTTATTTCAAAGAAAAATTTGCCGCAGGCAGTCCCATTTTGTTCCAAAACGAGATTATAGCGGTCAAAAGAAAGATTGGTGAATTCAGCCCGTTCTCCTTCCAGAATTCGTGCATCGAATTTATCTTTTTCCCTTTCAAGGATCAGGCAGAATTGTGAATTGCCCTCAAAAGCATCAACGAGTTTAAATTGCAGATCAAAGGCGTTTTGTTTTGTTTTTTTAAAGGTCATTTCTCCAGACAATCTGTCAAAATTTTTAACGACCTTTAAATGTTTTGGTGGGAGATTTTTTTCAGAGGTACTTTTAACGGCACTGTTTCTTATGGCAAAGGCCGACTGCGCCGGTGGTTCAACCGTCCATTTTATAAATCGTTTTGCCCCGGCAAGCAATGCGTTGATGATCGGCTTACCAATGTCTTTAGTTTGATCTTTGGTTTTCATCAGAACTCTGTCTTCCAGCAGGGCTTGGACCGTGACAAACTGTTCAAGGCAGGCATCGCAGTCTGCCAGATGCGCTTCCACACTGCGGGCTTCTTGTTTCGAAAGTCGGCCGGTGATGTAGTCATACAGTTTTACGGTTTCAATACATTCTGGTTTCATAGACTATTTCCTGATAAAAATTTTTATCTTTATCTATAGTATAATATATGCTGAAAAAAAGCATATCTTACAGTTTATTTACACGGTTTGATTTTTTTTTTGACGTTATCCTTTAATTGATCTAAAGTTCTTGATTTTGCAGTATAAACTGCGCCTTTTTTCATCTTCAGGTATCTGGCTATGGCCTCAAAAGAAAGTCCGTGGAAGTAGTACATTTTCAATATGAGACGCCCTTTTGTCGGCAGTTCATCCATGGCCGAGCGCAGGATGTACGCCTGCTCCTTGAGGTCATAAGGGTTCTCTTTCGATGCAGATAGGCCGAAAACTTCTTCTATAGGGATTAATTTAGATTGGTTTGTCGTATTCAATACAGCTTTACTTCTAAGATCCGCCAGCACGGTTTGATTGGCAATCATTATAATCCACCCGGCAAGACTGCGTCCCCGGCTCTCTTTGTATTGCCAGAGTTTTTTACAATTGTTTTCCAGCAGCTTTAAAAAAATTTCGTTGCGCATGTCTTCAATACTATCTTGGGTACAGGGCACTGCCTTTAAGCTGAATACTTTGATGACAGTTCTTTCCACAAGTCGCCAATAATGAATGATCAACGCTTGTCTTTGACAGCAGAAAAGGCAGTCATACAACAGTATACGCTCTTCATCCGTGCTTAATCGTTTCATTGGGCGATTACCTTGTCTCCAATGCCGGGCGTCTTTCCTTTAGTAAAAAATTGACTGCATTTCCCTTTGATGCAGTTGGCGGCAATGACTTTTGTGGGACCGTCACTCTCTCCCCGGTAGACAAGAAGGGGCCAGTCCGATTTTATTCTTATCTCTGGGCTTTCTTGGGAGGTGTCTTGATCCATGGAGGCCTTGAAAGTACCGAAACCGAAAAATCCGCCTGTGGTTGTAATGGTACCCGTTGCCAGGGGAAATGTTCGATGAAATTTTTCCGATAGCCTGCTGCCGATATAGGTCATGTCGGACACACAACTGAAAGCATCCTGGACAGTAATGACCTTGGATGTTTTTTTATCGATAAGGCGGGTAACCACTTCAGTGCCATTGCCGGTTTTATAGACGCTTCCAAACAGAGAAGATGAGCATGACGCACCCGGTGATCCGGCTATGGTCGTGTTTAATTCTTCTAATATCAAACGGAAACGCCTGTTGGCTGCAAAATCGTTTTCAAAACTGCGAAGAAAATTTTTCCATCTCTCAATTTTTTCATTGTTATCAAACGGATACATGCTGATGCCATAGCGGTAGTATAGCTTAAGATGTTCAGGCGTTTTTCTGTTTAATACAATCGTCTCTTTAACTTTTTTTCCTGTTTCGGTAACTGCCGTTATGGTGAACCGGTTTAAGCCTTGTTCCAGGGGAACAAACTTGCTGCAGGTGATCCACCGCCCCGGTTTTTTCAGCAGGGATTTTCCATTGATGTCTAAAGTAAGAATGGTACTTTCAGAGGTGATGGTGAATTCCAGGGGGGTGGCTTTTGTGAAGACTTCATTTGAATGGGGTTTTGACAGCATGATTTCGGGCTGACCCCCGTGTTTCAAAGAGAGGATCGCGCTGTTCTCTGTTATGCCTGAAAGTGTTAATGACGCCAGTTCTATTCTTCGGTTGGGGCTGTTCATCTTTTTTTGGGTTTTGTTGCCAAGCGTATCTTCTGCCAGAAGGGTTAGGCGCTGCTCTCCGGAGTGAATTTCTGCATGAAAACTGCCGTCATGGCTTGAAACCGCGATGTCTCTTCCGTTGAGGCTAAAGCCTGCAATACCGGATGCGTCATGAAGATGCCCAACGATTTCTTTTCCAGGCCTTATCCGGGAGATGCTGATCACAGGCCCGGATTTGTCCACCAAAAGCTTTATTTTTTTTCTGGAGCTCCCTCCCATGAGGTTGCCGGCGGCGATCGCAATCGTGTGGACGCCCTCGTCAAGATAAAGGGCTTCTTTAAATTGCATTTCTTTTCGGGAGCCTTCCATGAATACGGTTTTGTCATCAACCGTGATCCAGGAGACATACCGGCTGTCACTCACGGTTCCTGTCATCAGAATCGGGAATGCGCAGCTTTTGTAAAAGCTTTCTCCTGCGTTAAATCCTGATGGAGATCTTATTGATATGTAGGGGGAAGACGCGGCCGATTGCCCTGTTTTCATAAGCGCTTTTCTAACTTCGTCCAGATAATAATAGGCTTTTGCCGATGGTTCCTGTTCCAGGGAGAGTAAAAGATTTTTTTCAGCAACTCTGTAGTTTCCCATTAGATAATGAATGACGCCGATTTCCCGGTTTGGGAAATAATCATCTATAAAATGCATACCGTATGTTCTGGCCATGCGTTGATCCACAGGACGCTGCTCTACAGCCCGATTGAGGCAGTCCAGGGCTTGTAAATAAAATTCACCGTCAGTATAAGAGCGCGCGCACCTATAATAATCATCCCATTCCCCCATAAAGTTGCCCCCCTGCCATCCATAGGAGGCATCATCCTTTTTAAGGGTAGGGCAGGGCGAGGGGCCTGTGCAGCTCCAAAGTAAAAACACAAGAGTCACTATGATTGTAACATTCTGGATGATAAGGCAATATTCTTTTTTATTCTTCATTTTATATGAATAAAATAGGCATTTGTTCTTTGTCAAGTAATCCGAGAAAATAAAGGGGTTATTAAGTTAACAATAAAATTAAACATTATATGATAAACCGTTGTACAGGCATAGTTTTAATTTAGGGTTTCCCAAATTTTGGTTCAGCTTTTTTTTTTGTAAGAACCTGCTGTTTCAAGCATATATTACTATAGATTTAATAAAGGAGACTTTAAATGTTATACACATGTCAGTCTTTACAGTTTGGAGGTAACCAAAAAAGAGTTCCAGGCTATGAAAAAGATCTCATGTTGTCTAACCCGTCAACTGCCCCGATAAAGGAGAAACTCGTTGATCTTCATACAGACAATCTGTGGGATCTTGTATTCAGCTATGAATCCGGGATGTTTTATCCTGCCGGTGCTAATGTGCCGGCTCATGACGGCGGTATAATCAAATCGTGGTATGGTCAGGGTGCCGGCGGGCCTCATTCTCTTGTACTTAAGCCATTCATTGTTGCAGAGGATGAAACCGGATTTGTTCAGGCGTCAAACTTCGTTGATTTCAGTGAGAACCCGACAACTGAAAATTTGGTGAATACGGATACCATTGACAATCCCACCGTTACTGCGGTTGTCCATTCAGAGCTTTCCGAGTATGAAAAATTGGAAGTCTCCACCTCCGCAACAAATTACTCTGTAATCATCACCACAAAATCTACCCGTGCGGTATTTGATCGAATATTTGTATACGGCGGTCCAAGTATGCCCATAGCCAATACCGTTACAGTTCCAAAAGGGCAGAACTGTCTGGCTCTTGCTGTATTCAAGAAGGTAACAAGCTGTTCCTCAGAAGAGATTGGTACCATTCAGTGGCCAAAAATATCTAGATGGGAATGGCCAAGGCTTTTATCCGAAATAATAAAGGATATCGTTGCTAGTAGAAACGGAGAAATATACCAGCACCTGAGTCCAAAATTCATTGTCGAGGCTGAGCCTGACGTTTTAAAAAAAGAGATGTCGTCCATAAACAAACGCATTGAGGCGCTATATTAAGATAAAATCAGTCATGTCCGGTTTTTGCGATGGGAAAATCCAATAGTGCTCAGATAATAAGGACACAGGAAAGCACCGCTTAAATCATGGCTTTTTTTGTCTTTCTTTTGGGCTTGTGAAACCGTTTTTGCCGGGTCTTTAACAATTCCGGGCGCAGGGCCGATCCCCGGCCGGAGAGGCTGGGGTTGGTCATGAAAAAGTTATGGGCATTGAAGGCTTCCTTTTCAGGTTCGACACGGGTGTAGGTGCCGTCACTGTTCAGGGTCCAGCTTTGTTCATTATCCCTTAAATTAGCCACCATAATCTGATCTAGGATCTGCCGATGGACCGTGGGGGTGAGAATGGGCACCAGGGTTTCGATGCGCCGGTCAAGGTTTCTGGGCATCCAGTCAGCCGAGGAAATATAGACTTTGGCATGGGGGGACGGCAGCTCGTGGCCGTTACCGAAGCAGGCAATTCTGGAGTGTTCCAGAAACCGGCCCACAATGGATTTCACCCGTATGTTTTCGCTGAACCCGGGAATGCCCGGCCGCAGGCAGCAGATGCCCCGGATGACAAGGTCCACGCTGACCCCTGCCTGGGATGCCTGGTAAAGGGTGTCAATGATCACCGGATCCACAAGGGAATTCATTTTTGCCCAGATGTGAGCAGGTTTCCCTTGTTCGGCAAATTCAATTTCCTTTTGTATATTTTCAACAATGCGTTTTCGCAGGGTCAAAGGCGCAATGTCCAGAACTTCAAGATTCGCCGGCTTTGCATATCCGGTCATGTAGTTGAAAATCTGCATGACTTCCGAGCAAATTTGCGGATCATGGGTGAAAAAGGAGAGATCCGTGTAAATTTTGGCCGTAATAGGATGATAGTTGCCCGTGCCAAGGTGGGCATAGGATGTAAACTTGCCGTCTTCCTTGCGCACCACCAGGGACAGCTTGGCATGGGTCTTCAGGTCAATGATCCCGTAAACCACTTGAGCACCGGCAAGCTCAAGCTTTCTTGCCAGTTCAATGTTGGCCTCTTCATCAAACCGTGCCTTGAGTTCAACCATGGCGGTCACGTTTATTCCCGCCTCTGCCGCTTCCACCAGGGCCTGGACAATGGGGGAATCTTTGCTGGTGCGGTAAAGGGTCTGCTTGATGGAAACCACACTGCTGTCCTGGCTGGCCTGGCGGATGAATTGGACCACCACATCAAAGCTCTCATAAGGGTGGTGAACAATAATATCTTTTTTTAAAATGGCTTCAAAGCAATCACCGCCAAAGTCCCGAATACGTTCCGGAAACCTGGCATGGTATTTTTTAAACACCAGATCCGGGCGGTCATCACAAATCAATTCCTTGATGGCGGACAATGCCACATATTCTGATTTGAACACATCCTCGGGGTTCATCTCGAATTGATTGGTGATGAACCGGGTTAGATTGTCCGGCATACCCGTATCCACCCGAAGGCGAATCACATTGCCCCGGCGGCGGCGGTTTAAGGCGGATTGGAAGGTGCGTACAAGGTCTTCAGCTGCCTCATCAATTTCAAGTTCCGAGTCGCGAATGACTTGAAAAGCCCCTGAACCCGTCAACCGGTATCCGGGAAACAGATGATCATAGAACATGCTGATGACCGACACCAGACGGATAAAGCGAATGGATTTGCCGGGTATCCTGATGTAGCGCTTGAGTTGGGAAGGAAGGATGATCAGAGCGAACATGGCATCCCCGCTCTCTTCATCAATAAGATCCATGATCATGCCATGCCCAAGATTGGGAATAAAGGGAAACGGATGGGCAGGATCCACGGCAAGGGGGCTGAGCACAGGGAACAGTTTCGTCTGAAATTCTATGAGCAGGTTCTTTCTGTCCTCCATGGTAAGCTGCTCGGGTTTGACAATAAAAACATCGGCGGCCTCCAGATCTCCGGTCAGCCCCTTGATGCAGTCCCGGGTGATGCTGTTAAGCTCAATAACGGCTTTTTCTATGGCCTCAAGTTGTTCCGACGGGGTCATATTGTCCGGGCTTGCACTGGCTGCGCCTTTGTTTACCTGGGCTTTAAGACCCGCCACCCGGACCATGAAAAATTCATCCAGGTTGGAGGCGGAAATGGACAGAAAGCGAACCCGCTCCATCAGGGGATGGTTGGGGTTCAGGGCTTCTTCAAGAACCCTGCGGTTGAACTGGAGCCAGGAAAGTTCCCTGTTGATATAGCGCTTGGGTGTGGCCAAATCAACGGTTTCTTCAAAATGGTTCTCTTCTGCAATTATATTTGTTTGCATTTTTGTTCCTGTGCTCCTTTACCAATCATATGCCGCTGGGGTCATGCTTTAAGTTAAAATAGTGTTGTATGTATATCAGCAAATTACTAAAATTGTGTTAGGATCGAAGGAAAAGTCGTCTTTATGATATAAAATATAAAGATGTTTATAAAGCCTTAACAACATGAGCAATAAGCACAGTTAAGGCGTTTTAAAAGGAGACTTCATGACAGATAAAAATATCGGCTTCATTGGACTCGGGGTTATGGGGCAGTCCATGGCCGGGCATATTTTGGCCGCAGGATACAATGTCCGCGTGTACAATCGTACAAAACAGAAGGCTGACGCTCTGGTGGAGAAGGGGGCTGTCTGGTGTGACAGTGTTGCGGACTTGGCCGCTGCATCGGATGTTATTATCACCATCGTTGGATACCCGGCAGACGTGGAAGAGGTGTTTATGGGGCCTTCGGGCATCCTGGAAAATGCACCGTCCGGCGCCCTGGCCATTGACATGACCACATCAGATCCTGCCCTGGCACAAAATCTGTGGCAGCATGGGCAGCAGATAAATATCGGTGTGCTGGATGCACCGGTTTCAGGCGGGGATCTCGGGTCCCGGAACGCGTCGCTCTCCATTATGGTGGGCGGAGAGCCGGAGGATTTTGAACGTGCCCTGCCCATTTTTAAGATTATGGGCGCAAATATTGTGCACCAGGGCAAGGCCGGTTGCGGGCAGCACACCAAGATGGCCAATCAGATTGCCATTGCCGCCGGCATGATTGCCGTGTGTGAATCCATCTCCTATGCAAAGCACGCGGGACTGGACCCTGAAACCGTGCTTGAATCCATCGGCAAGGGCGCGGCCGCGTCCTGGAGCTTGAATAATCTGGGGCCAAAGATGATCCAGGGAGATGATGCACCAGGATTTTTCATCCGGCATTTTGTCAAAGATATGGGCATTGCACTTTCTGCGGCCAAGAATATGGGCATGAAAACCCCTGGCCTGGACATGGCTTATACCCTTTATAAACAGATAGAGGAACAGGGCGATGGGTTAAAAGGGACCCAGGCTTTATTTCAATTGTTTAAGTAAGCCTATGGCTTTACAAAAACAAAACCGGCCTGCAGTAAAGAAATGCACTGCAGGCCGGTTTTTATTTAATATTTTAAGGCTGCCTGACCTTTAATTTTGGGGTCTTGGCAGTATGACATTGAGCAGCACGCCAAGCACACCAGCCAAGCCGATACCGGATAGTTCAAAGTTACCGAACTTGATGGCAAGTCCCCCAATGCCGGAAACCAGAATCAGGGCAATAATGCTCAAGTTCCGGGGGGCCACAAGATCTTCCTGGGCCTGGACAAGGGTGTTCAGCCCCACCACGGCAATGGCGCCGAACAGCAGCAGCATGATACCGCCCATGACAGGTGAGGGGATGGTCTGCAACAAAGCCCCCAGCTTTCCGATAAAGGCCAGCAAAACGGCGGTGATGGCGGCCCAGGTCATAATGCCCGGGTTAAAGGCACGGGTCAGGGTCACCGCACCTGTCACTTCGGAATAGGTGGTGTTGGGCGGGCCACCCAGGAACGCTGCCAGGGAGGTGGCGACACCGTCGCCCAGCATCGTGTTCTGGATACCGGGATCTTTCAGGTAATCTTTTCCTGTGACCCGGCCGATGGCCACAATGTCGCCAAAATGCTCAATGGCCGGGGCAATGGCCACGGGAATGATATAGACGACAGCTTGAAGGTTCCACTCGGGCAGAACAAAGGCGGGGATGGCAACCCAGGGCGCTGAGATTACGGCATCAAAACTGACCATACCCATGATCAGGGCCACAACATATCCCACGGCAATGCCCACCAGAATCGGAATCAGTTTGACCATTCCTTTTGCAAGCAAAGAGACCAGAACCGTGGTCGCAAGGGCAATAAAGGCCACTGTCATGGCAGCTGTTTTGGAATAGTTGTCACTTCCGCTTGTGGCCATTCCTACGGCCACGGGTGCCAGTTTCAATCCAATGACCATGATGACAGGGCCGGTTACCACCGGCGGCAGAACCCTTTTGATCACTTCGCTGCCCCAGATTCTCACCAGGGTGCTCAGTATGATATAAATCACGCCGGCAGCGGCTAATCCGCACATGGTGCCTGGAATTCCCCAGGTCTTGGCACCGTACTGAATAGGCGCGATAAAGGCAAAGGAAGAAGCCAGGAAAATGGGTACTTTGCCCCGGGTAATGACCTGGAACACCAGGGTGCCTAACCCTGCCGTGAACAACGCCACATTGGGGTTCAGTCCTGTGAGCAACGGCACCAGCACCAGCGCGCCAAATGCCACAAAGAGCATCTGAGCACCCAGGAAACAGTCTTTCACCTGGAAGTTGTAATCTGTAGATGACAGCAGATTGTCGGACATCTTTTTTTCCTTTTATTATAAAATTACTTGGTGCCGAATATTTTGTCCCCTGCATCCCCTAACCCGGGCAGAATATACCCCACATCGTTAAGGCGTTCATCAATGCTTGCCGTATAAATATCGATATCCGGGTGTTTTTCCTCCACTGCGGCAATCCCCTCCGGGGCAGCCACAAGAAAAAGCCCTTTAATCCTTTTGCATCCGGCTTCTTTGAGCAGGTCAATGGTCGCAATTAAAGTACCGCCGGTGGCCAGCATGGGGTCCAAAATCAGAGCGGTGCGCTCTTCCATGGCAGAGGCGGTTTTAAAATAGTACTGTACGGGCTTTAGTGTCTCCTCGTTTCTGTAAAATCCCACCACGGACACTTTGGCAGAAGGAATCAGATCCAGTACGCCGTCCATCATGCCTAAACCCGCTCTTAAGATGGGAACAATGGTAATCTTTTTACCTTTTATAATTTCGATCTCAACCTCTCCTGCCCAGCCCTCTATGACCTTTTTTTCGGTCTCAAGATCCTGGGTGGCTTCATAGGTGAGCAGACGGGCCACTTCCGAGGCCAGATCCCTGAAATCTTTGGTGCTGATGTCCTTTTGACGCATCAACCCAAGTTTGTGCTTAATTAGAGGATGGTCCTCAACATATACGGCCATATCGCCTTCCTTTCTTTTGCAACATTAATAGACAGGATAAACCTATCAAAATTAATAAACTTGGATTTTTTAGT
The DNA here is from genome assembly GCF_963664415.1 of uncultured Desulfobacter sp. NCBI lineage: Bacteria > Pseudomonadati > Thermodesulfobacteriota > Desulfobacteria > Desulfobacterales > Desulfobacteraceae > Desulfobacter > uncultured Desulfobacter sp. The sequence continues at coordinate 1,721,919 of NZ_OY761445.1, read as the reverse complement.
CAAGCGCATTCAAATCTAAATAAAAGTTAATTCCAATCCTGCATTTGTGAGGTGGTTGCAGTCTCCCATTGTCTATATTGAGCGAGGCTATTTTGTTCAGAAGGCGCGAAAGTTTCTTTCCAAAATATATTCCATTGAAAAAGGATAAATAGAAATTCTATAAGATAGATTGGTCTTGCCTATAGATCAAAAACAATGTTTATATTCGTTTGGTTGCTTATCATATAAATTTCTAAGATATTTGGGAGAGGAATGTTATGTCACGTTATTTTAGTAAACGAATCCTGTCGGTTGTTTTCATCTCATTTTTTACATGCTGTTTTTTTTCCAATGTTTTTGCAAAGGCGATTCATATTAAATCCGCTCACGTTTCAAAAGAAAGCATTCGGATTACGGGGATAACATCAATCTCGCCTAAAATTTCCACCTATATTCAATATTATGTTGGAAAAGTCTATCCTGATACCATTTCAAACTGCATCTATGCTGATGGCTTTAACGTTGATGATAATGGAAAATTTATAGTGGAAATACCCCTTGAAAAGCTTAAAGGGATGGGCCGATACCAGATTGTTCTGGAGCAGAACCCAAAGCGCAATGCGATATTGCCGCCGGAACACTGGGTGGCTTTCAGAAAGGTTAATGGAAAAATCGTATTTGGAGAGATCTCCTCAATGGGCGAGATTTCAAATTTGGCATTAACTGTTGGGATGGAAATCGACTCGGTAGAGGTGGTGGTTGGCGATGAATTGCCTACTGAATCGAAAATTAAAATTTCAAATGTTAAACAGATCGGCGATCATGTTGTTGTTACCGGCATCTCAAAGGTAGATTTGTCAAAATCTACCTATATCCAATATTATGTCGGTAAACAATATCCTGGGACACTGAGTTGCTGCTTTTTGTCCGGCGGCTTCCAGGTGTCTGATGACGGTACATTTGAAATGAAAATCCCTGTTTCTTCATTGAAAGGCGCCGGAGATTACGAGATTGCTTTGGAGCAAAATCCGAGAGCAGACACGATCCTTGCCCCTGAACACTGGATCGCATTTAGAAAAACAGATAAAGGCATTGCCTTTGGTGATATTTCGTCAATGGGAGAGATTTCAAATTTGGCTTTGACTGTTGGCATGGAGTTGGCTCAGGCAGATTTTTCTGTGAAATAAATTAATACCCGGTCATCTCCACATATCCCAGTCCCCCACCTTGGGGCGTTTGAACATTTACCGTCCCCTCGTAATAGGGAAATATGCCTGTATGCTCCTGGGCTGCCACCACCGGAGCGATCTGTAGTGAAATCCCTGGAGGCTGCAGGTGGATGGTCCATTGTGCCGGATATCGACGGGGACGGCAGTATTACGCTTCGGGATGCCAGGAAGGTGTTGTTGATGTATTAAACCGCATTCCCCTGCTTAAGGGCGCCCATTCATTCAACCGGTGCTGACCAATTTCAGAGAATAGGTTTTTCAGAACCGATTATATAAGAGCAAAAAAATATCTTGATCGAATATGGTGCGATGTGAATGCGCTGAATCTTTATTAAAACTTAATAGTTTACCTTGAAATTATGATAAAAGGGGCGGCAGTTTCCACTATAGATACCAACCGCGACGTTAAGTTAATGACATTGACTGCTCAGTAAGCCAAAAAGAAAGGCGGCATCTTACTTAATAACCCGAAATTAAGTGAAAGGAGACCAATGCAGGCACCCCGGAAGCAGTTGGCGCTTTCCGGGATACCTCACTTAAAAGAAGATACTGAACCTGGCCAGGGTTTATATTGCCATGGCAATTAGGACAGGCTTTGGCGGACCACTTCTTTTGCCAGGGCCTTGAATGCCTGGGTCACCGGGGAGGATGGGTTTTCCGCCTGGATGGAACGGCCGGCATCGCTCAGAGCAACCAATGACGGATCCAAAGGAATTTTACCAAGGAAATTGATACCCTTTTCCTCGGCTGTACGCCGGCCACCGTCTGTGCCGAAAATATTCAGGATTTCACCGCATTTCGGGCAGGCATAACCACTCATATTTTCAACTAATCCAAGGATCTTCATCTTTACTTGGCGGCAAAAGCGTATGGATTTGCGTACATCAGCCAGCGCCACTTCCTGTGGCGTGGTTACGATGATGGCCTGGGCATCCTTGATAAGGTGGGCCACGGTCAATGGTTCATCGCCTGTGCCGGGAGGCGCGTCTATAATAAGATAATCCAAATTCCCCCAATCCACATCTCTGACAAACTGCCTGATGGCCGAGTGTTTTGCCGGTCCTCGCCAAATAATGGCTTCATCTTTATCCGGCATAAGGGATTCTATGGAAACCACTGAAAGACGGGGAGAATACCGGGCAGGCACAATTTTTTTGTCATCATTGGCATGGAGGTCTCCCTTGATGCCGAGCATTCTGGGAATATCAGGTCCATGGATGTCTACATCCATAAGCCCGACTTTATGGCCCATGGTGGCCAAGGCTGTGGCCAGGTTAACGGAAACACTGGACTTTCCCACGCCGCCTTTCCCGCTCATCACCATGAATTTATGGGTGATATGTTTTAAGGCCTCTTTAACTTTGGCATCAACTTCTCCTCCAGGCATTCTGCCCATAATATTTTTGGCTTTTATTTTCTGTGTCATATCTATCTCCTTTTTATAAAAAGCCGTTGTTTGCGCTTTATTTTTCAACTCATACAAGACATGAGTGCAACAGAGTTATGCCTGAAACCAATAGAACATCTATTGCGTATGTTCCGTTTTAAGCTTGAAAAATAGAACACGAGTGAAATAAGCAAATTCAATGCCAATAGCGGAAAAGTAAAAATATACAATAAATTCATTTGGTTGTGTTAAATGAATTTGTTTTAATTGGAATGTCATGTATTGCAATAATGCAACTGTTAGATTGGCCTTCTAAGAGAAAGTCCTATAACCGCAATGCCTTTACTATAAAAAATAAAGGCAATGAAAAAAGGCAAACTTGCAATGCAATTGTTGAGTTGGTTTTTTTAAATGCTATTGCCCTGTGCCTGATCATTCATTGTGATTGGCATTCCGTCAGTTGGATATTGAAATTCATAAGTTTATCCTGCACAATGCCTTCCATGATTTCCATGGATTACATTGAGGTTGCTGTGACCCTTCCTGTGAACCAGACCTATGTTTACGGGCTTCCCAAAAAGTTCCGGGCTGATGCCTTCCCCGGCATGCGTGTTCTGGTTTCCTTTGGAAGGCGCCGGATTACCGGTTACATTCTTGAAGGAAAAAAGGAAAGCGGGCCATATCAGACCAAAGATGTGCTGGATCTGCTGGATGACCACCCCCTGTTTCCCGAATCCGATATTGCTTTTTTTAAATGGGTGGCTGCATATTATATTTATCCTTTAGGGGACACTATCAAAGCCGCAATGCCTGCGGGTCTTTCCTGTATGGATGTTTCCTGCGCATTTGTCACGGTGAAGGGGGCACAGGCCCTCGATACCGGGGATCTGCCCCATGAAGAGGCCAGGGTTCTGGGGCTGGCTGCCGAAAAAGACGGCGTCTCTTTAAAATCCCTTTACCGCCGGGACCCGGCCGGGGCGGCTGTATTGCGTCGGCTTGAAAAAAAAGATTTTTTACAGGTCACAGCCGTACTTCAAAAAGAGACCGCGGGGATAAAAACAGAAAAATTTATTTCTCTGCCCGAGCGAACGCCGAGCCGGCAGATCCGGATGTCGGCCAAACGTCAAAAAATACTTTCTATTGTCCGGGACGCAGGAGAGCTTTCTTTAACAAGCCTTAAGCGCCATGTACCCACCGCCCCGAATCTCATTAAGCCCCTGGCCGAGGCCGGGTGGGTGAACGTTGTCAGCCGCCGGGTGTTCAGAGATCCTTTCGGAGACCCGGTGACACCGGATACGCCGCCTGAATTGACCGATGAACAGGCAGCCGTTGTCAAAGAGATCCAGGATCGTGCCGATGCGTTTGCGCCCTGCCTGCTGGTGGGAGTGACCGGATCAGGCAAGACCGAGGTGTATATGCGCCTGGTGGTGGATGCCGTGGCAAAGGGCAGGGGGGCCATTGTTCTGGTTCCTGAAATCGCCCTTATTTCCCAGACCGAACGGCGGTTCCGTGCACGGTTTGGTGACAAAATTGCAGTGATCCACTCCATGCTTTCCCAGGGCGAGCGTTTGGATCAATGGCGGAAAATCAGCCTTGGCAAGGTGAATATCGTCATTGGCGCAAGGTCTGCTGTTTTTGCGCCCATCCGGAAGATCGGCATCATCATTGTGGATGAGGAGCATGACTACTCTTATAAACAGGAATCAGGTCTGCGGTATAATGCCCGGGACCTTGCCGTGGTCCGGGCGAAAATGCACAACTGCCCTGTGGTGTTGGGCTCTGCCACACCTTCGGTGCAGTCCTGCCGGAATGTGGCGGCCGAAAAATTTTTCAAGCTGGAACTGACCCGGCGGGTGAACAGTCAAGCCTTGCCGGACATTACCCTGGTGGATATGAAAAAGTACCAGGGCACCTGGGGGACGGACAGTATCATTACCCCGGAGCTTGGCCGGGGTATCCGTGCCTGCCTTGAGAAGGGCAACCAGGCCTTGATTTTTTTAAACCGCCGGGGGTTTTCCACCTTTCCGGTCTGCGCCTCATGCGGCAAGACCCTGGGATGTCCCCATTGTGATGTGACCATGACCCTTCACAAGGGCGCGGATCATTATAAATGTCATTTGTGCGGTCATATCTTTACCTCTGATATTCGGTGCCCTGACTGCGGCACCGGCAAAATCAGAAATTTGGGGTTTGGCACGGAGAAAATTGAAGCCATGTTGAAAACCCTGTTTCCCGATGCCCGGGTGGCCCGGATGGACCAGGATTCCACGGCCAGAAAGGGCAGTACTCTGGCCATTTTACGTCAGATCCGTAACCGCACCGTGGATATTATCGTAGGCACCCAGATGCTGGCCAAGGGCCATGATTTTCCGGCCATTACCCTGGTGGGAGTGATCTGTGCGGATTTAAGTTTAAGTTTGCCGGATTTTAGGGCAAGCGAACGCACTTTCCAGTTGCTGGCGCAAGTTGCGGGCCGGGCCGGCCGGGGGGAGGAACCAGGGCAGGTGATCATGCAGACCTTCAACCCGGATCACTTCACCATTAAAGCCGCTCAAAATCAGGATTACCTTGAATTTTTCAACCAGGAAACCCCCTTTAGAAAGGCACTGATGTATCCGCCGTTTTCACGGATGATCCAGCTTAAGATTTCAGGAAAAAATGCGGATAAGACAAAAGACCATGCCCGGCTTGCCGCAGACATCCTTGAGCGGTTCAACACCCTGGAACCCAAAGCCCAGATTCTAGGCCCCATTGAAGCGGCTATCCAGAAAATTTCCGCCCGTTATCGATGGCAGATTCTTTTAAAGGGGGCGTCCTCGGGTAATCTAAGCAGGATGGTATCGGCCATGGTCCGGGACCCTGCAATTCAAAAGGTTTCCTCTGTGTCCATTGCCGTTGATGTGGATCCCTATTCCATGCTTTGACCGAATATTTTCATTACCTATAAATAAATACGTAAAAAAGTAATGAAAAGTATTTGACATGAATCAATCATGTCATACCTTTATCCCGTAAACAATAAACCAATGGAGGTAAGACATGAGTCATATAATCGGAATCGACCTGGGTACCACAAATTCATGCGTATCCATACTCGAAAACAGTAAACCAGTTGTGATAACCAACCCCGAAGGGGGTAGAACTACACCATCCGTTGTGGCGGTAACCCAAAACGGAGAGCGTTTGGTGGGCCAGGCAGCCCGGCGTCAGGCCGTCACCAACCCGGAAAATACGGTGTTTGGTGTTAAACGTTTAATCGGACGTAACTTTGACTCCACTGAAGTCCAGGCGGATGTCCCCATTCTGCCTTATAAGATTAAGAAGGCGGCCAACGGCGGGGTGGCTGTTCAGATGAACGGCAAGGATCATACCCCGGCGGAGATCTCCTCTTTTATTCTGGCCAATATTAAAAAAACGGCCGAAGAGTATCTTGGGGAAAAGGTGACGGATGCCGTGATCACTGTGCCTGCCTATTTTAACGACAGCCAGCGCCAGGCCACAAAGGATGCCGGAAAAATTGCAGGGCTGAATGTGCTGCGTATCATCAACGAACCCACAGCCGCCTCCCTGGCCTTTGGGCTGGAGAAAAAGGATGAACAGAAGATCGCCGTATTTGATCTTGGCGGAGGTACCTTTGATATCTCCATCCTGGAGCTTGGTGACGGGGTTTTTGAAGTCAAGGCCACCAACGGCGATACCCATTTGGGCGGTGAGGATTTTGACCTGCAGATCGTCAATTTTTTGGCCGATGAGTTCAAAAAAGAGCAGGCGATTGATCTGCGAAATGATGCCATGGCACTTCAGCGGCTCAAAGAGGCGGCGGAAAAGGCGAAGCAGGAACTCTCCTCTTCTTTGGAAACAGAGGTTAATTTGCCCTTTATCACCGCAGATGCATCAGGCCCAAAACATCTGAATATTAAGCTGACCCGGGCCAAAGTTGAAAGTCTGGTATCTGCATTGCTGGATCGGCTGGATGGGCCTTGTGCCACAGCTGTCAAAGATGCAGGGCTTAAATTTAGCGATATTGACAAAGTGATCCTTGTGGGCGGTATGACCCGGATGCCTGCGGTTCAGGCCAGGGTGGAAAAGATATTCGGCAAGCCTGCGGACAAGGGTGTGAACCCGGACGAAGTGGTGGCATTGGGCGCCGCCATCCAGGGCGGTATCCTCAAAGGTGATTTGGAGGATGTCCTGCTGCTGGATGTTACACCTTTATCTCTGGGTATTGAGACCATGGGCGGTGTAATGACTCGCCTGATCGAGAAAAATACCACCATCCCGGTACAGAAAAGTGAAGTCTTTTCCACGGCTGAAGACAACCAGCCGGCGGTGACCATACATGTACTGCAGGGTGAGCGGGAGATGGCTTCTGACAACAAACTGCTTGGTCAGTTTGAATTGACCGGTATTGCCGCAGCACCCAGAGGGACACCCCAGATTGAAGTGACCTTTGACATTGATGCCAACGGTATTGTTAACGTCTCTGCTAAAGATAAGGCAACGGGCAAGGCGCAGTCCATTCAGATTACCTCTTCTTCAGGACTTTCCAAGGAAGAGATCGATGCACTGATTAAAGATGCCCAGCTTCATGCAGAAGATGATAAACGCAAAAAAGATCTGGTAACAGCCAGAAACCAGGCGGATCAATTGATCTACCAGACTGAAAAAATAGTCGGCGGATCACAAATCCCCGTGGATGCAGATACCCGGGGGCGTTTGGAAGGGTTGTCCAATGATTTGAAAGAGGCGGTAAAATCAGATGATGTGAACCGGATAAATACTACGGCTGAGCGCCTGAGTCAGGCACTGAACACCATGAGTCAGGCCGCGTATGCCCAGGGTCCGGCTTCAGGTTCCGGCGAAGCTGCCGGCAACACAGCGTCCCAGGATGATGATGACATCATTGATGCTGAATATTCAGATGTCGCTTAATCGTTAATTACAACCATGGGCTTACCTGGGCGATCAACACCCAGGTAAGCCCATAATTCTTTATATTTAAGTAACAATAAGTTGGTAAATTACTTTATGCGTTGTTGTGGGGCGAGCCTGGGTGCTGATAGACCAGGTCGGCCCATGGCCGTTAGTGACGGGTCCGTAAGTCCAGGGTATATGGAAACCTTGGGTTCAAAGGTTCATCGGGTATTCCGCTTAACGGCCCAGGGGTGTGACCAATATCCCTGAACCGTGAAATCCTGCGTCCTTCGGCTTCCAGGGCGTTAATTGGAAAAATGTCATAACCTCTTCCACCCGGGTGGAATGCATGATAGGTGCATCCGCCCAGAGAGCGCATACTCCAGGTGTCGACCAAGTCAAATACCAGCGGGGTATGCACGCCGATGGTGGGGTGCAGGCAGGACGGCGGCTGCCAGGCCCGGTAACGGATTCCGGCCACAAACTGGGCATTGACCTCTGTGGGGTGAAAGGGTACAGGCCGTCCGTTGCAAAGCACCTGGTACCGGTCATCTGTCATGCCCGTTATCTTGATCTGGAGTCGCTCCAAAGAGGAGTCTACATATCTGGCCGTACCGCCGCCCCCGGGCTCTTCACCTAAAACATGCCAGGGTTCAATGGCCGTGCGCAGTTCCATTTCCACACCCGCATGACAGACTTTCCCGATAAAGGGGAATCTAAATTCAAAGTGGGGGTGAAAACATGCCGGTGTCAGGTCATAGCCGTCCCGGCGAAGAATATCCAGTACATCGCAGAAATCCTGCCATACATAAAAGGGCAGCATGAACTTGTCGTGCAGGGTCGTGCCCCACCGTACCAGTTTTTCTTTGTAAGGTGTTTTCCAGAATTTAAGCATAAATATGCGCAAGAGTAATTGCTGGGCAAGGCTCATTCTAGCATGGGGCGGCATCTCAAAGGATCTGAACTCCAATAGACCCAGCCGCCCGGAGGCGGAATCCGGGGAGTACAACTTATCTATACAGAATTCTGCCCGGTGGGTGTTGCCCGTAAGATCTGTGAGCAGGTGGCGGAATAATCGGTCCACCAGCCAGGGCGGGCATGGCAAACTGATATCTGAGCCCGGAAGGTAATTGGATTGATAGGACGACATCTGATTGTCCAGCTCGGCAAAGGCAATGTCCAGTTCATCCAGGGTGTCGTGGCGGGCTTCATCAATTCTTGGAGACTGGCTGGTGGGTCCCATAAACAACCCTGAAAAGAGAAAGGACAGGGACGGATGGTTATTCCAGAATGTCAAAAAGCTGCGCAGCAGGTCCGGCCTCGCAAGCCAGGGGCTCTGGCCGGGGCTGGGACCACCCATGACAATGTGGTTGCCGCCGCCGGTGCCGGAGTGTCGTCCGTCCAGCATGAATTTTTCCGTGCCAAGGCCAGATTGCCTTGCCTCTTCGTACAGATCACAGGTGACGTCTACCATCTGGCCCCAGGTGGTGGACGGGTGGATGTTCACTTCAATTACCCCGGGGTCCGGGGTGACGTTGAGGACGTTGATCCGATGGTCAAAGGGCGGGGTGTAGCCTTCAATGATCACGGGATAGCCTGTGGCTTTCGCCGCCTGTTCCACTGCGGCAATAAGTTCAAAATAATCTGTCGCACTGGCCATGGGGGGCATAAATATATATAGCCGTCCGTCCCTTGGCTGGATACAAAGGGCCGTTCGAATGACCGGCTCAGTCTCGCCGGTGTCGGAGGCAGGATCAAGACGTTGTGATATAACATCGTCCCGGGTTTCCGTCTCGGGTTTTCCCTGGATATGGTGTTGGTCATCCTTTGCCTCGTCTAATTGGCGCAACCGTTCTTTGTCCTCATTTGAGGTCAGCGGATCCGGAAACGGGCCGTTGATGCCCATCGGGTCTTCTTCCACCACATGGGGATATTTTTTGGGCGATATCCAGGGCAGACTGTCCAGGGGCAGACGAAGTCCCATGGGTGAATCGCCAGGCGTTAAAAATAAATTGCCGGCGCGCAGTTCCCAGGCACAGCTTTTCCAGGACCCTTTTTTGATGGGCAGTACAAAACCTGTGACCGCACCAATCCCCTGCTCAAACACCCTGGCCATGCGGGCACGCTCCTCGGGGTCTTTCAGGCGGGAGTCTTCGGGGGTCACGTTTATCGGCAGGCGTTGCTCTTTTAACAGCCAGTGAAAGACATCTTCATAGGCAGGGATGATGTATTGCTCATCCACGCCCAACACCTGGGTGATGGTCTGCATCAAGGCTTGGGCATGGGCCGGGCCAAAACCGTAGTCCTTGGTGTCATCCGCCAGAAGAGACGGATCCTGCCAAAGGGAGGTGCCGTCCTTTCGCCAGTAACAGCCCAAAGCCCAGCGGGGCAGGGATTCACCCGGATACCATTTCCCCTGGCCGATGTGCAGCAGGCTGCCGGGTGCCCATTTGCTGCGCAGGCGCTGGAGCAGTTCCATGGACTTTATTTTTTTGGTCGGTCCTACGGCGGCGGTGTTCCATTCATCAGCGTCCATGTCCGTGGCTGAGACAAATGTGGGTTCCCCGCCCATGGTCAGGGTGATGTTCTCTTTTTTGATCTCTTCATCTACCCTAAAGCCAAGATCGTGAATTTTTGTCCAGATCTCCTCGGGGTAGGGTTTGGTGGATCTTGGATCTTCGTGGATGCGCGTTACGCGCATGGTGTGGGCGAATTCCACCTCGCATTTTTCAAGACCGCCTGTGACAGGGGCTGCGCTTTGGGGAAATGGTGTGCAGGCCAGGGGGATATGGCCTTCTCCGGCCAACAGTCCCGATGTGGGGTCCAGCCCCACCCAGCCGGCCCCGGGCAAAAATACCTCTACCCAGGCATGCAGGTCCGTAAAGTCCTGTTCCGGTCCCGAAGGTCCCTCAAGGGATTTGACATCGGCGGCAAGCTGGATCAGGTATCCGGATACAAATCGGGATGCAAGTCCTAAATGACGCAGGATATTGACCAGCAGCCAGGCCGAATCCCTGCAGGAGCCGGACATTTTGTTCAGCGTCTGTTCGCAGGTCTGAACATTGGGCTCCATACGGATGTTGTATTTGATGGCCTTTTGCAGGTCCTGGTTAACCCGGACCAGAAAATCAATGGTGCTTTCCGGTTTGCGGCTGATTTGGGAAAGATAGGCCTTAAACTTGCTGCCCACACGGGTCTTTTGCAAAAAGGGCCCCAGATCTTTTTTGACCTCCGATGAATATTTAAATGGATATTCCCGGGCATACTCTTCCAGAAAAAAATCAAAGGGGTTGATGGTGACCATTTCGGCAACAAGATCCACAACAATGGAAAAATGATCGGTCTTTTCCTGGAAATTAAGCCTGGACAGATAATTGGAAAAAGGATCCTGCTGCCAGTTGATAAAGTGATCATCCGGTAACACTGTCTGGTTGTAGCTTAGAATCGGGGTCCGGCAGTGGGGGGCGGGCCGCAACCGGATTACCTGGGGACCTAATTTAATTTTGCGGTCATATGCATAATCGGTCTTGTGATACAAGGCCACTTGAATTGCCATGGATGTTAATGCTCCTTAAAAGATGGATCTGGTTCGTTTTACTGGACTTGGACGGATGTTTTTTCCATCCGGTTATCCGGGATTTTGAAAAAAGCCTCACGGATGTCAATCCCCACCTGGTTGATTTTTGTCTGCAGATCATCAAGATACTCGTGCATACCTGCAGAAATGACATCATCAATATCCGAATAATATAAGTCTGCGCATAGCCGGCCCAGGCTTTTTTCCGCTGGATTGTGTACGGCGCTTCTGGGGGTATCGGTGATTTTGTGCAGGGCCCACTTTGCATTTGCCAGACAGCAGTGGATGGATCTGGGAAAGTTCGGATCAAAGATTAGGAAATCGCACACCTGTTTGGGTACAATCCGGTGGAATTGTTTGCGATAGATTTCCAATCCTGAGGTGGATTTAAGCACAGCCCCCCATTGGATCACATCGTAGGGGGAGTTGACGTTTTCGGGCGTGGGCAACAGCATAAAGTATTTAACGTCCAGTATCCGTGAGGTCTTATCAGCCCGCTCAAGAAATTGGCCAAGCAAGGCAAAATGAAATGCCTCCCCCCGGGATATGGTGGTCTGTAACAGGCCTGTGAACATATGGCCCAGTGCAGTGATGTCTTTGAAGAAACGGTGGGGATCCTTGTTGGCCGCCCCGCTTTTAGTCGCATCCTTGAGTAAAAGGTAGGATCGATTAATTTGTTCCCACATGGTCGATGAGATGATTTCCCTGACACTGCGGGCGTTTTCTCTGGCAGCGGCTACACAGGAAATAATTGAATTGCCGTATTCCCGGTCCAGGGCCAGGAACTGGATCACATTTTCCCTGGAATAATCCGTGCCGTAGCGCTTTTTAAATATTTCATAGTCGCCTGTGGTCATTACCAGGGGTTGCCATGCACTGGAGATGTTCGGTGCCATATCCAGAGACAGGTTAAGGTTTACATTAATAAAACGCGCTATATTTTCAGCTCTTTCAATATAACGGGTCATCCAGTAGATGGAATCTGCAACACGGCTTAGCATGATATCTCCCTAATTTTCAACCAACTAATAATTAATCTGTGCCATTTAACACCCATGAGTCTTTGGTGCCCCCTCCCTGCGAGGAGTTAACAACCAAAGACCCTTTTCTCAACGCCACCCGTGTCAGCCCACCGGGAAGCACATAAATATCCTCGCCGTAAAGGACGTAAGGCCGAAGGTCCACATGGCGTCCTTCAAAATGGTCTCCGACAATGGTGGGCACCTGGGAAAGACTGATTGTCGGCTGGGCAATATAAGTCCTGGGATTGGCCTTGATACGGCGGGCAAATTCCTCTCGCTCGGCTTTGTCTGCATGGGGCCCGATCATCATGCCGTATCCGCCGCTTTCATTGGCCGCCTTGACCACAAATTTATCCAGATTCTCAAGCACATGAGCCCGGTCCTTGTCATCCCAGCATACATAGGTGGGGACATTGGGCAAAATGGGATCTTCGTCCAGGTAGTATTTTATAATTTTGGGTACATACGCGTACACAGCCTTGTCATCGGCTACACCGGTACCCGGTGCGTTGGCCATGGCAACCCGGCCCTTGAAATAGGCCTGCATAATACCCGGTACCCCGAGCATGGAATCGGGCCGGAATACCTTGGGATCAATGAAATCATCATCAATGCGGCGATATAGAACCTCAATGGGCGAAAGGCCTTTGGTGGTCCGCATATAAAGCTGATCGTCGGACACCACAAGATCCTGGCCCTCCACCAGTTCAATACCCATCTGCTGGGCAAGGAATGAGTGTTCAAAGTAAGCTGAATTATACCGTCCCGGGGTCAGCACCCCGATTGTATGGCTGGAGCCTGTGGCAGGTAAGAGATTTTCAAGGGTGGCCAGGAGCTTGTGGGGATATTCATCCACGGCCCGGACCCGGGAGCTTGCAAAAACTTCGGGAAACGTGCGTTTCAGAACCTGCCGGTTTTCAAGCACATAGGATACGCCGGATGGACAGCGCAGATTGTCCTCAAGAACATAAAATCTACCGTCCGTATCCCGGATCAGATCCGTACCCGTGACATGACACCAGATGCCTTTGGGCGGGGTGAATCCTTCCATCTGCTTGCGGTAGGCTGCACAGGACATGATCAGATCTTCTGGGACCACCTTGTCTTTAATGATTTTTTTATCATGGTAGATGTCTTCAAGGAACAAGTTCAGGGCATGGATACGCTGCTGCAATCCCTTTTCTATTTGTTCCCACTCCCGGCCTTCAATGATTCTGGGGATAATGTCGAAGGGCAGAATTTTTTCTGTGCCTTCCTCACTGCCATAAACATTAAAGGTATTGCCTAACTGTAAAAGTGAGGTCTCCGCAGACTGCTGTTTTATTAACAACGCATTTTCCGGCAGGGATTCTATTTGATCGACGAGTTTCCTGGCACCGTCCCTGACAGTACCGTCCTTGTGGAAAAGTTCATCGTAATACTCTGCCGGCTTATAATTTGAAAATTTCATGATCGGCTCCAACAATTTTCATATACGGGCTTCAGGTTGTCCAACGTGTGTTCAGTGCAAACTGCGCCTTTGTCGTTTTTTTTGAAGTATAAATTTTTTTCAACATTCTTGTCTGTTTGTTGTGAAAATACCGACTCAGCAATTGGAGCCGGAATACCTATTCTATTTTTAATCGTTTCTCAATAGTTTTTTATTGAGACTTAAAATAAGCATAAAATGTGCCTTTTTGTTTTAAAAAAAGTTTTAAAAATAATTTTAAAAAATTGTATGAAAAACAAAAGGGTTACATGTTGAGAGATGATGAGGGATTAAATCGCGTATTGTATTGAGCGCAATAAATAAAAAAACAAATTTGTGTTTTTTTGCGTAAATAGAACTAAAAACGTAATTATTTAGTATTGCCGAAATCTATAAAAAAACTATTTAAATTTAATGAATATCTCTTTTTGACAGTATTGGGATATTTCTATATTACAATTCTGCAATAATGCGGCCGGTATCTGAGGTTTCATAGCCGGGTAGACAGGCCAGTTCCTCTCTGAATGCCCGGGTCTGGATGATATCCAGAGCTGCCGCAACACCAGGGTGAGTCATCAGGTCCGAAGGGATGACAAGATCACAACGGACATGGGAAAGGGGGATGAAATCCAATCCATGGGTCACGGCCACGGCCCGCAGTCCTAAAGCTGCATCACAGACGTGATGGCGTACGGCCTGGGCGCCCTGGGCATGGCTGTAGGCCAGGTAGTCGTATCCCTGTATTGCCGTTGCAGGAATGTTTTTTTCTTGAAGCAAATCATCCAGCAGACTGCGAAGGGCGGCGCCTTCTTCACGGTTGATGAGGCTGACATCACTGCGTGCCAGATCAGCAACGCCAATAATCCCTTTGGGGTTCCCAGGGGCCACCAACAGCCCCTCTTCAAAGGCCGAAAAAGCAATCAGAATGCCTGAGATATCTTTCATTTTCTGGGAGACCAGAAATTTGTTCCCATCATTACCACCGCCCCGGGTATGCATGTGGGTTCCTGCGATATGGGCCTGGCCTGAGGCCACCCGTGTGACCGCCATTTGACTGGAGGCGAATCTGACCATCAGACCTGCATGCCCCGGGGTCTCGCGAACCCGGTGGCCCAGGACGGAGAAGGCGGGATCACAGCCTAAAAGCAGGGCCGTGGACGAAACCCGCTCCTCGGGTAATAATATCTTTGCCCTGGTCTGTCCCGGTTCAAGCAGGGCGTCTGCCGCACCCATGTCCTCCATCCTGGCATGGGTTCCCACAAGGGGGTATGCAAAGTGGCGATCCCGGACCTTGGCGATGTTGACCCGGGGTCCCCAGGCATGTTCTTGGTCCACCAGGACCACATCCCTGGCCTGACCCGGTGCCTGATAAAAAATATCCTCCACCCGGCAGCCCAGCACCTGGGCCATGGCAAGGGCAACACCGGTGTTGGGCAGGTAACGGCCGGCTTCAATATCATAAACAGCCTGGCGCTTGATACCCACAAGACCGGCAAGTTCAGACTGGGTCATTTTTTTTTGTGTCCGCAGCTCTTTAAGGCGGCAGGAAACGCTTACTGTACGGTTTGATGTTTTGGCCATGGCTCTATTCACTTAACACTTAAAATTTCAGGATAATAAACTATAGCATAGAATATAAATGAAAAAAATAGAGCATTAATGACGTTAATAAAAATATATTGACGTGTATGGTGTCGCTTAGGACGGCCCCGTGCCCCGGTTAATGTCAAGTTTGCGCATGCGTGAGGCAAAGGTTGAGCGGTTGATGCCCGAGGCCTTTGCTGCCCAGGTGATATTCCAGTTAAATTTTTCCATGAGCGCTATGACATAGGCCTTTTCAAGATTCGGCCAAGTCATGGCGGAAATATCCCGCAGGCATTGTGCACCATTGGTTTGGGCCTCTGAATTCATTAAATCCGTGTGCCCTGTGAGCCCATTCGAACCGGTTTTAAGAATATGTTCGGGCAGATCATCTGCTTTTATATCCTCATTGGGGACTGTGGCAATCAAATACCGGATAAGATTTTCCAGCTCCCGGATGTTGCCCGGCCATGCATAGGCCACCAGATGCTGTTTAGCTTCAGCGGATAATTTTTTTTCGGGAATTGTTGCCTTTTTGCATTCTGTGTTTAGAAAATGCCGGGCCAGCAACGGAATGTCTTCTTTTCGTTTCCGCAATGGCGGCAGATGAACCGGCAATATGGACAGGCGGTAATACAGGTCTTGTCTGAATTGGTTTTCCCGGACCATCCCGACAAGGTCCTTATTGGTAGCGGCAATGATTTTGACATTGATATACTGTACCCTGCTGGAGCCCAATGGTTTGATTTCATTTTTCTGCAGCACTCTCAGAAGTCCTGCCTGGGTACCCATGGGCATATCCCCGATTTCGTCCAGAAACACTGTGCCGCCGTCAGCCGCTTCAAATAATCCTGCCCGGTCCCGGGTTGCGCCGGTGAAAGCGCCTTTTTTATATCCGAACAATTCGCTTTCCAGAAGGGTTTCGGGAATGGCCGAACAGTTCTGGATCAGGAAGGGATAATCCCCTCTGGCGCTGGCTTTGTGCAGGCGTTCTGCCACAAGTTCCTTGCCGGTGCCGCTTTCGCCTGTGATCAGTACATTGAAGTCGGTGTCTGCATAGCTTTTGACTAACTCCATACTTGCGTGAAAAGCTTTGCTCTGGCCGATAATGGTGTTTTCAGTTTTAATCCTGGACAGGGTTGATGAAAGCCTTCGGTTCTTTTTCTGTTCCCTGGAATAACACATGGCATTCCACAGAGATATTGAGCAGACCTCAACCAGGGTTTGAAGCGGGGAAAGTTGTGAAGAATCCAGATTAAGATGAATACCGTCCGGGTGGGTGTCAATGATCTGTACCGCCCCAAAGGCCTGTTTGTCTATCTGTAAGGGAAAACACAGGATCAGGCTGCTTTTTACAACGAAGGGGGCTTCCATCTCACGGTTGTGGCGGCGGTCTGAGCCCGGCTTGGCAACGGTCATCTTACCGTTTTCAATGACCCAGCCCACAATGGAAGGTGCGCCTGCATCCAGGGAAACACCCACAATGTCTTCGCTGTCAATGCCGGCAGCCTCAACACAGACGTAGGTTTCGCCCCGTTTGATCCAGATTGATCCCCGCCTGCCATTCTGCATTTTCAGCAGGGCATTGAGGAATTTTTTTTGAAGAACTTCCGGGTCCAGTTCCCTGAACAGGTCATAGTACTCTTGGAATGATTCATCTATTTCATTGTGCATAAAAACAAGATCCTGTTAATATTAACCAATATATATCATATACAATCAAATACCGATATTTAAAATTATGAGCGCTGAACGTATTGCAGGAAAACCCATTGAACAATGGCACAAGGCACTTCCTTTGATCAAAGAGATCATAGCAGGCAAAGAGGTGTTCTGGACAAATCCGGGTTACCGGTCCGCAGGCACCGCATTTAAATCAAGGCTCATGTTGCGTATCAGGGTCGTATAATGGTAGATGGTGATTTTTTCTGACCGAATTCACCTTAGGAGCTTAACGGATGCAGGTAAACATAAAGACTCTGATTGATGATACACAATGTTATGAAACTGTTCGGGAATTGCGCTGGCCGGAAGGACGCCAATGTCCGTTTTGTGAATCCAAACGAGTAATCAAAAGGGGTTTCGATGAAAAAGAACCTGCCAGGCAGCGTTATGAATGTAAAAATTGTAGTAAACGCTTTGACGACTTGACGGGTACCATTTTCGCTGGGCATCATCAACCCCTAAAAGTATGGATTTTGTGTCTTTATTTTATGGGGCTGAACTTGTCCAACAAGCAGATTGCCAAAGAACTGGACTTGGACCGCACGGATGTTCAAAAGATGACCACCCAACTTCGTGAAGGCGTGGTAAAAAAAAGCCGCCCGTAACTCTCGACGACAAGGTTGAGTGCGATGAAGTCTACATTGTAGCAGGGCATAAAGGCAATCCCGAAGCAGTATTCCAAAAAGGGAGGGAAGGCCGTCGAAATCGTTTACGAGGTGCTCGTGGGCGGGGTACATTGGAAAAAGAGAAGCCACCTGTATTTGGTATGATTCAGCGATGCGGGCTGGTGGTAATCAAGATGCTTGCCAATGTTCGCCGGGTAACCATTGAGCCCTTGATAAAATCAGTCATTTTGCCAGGAACTTTGATCTACACGGATGAATACGGGATATATAACCGATTAAGCGAGTGGGGGTACAAGCATAAGAGCGTGAATCACGGGGCTGGAGAATATGCCAGAGACGAGGATGGGGATGGTTTCCATGAAGTCCATGTAAATACGATGGAAGGCTTCTGGTCTTTGCTACGTGGTTGGTTGCGTCCACATCGAGGAGTTTCACAGGAAAAGCTCCCGTTTTATCTTGGCTTTTTTGAATTCGTTCATAACGCTGGCAAGCGAGGAAAGGCCTTGCTCCATTCACTTGTCGAACTTTTGGTCAGATAAGACCTTGAAACACAACATGAGCCTTTAAAAAATAGTACAGATCTTTAAAAAGTCTATTCTCTTTATTACCGGGAAAACATCCAAGTCTCTGGTGTTGAAAGATCCGGGTTGAATAGATATCCATTGCCAGAAAATTTTTTAATTGATGGCGTTACGCTGATATCAGGCATCTGAAAAGAATTTAATCTAACGAAAATGACTTTTTTTTTAATTAACCACATTTTTTTCATTGACTTGAATATCTTTCAATAATATAGAAGCGGTTAATTTTAGGATAATTCTGGAAGCTGAACCTGAACCTGAACCTGATGCTCTTATACTGACCCTGACCTGACCCTGATTCTGTTGCTCTAATTATCCTGCCCGCCTGTCTGTCCCTAAGGGATGGACAGGCGGACTTTTTTTGGGCGGACTTTAGGTTAAAAAGCAGACCGTTGCGTGCATCAATGCCATTTCCATGATGTAGGTCTATTATTTTTTGACCGGTCGGATCCCCTTCATAATTTCTTCATACTCTTTGATTTAGAATCTAATCCCAAAAGCGCAAAATAACGGCCATGGGCTGTTATTGAAACTTTCATAAATTATACATGGATGAATAAGGATTAAATTTTAAAATGCTTTCGTATATTGAAAAATACAGAATTTTGATTTCCCGGATTGCAGCTGGTTTTGTTTTATTTTTTATAGTTACCACTCAAAGCTACTGGGAAACGGATAATGAAATGTTCGGTTTTATTTTGCTGTTTACCGGTATCGTTCTGGTCGGCATCGCTTCATTGGGCCGTATGTGGTGTTCTCTTTATATAGCCGGGTATAAGGATCAACAATTGATCACCAAAGGCCCTTATTCCATATGTAGAAACCCGCTCTATTTTTTCAGTATGTTGGGTGTCTTAGGAATCGGTTTTTGTACTGAAACACTTATTTTTCCAGGGCTTTTTGTTCTTTTATTCGCTTGTTATTATCCCTTTGTAATAAAAAGCGAAGAAAAGAGACTTCAATCGCGTTTCGGCTCCGTGTTTGAAATATACACCCGCAATGTCCCGGCATTTTTCCCAAACATTTCAATATTTGAAGAGCCTGAAACGTATAAGGTCAATCCCGGTGTTTATCGGATCCATATTTTCAGTGCACTGTGGTTTGTCTGGAGTGTGGGGATTCTTGAGGTGATAGAAGGGTTCAGGAAAACCGGGGTGATTGATGCATTATGGACTATATATTAGATTCTAAACCGGCAGTTCAACCATAACCTGTATCATCCGGTCAGGGGTATTACGAATAGAAATGGTTCCATTATGGAGGCTGACAATTTTTCGGGCAATTGCAAGGCCAAGCCCTGAACCTCCCAGGGCCTGGGATCTTGATTTTTCAACACGATAGAATTGCTCAAATAAACGGGGGAGGTCCTGTTTCGGGATTTCACGGCCGGCGTTTAAGATTTCAATGTGGGCCATCGCCTGGGATTGAGTCAGGGTAATTTTTATAATTCCCTTTTCAGGCTGGTTGTATCGAATGGCATTATCAATAAGATTAACAAAAAGACGAAACAATTTTTCCGGGTCACCCATCATCGAACAGGGGGTGTCAATTTGCCTGTGGACTTGAATCTGTTTTTCAGCCAGCACATCCGCATAATCACCAACAACCCTTTGGATCAGTTGGGACAGATCCGTTTTTTCCTTATGCAATTTGTCTTGCTGCTCCATCCTGGACAAGTCCAGCAGGTTTTTAACCAGATGGCTCATGCGGCGGCTGGTTTCCAGCTGTTTTATCAGGCTATCTTCTGCCGACAAAGACAAATTTTCATTGAGCAGTATATCCTCCTGGGCCAGCATTAAAAGGGTGATGGGGCTTTTTAATTCGTGGGAAGCATTGCCTATGAATTCTTTTTGACGCAGAAATGATAGCTGGATTCTGTCGAACATCTTATTTAATGCCACAGATAATTCATAGAGTTCATCTTTGGTCTTGCCCAAGGGAATTCGTTTGTCCAGAGATTTTTCACTGATCTCCCTGGATTGATTTATAATGGCTGAAATCGGCCTTAATATTCTGCCTGCCAGGGCATAGCTCAAAATGAAAATGGTCAGTGCACAAAGAAAAAGACTGATGCCGATGGTCATGCCAAGCCTGATTAATTCTTCTTCTAAGTCTTCAATGGGTTTTGCGATACGAATCTCAACAAAGCGGCCGTTTATCCTCTCTTGAACCACCATCCCCCTGAACATGACATCATCATGGCGGTCCTGTTTTAACCAGATATGCGTTCTTGGGATATGTTTTTCGATTACAAATCTGGTCTTGCCGATGGGCGTGGATATATCGGTGAATTGTGTCAGTCTTGATCGGTAAATCTCCTTTTTGTGATCATCTTGAGCCACAATCCAGTATTCGTCGGGATTATACGGCATATCGTTCAAGTTTAACGCCTTTTCATGGTTCGTCGTCTCTTGTATTCTTTGGGTCAGAACCGTAGCCATATGCAAAAGCTCCTTGTCGATCAGCTTGAACGGTTCCTCTGTCAGTTCAAAAAAAATAAGAGATGAAAATGCCAAGGTGGAAAAAAGGGCAGTCCCGGAAATCCAGATGGTTATTTTTTTTCGGATCTTCATGTCTGCTCGTCAATGATAAATCCGATCCCCCGGATGGTTTTAATAATGGGCTCGTCCCCGTGTGCCGTAAGTTTTTTTCTAAGATTTTTAATGTGGACATCTACATAATTTGACATGGAAAAGGGATCAAATTCCTCCCCCCAGATATGCTCGGCAAGATTGAATCGAGACACCACGCTGCCCTTGTTATGCAAAAGAAATTCAAGGATTGAAAACTCTTTGGCCGTCAAATGGATCTGCTCTCCATCCACAAAGACCCTTCGTTTGACCGTATCCAGGCAAACCGTCGCCACTTCAAGTATTGGGTTCCGATTCCCTTTCCTTCGGAGCATTGCCCTGATCCGGGCCATGAGTTCTGCCATGGAAAAGGGCTTTGCAAGGTAATCATCCGCACCGTAATCCAACCCTTTAACCCTGTCTTGAACATCACTTCTTGCGGTGAGCATGAGAATCGGCATGTCCATCCCTGCTTTGCGGACCTCTTTGAGCACACTCAGCCCATCCATTCGGGGAAGCATGATATCCAAAAGAATCAGGTCATAAGGAATATCAAATATCTTGTCTAATGCCTGCTCTCCGTTTTCAGCAATGTCCACCACGTATCGTTTTTTTGTTAAAGCTGTTTTTAGCTGATCCAACAGCCCTGTATTATCGTCGACCACTAAAATATGCATTTCAAGATTTTTCCCTGAAGGTATTATGATTTTGAGAATAACCGGATACCGGGTAAATAACAAATTTTATGTCTTGATCCAGAGAAGAGACTTTGCTTAGTTCCGGACGCTTAATGGGTCTGCTCCATCGATTCAACCGGTGGGTGAACACATAATCCGCCCCTTGATAATAGGCCATAAGGTCTTTGACGCCGGGATAATCCTTGGATATTTTTTCAAGGACGCAATTTTCATGACCCAGGTCCATCCGGTTGATTTGTTTTCCCGGAGACAAAAACAGCAGTTCTTCATTATTGAGCAGCCCCAGTTTCTGGTAATTGGCGATGAGGGCGCGGCCTTTAAAGTCCGCAGATAATATATCCTTGCCAAAAAAGAAACTGTCATAGGAAATATTCAACAAGGATAGAAGGGTGGGGGCCAGATCAATCTGACTTGCCAGGGTATCCACCTCTTGTGCCCGGATATGCTTTGGCGAATAGATAAACATCGGGATATGGTATTTCTTTACCGGCAGGCCGACTTTCCCGGCACTGCCGGCGCAGTGATCCGCTACGACAATAAATACGGTATTATCAAACCAGGGCTGTTTTTTTGCCTGATTCATTAACCGGCTCAGGGCGTAATCGGTATATTTCACGCCGCCGGACCGCCCGCTGCCGCCCCGGCCTTCTCCGGGTGTCAGATCAATTTTGCCTTCAGGGAAGGTAAACGGCTGGTGGTTGCTGGTTGTCATGATATGAAAGAAAAATGGTTTTTGTTTCGTGTATGACTGGTTGGCCTCATGAATGGCCCGATTGAAGAGGTCCTCGTCGCACACTCCCCAGGCATTCTTAAATGTGATCTCTTCACTGCCCAGGCAAGGTTCGTCCACAATGCGATATCCGTTCCCGCCAAAAAAAACGTTCATATTATCAAAAAATCCCCGTCCTCCGTAAAGAAAAGCCGTGTCGTATCCCAAATCCTCGAATACTTTTCCAAGACTGTACATATGGCTGTTATCCGGCCGTTTGACAATGGATCTTCCAGGTGTGGGGGGAATGGACAGGGTAATGGCCTCCAGCCCCCTTGTGGTGCGGGTGCCCGTCGCATAGAAATTGGTAAAAAGCATTCCTTGTTTAAACCACTTGTCCATGAACGGTGTGATGTCTTCTGTTTGTCCGAACCGGGTCAAATATTTTGCGCTCAGACTTTCAACGGTTATTAACATGACATTGAGTTTAGTAGCGGCACCTGGTACCTTGATGTACCTGCCGATATCATAGTTTCCCTTTTGCGGGAGACTCTCGTCTGTTATTACTTGTTTCTTCAAACGGGCAGACAGATCATGATCGTTTCCGGTGACATAAAACTGCCGGTAATCCAACCGGTTGTTTCGGAATGCGGCAAACAGTTGGTATGGACCGTTGGACGCCAATTCATTGACATAGTTGTTATCGGAAACACTTCGCTGGGATTGATCAATCAGGCAAAATGACAACAAGGGCAGCATGAGCAGGCTGCCCGCAATGAACATTCTTTTTTTAAAGCGTTCTGTTGCATTGAGATTTTTTAAAATTGCAGGGCGAATAAAATAAAATACAATGCCTGTGAGGATTAAGAGAACGGTCAAAATGGTAACGACCGGATAGGATTGTAAAATATTGTCGGTAACCTCCCTTCTGTATACCAGGTAATCCACGGAGATAAAGTTAAACCGCACACCAAATTCGCTCCAGAAATACCATTCAGCCACCATGGAAAACCCAAGACCATAAAGGGTCAGAAAAACACCGCCCTGAATCAGATATCTTATGGTTTTTGAATTTATTAACCATCTATTTGGCAGCAATAGAAAGAACAGGACAAAGGGGATATAAAAATAACTGATAAAGGCAGTATCGTAAATCAGCCCTTGACCGAAAATGTATAGCCAGGCCGATGAAAAATTATCAACTTGGGGCCAGGCCCGAACCAGCAGCACCCCTCGCATCAACGCAAAACAGATAATGGAAATCAAGGATAATTGAAACACGATCATGAATCGCGTTACGGCGGATTTAACAGATATACGTGCCATTGAATAATATGCCCTACTTATTATGCATTCATTAGTTATGGGGCACGATATCATTGCTATTGTGAAGAAAGCGTGAAGAATGGAAAGAATGCTTTGGGGGCGGCTTTGATGGTTTTTCAGTGGTGTGTTGTTTTATAAAAATAATCGGTAGCCGATATGCAAAAAACTATAATTTATTTTATTTTCTTTCTTTCCGGAGTGAAAACGATAATTTCATAGGTTAGTTGGTTTCTTTGCCACATCCGATACCGAATTTATCAATATGTAGTTCGCCTTCAGTAGCCCAATTTTCCCGGTCAAATTCCTCAATTATTACTGTAATCCATTCTTTCTTGACATCCAACGTTGAAACTACTGAATCTGTAATAGCCTGAACAAGATTCCTTTTTTGTTCAATGGTCCGGCCTTTTGCTATTTTAACGGAAACAATCGGCATGCTTTCTTCTCCAAACGATTTTCAAATAACGGCCATGGGCCGACTTGGTCTATCAGCGCCCCGGCCCACAACAAAACATGAAAGGAACTCAGCAACTTGTTGGTACTTTCATATAAATTATAAATACACAAATGTTTATGTTTTTTTCTGTTGAAGTCCAAGTTGTAATAATATCCCATTAGAAAACGCTGGAAATCATCAAATCCGGCTATCCGTCGCCGGGAATGGAAGATTTTAATGTTTTGATTTCTTTCTTTAACGTCTTTATTTCCTCAATTGACGTTTTGAATTCCTCTCTCAAACTATCCATAACAACGGAATCTTCAACCTGTAATTCAGTTGCATATGAATTCATTACATCAGATATTTCTTTTATAATTTCAATTTCTTGAGCAAATTGTTTTTTCTCATATCGAAGTTTAATGCTTTCCAATTTCATCTGTGTTTTTAAGTGAAGTTTCCACTTTTCGCTGAGTTTCAATCCTTTTTCCAAACTGGCACATATCGTTGCAATAGCGGCAAAAAAGGCTGCGGTTGTGCCGTAAAATGTACCTATAAACGCTGCCCCTGCTGAAAAAACGATCATGCCGATGCTGGTTAAAGTGTGCGCTATAGATATACGCATTCTCCATTTTTCATGGAATTCTAAATTTTTTTGAAGAATTTCGGCAACTGGTCCATTCATTGTTTTTTCATCCATGAGTTACCTCCGTGTTAAAATAGAAAGGTCATTTATCGCATTTTTTACATCAGCCTATTTTTTTTGTAATAGAGATCTTGGTAAGACCCAATTTTTGAACTACCCTGGATCTTCGCAACGCGTCACATCACCGGTAGCAAAAAGCAGAGCGACAAAGGAGCGGCGTTTTTGCCTGTCCGAGTGCATATGATTGTGTGTGTCGGGTACGTTACATGTTCTTAAAATTGAGTCAAGTGTATAGAATTCCAATGCATTTGGCAAGTCTTAGACCCATCCCCAAATCCACCGCCAGTTTTTACGGGACATTCCCAAAAGCCGACTTGACCCCTTACTTGCGGGAAAGTTATGGCGGCCTCACAAAGTGATGACTTATCACCGAGCTATTTACAACAAGCAATTTTTTGAAACAATAAATCAGTCAAAATCACCTCTTGAGTATTTTCCAAGAATAGTTCCAACCGACAAGGCAATAACTGAACCTATTGCTAATGCGATACCTGTTTCAACAATATGCTTTGCAAATATCGTATAAATTCCGTACCAGAAGCCCACGAAACCACCCAAAGTGAGTGGTAACCCGAGGAGAGCCGCTAAGGTTTTAAATACTACCCTGAAAAATTCCATAAGCCCCAATATTTTAAGTTGCTAATATTCTGATTACAGCTATTTAAAAGTCTTATGATCTAAATCTACTTCAGCGCCGAAGCCCTTGCGACGTCCAGCGCAGGGAACCTACCTGCGGCGCCATCGTTTGTGGATTGGCGTTGAACAATGGTTTTGATCTTTGAATATTATTAAGTGTCCTGGTAATTGTTTTCCAGTCTTGTGCCGACATGTTTGCTGAACCCGGCTTAAATGGTGTAGATTTATTTGCAATAGCATCAATTCTTGCTCCATATTTCTGTCTCATTTGTCTATGCGCATCAAAAGGCTGAGGATTAGAAATGCTTCTTTCAAATTTCCCCAATAGATTACTCATCCTTCTCTGTTCTGCAAATTTTTCCATGCCCCTTTTTTCAATTCTTCTCAGTCTTTCGGTTGTCGACAAAAAAGGATCATACGGACGACTCTTCGGTATAGTTGATTTATGCATAGATTGTAGCATCCAGTCAGCAACTTTAACCTGATCAAGAAAACTATAACGCGGCACCATATTATTTCTCTGTACTGCTCTTTTTATAGGATTCTTCCTGGCCGGAGACACAGGAATTTGCGACCATGGATGTTGTTTAAAAGGAACTCGTGGCTGAATTACTCCCTGGCTAAGAGGATGGCCATTGCGCGATCCATGCACATTTCTGGTTACGTTCCAGTTTTTAACTAATTTATGGGCAAGATGGCCAACTTCGTATGCATGAATTGCTTCAACAGCTCTCTTTGCTCCTTTTACCACTTTACCAATAATTGCTTTTCCGCCACCTGCAGGAATAGTGGCTACAGAACCAATCCAATCTGAACCCGTTTGTGGCCCGAGGTATTTTGCCACTGATGCAACATAATAACTCAGTCCCGACAGTGTTTTAAGTCCTTCTACTTTTGCATGTTCTAAACTCGTTAATTTTGAGTACCCTCCCTTTTTCTTTATCAATGCATGCGCCGCATTAAAATATTCATTCCCGGCATTATCCATTAGCTCAACGGCATCTCTATTCATTCTTCCCGGTACAACATCATGATATTTTATTGCCCAGTCGCCAAATTTACTCCATAAACTGCTTTGCCTTTCCCATTTTGCTTTCGGCCTTGGAGACCTTGGCTGTAAATTCGATCTAAAATGAAAATTATTACTCATCGGTGAAAACCTCCTGTTATGTTTTATCAGTTATATCTGCAATGTATTGATCAACCAAATCATCAACCAACGCTAAATTAATATCCAAATCATCGGCCTTTTCTGTCAGTTCGTTGCAGGTAACATCTATATTTTTACAAAATTTATTTACACTTTCTGCTTTTAGGATTATTGGCAAATTAAGAACATTCTGCAACCAATAACCAAAAGCATATTTTACATCTTCATCTTTCATCGCGCTGAAGGTGAAATTTTCGGAAAGTTCATCTATCATCTTCTGGCCATATTTACGAAGATATTTCTGAATTTTTCCATCATGGTGTTCACTCAGATTTCTAGCAGCTTCATGCATAATTCTCAAACTTCTTTTCGATTCTTCTACAGTAAAACCTGACTCAGACAAAGATTCAATCGTCCATCTTGCGTGGTGATAATTATAATCAACATCATTTTCAACTTCAGGGATATTCGAAAGTTCCTCAATATCCAATAAATCCAAAGAATCTAAAAAGCTTATGGTATCTCTGATATCTGTTTCAGGCATTTTACTAATTCTTGCGATTAATGCAAAAATCAGTTCAACCCATCGTTCATGTTCCGATGGCCATTGGTGATATTGAAATAAGTCGGAATACTTTGTGACTAATTTTTTTAATTGAAACTCCATTTCGGTGTTGTTTGCTTCTTTCATGTTTTAAATCTCCTATGATTTGATGATAAATAGTCAGTGATGTCCGGTTAGGTTTTTGCTTGCTCGGTAAATGTAAATTTTTGATCTTTGACAATATTGTCCCTGCTTAACCCATGCGAATCATCCTCGTTGTGCCCGATGAGGTCATTCAAGATGGCAGTTCGTAACTGCCGAACTCTTTTAATAGAGACCTTCTCGTTAAATTCGTTGCGGCAGTATATTGCCAGCAACAGGTAAGTGATAAGGCCGCTAAGAATTTGAACTATGAGGCCGTATTCACTACGGGCAATGAGATGGTAACCCTTCAGGTGTTCTTTCCACCATTTGAAAAAATCTTCAATGGTCCACCTTAGTTTATAAACGGTTGCTATTTGTTCTGCCGTCAAATCATGCCTGTCAGTTGCCACAAAATATTTAACTCCGGCGATTTTATAGCCAACAACCCGAACGGGATTCTTCGTCTGGGTTTGATTCGGAGTACCAAGCCTGACCAGTGCATCATAAAAAATGTAGCTACCGGTGTTGATCTCATGCTTTTCAATTACGGTTCTGGTTGTCTTGGCCTTTATACGGCAAACAAAATGCTTCCCTTGCTCCTGAAGCAGATCGAAGTCGTGATGGGATTGATAGCCACGATCCATAACGCCTGTTTGTCCTTTGGACAGGATTTTTGGTACAAAAGGACGTTCCCCACCGTTCCCTTCTGTCAGGAAAATTTTGTTGGGATGCCGTGGTTAATGTCAAACCCGCAA
Source organism: uncultured Desulfobacter sp. (assembly GCF_963664415.1). NCBI lineage: Bacteria > Pseudomonadati > Thermodesulfobacteriota > Desulfobacteria > Desulfobacterales > Desulfobacteraceae > Desulfobacter > uncultured Desulfobacter sp. Next base: position 1,694,156 of record NZ_OY761445.1, on the reverse strand, counting down.
TGCGCCTTGGCTTTTTTGCTTCCTTTCCTGTAATTCGCATAGTGCATTGAAAGGAGTGCATTTATAAGGCTGCCGTCAATAGATACCAATTCTCCAAGTTCTGCGTGCTCCTTCGGTAGACACCCAACTGCCCGCTTATAAAGGTCCTCGAAGACAAATTGCAGTTGTTCAAGTCCCCGGTGATTGACTGCTTCGCCAAAGCTGCTGCGACTGATTCCCCCGTCCGGAGCAATATTTTCTTTGGCAAAAATGTTCTCCTTAAGATCTTGAATTAAATGGTGGGCTTATTTGTGTTCCTGGAGATGGAAATAAACCAAGGCATTGATCTGGTCTTCAAATGTCATTTTTAAAGGGCGATCTCCTCGAGATTGTAGTTCAGGTGCTTGTGAAAGCGACCTTACCAGAGGGCGCTGGAATTTGTCAAAATTCAGGGGCTGTATTTGTTTTTTTGAAACTGAAATGCGCGTCATTTGGGCTCCTTGAGTAAAATTTTTCAAGGCGCGCAAAATTTTTTACGCACATTTGTCAACAAAAAAAATGACTGTTTTTTATATAAATTTAGCTATTTTTTACATGCAACAACCTAACCGGACATTACTGATTTATTTTAACACATGTTGTATATTATTCAATAATCGTTTTTGTCCTGCGTTAATCTTCTGATCTACTTCTGAGTGCTCCTGTATAACCCTGTTACCATTACCGGTTTACCAATGGCCCAAAGAGCAACACATAATTTTGATGTTTACCAGCCCCGTAATCCCAAGGCAAGTGCATACTACAAATGTGTTGAAAATCATTAACCTGTTACTTCCGACTCTATCCCTGATTTGGTTTATGACTCCCAAATCCCGGCCAGCGGCTGGCATTAATTCCAGCGCTTTGGGGGATTTCCGGTGAGGTATGCTCAAAATTAGCCTAAAAGATAGCTATTTTAGCCCTTTTCTAAGTTTCTGCCCTTCAGGGTATGAATTCGGTCCGATTTTATAATGTACTCTCTCTGGGATTGTTTTTATCTCAACGGCCTTTCTGACGACGAAGCCCCAACCGGGCACGGCCACAACATATTGGTGCGCCACGAGGGCACAGGATACCAGCGGATGAAAGTTCCGTCCGGGAAATTGTCGGTTCATCCCGGTAGCTACCCAGACAGTGGGACAGGGAGACCTTCCTGCTGAAGCTCTGGGGACAGATGTAAGCCTATAGGGCTGCAGCTCCCTTGGTATATTTTCTCATATGACGTATTCAATCAATGATAGATTCTCCCTTTCCGGCGGAGTAAGATTTGATAAAGATGACAAAGAACTGAGTATTGCGGCCGAGAATCTTAACCTTGATAAATCCTACAGTGAAATTTCCCCCAAAATTTCGGCTGAATATAAAATAAATCCAAATGTCATGGCCTATGGTACCGTTGCAAAAGGGTATAAAAGCGGTGGGTTTTATAGCCTTGCCGCAGAAGGATATCCTCGTGACTATGATAAAGAGACCCTGTGGAATTACGAGATAGGCGTGAAAAGTTCTCTTTTAAATAATACCCTGTTATTGAATATTTCAGCTTATTATATGGATATTTCAGATATGCAGGTATTAACAGGTGTTGATCCGTTTAACGGCTATATTTCAAATGCTGCAAGTGCAAGTTCCAAAGGCTTTGAACTGGAAGCACAATATAAACTGACACCAGAGCTTCGTTTGTTTTTATCAGCCGGCTATAACATTAGTAAATTTGATGATTTCAGTGATGCAAATGGGGATTATGAAAATAACTATAATCCGTACGCGCCTATATATAACTACAGTGTGGGAGGACAATACAGATCTCATATGGGATTTTTTGCAAGGGTTAATTTCACCGGATATGGGAAAATGTATCTTGATAAAGCAAATGAATATGAGAAAGATGCCTATTTTTTGCTACATGGAAAAATAGGTTATGAAACTGAACATTTTGATATTTACGCTCTATACGTACCCAGCCGGCAGGAAGTGGCCACGACTATACTACCCGTGGCCTACTGCATCACCCTGATCTCGGTTGCATACCGGTACCTGCCGGTATGCCCCCCAAGGAAATAAAATTGACTGACGCGGGTAAGAAACAAACACCCTTTAAAAGGGCAGTTCCTTTTCCCCCGTAATCATCCACAATCGAATCCAGGCCCGGACAATCCTGAGCCGGGCGATTTCACGCATGGTTCGACGTTCTCGGACTTGGGCTTCAGCATCGAGAAGATCATTTGTCGTGGACCGGCCGCCCCGGTAACGGGCGCGCTCCACCCGCAGGGTTTCCTCGGACTGGACAACGCCCCGTTCTTCCACACGAAACGCGTCCCGGCCATTTTCGATGGCAGCCGTTACGGATTTCACATCAAGGTTTATACCCTGCCGGGCTTCTTCAAGGTCATACCGAAGGGAACCTGTGCGAGCGGCGATGGCTGCGGCTTGAGGCCCCCGGGTCCCGGCGGCGAAAGGCGTCCAGGTAAGGGTGAGCGATACCTGGCACCACTCTTTTTGTGTATAAGACGAAGGATCATTCCAAACCCAGGCAGCATCGGCATCCAGTCGAGGCCAGGCGCCGGCGTGCACGGCCAAGCGCCTTTTTTCCAGGGCCTCAATGGCGGTTTTAAGGGCGGCCAGATCCGGGCGTCGCGCCAGGGCCATGTCAAATGCCTCAGAAGCAGAGGGAGATTCGTGGTTCACCAGATCCGGGGCAGGTTCCGGTTCCAAATGCCCGTCGTAATTCACAGCCCGGGCCAGGGCCACCAGAGCAATCTCCCGGGAGCGCTTAAGCTCTCTCATATCCTGATGGGCCTGGTCGTGGGCCAACTCGATTTTAAGCGCATCTGCCTCCAAGGCCCGGCCCACCCCGACCATTTCCCGACTCTCATCCAACCGGGCGGCCAGGCTCTTCAAAAAGGCTTCGGTGGCGTCAATCCGGGCATCAATCTCCAGGATATATAGACAAGCATCCCCCGCTTCGGCGGCCATTTCCCGGCGGAGCCATTCCGACCGCAAAGACTCTGCCCGGGCTTCGTCACGCGCGGCAGGCGCCGAGTAAAGAAGCCCGGCCGGATCAAATATCGGTTGTGAAATCTTGACCGTGACGGCATTGGTGTTTCTTTCACCAGCTAAAAACGCCCCGAAGGGTGTTTCCATGGCTTGGTCCCGGTCCCGCCATGAATGGGATGCCGATGATCCAATGACGGGCCAGAGCGCCGTTCGACGTTCGGCTTCAGCCGCCTTTTGTGCGGCAAGCACCAACGCATCCGCAGATGCAACCGCCGGACGGGCCATGGCCATCTCCATGGCCCGGGCCAAAGAGACACGGATCGGTCCGTCTGCCCTGGCAGCCGTTGCCCCTGCCAGGACGATAACCATAGACATGACAACCCCAGTGCCCCGCTTTCCCATGGCGGGAAGGTGAAACGATCTTGGACTGAACATGACTCGGTACAGGGCCGGAACCACCACCAAGGTCAGCAACGTGGAAGCCAGGAGTCCGGAGATCATGGCTGAGGCCAGGGGCGGCCACAGGGTGGAAGACGACAGTGCCAGGGGGAGCAGTCCGGCCACCGTTGTGGCGGTGGTCAGCAGGATGGGACGGATTCGGCGGGACACGGCATCCTCAAGGGCCTTGCCCACACCGGCTCCTGCGCGCCGCCGGTTTTCCACCACTTCCAGCAGCACGATGGCGTTATTGACCACGATACCCACCAGTGCGATTATGCCGAGCATGGACATGAATCCAAAGGGTTGCCCGCCGATAAGCAGGCCGGGCACGACTCCAGCAGCGGAAAGGGGCACCGTGGCCAAAATAATGAACATGCAGCGGAATGAATTGAATTCAGCCAACAGCACAGCGAGCAAAAGCATCAGCCCAATAGGAAACGTTTTCATCAACGCGGTATTGGCCTCGCCCGAGCCTTCGGCGTCCCCCCCAAACCCGATCTCCACACCCGGGGGAAGATCCATGGCCCTGATCCCGGGTTCCAATTGTGCCAAAATATCGCTGAAGGTATATCCCTCCATGAGTTGGGACGACACCGTCACCACCCTGCGGGTGTTCCAATGCCTTACAGCAGCAGGCCGCCAAGCCGTCTCTATGCCTGCCACCTGAGCCAGAGGAATGAGCTGCCCATCCGGAGCGGCCACGGAAATAGATGCCAGATCATCCATGGGCAGATTTTCTCCTGCGGATGAGCGGATCACCACCGGGATGGGATCTTCTCCCACGTGAAGTTCACCAACGGGAAGCCCCCGGGTCCGGCCGTACAGGGCTTGGGCCAAGTCCGCCCGGGATAAACCGTAGCGGGACGCGGCCGCATCATTGATGTTGAATCGAATCGTTGGTGCGCCAGGTCCAAGATCGTGCCGAACATCTGTGACACCGCCGATTTTTTTCAACTTTCCGGCGACCATTGCCGCGGTGGTATTCAGATCCTCCAGATCATTTCCATATATTCTAACTTCCACCGGAGCCCCCACCGGAGGCCCTTGTTTGAGTTTCCGGGCCACCAGTTCCACGCCGGGAAGCTGGGCCTCGACATAATTCCGGGTCCAGGTCAACAATCCTGTCAAATCTTCCCTCTTCCGTGTTTCGACGATGAGTTGGGCCAGATGCGGGCTATAGGGAATCCGGTTGATGTTGTAGTAAAACTTGGGAACGCTTCTGCCTATCAACGCGGTGACCTTGACCACCTCCGGCCGGGACAGAAGGGCCTGTTCTAATTTTTGGGACGCTGCATCCGTGGCGTCCAGGTGAGATCCCTCGGCCAGTTTCAGGTCCATCACGCACTGGTTCCGGTCCGAAGCCGGAAAAAACTGCTGATGCACCCACCCGGCGCCTGCAAATGAACTGGCCACCGCTGCCAAGGCGGCCAGAATCACCCACCCGGACCGCCGGACCGCGAAACGGGCCAGTTTCGATCCCAAGCGTTCAGCCGACGACACTGCCTTTAACGATCTTGGTTTCAAAAACATCCGGGAAAGCACAGGTGTCACCAGAAGGGCAAACAAATAGCTTACCGACAAGGTCAGCATGATGACAATGGGAATGCTCTTTGTAAACTCAGCAGTGAGTCCCTTGGCAATCAGCATAGGAACAAACGCGGCCATGGTGGTGGCTGTGGCACCGGCCAAGGGGACCGCCAGTTCCCGGACCGCTCCGCCGGCCGCCTCCCCGTTGCGGGCGCCCCGGTCCAGGCGCCACTGGATATTCTCCGCCACCACGATGGCGTTGTCCACAAGCATGCCCAGGGCCAGCACCAGTGAGGCAATGGATACCTGATGAAGCACGCCGCCCGCCCAGGCGAAAACAGCCAGGGACGACAGCGTAACCAAGGGCACCACGGAGGCGACCACCAGGCCCATGCGCAGGCCCATGGCGAGGATCAGAATGCCGCCCACAATCAGGATTCCGAGGAGGAGAGACTGGCCTAATTCCCCCAATCTGGCCTCGGTGCGTTTGGGCTGGAACGTCACCTCCTGTATGGAGACCGGACTTAAGGCCGGCGCAATGGCATCGACCTTCTCCCGGACGGCCTGCCCAAAATTCACAAGATTGATCTCCCGGCGGGGAACTATGGCGATACCCAGAGTTCTCGTGCCGTTTACACGCATCCGGGAAGTGGCGGGTTCTTCCGGTCCCAGATGAACCCGGGCGATTTCCCCCAGGGGAATTGAACTTCCTGAAGAAAGCATAACCTGGGTTCGGGCAATCTCCGCCACGGATGAAAATTCGGAGAGCGGCCGCAGACGAACGGTTTTATCTTCCAGCCGGAGTGAGCCGCCGGCAATGATCTGATTCCGGGCATTAAGCAGCTTCGCCATTTGAACGGCATCAACGCCAATGCGCCGGGCCACCGCGTCATCCAGATCCAAGGTGACCTGTTCCCCCGGATCGGCAACTATTTCCACCCGGCTCACCATGGAAAGGGCCAGAAGGCCGTCCTTCAGCTTCCGGGCAGCGTCCAGAAGCACCAAGGGATCGGGATCGCCTGACACGGCCAGCACCACGGAGTCCTGGTCCATCATGTCGTCGTCCAGGCTCGGCGGGGCCGCCCCGTCCGGAAACTCCACATATGCCGTTTCAAGGGCTTCCCGCACGTCGTCCCAGGCTTCAGAGAAGTCTTCTGTGCCCCCTCTCAGTTCCACGAAAACCACAGCGATCTCGTCATACGCTGTGGCCTCAATCTTTTTGATATCGGATACTTCGGCCAAGGCGTCTTCCATAGGTTCCAGTACAAGGCGTTCTACGGTTTCTGCGTCCGCGCCCGGATAGGCCGCAACGATCTGCCCCCAGAAATCGGGAAGGCGCGGGTCTTCCTGACGGGTCATGGTGGTCCACATGAACGCGCCCACTATAGAAAGAACGCCTGCCAGGGTCAAGATCAGCCGGCGTTGGTTCAAAATGGCGTCAACAATTTTCATAATGCCACCCTCACCCTTTCACCGTCTCTAAGCATGGTATGGCCGGAAACCACAACACGATTCCCCCTGGACAGGCCGCCCCGGACAACGACGCGGTCACCCGAGAATGACCTGAGCGCCACCGCCACCCGGCGGACCACCTCTCCATCAAGGCAGAAAACATACGGGCGGCTGGAACCCGGATTCAGGACAGACTTAACAGGTACGGTGAGTTCGCCTTCGGTTTCCACTTCCAGAACCAATTCTGCGGTCATGCCGGCGGAAAGGCCGGGTACCGGTTCCAGGGCTGCCACAACCGGAAACAAGCGTCCCGCTGCGGCCGCAGCCCGGGCTACGGATTTGACCCGCCCGGCGACCTGTTTTCCACCGGCCATGGGCAGGACCACGCGGACGGATTGCCCTTTCGCCAGCGTCATGACCATGTTCTCCGGGACCTCCACCTGCAATTCGATATCCCCGTCCCCGGACAACTCCACAACCGGTTTACCCGGAGAGGCATATTCGCCAGGTTCCAGATAAACAGCAGTTACCGTTCCGGCAAAGGGGGCCTTGAGCGTTGCCTCGTTCAAGACCCTTTTGGCCTCGTCCAGCTGGGCACTTGCTGCCGAAAGCGACGCATTAACGGCATCTGCTGCGGCGGTTACCTGCTCCAATTCCTCGGCCGTTGCCGCCTGCACGTCTGCCAGTTTTTGAATACGTTGCCTATCTCTCCCGGCTTGGGATGCGCGAACATTCAGTTCCGCCACTGTTGCCCGGGCCATGTTCACCATGTTCCGGTATTCCCAGACATCAATCCTGGCCAATTCAAGGCCTTCTTTTACCCGGGATCCCACTTCCACCGGTCTATTGACCAACCGGCCGGGAATGGAAAATGCCATCACCGCGCGTTGAACGGCTCTGGTAACCCCCGAAAACCGAATCGTCCGCCTGGTGGTGATCTTCTCCACCTTGTCCACGCCAACAGTAGTGATGTGTTCCCGGAATGCTGCGGCCTGCTGTTTCTGGGGCCATATCCATAAGGCCAAAGCAGTCCCCAAAAATATGAATCCGAAAATCACATGCAGATGCCGGGTCTTTGTTTTCATAATTGTCTCCTGTTCAGTTTGAATCAATGTTACTAACCGGCCGACCGGTCAATTAACTTTTTAAAAAAAATGCCGCTTATCGCGGCAAAAGTCCTTCCAAAAGGATCTTATTGACGGCATCCAGATAAGCCTCGTCCAAATCTTCCGGCAGACCTTCCGAGGCGAAATCGCTCAAAAAATGCTCCTTATCCTGAAACCAGTGCTGACAAAGGCCGATAAACGTAAACAGGATAAACCGGGGATCAATATCCTTACGGATATGACCGTCCCGCTGGGCCTTTTCCAGCGCAGCGCCTCCGATTTCCACCAGCTTTTTATCCTTTTCAAGGCACATTTCCTGGTCCCGCTCCAGATACATCCAGACCAGTATCCGGATCATCTCGGGATTTTTTTTCAAAAACCGAAAATAAACGGCCACCGATTCCCGGAGCAGTTCCAGTCTGTTGGAGAGATCATATTGGTCAAACATCTCCATCTGCTTTTGATAATACTCCTCAAACCGGCGGGCCTTAACTTCTTCCCACAGCCCTTGCTTGGACCCGAAATAATGGTGGATCAAACTTTTTGTAATACCGGCCCGCCGCGCGATCTGGCTCATGGCGCTTTTTCCGAACCCCTTTTCAAGAAACTCTTTTTCTGCGGCATCCAACAGTGCTTTTTTCGTGGCTTCCGGGTCTCTTACACGTTGAACGCTCATTTATATCTCCATCATTTTTATAATTTGTTGTGGCCCAACCCCGGTGAAAGACCAGGCCAGTCGCCTTTTAACTGTCCGGCCAGTTAACAATGCACAGAGAAGTGATTCTTGTCAAGTCTAAAAACAAAGAAAGCCGAATCGCCATGGTACGCGATCAGTACGCCGGGTTATGTGGGAGGGCTCATCAGTGATGGGGAGTCCTATCCCGATTAGCGAATATTCCGGTTTTGCATCCGAATTGTTTATTTGTTTTAATACATGTTGTATATTTTCAACAATCGTTTTTGTCCTGCGTTAATCTTCTGATCTACTTCTGAGTGCTCCTGTATAACCCTGTTACCATTACCGGTTTACCAATGGCCCAAAGAGCAACACATAATTTTAATGTACTCTCTCTGGGATTGTTTTTATCTCAACGGCCATATTTCAAACTTAATCATCTTTGTCAAACGTTCGTCATACTCTGCTTGATAAAAAGCGTCTTCCTCTCCTACCTATATCCTATACCCAGATTATTATGGGCGCCGACATTTTTGGGGTTGACCGCCAGGGCCTGCCTGTAAGCAGATTCCGCCAGGTGGAGCTTTTGCTGTTTGTGAAAGGTAAGCCCCAAATTAAAATGAACCTCGGAAATTGTCGGATCAATGTATAGGATCTTCTGAAACTCAGCGGCAACTTCGGGGAACTTTCCTTGCCTGAGGTAGGTCAGACCGATATCCAGACGGCAGGATAGGCGGTCCGGAAGCATTGCTAATTCAGCCCCAGAATGTAGTGCACCTCGGCGACGCCGGAGATCAGAGTTTTAAGTGCATTCAAAGCGTAAACAGCCCCCGGACTCAACATCCTTTCAATGGGCCTATTGGACCAACAGATGGCCGAATCCAGCAAATATTGCAATCATTACGCCTGAAAAAAGTTGGGCATGAACCAGATAACCGTAACGTTTTAAACGTGCGGGTGTAAATTTGAGAATCAGAAAAAATCCGAAAAGCCCCTGCCAGGCTAAGAGGATCAAGACCATAATTAGAAACGGATTCCACATACGGATGCCCATCATCAGTGCATGGGTTGCAATAATTATAATTGATGCGGCACCGACATATCGGTGTGTCCGGTTAAGAAACCCCAGGACCTTTTTTGCGATGGAAACCGAATGGTCATAATTGTCATCCGGTATGAATCGATGCAGGAGAGATCCTTTGCCTAAAACAATTTTTAAAAGGCTGCGAAGGTATATGACGATCAGAACGTAAAAACCTGTTCCTCCGAAAAATTCGGCAACGTCCTTTAAGGAATTATGAACTTCCGGAGAAGAGCCCCTGGCAGGTTGAGATAAAAGATAGAAAAATCCCAGGCCTGAAACCATTGCCACGGCCAGGGTAAAAATAATCCAGAAACGGGGTGAATGCTGTTGTTGTGATTTCATAAAATTTCAGCCGCCTTCCTTGATGCGGGCCATTTTTTGGCTGCATCAACAGTTAATCATTCACGGTAACAGTTGATTTTCAAATCAGCAGGTGTCCTTCCCATTTTCGATACAATTAATGGAGTTTTATTAATCGCTATGACATTTTAAACAGCCGGTAAAATCCGGATGCGGCGTGGCCGGCCCTTGTGCATTGTCTGGATGATGGCATTCAAGACATTGAGCATCGGCCTGCCCGACATTCGCATGGACATCCCATTTCTGCCGGATGGAAGCACCATGGACGCCCAAATAGGCCCAATGGCTGCATCCTGCGACAAAAAAGAGTAGTCCGGTTAATAATATCTTACGAATTTTTGTTTTCATTCGTTTTCTCCTTTTATCCGCCCGTCCGAAAGATGCAGAATAAAATCGGCAAACGGAATTATTTCCTTGTCATGGGTCGCCACAATTATTGTTATTTTTTCTTCTTTTGAAAGCGCATTCATCAAGCGGATCAGTTCGAGCCCGGTCCGGGTATCCAGGCTGGCCGTGGGTTCGTCTGCCAGAAGCAGCCCCGGGCCATGGGCAACCCCCCGGGCAAAAGCAACCCTTTGCGCCTGGCCGCGAGATAGAGAAGACGGCATTGCATCGGCAACATCTTCAAGATCAAGGCGGTTCAGCAAAAAGTCCACCCGGTTTCGAATCCGTGCGCTGGAACAGTTGTTCAATACCAGCGGAAATTCAACATTACGTCTGGCACTTAGGCTGGTTATTAAATTTCCGGATTGAAAAACAAAACCCAGTTGCCGACGCCGGAAGTTGTTCCGTTTTCTGCCTGAAAGTTTATCCACCCGTATTCCGAAACAATTCACGCTTCCCTTTTGCGGCAGATCCAGTCCGCCAATACAGTTCAGCAGTGTTGTTTTTCCCGAGCCTGATTTGCCTAAAATCAGTGCCATTTTCCCTTTTTTAACACTGAACGACACATCAGACAAAACAGTAACGTCGGCATTGCCCCTGGCATAGATTTTAGAAAGACCTTGTAACTGAATCATGTCCGATTCTACCCCCTTGATATAATATCACAGGTCTTTTGGCTGACAACAAGCCAAATCGGCCAGGCAGCAGCGATAAAACAAAATCCTAACGATACGGCAGGTGGAATACTGACTGCACCGATACTCAATCGGGGAAAGATCAACGCAGTTGCAGCAAAGTATCTGTTGTGAGACGTCCATACCGACAGATCAATTCCACTCCTGCCAAAACTCCATACGGCCAGCATTCCGGCCAGCACACCGACTGCCGAGGCGATCACATTCATTAAAACCACCTGCAGATAGATCAATATCCCGGTTTCCAGTCCTGTCACGCCCATTGCACGCAGCACACCGTATTCCTTAATGCGGCTGACAACAAAAATCGCAAACGAACCGGCGCACCCAAGCGATACAACGCCAAGGACGATGAACACCAGAATGTTAACACAGACGTCGTTAAGTTCCAGAAGCTGTGTCAAATCCGGCATCAATTGAGTCCAGGGTTTAAATCGGTCTACCTTAAAACCGGACCGGGAAAAGTCCGACATTGCAGATGAAAGGTCTGTTCCTCTTTTAATAAAAATAGCGGCCTGCCATGTTTCCGGCAAAATGAGGCTTTCAAATACAGGACAAAAGGCCAGGGCTCGGTCCAGGCTGTCAACGCCGGTCTGAAAAATGCCGGCGACTTTCAATTTATATTGATGATCGCCAATCTGTCCAATGATCGTATCGCCCGGTCGTGAACCGATTCTTTCCGCAGTTTCAAGGTTTAATAAAATCTCTTTTTTTCCTTTTAAAAGAAATCTGCCTGCTATGACCTTTTTGTAAAAAAAACTATGGGCTTTTTCCTGATCCGGATAAATGGCCACAATATCCAAAGGCCTTTTTTTATCTTGGTGGATCACCGTTCCAGGAATTTGGAATCGCTGCAGGACAGCCTTTACAAAAGGCTTTTTCAGTTCCGCGGTACGGATACGCGAAGGCAGGTCGCTGCCGGAAATTTGGCCGGAATACATACCGGTCGAATTGATGATCATGATATCCGATATTCCGTTGGCAAGGCTGATAATAAAAACCAGGGTTCCGATGGCAAAGCTGATTAAAAAACCTAAGATAAAAGTAGTTCGAAGGTTCTCTACCAGGAAAGAAACCGCTGTTTTCAACCACAAAGAAAAATTCATTTCAGACGTGTTCCAGCCTGATGGCTTTCAAAATAGGATTGCGCGCCGATCCGTTGAATCAAAAATGAAACGCAAAATGGGATCATGGATTCTTGCTCGCCGGAGAACAACGTCCGGCAACCCGATGTGATAAATGTTTCAGCCTGATGTGCAGCAGACCGGAACAAATCCGGATGCGCATGCTGCAGCGCTAAAATCATGCCTTTTCCATTAATGGTTTCTCCATTTTCACGAATTGTGTTGATGAATTTTAGACATGCCTTTTTTTCAGATTCATAAAAAAGGGAGACCACGTAATTATGGCGCTTCATTTTTAAATCGATAATAAGATCAACCAGATCATCTAAAATCTGACAGCCCAGTCCAATACTGAACAACGCTTCTTTTATTTTTTCACAATTACCGGCATCCAGTTTGTCTTCGAACTTGTCCGGCAGCGCCCATGGTGCCTGGAACAACAGGCCTGTTTTGATGCTGTGAATATCATTTAAAACGGATTTAGGCGGCAAAATGTCATAAATTCCCTTTTGTGGATCAATGCCAGCCTTAAAATAGGCATACAAAAACAGCAGGGAGAAAAAATGATCTTCCAGGTGGATGTCGTCTCTTTTCGGAATCACAAGTTCCACCCCACTGTCTGACAGAACGTTTTCCGCCTTTTTCCAGAACAGGATCAGGCCATCTCTCAATTCTTCCTGTATCATAGAGAACTGTTGAAAATTTATTGCCATGCCGGATTTGGTCTCCTCTGGCTGTCTGTTTTCATATTGTTTACGGTTTAAAGCTTGTAAACAGGCTAATATAACCAAGATAGGTTTTTTCTAACACAGGCGGAGTAAATCCTGCCTGCTCGATAACCGATTGAAAAGAATAAATTTTCATCCATATAAGCCCCTCATGGCGGCACGGTTTGCCTTGCCCAGGGAGCTTCCCCGGGCATAGCATAAACGCTTATTTGCGCGCCTCTTTCAGGGGGGATTTGGCAAAGAAAAGGGCGGCAGCGGTGACGATTGTTCCGGCCAGAATGGCAAAGGTGTAAGCGACCAGGCCGGTGACGGCATTGGGTATGGGCAGGACAAAAATGCCGCCGTGGGGTACCATCAGGGTGCATTTCATGGCCATGGAGACGGCACCGGTCACCGCAGAGCCGATCATAATGCAGGGGATGACCCGAAAAGGGTCCCGGGCGGCAAAGGGGATGGCCCCTTCGGTGATAAAGGATATACCCAGCACAAAGGCGGCTTTGCTGGCCTCGTGTTCGTCGTCCGTGAACCGGTCCTTAAACAGGGTGGCGGCCAGGGCAAGTCCCAGGGGCGGGGTCATGCCTGCAGCCATGACCGCAGCCATGGGAGCGTAAATCTTGGCCGAGAGCAGACCTGTGGCAAAGGTGTAGGCCGCTTTGTTAACAGGGCCTCCCATGTCAAAGGCCATCATGCCCCCCAGTATCAGGCCCAGGGCAAGGGCACTGGTGCCCTGCATTTCTTTGAGCCACTGAGAAAGCCACTCCAGGGCAATTTTCATGGGTGGGCCGATAACATAGATCATGAGCAGGCCCACGACCATGGTGGACAAAAAGGGGAGGATGAGGACGGGCTTGAGCCCTGAAAGGTTTTGGGGCAGCTTGATGCTGTCGTTGAGGAACTGGGTCAGGTATCCGGCAATGAAGCCGGCAACGATGGCGCCCAGAAAACCAGCCCCGACATTGGCGGCCAAAAGCCCCCCCACCAGACCGGGGGTGATGCCCGGACGCTGGGCAATGGAATAGGAAATAAAGGCGCCCAGGACCGGAACAAAAAGGGAAAACGCCCCGTCCCCACCGCCGATCTGCATCAAGGCCCAGGCAAATGTCCCCTCCTTGTCTCCCGCGTAAATCCCCCCAAAGGCAAAGCCCAATGCAATGAGCAGTCCGCCGGCAACCACCACGGGCAGCATGTAGGAGACCCCTGTCATAAGGTGGCGGTAGGGGCCGGTGCGGGAGGCTGATCGCTCTTTTTTCAATTCTTCCACCTGGCCGGCCAGGTCTTTTTTCATGGCCGGGGCTGCGGCCAGGGCGGATTGAATGGCCTGTTCCCCTGCGTGGAGGGCGGCCTTGGTGGTGGTTTCGTAGATGGGCTTACCTGAAAACCGCTGGGTGTCCACGAATGCATCCGCTGCAATGACCACGGCGTCGGCCCGGGCAATCTCTTCTTGTGAAAGAACGTTCTTGGCCCCCACAGAACCCTGGGTTTCAATTTTAATATCATGGCCCAGTGTTTCGCCCGCCTTGCGCAGTGCCTCGGCCGCCATAAAAGTATGGGCGATGCCCGTGGGGCAGGAGGTGACGCCCACAATGAATTTTTTCCCGTCCCCAGGGGACGGTTCCGGCGTTGGTGCAGCAAAATCCGCCGTCTCTCTGAGGGCCGCTTCAATGACCTCTTTGGTATGGCGGATGGCCTGGCTCGTCGTGACGGCATACATGGGTATGCCTTGGAACCGGGCCGGATCAATATGAATATCCGCGGCAATGATAACTACTTGTGCCGCCTCAATGGCGCTTTGGGGCAAAATATGTTTGGCCCCTTCGGCACCCTGGGTTTCCACGGTTATATTATGGCCCATGTCGGCACCGATTTTTTTAAGGGCTTCGGCAGCCATTTGGGTGTGAGCCACGCCTGTGGGGCAGGCAGTGACAGCGACGATATTGGACATGAAACACCCCCTTATATATTTATGGGTTCAATAAGTACTTTATCTTCCAGGATTCTGGCCGCCCCAAGCGCTTCAAGGCTTGGGCCGGCTTGGGCCACGGTGGCGGCTGACAGGGCGGTTGCAAGGCGGGCCCGGTCCCTAAATGAGAGTCCCAGGGCCGTTCCGGCCACAAGCCCCCCTATCATGGCGTCTCCTGCGCCGACGGTACTGACGGCCTCAATGGCCGGGGGGCGGGCAAGGAATTCTTCGTTTTCCGAGATAAACAATGCCCCCCGGGAACCTAAAGAGACAACCACTTGGGCAATGCCGGTTCTGTTCAGGTGCCGGGCTTCTCTGACAAGATCTTTGATGTTTTTCAGCGGCCGGCCCACAAGATCTGATAGTTCATCGTTGTTGGGTTTGATCAGCCAGGGAACAGCCTTTATGGCGGCATCAAGGGCTGAGCCGCTGGTATCGGCAACGGCCTTTGCCCCCCGGGATTTGATCACGGCAACAAGTTTGTCCATCACCGAGGCGCAGACGGTTGCTGGCATGCTGCCGCCGATAACCACCATGGCCGAATTTTCTGCCAGTCGGTCCACGGTGCTGATTAATTTTTCAATGTCGCCGGCCTGGGGAGAAAGGCCTGGGAAATTGATGTCCGTGGTGGTTTGTTTTTTGGGATCCAGCACCTTGATCCCGGTACGGGTTTCCCCCGGAACACGGATAAAGGCGTCGACCATGCCCTTGTCTTTGAATAGTTTTTCAAACACCAGGGCATTTTCACTGCCCAGAAAGCCCGTCACGGTCACGGGCAGATTGAATTTACGCAACAGGCCTGCAATATTCACCCCTTTGCCTGCTGCGTCGGTCTGACAGGTGGTCACACGGTTCACCGCACCAGGAGTGAAATCCGGTACAGTGCAGGCCAGGTCAATGGCCGGGTTCATGGTAACAGTAATGATACCTGATTTTTTGGACATATTCACCTCCGGTTCAAGTCAGGCTGAGGTTACGGACCTGGCGGTTGTCCATGCAGTCCAGGGCCTTTTGAGCCAGCGTCTTTGCCTGGGCCATGTCCATGGTCCTAATCCGGGCCTTAACCGCAGCAATACTGGGCACCACCATGCTCAATTCCCTGACCCCGAGTCCTGCCAGGATCACGGCGCCCAGAGGTTCTCCTGCAAGTCCACCGCAGACCCCGGTCCAGATGCCGGCCTGGGTTCCGGCCTTGACCACCTGGTCGATCATGCGCAGGACAGCCGGATGGAGGCTGTCTGCCTGTGCCGCAAGGGTAGGATGGATCCTGTCTATGGCCATGACATACTGGGTCAGGTCATTGGTGCCGATGGAGAAAAAATCCACTGCCTGGGCAAATTCCCGAGCCATGGCCACCACCGACGGCACTTCCACCATGATTCCCATTTCCAAAGGATCTGCCCCCACCTCAATGCGGGCCTTTTCCGCCATACGTTTAGCTGCCGCAAGCTCATCCAGGGTGGAGATCATGGGAAACATAATGCGGATGGGGCCATGGCGTGACGCCCGGAAAATGGCCCGAAGCTGGGCAAGGAAAAGTTCGGGCCGGTTAAGGCAGAGCCGGATGCCCCGCTCCCCTAAAAAGGGATTGTCCTCCGGGGGCAGGTCCAGGTAGGAAACAGCTTTGTCCCCGCCGATGTCCAGGGTGCGGATGATGATGGGCAGTCCGTTGAGGGCCTTGACCATAGTTTTGTAGCTTTGGTACTGTTCTTCTTCGTCGGGCGGGCTCTCCCGGTCCAGAAAGAGGAACTCCGTACGCATGAGCCCCACCCCTTCGCCGCCCGCTTCCACGGCCTTTTGGGCCTCGTCTGTCCTGCCGATGTTGGCCACCACCTCAATGCGTTGGCCGTCCTGGGTGATGGCTGGCTGAAACCGGGTTCTGTATTCCTCGTTCCGCAGTTTTGCAAGCTTATCCTTGGCCGCATTGGCTGTCTCCATGTCCTGTTGGCTGGGGTCCAGGTAGAGATTACCCGTATCCCCGTCAAGGATGGCCATGGTATTGTCGGCGATCTCCAGCAGTCCCGGGCCTCCGGCAACGATGGCCGGGATGCCCAGGGAGCGGGCAATGATGGCTGAATGGGAGGTGGGGCCGCCCCCTGATGTGCCAAATCCCAGGATCAGGGCCGGATCCAGCCGGGCCGTATCCGAAGGGGTGAGATCCTCGGCAATAAGAATAACAGGGGTGTCGGGGGTGAGGGGCTGGTCCTGAACCACCCCGGCCAGGTGGCGCAGTACACGGCGGCCCACATCCCTTAAATCCATGGCCCGGGCAGCCAGCAGGATATCGCCGTGGCGATCCAGGGCACGGACCCGTTCGTCAATGACCTGGCGCCAGGCATAGCCCGCGCTTTTTCCGTTCTGGATGAGGTCCCGGGTTTCCGCAAGGATTTCAGGGTCGTCAAGGAAGGCTTCGTGGGCCCGGAAAATTTCCGCCCGTTCTTTGCCCGATTTGGCCCTGACCTCATCGTAGAGAAGGCGAAGGTTACGCCGGGCGGCTGCAATGGCCTGTTTCAATTCCTGGGATTCGTGGGCAGGGTCCCTGGCAATGGCTTCCACCACAATGCGCCTGCGGGCGTACTGGAGGACAGGGCCTGCGGCCAGACCTGGAGAGGCGGTGCACCCGGGAATGGTCCGGCCTGGATCACTGGGCTGCCAACCATGCAGAATTTCCGGTGGGGCCTGCTCCTGGGCTGTTTCTCCAAGACCTTGCTCCACTGCATCCTTGAGTGCAGACAGGGCTTGCCCTGCGTCTTCCCCTTTGCCGTGGATGCGTACGGATTTACCGCCGGATACCCCAAGCTTGAGCAGGGACGCAAGGCTTTTACCGTTGCCTGAGCGCCCGTCAAATTCCACCTGGATCTCCGCATGAAACTGCTTGGCGATATTTACAAAGGTTGTGGCCGGCCTGGCGTGGAGGCCGTGTTCCCCCATGACGGTTACATCCATTGAAACATCAAAGTCGGAAATATCAAGGGTGGGGGCCTCACGCTTCACCGCAGGCGCTTTCCCGCTTAGTGCCTGAACTATTTGGGCGGGGTCCTCGGTGGCTGCAAGGCGTTTGGTGGTCACAGGATCATCCAGCACATGGGTCAGGTTGGTGAGAATTTCAATATGCTCGTCGGACTTTGCGGCAATACCCACGACTATGTTGACGATTTCACCGGGGTTCCAGGGCACACCGCCGGGCACCTGGAGCACTGCCACTCCTGTTTTAAAAATCTTGTTCCGGTTCTCGGGCAATCCGTGGGGAATGGAAATCCCGTTGCCTAAAAATGTGTTGGCAACGGACTCCCTTCGCTTCATGCTTTCAATGTAGTCGGGATGAATGAATCCTTCCCTGACAAGGATTTTACCCACCTGCTCAATGGCATCCAGTTTGCCTGAAGACACTGCCCCCAAAACGATGTTGGTTTCTTTTAAATCAACCATGGAAAATCTCCCGGATATTTTTGTGTGATTGATATTAAAGTTGAAAGATCTAAGTCCAAATTTATTGCGTTCTAACAAAGCGACGACGGATAGCTGGTTTTGCTCTAAATTATCGGCGAACTGTTTTAACAAAGGTAATGAACACGATTTGAAAGCCGCGAAATTCCAAGGCAACACCTGGTACATCCGCCGATTGACCGATTCCTGGAAAGCCTGGCCAATTCTCGCCAGGTGTGTTCAAGAAACGGATTAGATTGAGTTAACTATATAGAATTTCGATACATGTGGCAAGGCATAAAGCCTTGAGAATACAGGGCCCCAATGTACCGCCAGATGAATTTAGCTGGCCTGGTTTTGAGTGATTCCGACGCCGCACCATTGCAAAAGATCGTTCATGACGATATTTGGCGCGCCCTCTAAACAATCTGGGGACCTTACGCATTTTTCTTCCGGCCTGGCTTCTTTGGTCTGAGTCGTCTGTTTAAAATAGTCTCCAATTGCTTTACAAAAGTCGTTTTCCCAACGGTCGGCCGTTACGTTCATGCTTTCTGAACAATTCGATTTCAGATTCTTTAATGTCAGAGGATAAAAAATCTACCCAGGATGTGTTAACAATTTCAAGCAAAGGTCTTGTTTTGACAAGAATGTCATCCTTCTCATCCATATGTGCCCCGGCGCTGCTCCATTTCCAATCCTCAGGACGTTTTACCAGACCAGCACGGACAGGATTATACTCAATATACCTCGTGCATGCCAGCAAGTAACTTTCTTCCATGATAAATGATGCGAACCTCCCCTGCCATAGATGACCGCGCCAGCCTTCCCTGAAATTGATCATTCTCGTATATCGCCGGTGTGCCTCCCCGACGGCCAGATTTAATCCATCCTTGGTTTCAGGAACTGCAATAAGGTGAATGTGATTGGGCATCAGGCAATAGGCCCATATATCAACCTTATAGTTCAAACACCATTCCGCCATCAAAGCCAGATAGGCTTTAAAGTCCTGATCCCTGAAAAATGTCTGCTGCCTTCTATTTCCCCTTTGTGTAATGTGATGGGGGAAACCCGGCACCACTGCTCTTGCCATTCGCGCCATGAGATGAAGTTAAGCATGTCATCTAACTTTTGTTAATAAATAGGTAAGGTGTCCGTATGCCGTAACAACTGTAGTTCTAACAGGTTAAAGTCCTTAAGGAGGAATTATCCGTACGCCTTCTTAGCACCGGGAAGCAGCGTCTGGGTAACCAGGGGTTGTAAGTTTCCTATGGGCAAAGGTGCAGGCCGTAACGAAAGTGAACCTATATGTAGCCTCGTCAACTAATTGAAGATGCCGACCTTTTGGACATCAAGGGAAGGCCGTAGTACCTGGGAGTGGAAAACGGAAAAGCCTTTCAGGTGATCTTCCGGGGTAGCAGGGATGGCATGTATCGGAAGAATTGCAATGCAGTGCGGGAGACCCAATGCGGTAACGGTGAAGGGCCGTTAACTGATGGATATAAGGAAAACCGAAATTCCATGGGGCTGTATTGGGAGTCGGAGGGGTTCATAGTACCGATTGAGGCTGAGGGACAACATAACCCCGGCCAAGGAAAGCATTGTTGACAGGGCATCGTCAAGTTGTAGATGCTGATTTGTCCAAATATTTTGACACCATTCCGCATTCAAAACTGCTTACAGTAGTTGCAACGAGAATTGTAGACAAGGAGATACTGTCCTTAATCAAGCAATGGCTCAAAGCGCCGGTTGTCGAACAGGACAGGAACAAGCATCGCACAATTGGTGGAGGCAAGAAGAATCGTGTAGGCACCCCACAAGGGGGAGTCATTTCACCACTCCTGGCAAATCTGTATCTTCATCTTCTTGATAGAATATGGGAACGCCAAGACCTGCCTCATCTTTACGGTGCACGACTGGTGAGATATGCCGATGACTGTGTGCCACGAAGGCAGACACTGTTGCAATAAACAGTGCAGCCATGCTGCACAAAAGATGAGGGAAGGCCCCTCGAAGCCGCCATACAGGTGGAGGCTTCAAACCACCGTAAGCTGCGCCGGTTAAGAGCTGGGGTGGTGAGCGTTACGGAAAAGGCAGGACAAGATCTTGTCAGGTAGGTTCCAAGGAGACGAACGCAAGTGAATCACTATTGAAGTGTCGAAAGCGTAGGGATGAGGTCAAAACCGGGGGGTAGTCGTTAACCCGGGATAAGTTCGGCGGTTACCTGTTTACTGGCCGGGCGGCCTCCGGCATAAAGGTGGCGTGAACTTGGTACAGGCTTTTGTGTGGAACGTGGGAACCTGTCGCCCTGATGCTAAGGGAGAAATACAAGCGGAGGACCCGTAAGTATGAGAGTACCGATGCAGGGCACAGGGGCGGAGCGACCCGTAGTAGTGATGAAGATTCTGTAATGGAATTGGAGCGAAGGGGAAGCATTGACCAGCTTGAAGTAAAGAAAACAACTGGAAACAGGAGGATTGGATTGAACCAAGCAAAGCCGTTTTGTATTCCTAAATCCGAAGTAGTGGAGGCATATGAACGGGTTAAAGCCAACAAAGGGGCTGCCGGATTTGATGGACAGTCAATAGAAGGGTTTGAGTTCAGCTTAAAGGACAATCTATACAAGCTCTGGAATCGGATGTCCTCGGGCAGTTATTTCCCCCCTCCGGTACTGAGGGTGGAAATACCCAAGGGAGACGGTCGAATGAGACCGCTGGGAATACCGACAGTGTCGGACAGAATCGCTCAACAGATAGTCAAGCAGCAATTGGAGCCGGAACTGGAAAAACATTTCCATCCGGATTCTTATGGCTATCGACCAGGGAAATCTGCCTTGGATGCAGTCGGCAAAGCCCGGAAGAATTGTTGGGAGTATGACTGGGTATTGGATCTTGATATTAAAGGCTTTTTGGAGCCATCGTCATACTGCACATCCTTTCATGAAAGTTGATTAAAAAGATCCATCTGTTTGTCTATCACCTTGATATATAAACCCATTTGTTTTCCTTTGCGCACATGGACAGCAGGTAGCTTGCCGGATTTTACACGATGCAATACCGTTTGGCGTGAGACACCGAGTAATTTTTTAGCCTCTTTCATGGTGACATAACCCTCGGGAGGCTGTTGAACGAAGCGGGATTTTAAATCCTCTGTCATCCGAATACGCCACGGGGCTCCTGGTGTGATTTGCTCTCCGGCAATAAAGCCGTCTAAGAGCCAACGGTGGACTGTTCCAGAGGCGACGTCAAGAATTTCAGCTGCTTTTTGAACGGTTACCAGTTCACCTTCATCAGGAGAAACACTCGTTGGATCAAATTTGGGAATATTCCAGTGCCGACGTAGATTACCAACCCTATTTGCTGTAAACCTATGACCCCGGGCGGTCTGTCTGCCCTGCCTGTTTAAAATACCAGCAATCATTGCATCATTATAATGAACTGCAAGACGGCGCACAAGATCAATAGTGTCTTGTGCGGTTCGGATCGTTGGAGAATTTCTTTTAGGAAGGTTCATATCAATTTCAGTAACTGCATCTGTCTGCCATCGTATAATCAGGTGGGCAGTATTCAGGGTGCGATCCACACTGATATTTACCTCTTGCAATAAAATTTGAAGCAATTCTTTTTTGTCCCGGTACGTCGTCGTTGGAGCCTGCCAAACCAGCTTTATGTCTTTACTGAGTGTATGGATATGATCACGTTGTTCAGGTGTTAGCGCTTCTGGCCGTTGTCTTTGACATTGTTCAAATTCATTTTTTGCAGCCTGAAGTTGGTGAAGACATGTTTCCCATTGATTCTCAAGAGTGCGGGCAACCAGACGATTTTCCGGCTCTACTGCTTGGAAACGACGTTCTGCTCTATCTGCTTCATATTGAAGCCGTTCAATATGTAACCGCCATTGATTTAAAGCTGCGTCATGTTCAGTTTTAATGTTCTTTTCGGCGAGCAAGATTGCATCCATGGCAGCAGGTGTAATCGTATTCAAGAAGGCGTCGGCAACTACGGTGTCAATTTTTACACCTCCGACACGCATGCAGTATTTTGCCCGGCCTTCTACAATGTTATTGGCAGCACAATAGTATCCGGGGCTGGAGTTCTTTCCTTGGTAATATACTTTAAGCCTACGTCCACATTTCCCACAGGTGGCAAGTCCTTGCAACAAAGCCGCTCCTTCTCTGACGGCACCAGTGGTTTTATGAGGTACCGGCCGAGTATTTTTAGCAATTCGGGCTTGATTCATTTCATAGGTCTTCCAGTCGATAAACCCCTTGTGATGGTCATGGATTAATACCGCCCATTGGGATTGAGGTAACCGCTTGGTTCGTTTTTTAACCTGGCCGGTTTCGTCGATAACGCATTCTTGTTTTGTTTTACCATAGGTATAAGCCCCGGCATATACAGGATTCGTCATAACAGAATGGATTGCATGGTAGCTGGCCGTCACCCATTTAATTTCCGGAAGAAGGATGGTTTGCAACGGAAATAGTAATTTGTTTGATCGAAACCATAGCCATACTTGCCGGACAGACCCCATATGCGTAAATTTTTCAAAAACAGTATGAATGGCTCCGGTAACGGCCTGATCGGGATGCATTAAAACTTCTCCATCCTGATCACCCCAGATAAAGCCGACCGGCAGCCCCCGGCGCAATTCCCCTTTGGCAGCTTTATTCCGGATACCACCTTCTAATCTGGCTCGAATGACATGAAGTTCTGCCTCGGCCATAGTACCTTTCATGCCCAGTAAAAGTCTGTCATTAAAAAGCCCCGGATGGTAGAGACCGTCACTGTCGCCGATAAGTGTGTTGGTTACGCTGCACAGATCAAGTAATCTGTACCAATCAGAGTTGTTCCGTGCAACCCTTGATACCTCAATGGACAGGATCAAACCAACTTTTCCAAGGGCGACTTCTGAGATCATTTCACCAAAACCTTTACGTTGTGAAGTACTGGAACCGGATTGAGCCAAATCTTGATCAATTATTCGAATTTGTCGTTCTGTCCAGCCCAGATCAACTGCTCTGTCCTTGAGTTTGTACTGCCTTTCAGTGGATTCTCGATTAAATTCGACTTGGGCGGCGGTTGACTGTCTGATATAAATATAGGCGGTCCGTTGCAAGTGGTCCGGCTTAATTTTTTGATTATTCATCATGATCCGCCTCCCTGGTTTGATTTGTTTTTTTCAAGTAGACACATTTGCTGACAAGACGTGATAGAATGGTTATGATTTTTTTCTTCTGTTGAAGATTGAGATTGTTCCAGATTTCTTGAGTTTTCTGCTCCTCCTGATCGGGCCAAAGTTCCAATTGCTTTTGCATGGTTATGTCCCTCCTTTAAAGCGGTTTCAGACTTATGCTTTGAAGGATATATTTTTGAGAGGAGGGTATCTACTATCTTCCGTACCTGTAGTAAGTTCGATCTTGAGGCAATTAGATCCGTCTGTTTCCGGTTGTCTGTTGCTTTGAATTGGGGGCAAATGTCGCCCAGATTTGTCCAATCAGCAGGTATATAGGATCTCGTGCCATCAGGTAAAACCAGGGTCAAATGTAAAATCCCATTTCTGTGAAGCCAACTGAGGACATCAAGGGCTTTCCCCTCCAATGGATGAAGATTTTTTGTTATCGTTACTTTAGGCGGAAAACCGTCGAGGTGGGTAGTGTGTCGTGTGTTCCTTCGATAATATTGATCATGATCTTTTGATGAGAGCAGTTCGGTATCACACGGATATCAAGTGGGTGATTCTGTATATAGAACGGTGGCTGAAAGCCCCGGTGATGATGACAGATCGCACACTATTCTATCCAAAGAAGGGAACCCCGCAAGGCGGTGTTATCAGTCCCTTGCTGGCTAATCTCTTTTTGCATTATGCATTCGACAACTGGATGGAGAGGGAATATCCGACCATACCGTTTGAACGCTATGCGGATGATGCAGTCTGCCATTGTAAAAGCCTTGCCCAGGCAGAATATTTGCTGAGAAAGCTGAACGAGCGAATGGAGAGTGTGGGGCTGGAACTGCATCCGGAAAAGACAAAAATCGTCTACTGCAAGGATACAGACCGGCAAAAGGATTATTCCCTGACAAGCTTTGATTTTCTGGGTTATACTTTTCGTGCTCGAAGATCAAAAAGCCGATGGGGAAAATTCTTCATTAATTTCTCTCCTGCCATAAGCAATAAAGCAGCAAAAGCAATTCGACAAACCTCACGAAAGTGGAATTGGCCCAGGCGCAGCGACAAGAGCCTGGAGGATTTAGCCCAAATGTTCAATCCTGTCATTCAAGGCTGGATTAACTATTATGGCAGGTTTTATAAATCTGCGTTATACCCGGCCTTAAGGTGTCTTGATCGCCGATTGGTGATTTGGGCAACAAGGAAATACAAACGTTTTAGAGGACATCGAAGAAGGGCAAGTCAATGGCTGGAACGAATTGCACGAAGACAGCCAAATTTGTTTGCCCATTGGCGATTGCTCTATGCATAGGCTGGTCAATAGGAGCCGGATGAGCGGAGACGTTCACGTCCGATTCTGTGAGAGCCTGAGGGGGCGGTTCCCTCGGGCTACTCGACGTGTGATACTCTGTAAAGGTAAAACAGACACATCTATACAAATGGTAAAGATGGTTCTGGATAGATGTGGACTCAAGATGAATGATCAGAAGACCAAGATAGTCAATGCCTATCAAGACAGCTTTGATTTCCTTGGGTTTCGATTTCAAATGAGACGCAGTCCCCGAAGCGGGAAGTGGTATCCGCATACTGAACCATCCAAACGCTCGGAAGAGCGTATCAAGGCTACGGTGAAAAGACTAACTCACCGCCGCAGGACACCGGTGTCGGTGCCAAATTTGATTGATGAGATCAACTATGCGATCCAAGGATGGTCAGCCTATTTCCATTATAAGCACAGCACGAAAGTGTTGGCTCGGGTCAAATGGTTTACCGAAGAAAGGGTCCGTAAACATTTATGTATACGGCATAAAGTTCGTACCCGGACAAATGGGTATAAACGGTTCTCTACAGATTTTCTTTACAACAAGTTGTATTTGTATAGAATTCCAACTTACGCAAAATGGAAAAGGGCGTAAGCCTTACAATGAAGAACATCGGAAAGCCGTGTACGGGAAAACCGTATGCACGGTTTGATGAGGGGAGCCTGGGCTACGCGCCCTGGCTCCTACTCTACCCCGATTTAGCCCCCCGATTTACAGATCCTTAATCCCCAAAAAGATATTTTCATATATATGGAAACCCGGCTCATTTGGGCCGGGCTTGTTCAACAATCGGATAAGATCGTGGTTCGTTCCTCACACGATCTATCCTTATTCGTTGGGCACAATCCTGACACACTAAGGGGCTTCCAAGAATACATTGCCTTTCTCATCTATTCTCCAGAACGGATTGTATGCAACTTCCCAAAGATGATCATCTGGGTCAGCGAAATACCCGGAGTATCCACCCCAAAAAACATCCTGCGCAGGTTTGGTTATACGAGCCCCTGCATTTTCTGCCCGCCTAAGGACTTCGTTAACCTCTTCTTTGGATCGGGCACAATATGCAAGTGTTACCCCCGAAAAATCTGTTCGTTTATTTGTATTTGGGACTTGCGCATCTTCAGCTAACGCATCTATTGGATAAAGCGCAAAAATCAATCCATTAAGTTGAAAAAATTTGATTTGCTCAGCCGTAGAACCGATAGTCCACCCCAACCCTTTCTCGTAAAATCTTTGTGAAAGAGCCAAGTTGGTGACGCCTATTGTCACAACGCTTATTCGTTGTTCCATGTCTAAAGTTCCCTTTTTGACCGTGGATATTAGAGATCGGGTAGGTCAGGAACTTTCCAGTTCCTTTCCCCCCTCAGAACCGTACGTGACAGTTTCCCGTCATACGGCTCAAGCATTTCTAAGGCTAAGCCTTGCAGGGCCGCCCGGCTGTTTTCTCTTGCCTATGCTGAAATTTACAGTTATTCCATTACATATTTTCTCGGCCACTGTGACGGGAATGACCTTTGGCTTTACCCGTCTTGCCCGGAAGTATTGTTGATGATCCGGGTCAAAAGGATTTGCATCGCTTTTGATCTTGATGTGCCTTTGGATATGTCAATCTGGGGACATCAATCTGGGGACACCTTACGCATTTTTCTTCCGGCCTGGCTTCTTTGGTCTGAGTCGTCTGTTTAAAATAGTCTCCAATTGCTTTACAAAAGTCGTTTTTCCCAACGGTCGGCCGTTACGTTCATGCTTTCTGAACAATTCGATTTCAGATTCTTTAATGTCAGAGGATAAAAAATCTACCCAGGATGTGTTAACAATTTCAAGCAAAGGTCTTGTTTTGACAAGAATGTCATCCTTCTCATCCATATGTGCCCCGGCGCTGCTCCATTTCCAATCCTCAGGACGTTTTACCAGACCGGCACGGACAGGATTATACTCAATATACCTCGTGCATGCCAGCAAGTAACTTTCTTCCATGATAAATGATGCGAACCTCCCCTGCCATAGATGACCGCGCCAGCCTTCCCTGAAATTGATCATTCTCGTATATCGCCGGTGTGCCTCCCCGACGGCCAGATTTAATCCATCCTTGGTTTCAGGAACTGCGATAAGGTGAATGTGATTGGGCATCAGGCAATAGGCCCATATATCAACCTTATAGTTCAAACACCATTCCGCCATCAAAGCCAGATAGGCTTTAAAGTCCTGATCCCTGAAAAATGTCTGCTGCCTTCTATTTCCCCTTTGTGTAATGTGATGGGGGAAACCCGGCGCCACTGCTCTTGCCATTCGTGCCATGAGATGAAGTTAAGCATGTCATCTAACTTTTGTCAATAAATAGGTAAAGTGTCCCCAGATTTACCCAAATAGGTAAAGTGTCTCCAGATTTACCCGCCTGTCCGGTTCCAATGACTGGGTCGGTATCCTATTTTTCAAAGCGTACGTTGCCGTCCACCATCACCAAAAGGACATCCGAAGCCCTTGCTGCATAGACGATCCCTGAATAAGGGTCATGCATGGGGGTCATGTGAAGACCGGTTGTGTCCACTACAATGATGTCCGCAGCCTTCCCCGGACGTATGGAACCTGTGACATCACCCATTCCCAGGGCCTTTGCCCCGTCAATGGTGGCCATTTTCAGACAGGTTCGGGCATCCATGACGCAGGGATCCAGGCGCACCGCCTTATGCAGTTTGGCCGCTGTGTCCATTTCGGAAAACATATCCTGATCGTTGTTGGATGCGCACCCGTCCGTGCCAAGACCTACAGTCAGACCGGCGGCGGTCATGTCCGGTACCGGTGCTACCCCGGATGCCAGTTTCATATTGGATTCCGGGCAGTGGATTACTCCGCACCCCCGTTTGGCAATGATTTCAATATCCTTTTCATCCACCCACACGCAGTGGACTAAAAGGGTGTCCGGATCAAGGATGCCCAGGTTGTCCAGATAAGCGATTACGGACAGATCGTTGTTGCCTTTGATCATACCCGGTTCGGCCCGGGTCTCTGCCGCATGGATTTGGAACAGAACCCCATGGTCCCGGGCAAGGGTTTTTCCTGCAACAAGTGTCTGTTTTGAGCAGGTGTAGGGTGAGTGGCAGAAAACCGAGGGGGTCACCCGGGGGGAGAGGGGCCGGGTACGTTCGATAAATTCCTTTGCAAGACCTATATTGTTGGACGGATCAGGAACGCCTGGGGCAGGGTAGTCAATCACGCCCTGTCCGGCCACGGCCCGGATACCGGTGGCTGCCATGGCCTGTGCCGCATGGCTTTCAAAAAAATAACCGTCGCAGCATGTGGTGATGCCGCCGGCCAGCATTTCCCGGCAGGAGTGGGCCGCCCATTGCGCTACGGATTCCGGGTTTACGTCCCTTGCCTCGGCAGGGAAAATATGTTCATGGAGCCAGACATCCAGGGGCAGGTCGTCGGCCAGCCCCCGGAACATGGACATGGGCGTATGGGTATGTCCATTCACAAAGCCGGGCATAATAATTCCGCCACAGGCATCAATCAGGGTTGCCCCTTCATAGCTTTGGCCGGGGACAGCCGGGCCGCATTGGGCAATTTTATTCCCCTTTATACGGACCATGGCGTTTTCAATGACTGGCAACCCCTGTTCCATGGTTAAAAGCGTACCGTTGTATATGACAATTTCATTTTCCATTGTATGGCTTCCTAAAGTATTCTTAAGATAACGCTTGACATAATTTTCATAATAACAAGAATCTGGAGCCGGCGCCGTCATCAAACGTGTGTTGATTGATGGACATGGCCTCTGCCGGGACCCGATGCAACCATAACAAACATATCAGGTGAAATCATATGAAAATAAAAAAAGTAACAATTTCCAGGGAAAACCTGGAATTGACGCGCCCTTACACCATTGCCTACGATACATTCACCCATGCGGAAAATTTGTTTGTTCTTCTTGAAACGGATACAGGGCTTGTGGGCATCGGGGCCGGTTCCCCGGCTGAAGATGTTACCAATGAAAGTATTGATGCCTGTGAGAAGGTGTTAAAAGAACAGGCCTGCCTCCTTTTTGAAGGGTTGGATTTGGTAGATGCCGTTTCCCGGCTTAAAACCATGGAAACAAAGATGGCGGCAACGCCTGCCGCCATGGCCGCCATGGATATTGCCCTGTACGATCTCATGGGCAAGGCCCTGGACCGCCCCCTGGTAGAGATTCTGGGACGGGTGCACACCGCCATGCCCACATCCATCACCATCGGCATTAAAAGTCTTGACGAGATGCTGGCCGAGGCCGACGAATATACCGGCCGGGGATTCAGGATTCTTAAGATAAAAATAGGTATGGATGTGGATCAGGACATCGAACGGGTTTGCCGCCTCAGGGCACACATAAGTAAAGATGTCCGCATCCGGGTGGACGCCAATCAGGGATACGACATGGATCAGTATAAAAAATTTTTGGCAGGCACAAGCGAAGCGAACCTGGAATTTGTGGAGCAGCCCCTCCATGTGGACCAGACTGCGTCCATGGCAGGGCTGTCTGAAGATGAACGTAATTTTTCTATGGCTGACGAATGTCTGCACAATCCTGCCGACGCCTATGCCTTGCTCCATCCACCCCGGCCCTTTGGATCATTCAACATCAAGCTGATGAAATGCGGCGGCATTGCGCTGGGCCTTGAAATTGCCCAAATCGCCCGGCGTTGCGGCATTGGCGTGATGTGGGGATGCATGGACGAAAGCCGTGTAAGCATTGCCGCAGCCCTGCATGCCGCCTTTGCAAGCCCTGCCACCCGGTACCTGGATCTTGACGGAAGCCTTGACCTTGCCAGAGACATGGTGGATGAGGGGTTCGTCATTGAAAACGGCGTAATGCGCCTTACAGATCGGTCTGGCATAGGTGTCCGAATCCTCCACTAATTAACACAAAAAAGATCAAATAATATGAACCCAACTTACAAAGAACATACTAACCGGATTTATATGGGAACCGCTGTGGTCCTGACCAAGGGCCTGTTCCACCTCAATGATGCTAAAACCGCCCATGGTCTTGTGCGGGGAACCGAACGGTTCACGATTATGGGCGTCATTGATGAGGGCAACGCCGGAAAGGATGCCGGTGTTGTGCTGGACGGTATCCAAAGGGACATTCCCATTTTTTCCAGTGTCAAGGCATTCACCTACACCACCGGTACAACCCCGGATTATGCGGTCATCGGGGTGGCCCTGTGCGGCGGAAGGCTGGATGACGATTGGCAGGCCCTTGTCTTGGATGCCACCCCCAATGATTTTGTCTGCGGAGAGCTTGAAGCGGCCATTGTTGAATGTGCGGAAAAATCCAATCCGGATCTCATGATTCTGGAAGGCCAGTCTGCGCTGCGTAATCCCTTGGGCCCCTGCGGTGCGGAATTGATTGTGTCCGGTAATGCAAAGGGGGTGATCCTGCAGCATACGCCTTTCAGAAATTTTTTTGACACGGTGGAGGGCTTTGGCTGTCGCCTGCCCACGGTCGAAGGAGAGATCAAGCTCATTGAAATGTACGGGGCAAAGGTGATTGCCGTAACGCTGAATGGTGAAGGCGGCATTCTGTAACCGCCTGTTGACACATGATTGTCCGTTCAATTAGGATTAGCCTAACGCTGTCTGAAGGCAGCCATAGAAGTAAGCTTTGCCAGACATATAAAATTTAAGCCACGAAGGCATACCGAAATCCTTTTTTAAAGGCGTCGGACCGTTGTGGCTTTTTTATTTCAAGGAGTTAAAATGAAGACGAAATTTTTATGGTTATGGGGCTTTTTGTTGCTGATCTTGTCCGTTTTTCCGGCAAATGCAGAGACTATTGTGGACAGTACGGGTAAAACCGTTGCGGTACCGGACCAAGTCAGCCGCATCATCTGTTCGGGTCCGGGGGCTTTGCGCCTGATCACCTATTTCAATGCCCAGGAGTTGGTAGTGGCGGTGGATGATATGGAAACGGCCAGGAAACAGTTTGATGCCCGGCCCTATGCCATTGCCAATCCCCGGTACAAAAATTTGCCGGTGTTTGGGGAGTTCAGGGGCAACGATGATCCTGAAAAAATTTTGGGGCTTGCAACACCGCCCCAGGTCATTTTTAAAACCTATGCCTCCATGGGGTATGATCCGGTTGAATTGTCACAAAAAACCGGTATCCCGGTGGTGGTGCTGGGATATGGCAATCTTGCCGCCCAAAGGGATATTATTTACAAAAGTCTGCGGATCATCGGTCAGGTCCTGGGCCGGGAAGAACGGGCCGAGGCATTGATCGGTTTTTTTAACAAGCAGATCGCTGAGCTTAACGATCGCACCGCATCCATTGAAAACAAAAAATCGTGTTTTGTCGGCGGCATTGCCCATAAAGGCCCCCATGGATTTCTGAGCACAGAACCCAATTATCCACCCTTTGAATTCGTAAATGCAGGCAACATTGCAAGGACTTCCGAAGTTAAAGTGCAAAACCTTTCTCAGTCAACGTTTTCCAAAGAGAAACTGCTGGAAGAAAATCCTGACGTTTTGTTCCTGGACCTTTCCACCTTGCAGATGGGAGAAGGTCATGGCGGGCTTTATGAATTAAAAACAGATCCCGTATTCCAGGCATTGGATGCCGTGATTGATGGCCGGGTATACGGGGTGTTGCCCTATAACTGGTACACCCAGAATTTTGGTTCCATCCTGGCCGATGCCTGGTATGTGGGAAAGGTGCTTTATCCGGATCAGTTTGCCGATGTGGATCTGGCAAAGAAGGCAGATGAAATTTATGATTTTTTGTTATCTGCCAAAGTCTATGCAGACATGGATGCCCTGTTCCAGAATAAGGCATTCAAGCCGGTTGATTTAGGAGCGAAATAAAGGGCATGCACTTTGATCATGGGGCCGTGCCCAAGGCCTATGTCGGGTATATTCGCAAAAAATCCTGGTTGCTTTTCGTCCTCTTCAGTCTGATGGCCGGGTTGTTTCTCATCTCTTTGTCCAAAGGGGCCGTAAAACTTCCCCTGCTTGATGTAGTATATACATTAATGCTGGATGCGCCGTCCCGGAAGGCTGATCTTATTGTATGGAATATCCGGCTGCCCCAGACCGTGATCGCAATTTTAAGCGGCGCAGGCCTGGCCGTTTCCGGTGCTGTCATGCAGTCGGTATTGAAAAACCCTCTGGCCTCACCTTTTACCCTGGGCATTTCCCATGCAGCCGCATTCGGGGCGGCACTGTCCGTCATCATCATGGGCACCGGGGTGATGGCTTCGTCTTCAGGCGATGCCGTGGCCATTTCAAGTCCGGTAATCACCGTGGCAACGGCCTTTTCATTTTCCATTCTCACTGCGTTGGTCATCATTTTTATAGCCGGCAGAAAAGGGGCATCTCCCCAGGTCATGGTGCTTACCGGCGTGGCATTGGGTTCCCTGTTTACTGCCGGGACCATGCTGCTGC
Organism: uncultured Desulfobacter sp.; assembly: GCF_963664415.1. Classification (NCBI taxonomy): domain Bacteria; kingdom Pseudomonadati; phylum Thermodesulfobacteriota; class Desulfobacteria; order Desulfobacterales; family Desulfobacteraceae; genus Desulfobacter; species uncultured Desulfobacter sp. The sequence goes on along the minus strand of NZ_OY761445.1, from coordinate 1,662,274 downwards.
AGTTTTTTGCCGATGATGTGCAGCTGGCAGCCATGGTATTCTGGACCTTCGGTGACCTGGCCCGGGCGGATTGGAACGACATTGCGCTGGTGGCGCCGGTTGTGGTTGCCCTGCTGTGTTTTTTCCTGGTAAAATCCCGGGATTACAACGGTATGGCCCTTGGGGATGAAAGCGCCAAAGGCATCGGCATCCGGGTCGAATGGGTCCGGCTTTCCGGTATGCTGGCCGCCTCTTTGATGACGGCTTTGATCATCAGCTTTGTGGGGATCATCAGTTTTGTGGGCCTGGCTGCCCCTCACATTGTGCGGCGCATCATCGGCGACGATCACCGGTTTCTGCTGCCGGCGTCCATTCTGGCCGGGGCCTTGATTCTTCTGGCTGCAGATATGACGGCACGTCTTGTGATGCTCCCCCATGTGCTGCCGGTCTCTATTTTTACGGCATTTCTGGGGGCACCGGTTTTTATTTACCTTATTATAAAGGGCAATCCCAGATGATTTTGACAGTTAACCAAATTGATTTTAAGTATAAATCCCTTAAAATTCTTGAGGATATCAGCTTTTCCATTCCCCGGGGTGAAATCACCGTAATATTAGGACCCAACGGTGTGGGTAAAACCACATTACTTAAATGTCTAAATAAAATATTAAGTCCGTCAACGGGCCGGATCCATGTAAAAGGCCAACCGTTGAAAGCCATGGATATCCGCCAGATTGCCAAAGAGATCAGTTACGTGGCCCAGTATAATGAAGCCGGTAAGATTACGGTGTTTGACGCCGTCCTCATGGGGCGCTATCCCCATATGCGGTTTACGGCCACTAAAGAAGATTTGAGAAAAGTCGGGTCGGTGTTGGAGCATCTGAACCTGACCCACATGGCCCTTAAAAATTTGTACGAACTTTCCGGCGGAGAGTTGCAGCAGGTGGCCATTGCCAGGGCCTTGGTCCAGGAAACCGATATTCTGCTGCTGGACGAGCCCACCTCCAGTCTGGACTTAAAAAATCAGACGCGGATTTTAACGCTTGTCCGGGGTATTGTGCAGAACCACAACCTTGCTGTGATCATGACCATGCATGACCTGAATTCGGCGCTGCGGTATGCGGACCAATATATCTGCTTAAAAAATCACACCGTGTTCGGGGCGGGAAAAATTCAAGATATCCGGTCAGGACTGCTTACCAAGGTATACGGACTGCCGGTTGAAATTATCCGGCATAAGGGCTACCCCCTGGTGGTGCCGGTTGAGGACGCATCCCAAGCTGCATAGGGCTTTTTTATGAGGTGTCTATTAGAGCCACTTTCATGGTGGATCCGGGCCATTGGCATGATTTTAATCAGGCCATTGAGGCAATCTCAAAAGTCGGAGAATCAAAGAATAGTATTTTGGTGATTGGATCACGTGATAATTTGGGGGCCTGGGCACTCAGTGATGCTGTTGAAGGTTTACCGGTTTTGCAGACAGAAACGGTGGTCGGTTTGCGCTACAAGAAATCGTCTGCGGCTTTAAACAATTGGTCAACACAATTTTCAATTTTCTGTGAAGATTTGCCGGCGCTATTTCCCTTTCCTTTTTCCGATGGCCCGCCGTGGGGAAAGCACGTGGAATACAACCATTGCTTCGGGCGGACGGTACAGGGCATTTGATCCTGAACCACAAATTATTGAACTTGCCCGCAGAGCCCAGGCATTGTTTGGTCTTGATTTCACCTGCGTGGACGTGGCTTTGACCTCCCAGGGGCCCATGGTTTTTGAAGTTTCCGCTTTTGGCGGGTTTAGGGGGCTGTCAGAAGCCAGGTCTATTGACGCTGCAAAGGAGTATACCGCTTATGTCATCAACACCCTCTCAAAATGAGACTGCCAGTAATCTGACAGATCTGGTTAAGAATCTGTCAAAAAATGTCAGGTATACAGCGCCGTTGCTGTTGACCCTGGATGACTGTACCATTGAATTCAACCACTATGGGCTTCCAGCCCATAGTGGTTGAATATATTTAAAATAGATAGAATAAAATGTCATGGGGTTTTAATGCACTTTTAATCAAATATTTAATCAGATTTTTCTTGACCCGTTTTTTATTTTAAGTTAGTGCTGTTTGCATGGATAAAACAGATTGATATGTCTTAATACAGGCCGGGGAGAATAAAATGGATTTTGATTTAAGCAAAGAACTGCAAATGCTCCAAAAAGAGCTGCGAAAATTTGCAAAAAAAGAGATCGTTCCCTTTGCAGACCAGTGGGATGAGCAACATTATCTGCCCATTAAAGAGGTGATGCGTCCTCTGGGTGACATGGGATATTTCGGCACTGTGATACCCGAAGAATACGGCGGAGAAGATTTGGGGTTTCTGGCTGCCATGATTGTGACCGAGGAGCTGGCCAAGGCTTCCTCATCCCTGCGGGTGCAGGTGAATATGCAGGTGCTGGGGTGTGCATACACCATTTATAAATACGGCAATGAAGCGGTTCGCAAAAAATATGTGGAAAAATTATGTACTGCCGAATACATCGGCGGGTTCGGCATCACTGAACCGGATGCGGGTTCCGATGTCATGAACATTGCCTCCACCGCCGAAGACAAGGGAGATCACTGGCTGCTGAACGGCAGTAAAACCTGGATCTCCAATGCCGATGTAGCAGATTGTATGCTCTACTATGCCTATACGGATAAATCTGCCGGTTCCAAGGGGTTGTCCGCCTTTGTGATAGAACCTAAGAATTTTGACGGGGTCACAACCTCTTCCCTGGACAAACTGGGCTCTCACTCGTCTCCCACAGGGGAATTGTTTTTAGATAATGTTAAGGTGCCCAAGGAAAATATCCTTGGCAAACCCGGTGATGGTGCTAAAATTGTATTTTCATCTTTGAATCAGACCCGATTGTCTGCAGCTGCCGGCGGCGTGGGATTGGCCCAGGCCTGTCTGGACGAAGCCGTAAAATACTGCAATCAGAGAAAACAGTTCGGCAAAAAGATCGGCGAATTTCAGATGAACCAGGACATGATCGCACAGATGGCTACGGAAATCGAAGCCGCTCGACTGCTTGTCTACAAAGCGGCCTGGGCCAAGGATCAGGGCAGGCTGAACAACGGTATGGATGTGGCTATGGCCAAATACATGGCCGGCGAAGTGGCGTATAAATGCGCCAACTACGCCATGAGAATTCTGGGTGCCTACGGCTACTCCACTGAATACCCCGTGGCCCGATACTACCGGGATGCGCCCACCTATGCCATGGTGGAGGGCTCCGCCAATATATGCAAGTGGATTATTGCCTTGGATCAGTTGGGTATCAGAAAAGCGAACAGATAGTTTTTCAAATGATCAATAAATCTAAGACCGGAAGATCCGGAGAGGTGGCCGAGCGGCTGAAGGCCCTGCTCTCGAAAAGCAGTATCCCGGTAATACCGGGATCGTGGGTTCGAATCCCACCCTCTCCGCCAGAATAAATAAAATAATAAGGAGATCCATATGTCTGAAGATGTACTCGCCCCCCTGTCAGGGAAAATTGTCAGCTTAAGCGTTGAGCCGGGTGAAGCAATAGAAGAGGATGACGAAATTTTGGTGATCGAAGCCATGAAAATGGAAACTCCCATATTTGCGCCTTGCTCCGGCACAGTATCAACGATTGCCGTCAAGGAGGGGGATGCGGTGGAAGAGGATGATCTGTTAGCCGTCATTGATTAGTGTTTGCGTGAAAAGTCACCCACCCGCGGCGTTACAGAAAAATTTGCCAAATTATATGATCGGGCCTCACATACTATAGTATGCTCCGGTTCCAAATTTTTTTGTGCCTTGCATATGGGAAACGTTTCGCCCAAACACGGGATTCCGTTCGACACTAAGGAAAAATAAATGAAATCCTATTTTGAAAATATGACGCCCTTTGGCAAAGCACTTAAAAAAGGGACCATAAAACGTACCCAGAATAATTACGAACAGGTGCTTGAGGCGGAAAAAAAGATTTTAGCCGCCGTTGACGAAGTTAAACACCTCGGTCTTCCCGAAGAAAAGATCAACCAGCGCGGCCAGATGACCGTATGGCAGCGCCTGGAGTATATTGTGGACCCGGACACCTGGACCCCGCTTCATACACTTTATAACCCAGCGGATAACATTGAGGGCACCACCAATGTCATTGACGGCCTTGGTAAAATTGCAGGCAAATGGGCGGTTGTGATCGGTTTTGACAATAAAGTTATGGCCGGTGCCTGGCTGGCCGGCCAGTCCGAGAATATTTTGCGGACCACAGACCTTGCCAAAAGGCTGAATATCCCGTTGGTTTGGTTGGTGAATTGCAGCGGGGCAAAGCTTACTGAGCAGGAAAAATTTTATGCCAACCGAAGGGGTTCCGGCACCCCGTTTTTCAGGCATGCGGAGCTTGAGCAGGAAGGCATTCCCGTGCTGGCGGCCATTTATGGCACCAACCCTGCCGGCGGCGGCTACCAGTCCATCAGTCCCACGGTGCTTTTCGCCCATGAAAAATGCAATATGGCCGTGGGGGGCGCGGGCATTGTCAGTGGAATGTCCCCCCAGGGCGGGTTTACCGTGGACATGGCCGAAGCCCTGATCCAGAAAGCAAAAGAGCACCGGGAGAAGCCGCCTGGATCTGTGGCCACCCATTATGATCACACCGGTTTTTTTCGCTTTGTGTACAAGGAGGAAAAAGAGGTTTTGGATGGTGTCAGAGATTACATGAAGAAGTTGCCTGCCTATGATCCTGAATTCTTCAGGGTGACCGCGCCCAAACCTCCGGCGTTCAAGGCCGAAGATGTCATGCGTCTGCTGCCCATTGCCTCCAAGACCGTATATGATTTTGACGATATTTTAGCAAGGCTTGTGGACGGTTCCGAGCACATGGAATATCGTCCCGACTATGGTCCTGAGATCTACACCGGGCTTTGCAAGGTGGATGGATTGCTTGTGGCGTGTATCGGAAATCGCCAGGGATACCTTGGCAAGGGATATCCCGAATATGCCGATTATCCAGGTATGGGCGCCAAATTGTATCGCCAGGGGCTGCTTAAGATGAGCGAGTTTGTGACCTTTTGCGGCAGGGACAGGATTCCTGTGATCTGGTTCCAGGATACATCGGGCATTGATGTGGGGGATATTGCCGAAAAAGCAGAGCTTTTAGGCTTGGGCCAGTCTCTGGTTTACTCCATCCAGCAGTCTGGGCTTCCCATGATGCTTGCCATTTTGCGCAAGGGAACGGCCGCTGCCCATTATGTCATGGGCGGCCCTCAGGCCAACCGGAACAATGCCTTTACCCTGGGAACCTGTGCCACGGAAATTTGCGTGATGCACGGAGAGACGGCAGCAGTGGCCAACTATGCGAGACGCCTTGTCAAGGAAAAGGACGCCGGCCGGGATCTTGAACCCGTGGTGGAGAAGATGAACGCCCTTGCCCAGCAATACAAGGATACGTCAACCCCATTATATTGCGCAAAACACGGCATGGTGGATGAGGTAGTACGGCTTGCCGATCTGCGGCACTATATGCAGGCCTTTGCAGGCGCGGCCTATCAGAACCCCAAATCCATCTGTCCCCAGCATCAGATGATTTTGCCCAGAATTATCCGGGATCACACAACAGCAAAAGACAAGGAATAAATCATGGGTGATGGGGTAGGGGTGTTTCTCATCGGTCTTTTGGGCGTATTCACGGGCATGGCTTTTCTTTACCTTTCCATTAAGCTTACCGGAAGGGTCGTCTCTGCTTTGGAGTCCGGAAAGACGCTTAAGGAAACCACCAGGCACGGAGGGGATAAATGAACGCGTTGTATCCCCTGTTCCAGACCACGGGGCTGTTTTATGTTACCCCAGGCATTGTGGTCATGTGGATTATTGGATTGACCCTGATCTATCTTGCCGTTGGAAAGTCCTATGAACCCTTGCTGCTGCTGCCCATCGGATTTGGAATTATCCTCGTTAACCTGCCCCTTGCAGGGCTTATGACCCCCCATGAAGGACTGCTCTGGAAATTTTACGAGTATGGTATCCACTGGGAAATCATTCCACCGGTCATATTTTTAGGATTAGGGGCGCTCACCGATTTTGGGCCGCTCATTGCCAATCCCAGGCTGATTTTTCTTGGTGCCGGTGCCCAGGCCGGGGTGTACATCACCTTTTTTGCGGCCCAGGCCTTTGGGTTTGACCTGAAGGCGGCGGCGACCATTGGTATCATCGGCGGGGCGGACGGCCCCACAACCATATTCCTGGCATCCAAACTGGCCCCCTCTCTTTTGGGTGTCTGTGCCGTGGCTGCCTATTCCTACATGGCCCTTGTGCCCATTATTCAGCCCCCGGTGATGAAGCTTTTGACCACCGTAGACGAAAGAAAAATCCGCATGGCCAAGGGCAGAAAGGTGGGCAAGCTTGAAAAGACTTTGTTCCCCATTGTTTCCACCTTCATCATCATCTTGCTGGTTCCGGCATCCGCACCGTTGATCTCTATGTTTATGCTGGGCAATCTGTTCAGGGAGTCCGGCGTGGTAGATCGTCTTCATAACGCCGCCCAGAACGAACTGATGAATATTGTTACCATCTTTCTTGGTGTGCCCGTGGGGGCCACCATGAATGCGGAGAACTTTTTGAGGCCTCAGGTGATTTTTGTTTTCTGCCTGGGGCTTTTTGCCTTTGTGATTTCCACCATGACAGGGGTGCTTTTGGCCAAACTCATGAACCTTTGTTCCAAAAATAAAATCAATCCGCTGCTGGGTGCGGCAGGTGTCTCGGCCGTACCCATGGCTGCCAGGGTGGTTCATAAGGTGGGCATGGAAGCGGATAAGAAAAATTATTTGCTTATGTATGCCATGGGGCCCAATGTGGCAGGTGTTATCGGCACTGTGATAGCAGCAGGTATTTTTTTAACTCTTTTAGGGGGGTGAGCCTCCTGCGTTTTCGTCTCCCTGGCACATCAAACAGGGAATCAGAGGCTCACCCGGTCTTCATAGAGGGGGATGTGCATATTTTGTTGTGGGTCAAAGCATAGGTGTAGATAGACCAAGGACGGCCCATGGCCGTTATTCGGGAGCAGGACAGGCCAGCATCCGGTCTCTGATCACCTCAAACAAATCACAGAATCTAAGAACGCCGGTGACTGTGTCGCCGTTTTTTACGATCAAAGGCTGGTGGACGCCCATAACATATTCATGTAGCGCTTTTTCTAAAGAGTCGTTTTCCTGGAGGTATTCAACGTCGCTGGGAATGTGCATGATTTCTGAAATTTTGATGTTTGCGCCACGTTCGCAAAGGTTTTGAATAGGTTCCATCCAGAGGTTAAAATCCCGAACTGCATTAATCACATAATCTTTGGTCAGTGTGCCGTCTTTATAGTTTTTGAATAGTTTTTTGTAGTTAGGTTCAAGAGATCTGAAAATATCAAGCATGGTCACTTTTCCCTTGAACTTGCCGTTGTTGTCAACGACAATGACATCCCTGTGGGCTTGGCGGTTATCTGAGTTGTTTTTTTCTAAAATCTGGAATACATCATAAACAGTATCCGTTTCCTTGAGGGTCACATAGTCGAGTAAGGGGGTCATAACCGTTTTTATTTGAATTTCTTTCATGACAATCTCCTCAAAAGATTATTGGTAGACTTCATTGTGGTTGTTCCTGCAAAAAAGTATGTTTAACCGAATAGATCTTGTTGCTTTTGTCCTGGGCTGAATCGTGGTGCAAAATCAGGACAGCCCAAGAGCGCTATGAGGAAGACCAGCTAAAATTTTGAATTATTTAAATATTCTGTTGTATGTAGAGTGTTACGTTGGATAGCCTGGTTCATCCCATAACCGTTTATGTAAAATTATATGAGAAAAACAAGAGAAGTCAAGCATAATAGACGCTTTGAGCGTGTTAAAGTACGGATTCGAAGAATTACCCCCGTCATCATTGTTGAGTTGTTTTTTTATATATCGATTGACCCGCCAAGGCCGTTTTGACCTTGCGTCTTTCAGGTGGATCAATTATAGTAGGTCCCTTTTAGAATAATAACTATAGCAGATTCCGCTTTGGCGGGAATACTTTGAAAACAGCTTAGATATAGACACAATTGAATGCGTCCGACCAATGAATCCATCCCCGGGAATGACCCGGGACCGTCCGGGACCAAATCTGTTACCCCGGTATTTACCACGGAGATACTAAACCAGAGCACAGCCGTTGATTTAAGTAACGGTAAGATGCAACCCCCTTGGGACGGACTGGCTAAATATCTTAACAGCCTGGGGACCGCCGAGTTGTCTCAGCGCTGGAAAAAAGCACGGCAGATTATTCATGAGCATGGCTCTGCCTACAATGTTTTTAATCCGACAACCGCCACAGAACGCCCTTGGACACTTGATCCCATTCCTTTACCCATTTCAAGCCGTACCTGGCAGAACCTTGAGTACGGCATTCAGCAGCGTACAAAGCTGTTGTCTTTGATTTTTAAGGATATATACGGTCGTCAGGAGTTTATTAATAAGCGGGTAATTCCTGCAGAGCTAATATTCGGCAACCCTGGATTTCTTCGCCAGTGTCGGTTTCGTGGTGATCGCGTTACCCCGGATCACCATCTGTTTTCTTCAGATCTCATCTGCCTGGCCGATGGCAGGTGGCAGGTAACGTCCCATGGCACCCAGGATCCGGCAGGTATCGGGTATGCCCTGGAAAATCGGGTTATCCTTACCCGGATTTTGCCCAGGATGTTTCACTCCAAAAAGGTCCAGCGCCTGGCCCCGTTTTTTAAGTACCTGAATCTGTCACTGATGGAAATTTCCGGTCAGAAACAGCAGGAACCGCATATTGTGATGCTTTGTGACGGCCCTTTTGGGGCCCATTATTTTGAACAGGTCTTTCTGGCCAGATATCTGGGCTATACCCTGGTGGAGGCCAATGATCTGACCACCAGGGGCGATTGGGTTTTTCTTAAAACCCTGGGGGGGCTTCAGCGGGTGGATGTTATTTTGCGCCGGATTCCGGATTATGCCTGTGACCCCCTGCTCGGTTCAAGCCGGACATTTCCGGGTATCCCCGGCCTGCTTCAGGCGGTTAGGGCCGGCAATGTGGCCATTAGCAATGCGCTTGGTTCCGGTGTGCTTCAATCCCCAGGCCTGTTTGCTTTGCTGCCGAAGTTGTGCCGGGACATTCTAGGTGAGCCCCTGCTCCTTGAGAATGTAGATACATTCTGGTTAGGCTCCCCGGACGTTCTGCAGCGGGTGGTGGAAGAGATAAAAAATAATACCCGGCCAATGACCCTTTACAGCGCATTCAGCCCCGCCCATACCCGGGTGGTGAATACTCAAACCCTGGCCGGACCTAAAATACAGGAATTGATTAACGCCATTCAGACCACACCCTATGCCTGGGCCGGTCATTATCCGGTTGAACCTTGTACTGCGCCGGTCTGGTCTGAACAAGGCGTAAAAAACAGGTATACGGCTATGCGCATGTTCTCCACCGCCATCATGGAGAATGCCGGTACCGCACCCGCAAAAATTACGGATCAAGTGGAAGCCGCCGTCATGTCAGGTGGGTTGGCCCGGGTGGCCGATGACTCGGAAACCCTCGTTTTGTCAGGTACTCAGGGAAAAGGGCAGGGGGCCAAAGATGCCTGGTGTCTGTCCGAGAGACCCACAGGATTTAAAAGCATGCTTCACCGTTTTACCACGCCCCTTGAAATTCACAGGGGAAGTGATTTGCCCAGCCGGGTGGCAGATAACATGCTGTGGCTGGGGCGGTACATGGAGCGTACCGAAGGAATGCTGCGGGTGATCCGAAGCGTTTTGATGCGTGTGCACAGTGAAACCCAACTGGACAAGGTCCGTGAAATGCCGTTTTTTCTCCGGGCCATGGCCAGTTTGAAAATTATTGCTGCAGACCTTGGCCGGCCGGATGCTTCGTTTTCCGTAAGCCTTATTGAAAAAGAGTTATACCGGTCCATTTACGGGGTTCAGATACAAAGCAGTATTCTCAATTGTCTGAACAACGCCATCCAGGTGGCTGACCGGGTGAGGGACCGGCTCTCTGATGATTCCTGGCAGATTCTCGGGCGTATTGAAAAAGGGCTGGTTCGAATTGACCCTAAGAATCAGAGTGCGCAAATCCTGGAAATGCTCAGCGATATTATTCTGAATATGTCTGCATTTGCAGGCCTTGCCCTGGAGAGCATGACCCGGGGTATGGGGTGGCGGTTCATGGACATGGGCAGGCGCATTGAGCGGGCCCTTCACATGACAACGGTTATGCGCAGTCTGATCCAGGGGGACACGATTCCGGACGCCAACGATCTTGAGGCTGTGCTTGAGGTGGCGGACAGCCGTATTACCTACCACACCCGGTACCGAACCACTATTCATATGGAGCCGTTGGTAGACCTGCTTTTGCTGGATGAGATTAACCCACGGTCTGTGGGTTTTCAGTTGGCTGCACTATATTCACACCTGGAAAGCCTCCCCAATTCTCAGCCCTTTTCTTTCAGGACCAAAGAGGAAAAAATTATCCTGGATTTGACCACCCGGCTGCGGCTGGCAGATACACAGGAGTTGATGAAACCTGGGGAAAAAGATGTGCTGCCTAACCTGGAGGTATTGCTGGAAAAATTGAACAAAGATTTGGAACGCCTCGCCGACAGCATCACCCAGCACTATTTAAGTCGGATTGAGACGGAGAAACAGCTAAATGGCCAGTTTGAGGGGAAAGGTTATCCTGTGGCGGAAATGGTGAACAATGAAATATAAAATCAGCCACCGGACCCATTATCAATATGACACCCCGGCTTCATTGTCCCATAGTGAACTGGTGCTGATACCCAGAAATTCAGAATTTCAGACCTGTAACCAAAGCCGGGTTTGCCTGAAACCCAAACCGTCCGTCCGGTCCATACGCCAGGATTATTTCGGCAACACCGTTATTAATATATGCCTGGAAAGCCCCCATTCTGAGCTTGATATTCTGGCTGAGGCCGAGGTGACCCTTCATCCGGCAGCCCAGCTGATGCCGGATCAGACGCCGCTTTGGGAACAGGTTAAAGAAAAGATGATGGTGTATGAAACACCCAGGGATCTGGAAGCCTTTGAATTTATATTTCCCTCTCCCATGGTCCAGCCCAATAAAGAGATTGCACGATGGGCCGCTGAAGTTTTTACGCCGGGTACTCCGATACTCCGGGCCGCTCTTGATCTGTCCCATCGGATTTTTACAGAGTTTGCCTATGATCCAAATGCCACCAATACCTCTACCCCCCTTGCCAAGGCCTTTGAGATAAAGCGCGGTGTGTGCCAGGATTTTGCCCATGTGGGCATTGCCTGTCTTCGGGCCATGGGGCTTGCGGCCCGGTATGTCAGTGGTTATCTGAATACCCAGCCGCCGCCTGGAAAGTCAAAGTTGGTCGGTGCTGATGCCTCCCATGCCTGGTTCTCCATTTATATTCCGGGGCTTGGATGGGTAGATATGGATCCCACCAACGATGTCGTGCCCAATGATCAGCACATCACCTTGGCATGGGGGCGGGATTATGGAGACATTACCCCGGTTCGGGGTTCAGTGCTTGGCGGCGGGAACCACCGTCTTCAGGTGGCGGTGGATGTGATGCAGCAGCCCTTGAGTTAAGGGCTGCAGATGAAATAAAGTAGACGAAATTGCGATCCTAAGCTATCCCAGCAGGTCGGCATATTTATTCTGGGCCTCGTTGGATTGATTCAAGGCGTAAATGTTTGCATTCCTAAGCAGCTTCATTTGATTTAGAATGATGCTTTCTTCTGCGATGTCCACATCCCTTATTTCAGATTCCGATGCCATTTGATTGAGCTGCATGGTGGATAGGTTGCCGATATCCGAGGTGTACTGATTCTGGGTGGTCCCCACCGAAGACCGGTTTTCACCGATTTGGTCCATAGCACGGTCTAAAGTTTCCAAGGCTTTTTGGGCGCCTTCCGGGGTGGTGATGTCAATGTCTGACAAAAAGCCTGTTTCCTGGGAACCAAGGGTTGATGTATACGCAGATGCGATTGAAAGGCCGTTTCTGTTGTAAGTGCCGTCCAAAAGATTTTGGCCGTTATAGGATGTCGAGTCTACAATATCATTAATGGCATCCAAAGAGCCTTGAATGTCAGACTGGATGGCGTTCAAGCTCTCCTGGGAGTGGCTTCCTCCGGCAGCATTCTCGGCCTGGGTTCGGATATCCTGGAGAATATCGGTGATCTGGCCTAACGCGCCGTCAGCCGTTTGGGCGATGGATACGTTGTCACTAAGATTCTGCATTTGTTGGCCGGTAGCCAAAGATTGACTTCTCAGGCTGTTGGCAATGGTCAATCCTGCTGCATCGTCTGCCGCTGAGTTTATTTTCCGGCCCGTTGCGATACGTTCCAGAGAGTTCGTCAACCCGGTGTTGGTTTTTTCAAGCATTGTTGCGGCGATTAATGCCGAGGGGTTGTTGTTGAAGGAAATTGTCATGGGACCTCCCCGTTTTTACGTGTTGCATTATCTGTATGATAATATCTAAATAATACAGCAGGATACATGTAAATTCAATGTAAAAATATTGTTTTAACCCTTTTTAATTTTTATATGAAAGTACCAATAAGTTGCTAATGTTCTTTCATGCTTTGTTGTGGGGCGAGCCTGGGTGCTGATAGGCCAGGTCGGCCCATGGCCGTTATTAAAATCGACATTTGTTGAAAAAAACTTAAATCTGCATTGCTTCAAGAAAAGATGGTAATGACATGAAATTTGTTTGGTTTTGTTCCCGGATATGCTGAAACAACAGGCTGTTGGTTGCATGGCCTGTTAAAGGGCTTGATGCCCTGGGAAATCCCCTTGCACATATCTTTTTAACTCGATATAGTGAAATAAAGATCAAATCCACCTTTAATTAGGCGAGTTCTTAATCCAAGCAATCCGCGGAGGATAAAGATGAATCGTCGATTTAAGTTCCTGAATAGCATAGTGCCTGAGCGAAAACCGTGCTGTTCCTATTGGTTACGGGCGTTTCGTTTTCGACCTGAAATTTTTGTCCGGCTATACTGTTGCCCGGTGGATGGTTTACGCATCGCTTGACCTGCTATCATTTGGATTCGGCAGCCTGTCGAGAGGATTTTGCAAAAGGAGAATAGTTATGTTTAGTAAAATTTTACTGGCAACAACACCGGCAGATGAAAGCAAGGGGGCGTCTAATTTATCTTTTGCTCTGGCAAGGCCCCGCCGGTCCAAGCTATTTGTTTTTCACGCCTATGGCCTGCCCGAGGAGGGGTGGAGCGCCATTCGGTATTTGTTACCCAGCGGCAAGGTGGAAGAGGTGAAAAAAGAGTTGGAAGACTATTTTTCGCCCCAACTGTCGAAAATTGAAAATTACGAAGTCCAGGTGGTGCCGGGTATTCCCCAGGACGAAATTTTACGGTTTGCTCGGAAAAAAAATGTAGATCTCATTGTCATGGGGCCCCACAAGGTGGCGGAAAATCAGCCCAGGATCTGGGGGTTGACTGGTTCAACCCTGCAGAAGGTGAGTTTAAAAGCCAGGTGTCCCGTGATGATTGTGCCTCCGGATGTGCCGCAGATTTTTCCTGTGGATGACGTGGTGTTGTCAAAACAGGACCGGAAAAATTTTTCAATCCTCATTGTCGATGATGAGCTTTCCATGCGCGATTCTTTGAGGGAATGGTTGGAGGATGAAGGCTTTTATGCAGACATGGCGGAATCAGGTGCTGTAGCCCTTGAAATGCTGGAGAAAAAACAATATCAACTCATGCTCACGGATATTAAAATGCCGGAGATGGACGGTGTGACACTCCTAACCCGTGCAAAACAGAACTATCCGGCTATGGACGTGGTGATGATGACAGCTTATGCCACCATTGATACGGCGTTGAAAGCTATGAAAACAGGCGCTTTGGATTATTTGGTCAAACCCTTTGATCCGGATTTGCTTATCCCTGCGGTGATGAAAATTCATCAGGATTATGAAATGATCCAGGGCAGGCTTAAAGTAGCCTTTCAAAACATTGTCCTGGCCATGGATTTTTCCGAGCCTGCCCTTTGCGCATTTAACTATGCATTTGAAATCGCAAAATTTTATAATGCTTCTCTCCATATCTTCTATGCCATGCCCCTGCTGGAAAATGATGAATATCCATCTGCAGAGAGGATTGAGTTCCAAATTCAAGAGGCCATTGAAAAAATGAAGACTATGTTTGGAACAAAGCTTGCCGGGGTGGTGGGCTATAGCATAGATGCCTGGGAAGGCGCACCACATGTGGAGATCCTTAAGTTTGCCAGAATTTGTCATGCGGATCTGATTGTCATGGCCCACCATTCCAAGGAAAAGGACCCTGAAAAAGCTGTGCTGGGTTCTACGACCCTTAAGGTGGCGGGAGGGGCGTTTTGCCCGGTTCTAAGTATTAACCGTGATTTTGTTCCCAAACCGGTCGTTTAGTATATATTTGCATGGTGCCCCAGACGGAATGGAAAATAGTGCTCATTGATGATGAGCCCGGTATTCGCAAGGTCACAGCCATTGTCCTGGAAGATTGGGGATATCAGGTTGAAACCGCGGAAAACGGTGAAGCCGGTTTAAAGGCCTGTGCCGCCTTTTTGCCCCAGATCGTGATCACGGATATCAAGATGCCCGGTATGGACGGGCTTTGTGTGCTTGAAACCATCGGAAATGATCATCCGGATATGGTTGTGATCGTCATGACCGCATTTGGCGACGTTGACACGGCCATTCGTGCACTGCAACTGGATGCCTCTGATTTTATTACAAAACCCGTGAATGACCAGGCCTTGGGCTTGGCCTTGGACCGTGCAAAAAAACGGTACACATCGGCAAAAAAGATTCGGGAATATACCAGCCGCCTTGAAACCGGGTGGTCCAGTGCCACTGAAACCTTGATGAAAAAATATCGATTCCAGGAGCAGATTATTAATCGTTCCATGAACGGTATTATTGCCTGTGGCATGGACGATTTTATAAGGATTATTAACCCTGCAGCCCAGGAGATGTTTGGGGTCACGGCAGAACAGGTAATGGGTAAAAAAACGTTGAAAGACCTGATGCCGGGGGACGAATATGAACGCATACTGGATGCCCTTAAAAGTGGGCGTTACGGGGGCAAGGACCGAATCAATATGATGGAGGTCGTGATGCAGTCCAGTCTGGGGCAGCAGATTCCGGTCCGGGTGTCGGCCAGTGTCATGTTTGATGCCGGCGATGATAACGGTTTGCTGTTCTGCGTCAGGGATCTGCGCGAGATGCGCCGTATGGAGCGGGTGATGGCGGATCAGGAAAAGACGTTGCACCAGGACAAGATTATGTCTTTGGGGAAACTTGCTGCCAGCGTGGTGCATGAGATCAACAACCCTTTGTCCGGGATTCTAAATTATTTGAAGCTCATGGCCAAGCTGCTTGACAAAGGGCAGATCGTTGAGAAACAGGATAAATTCTCAAGCTTTTTGGATATTGCCATCTCTGAAATCAGCCGGTGTTCAGACATTCTTTCCAATCTTTTGACCTTTTCAAGAAAATCTCCTATTTCCTATGGCCCAGTCCAGGTCAAAGACCTGGTGGAGCGGTGTGTAAAGATAAGCGGCCACAAGTTTGAACTCCAGAATATCGAACTGCATGTGGATATTGAAGATCGTATTCCAGACATTTTGGCGGATGTCAACCAGATTCAGCAGTGCCTGATTAACCTGATGTTCAATGCCATGGATGCCATGGACGGCCCGGGGCCGGTGTGGCTTTTTGCGGGGTTTGATCCAGGTAAACAACAGGTCTTCATCCAAGTGAAAGATTCGGGCAAAGGCATCAGCCAAAAAGATCTGCCTCATATATTTGAACCTTTTTTCACCACCAAAGATGAAGGGCATGGGGTGGGTTTGGGTCTTTCCACCGTATACGGCATCATGCGCAGTCACGGTGGTGATATCCGGGTGGCGGACACCTCGGAAAAGGGCACCTGCTTTGTCCTTGAGTTTAACAAGCTTGTTTAGGCAATTCAAAAAAGGTCTTGCCTGCGGGTTGCTCCGGGTGTTAGGCCTTTCTGACTGTCAGACAGGTACCCTTGCCCAGGAGATTAAGGCCAAAGAACAGGTGCTTGATGAACAGCGAAGGGAATACCGGCAGTTGTTTGAGTCGGTGCCCTGTCTGATCACGGTTCAAAATGAAGCTCTTGAACTGGTTCAGTTCAACAGGGCGTTTGAGGAGCACTTCAATCCCAGGATCGGGGATTTATGCTATCACGCATATAAAAACAGGTCCAAACCCTGCAACAACTGTCCTGTCTTAGAGACCTTCAAGGACGGCAAACCCCACACCAGCCAACAAAGCGGTGTCACAAAAAACGGACAAGTTTGCTATTGGACATTGAGAACCGCGCCCATCACCGGGGCTGACGGCAGGGTCAAGGCGGTGATGGAGATCGCTGTGGATATCACCGAACAGATTATAGTCGAGCAGCAACTGATTCAGGCAGGTAAAATGGCGACCTTGGGAGAGATGGCCACCGGTGTTGCCCATGAATTGAATCAGCCTTTGTCTGTTATAAAAAGTGCTTCTAATTATATCATGCGCAAGGTCAAGGCCAATGAATCGATTCCGGATGAGATCATGGCTACCATGACCGAGGAGATTGACGGCCAGGTGAACCGGGCCGAAAAAATTATCAACCATCTGCGCGAATTCGGCAGAAAGTCTGATGCCGGCAAGGAAAAAGCCAATGTGAACAGGGCCCTTGTCAAGGCCTTTGATATGTTCCAAGAACAGCTTAAATTGCGGCAGATTGAGGTGGTTCAGAATTTATATAATGAGTTGCCTTTGATACTGGCCGATGAGAACCGCCTGGAACAGGTGTTCATCAACCTGTTAATCAATTCCCGGGACGCCATTGAAGAACGGTTTGAGCAAAACGATCAGACGAATGAACTTGCCAAACAGATATTTTTAACCACACGGGTGTCAGACAAATGGGTGGTCATTGAGATTGAAGATACGGGCACCGGCATCCCCTCCACTATTGCCGATAAAATATTTGAACCTTTTTTTACCACCAAAGAGCCAGGCAAAGGCACGGGTCTTGGTTTATCCATTGGCTACGGCATTATCAAGGACTACGGTGGGATAATCTCCGTAGACAAGGGCCGGATGAACGGGGCCTTGTTTACCATCCACTTTCCTTTTCTTTCTGATCGATAAATACGTATTAATTATCCAGTTGATGAAGATCAGGCAAGGCTGATCGTTTTAATTACAGAATAATCTTATAAGTGGTTCAGACTGGATGATTTTATTCACAGGCGGATACCAGATCATCAATTCCGAGGGCGGCTGAACCGACTCCACCACTCGTCAATCATCAGTTCTTCAGTCGTTTTGTCCGGGCCATAATATCTTCTTTCATCGGGTTGATACAGGATAGGGTCCGGGAATGTAACCGTTGTGCCTTGAAATCTTTTTTCCCTTTTCCCTCATTTCAGCAGCTTCCTCCGGTCTTCGCATATGGTCCAGGATAATTGCCAGGTTGCCGTACCAGGTGTGGTTGCCCGGATGGAGCTGGATGGAGCGTTTCATGCATTGGTGGGCGGGCTGGATTTTGCCCTGGTTGGAATAGGCGGCGCCCAGCATATGCATGGCTGCCGCGTGGCGGGGATAAAATTCCAGAAGTTCCTTAAAAGCGGATTCAGCTTCGGCATTTCTTCCGGCCTGAAGCAGGTCCATCCCTTGAAAAAACAGGCCGGGTTCATGGCGCGGCAAAGGAAGCGGTTCAGGTTCATGGTCTGCACTGCGTGAATCAAAGGCTGCGAATACAGGTTGCAGACCAGTTTCATAATGCCGCCATCTATCTTTGGAACTGGTATACATGGGCTGCCTGACCTGTGTTACCGATGCGGTCTTTACCGGGCGTTGCAGGGTGGAAAAGGCCATCACCTTCTCTTCCCAATCCAATTCCAGATACGAGAACATCTTCCGGATGACCGGTCCGGAATTTTCAACCAGCTCGTCATAGTCAATAATATGAATTTCACCATTGAATATCTTGGTCCAGTGGGCCATGAGGCGATGGCAATTGGCGATCTCCTTTCCGATCCATTCTTTGTGATAGGCAAATCCCATTCCCCCGTGCCGGGCCTTATAATCCGTGAAATAGTTGGACAGGGCAATCCCCCCCGGACTGCGGCGGCAATAGATGATTTTTGCTTTGGGATAAAGCAGTTTTATCAGACCGATATTTTTGAAATTGTGGGGCAATTTGTCGGTGATATGCGTTTCCGGCGCGCCTTCTGGCATGAGCTCCCGGTATTCTCCTTCAACTTTATCCGCAAATTTCCGGCTCTGCTCCAAGGTTAGATCCAATACGCAGTCAGGCATGTTGCGGTAAGGTGACCCCATCCGGTGTTCCCAGAGCGTCAGTTTTCGCCACATGGCGGGGATCATCCCCAGTTCACCGCCCGGAAACACTTTGGTATGCCCCCCGATGATCTGCTCCACCAGGGTAGTCCCGGAACGCGGCATGCCAAGAATATATATGGGCAGGCGACAGTCTGTGCCATAGCCTTTCCGGTTGTCGAAAAACGCCCCTGACATGCGGGCCATGATCCGGTCCACATGGCGGGCTTCGTTTTTAGGGTCATAGGAAACAAATGTCCTGACAATCTCATTGGCCTTATCTGCATACTCCATAGCTGTCTCATGGTTTCCCCGCTTCTGCCAAACCTTTGCCAGGGAAAGATTCAGGGCGGCGCGCATGGGCAGTTGGACAGACGGATTTCCTGCCATTTTTTTCATATGTTCCAGCAATTCTTCCCGTTCCGGGATACGGTCCGCATTGATCATCAATTGCATGGCCCGCACCGGAGCGATGCGATATATCTTGTCCTGTATTGTCCCGGCCTCTTCCAGGCGGCCAAGAATGGTCAGCGCATGGGAAAGACCGGCCAGGGCCGGAATACATTTTTCATCCACGGCCAGGGCATTGTTATAGGCAACCTCCGCCTGTTCCAGGTCCTCCTGGTCCAGGTAAATGTCGCCGTATACGGACAGATAAACAGCGCGGTCCGGTTCAGGAAAATCCCGGGTCAGTTCAACAATCCGGTCAAGGGCCTTGAGGGACTGGTCATGGCTGATGCCCCGGCCTGCCATGGCCGCCTTTTTATGGAGCATCTGTATGTTGTCTTGATCCTGGGCCAAAGCCTGGCCCACAGCATGGGCTGCCACCCGGAACCGGCCGGTCAGAAGGGCGATTTCCACCCGGTGGGAGAGCAGAACAAGATTGCCGGGGTCTTGTTTCAGGGCCTGGTCCAGGTAATTGTCCGCTTCGTCCAGGGCGCTGCAGGCAATCAATACCTCCAGCCCCAGGGACACCACCGCATCCCGGCCCAGCCAGGCGTCTCCTTCCCGCAGCAGCCGGACCGCCGTGGCAATGGCTTCGGACTGCCGGTCCCTGGCCATGAGCAGTTCCAGCTCAAATCTGGCCTGATTCAGAACGGAAAAACATCCCTTTTTTGTGGCCAAGGCCATTTCAGCTTCTGCCTGCTCATAATTCCGATCCCGCAGAAGCAGTCGCGCCCGGACCAGGTGAAATTCACCGATTCCTCCGTCCAGGGACAGGCCTTCCCGCAAATTTTCTTCCACCATATCGCGCTGGTCGAGCAACAGGTAGAGCCCGGCCAGAAGGGCCAGGGCCTGGGGTCGGCAGGGTTCGAATTCCGAGGCCCTGTCAATTAAATGCAACGCCCGGCCGGGCTGGTTCAGATTGGCTCGCGCCAGTCCGAAAAACAGGGACTCCCAGCCTGTGGCGCTCTGTTCCCGTTCATTGAGCCTGGTCAGGATTTCCTGCAGGGGGGAGGGGTTGCCTAATATTGGGGCCAACAACGCTATTGATTGCCTGTTCTCCGGAACCTGGCCGGACCATGCCGTGCACAAGGCTGCCACATCCCCGGCGCGGTGTTCCAGAACCGCCTGCCAGAGTTCCCGGCAGGCAATGTTTGCCTGGGCTTTTGTTTCGTTTGTATTGCCCATTCGCAATGATTCCCTGGTGTTTTTCATAAAACTCGTTGTTTGTATTGATAGGTCCCCAATATTCGTTTCAATTTCAACGGCAATAGTGTGTCCGTCTGTGGAATTATGTCACACAAGCTGAACGGCACTAGACGAAATCCATCCGTAGGTAGTGAGTCCGTATGCAAGGGTTCCCGACTGATAGTTTTCGAGCGTCAGCGTCGCCCCATAGCCGTAGTAGAGCTTTGTTGTCTCTTTAGAAATACCGACACCCATGAAATAAATGCTAGTGCTCCAATAAAAAGTGTTGCTGTCGTTCGTTGTAATATGTCGAAAAGAGTTGGGACTAACGTTTGTTGTCTCAAACACAGCATCGTAAAAGTCAACGGTTAATCCAATCTTATCCCCGGAGGTGAATCCTGAGAGGTTTATAGGGATATCGGGTGCATCATTGAATACAATGGTGCGGTCACCGTCGCTAAGCCAGGTGGAAAGTTCCGTACCCGTCAATTCATTGGTTTCATCCCCATCCTTGACATGGTCATTATTTTCATCGGCAAAAATACCGGCGGACGTCACAACCGCGTAGTTTCCGGTGAACGCCGTAGTCGTAGTATCCACCGCCTGCACGGACTGGGTGGCCGCGGTATTGCTGTTGCCGGCCCCATCAACGGCGACGTCGGCGGCCACGTCCACGGTTATATCAGTGGTGCTGCTCGCATCGGGTGCCACAACCAGGGTATAAACCGAATCGGAAACCGCCGTAAAGGCGCCTTTGCTGCCGCCGGTTACGTCTACATCATCAGTCGTAAAGCCTGTCACGGATTCGCTGAAGGTAAAGGTATAGGTCACATCGCCTGTGGCCGTACCTGGGGTATCATCCGTGATAGCCACTGTCGGGGCCTGGGTATCCACCGCCTGCACAGACTGGGTGGCCGCGGTATTGCTGTTTCCGGCCCCATCAACGACGACGTCGGCGGCCACGTCCACGGTTATATCAGTGGTACTGCCCGCATCGGGTGCCACAACCAGGGTATAAACCGAATCGGAAACCGCCGTAAAGGCATCTTTGCTGCCGCCGGTCACGTCTACATCATCCGCTGTAAAGCCTGTCACGGCTTCGCTGAAGGTAAAGGTGTAAGTCACATCGCCTGTGGCCGTGCCTGGGGTATCATCCGTGATGGCCACGGTGGGGACCTGGGTATCTACCGCCTGCACAGACTGGGTGGCCGCGGTATTGCTGTTGCCGGCCGCATCAACGGCGACGTCGGCGGCAACGTCCACGGTTATATCCGTTGTGCTGCCCGCATCGGGTGCCACAACCAGGGTATAAACCGAATCGGAAACCGCCGTAAAGGCGCCTTTGCTGCCGCCGGTCACGTCTACATCATCCGCTGTAAAGCCTGTCACGGCTTCGCTGAAGGTAAAGGTATAAGTCACATCGCCTGTGGCCGTGCCTGGGGTATCATCCGTGATGGCCACTGTCGGGGCCTGGGTATCCACCGCCTGCACAGACTGGGTGGCTGCGGTATTGCTGTTGCCGGCCGCATCAACGGCGACGTCAGCGGCCACGTCCACGGTTATATCAGTGGTGCTGCCCGCATCGGGTGCCACAACCAGGGTATAAACCGTACCGGAAACTGCCGTAAAGGCGCCTTTGCTGCCGCCGGTCACGTCTACATCATCCGCTGTAAAGCCTGTCACGGCTTCGCTGAAGGTAAAGGTATAAGTCACATCGCCTGTGGCCGTGCCCGAGGTATCATCCGTGATGGCCACGGTGGGGACCTGGGTATCCACCGCCTGCACAGACTGGGTGGCTGCGGTATTGTTGTTGCCGGCCGCATCAACGGCGACGTCGGCGGCTACGTCCACGGTTATATCAGTGGTGCTGCCCGCATCGGGTGCCACAACCAGAGTATAAACCGTACCGGAAACTGCCGTAAAGGCGCCTTTGCTGCCGCCGGTCACGTCTACATCATCCGCTGTAAAGCCTGTCACGGCTTCGCTGAAGGTAAAGGTATAAGTCACATCGCCTGTGGCCGTGCCCGAGGTATTATCCGTGATGGCCACGGTGGGGACCTGGGTATCCACCGCCTGCACAGACTGGGTGGCCGCGGTATTGCTATTGCCGGCTCCATCAACGGCAACGTCGGCGGCAACGTCCACGGTTATATCAGTGGTGCTGCCCGCATCGGGTGCCACAACCAGGGTATAAACCGTACCGGAAACTGCCGTAAAGGCGCCTTTGCTGCCGCCGGTCACGTCTACATCATCCGCTGTAAAGCCTGTCACGGCTTCGCTGAAGGTAAAGGTATAAGTCACATCGCCTGTGGCCGTGCCCGAGGTATTATCCGTGATGGCCACGGTGGGGACCTGGGTATCCACCGCCTGCACAGACTGGGTGGCCGCGGTATTGCTATTGCCGGCTCCATCAACGGCAACGTCGGCGGCAACGTCCACGGTTATATCAGTGGTGCTGCCCGCATCGGGTGCCACAACCAGAGTATAAACCGTACCGGAAACTGCCGTAAAGGCGCCTTTGCTGCCGCCGGTCACGTCTACATCATCAGCCGTAAAGCCTGTCACGGCTTCGCTGAAGGTAAAGGTGTAGGTCACATCGCCTGTGGCCGTGCCCGAGGTATTATCCGTGATGGCCACTGTCGGGGCCTGGGTATCTACCGCCTGCACAGACTGGGTGGCCGCGGTATTGCTGTTGCCGGCCCCATCAACGGCGACGTCGGCGGCAACGTCTACGGTTATATCAGTGGTGCTGCCCGCATCGGGTGCCACAACCAGGGTATAAACCGTACCGGAAACTGCCGTAAAGGCGCCTTTGCTGCCGCCGGTCACGTCTACATCATCCGCTGTAAAGCCTGTCACGGCTTCGCTGAAGGTAAAGGTGTAGGTCACATCGCCTGTGGCCGTGCCCGAGGTATCATCCGTGATGGCCACTGTCGGGGCCTGGGTATCCACCGCCTGCACAGACTGGGTGGCTGCGGTATTGCTGTTGCCGGCCGCATCAACGGCTACGTCGGCGGCTACGTCCACGGTTATATCCGTTGTGCTGCCCGCATCGGGTGCCACAACCAGGGTATAAACCGTACCGGAAACTGCCGTAAAGGCGCCTTTGCTGCCGCCGGTCACGTCTACATCATCCGCTGTAAAGCCTGTCACGGCTTCGCTGAAGGTAAAGGTATAAGTCACATCGCCTGTGGCCGTGCCCGAGGTATTATCCGTGATGGCCACTGTCGGGGCCTGGGTATCTACCGCCTGCACAGACTGGGTGGCCGCGGTATTGCTGTTGCCGGCCGCATCAACGGCGACGTCGGCGGCAACGTCCACGGTTATATCAGTGGTGCTGCCCGCATCGGGTGCCACAACCAGGGTATAAACCGTACCGGAAACTGCCGTAAAGGCGCCTTTGCTGCCGCCGGTCACGTCTACATCATCCGCTGTAAAGCCTGTCACGGCTTCGCTGAAGGTAAAGGTGTAGGTCACATCGCCTGTGGCCGTGCCCGCGGTATTATCCGTGATCGCCACTGTCGGGGCCTGGGTATCCACCGCCTGCACAGACTGGGTGGCCGCGGTATTGCTGTTGCCGGCCCCATCAACGGCGACGTCGGCGGCCACGTCTACGGTTATATCAGTGGTGCTGCCTGCATCGGGTGCCACAACCAGAGTATAAACCGTACCGGAAACTGCCGTAAAGGCGCCTTTGCTGCCGCCGGTCACGTCTACATCATCCGCTGTAAATCCGGTTACCGGCTCACTGAAGGTAAAGGTATAGGTCACATCGCCTGTGGCCGTGCCTGGGGTATCATCCGTGATGGACACGGTGGGGGCCGTGGTATCCGGAACTGTGGTGTCCACCGCCTGCACAGACTGGGTGGCCGCGGTATTGCTGTTGCCGGCCCCATCAACGGCGACGTCGGCGGCCACGTCCACGGTTATATCAGTGGTGCTGCCCGCATCGGGTGCCACAACCAGGGTATAAACCGTACCGGAAACGGCGGTAAAGGTGCCTTTGCTGCCGCCGGTCACGCCTACATCATCCACTGTAAAGCCTGTCACGGCTTGGCTGAAGGTAAAGGTATAGGTCACATCGCCTGTGGCCGTACCTGGGGTATCATCCGTGATAGCCACGGTGGGGGCTTGGGTATCTACCGCCTGCACAGACTGGGTGGCCGCGGTATTGCTGTTGCCGGCCCCATCAACGGCGACGTCGGCGGCCACGTCCACGGTTATATCTGTGGTGCTGCCCGCATCAGGTGCCACAACCAGGGTATAAACCGAATCGGAAACCGCCGTAAAGGCGCCTTTACTGCCGCCGGTCACGTCTACATCATCAGCCGTAAAGCCTGTCACGGCTTCGCTGAATGTAAAGGTGTAGGTCACATCGCCTGTGGCCGTGCCCGCGGTATCATCCGTGATGGCCACGGTGGGGGCCGTGGTATCCGGAACTGTGGTATCCACGGCCTGCACGGACTGGGTGGCGGGGGTATTGCTGTTGCCCGCCGCATCCGTTGCCACATCCGTGGATACGTCCACAGTGATGTCCGTGGTGCTGTCATCATTGGGTGTCACCACCAGGGTGTAGACCGTATCGGAGATAGCGGTGAAGGTGCCTTTTGTCCCTCCGGTGACGTCAACATCATCGCTCGCAAATCCGGTCACGGCTTCGCTAAAGGTAAAGGTAAAGATGACATCGCCTGTGGCCGTACCCGTGGTATCGTCGGTGATGGTAACCGTAGGGGCTATGGTATCCACGGCTTGAGAGGATTGGTCGGCGGCGGAGTTGTAATTTCCCGCCGCATCGGTGGCGACATCGGCAGCCACATCCACGGTAATGTTTGTGGTGCTGTCGGCATCGGGTGCCACAACCAGAGTGTAAACCGTACCGGAAACCGCTGTAAAGGTGCCTTTGCTGCCGCCGGTCACGTCTATGTCATCCGCCGTAAACCCGGTAACTGCCTCGTTGAAAGTGAAGGTATAGGTCACATCGCTTGTGGCCGTGCCATCAGTATTGTCTGTGATGGTAACAGTGGGCGGCGTATTGTCCGGTTCAAAAGAAGGCAGATCCTCTCCCTGGCTTTCTTGATATGCGTCCCGCTTTTCTTCGTATTCAGCAGCAGACTCCTCTATCAGGATTTGGCCGTCCTGTGTAAAACCAGCCCCCTGTTCTTCGTCCACAACAAGAGACTCGGAAAGGGTGGTTAAAGCCTGATCTATATCATCTGCCCCTGAGAGCTGGGCCAGGACCTTTCCATACTGCTCACCGGAGCTCAAGCCGTCTGATCCGTTGAAATCGGGGTTTGACGTCCCGTCTGATTTAATAGTGGTGACCGGCGAGGTGCCGACAATGTCATCGACTCCGAATGCTTCTGCCACATATTGGTTGTACGCCAGGCTGGCTTCAGTGAAAGAGGTTTCATCCACGTCGGCGGCGCGGACGGCCAGTTCCGTCAAGGGAGAAACGGTCACATAAACGTCCCCTGTGCCGTCGGCCATGGCCATGGCACGGAGATCAAAGGAAAGGTCCACGGCCTCCCCTGTCTCGTTGCGGAAATCAGGGGTTGCGCCGTCTGTGTCATTGGCATCGATGACCTTGACAAAAATCGGTCCTGTGTAGCCGGTGGTCAGAGTCACCTTGAGGCTGTCCGCCCCGAAGTTGTGAGCGGAGGCTTCCAGAAGATTGCCGTCCTTGTCATACACCTCCACCCGCACGTCAGAGGTGAACGGTCCGGCTGCCGCAGAGACAATCAGTTTGTAGGTTGTCTGGGAAGGGGTTTCAGATTCGCCGGAGGAAGATCCGCCTCCGCCTGCTGCTGCAACGGCACCGCCAATGCCTGCCAGGGCAAGAAGACCCCCGGTCCATGCCAGCGCATTTCCATCGCCGTCGTCCGCCTGCCAGACCACCTGACTGTCATCCCCGGACACCTCCGTGACATCCCCGGACACTGCCATATGGTCGGTGGGCGTGAATGATCCGTCCGCACTAAATAGGGTGTCGGACTCCGGGACAAAAAATGCTTCCACCTGGGCCACGGTTTCGCCGTCCACCTCGATTTCAAGGGTTTCACCTTTCTTTTTGAGTACCAGATCCTCAGGGGGTTCCCCCGTTTCCGTGTCCTCAATCGTATAAACCGCCCCGGGTTCGGCTGTGAGGGATATCAATAGATCCAAAGGATACTCGACGATTTGATTGTCTTTTTGCTTTTCAATCAATACAAGCATTTGTTACCTCTTCCTTGGTTGGCCCTGATATTAATGTTCCGATTTTATTGTCCCAATCGATAGTAAAAACTATGGACTTTAGTCCAAGACTTTTAGTGCATTATTTTTATAGGCATTAAGAGGAAGCACGCTATGAATTTCGGCCCCTTAGATCAGCAACTTTTAGCCGCAACGGACTTTAGCCCGCCATTCGATGGACTTTCAGTCTATAGTAGTTGAATCCACAACTTACAGAATATAGCTGTGTCCAGCATCTTCGCTTGATTATTACTTCACCATCTTTACAATGCGTTAATGATTTAATTTTCGTACGAAAATTACAGACGACGATTTGCATTAGCAACCCAATCTGTAGCAAATCTCAGACTGTGAATCACATCCAAATTATAGGTAAACGCATTTAAGACGTTGTAAGCGGCATCCTTTAAGTAAGGATCAAAAGAGGTTTTGTTAAGTTTTTCAAGTAAATCAAAAGCGGCTTTGCCAAATTTTTCAAGCAAGCTGTTATTCTCCTTTTTTAACATGTTGAAATTATTTAACCGCGCTTTTAGTAAAGGATTTTGGAAAAAATGAATTACCCATGAGTTAGAAGCCATATTGCGAATGAGCTTGTAGTCCGATATTTTTAAGCCCTACATATTTATTACGGATTTGTCAACAAAAAAAGAGTATGGTAATCCTATTTTATTTTTGGCTCATGTTGCGTTTCAAGGTCTTATTTGACCAAAAGTTCGACAAGCGAATGGAGCAGGGCCTTTCCCCGTTTGCCGACGTTATGAACGAACTCGAAAAAACCGAGATAGAACGGGAGCTTCTCTTGTGAGATGCCTCGATGAGGACGCAACCAACCACGTAGCAAGGACCAGAAGCCTTCCATGGTATTGACATGGACTTCATGGAAACCATCGCCATCCTCGTCTCTGGCGTATTCTCCAGCCCCGTGATTCACGCTCTTATGCTTGTACCCCCACTCGGTTAATCGATTGTAGATCGCATATTCATCAGTGTAAATCAAAGTCCCCGGCAAAACGGTCGACTTTACCAAGGGCTCAATAGTTACCCTGCGAACATTAGCAAGCATTTGAATCACTACCAGACCGCATCGCTGAATCATACCGAATACAGGTGGTTTCTCTTTTTCCAATGTACCCCGCCCACGAGCACCTCGTAAACGATTTCGACGGCCTTCCCTGCCTTTTCGGGCTACTGCTTCGGGATTGCCTTTATGCCCTGCTACAATGTAGACCTCATCACATTCAACTTCGTCTCCAAGGGTTACTTGAGGCTTTTTTTTATCACGCCTTCACGAAGTTGGGTGGTCATCCTTTGAACATCAGTGCGGTCCAGGTCCAGTTCTTTGGCAATTTGCTTGTTGGACAAGTTCAACCCCATGAAATACAGACACAATATCCATACCTTGAGGGGTTGGTGATGTCCAGCGAAGATGGTGCCTGTAAGGTCATCAAACCGTTTGCCGCAATTTTTACATTCATAACGTTGTCTGGCAGGTTCTTTTTCATCAAAACCCCTTTTGATTATTCGTTTGGAATCACAATACGGACATTGACGTCCTTCCGGCCAGCGCAACTCCCGAACAGTGTTGTAACATTGCGTATCATCAATCAGAGTCTTTATGTTTACTTGCATCCGTTGGGCCCCTATGGTGAATTGGGTCAAAAAGTTCACCATCTAACATTTCAAGCCCCTGATACGCAACATGAGCCTTATTTTTTTGAGCTTGATTTTTAAGCCCACCATATTCGCAGAAAATATCATTTTTCCCGGAAAGATTCCGCAAGGGTTTTTCGCAGCGGTTTCAGCAGGATATCCAGAACGGTTCGTCTTCCTGTACGGATATCCACCTGGGCTGTCATGCCCTGTAATATGTCAATGGTCTTGCCGGTCCGGGTGGGAACCGGGTTTTCCGGCGTTGCCAGGTGGACCCGGTAGTAGGTCTGTTCTCCATAAGCGGATACTTCCTTCAGGGTATCGGCGCTCACGTATTTCACCGTGCCTTCCACTGAACCGAAAATGGTGGAATCAAATGCGTCAAACCGGAGGCTGGCAGACAGGCCGGGACAGATATCCGCAATATCGGCCGGCCGGATTTTGGCCTCCACGATCAATTGGTCATCCACGGGAACGATTTGCATCAATTCTTCGCCGGGCCGCAGAACCCCGCCCAGGGTAGTAATGCGGACATTCTTGACAATGCCGGGAACCGGGGCCCGTATGATGCTGTCCCGCAACTGCTGGGCCCGCTGGGTCCGTATCTGCTCATTCTGGCCGATGTGGTCTTCCACTTCGGACAGTTCCAGTTGAATGTCCTGGTAATATTTGTTTTTCCGGTTGATCAGATCTCCCCGGGCATTGTTGAGCTGCTGTTCAGCCCGGATGACTTCCGAACGGCTGGCATCCCCGGTGCGGGCCAGGTCGTTGATCAGTTCACTTTCCTCACGGGTCAGGCGAACCGTGGTTCCCAGGTTTTCCATGTCCGCATGAAACCCCTGGCAACGCTGTTTGAAAAGGGCCTTTTGCACGGAAATCAGTTCAGGGAACCTGGCCACATGTTTTGGGAATTGAATGGTTCCGGCGCCGGTGATTTCCGCCCGGAGACGGGATGCTTGGGCATGAAGGGCCGCCAGCCGGGCGTCCAGCTCTTCTACGCTGGCGGCGAACCGGGTCTGGTCAAACAGGGCCAGGATTTCGCCCTTGGCCACCCGGTCTCCCTCCTTGACGTTCAGATCCTTAAGCACACCGCCGTCCACGGCCTGGATCACCTGGACCCGGCTGCTGGCGATGACCGTTCCCACGCCCCGGATGGTCTGGTCCACCTGGAAATAACAGGCCCAGACAACCGCTGCGGTAAATCCGAGGATCAGCCCCCACAGGACCATGGAATAGCGGGGCCGGCGGATCATGGAAATGGGGGGTGTGGAAATGAATTGTCTGTTCATGGTGTAAACTTTAGCTCCTGTCCACGGGAAGGTTTGCCTGCTGCCGGAATCCTGGGATACGGATGACCTCATCCGGCTTGCCGTCGGCCACGATGCGCCCCCGCCGCATGACCAGGACCCGGTTGGCCATGTTGGAAAGCCGGGGCCTGTGGGTGGCGATAATGACGATATCCGTGGGCCGGACCCATTGTCTCAGGGCTTTCATCACTTGGTTTTCCGATTCCAGGTCCAGGAACGCACTGGGTTCGTCCAGAAGCCATACCCGGGGCCGGGCCATGAAAATCCGGGACAGGGCCACAAGCTGTTTCTGGCCCCCGGAAAGTCCGCTGCCCCCTTCAAAAATTTCCAAATCCATGCTCCTGGGGTTTTCAGCCGCCACCCGGTCGATCCCCAGCAGTTGCGCCACTTCCACGACCAGGGCATCCGGCACCCCGCCGCTTAAGGCCATGTTGGTTTTCAGGGTGCCCTTGAACAGGTGGACATCCTGGGGCAGGTACCCCACCCGATGGTTGATCACCTGCATGTCCAGCTTACAGATGTCGATGCGGCCGAGCCGGACCTGGCCCTCGGAGGGTTTGAAAAGCCCGGCCAGAATTTTCAGGAAAGTGGATTTGCCGCAGCCGTTGGGCCCCAGGATCAGGGCCCTGTCGCCGGCCTTGAAAGACAGGGTGGGAATATCAATGCTGACAATAGGGGAGTTGGGATAGAAAAACCTTACCCCTTCCAGATCCACCCGGTCCGGCAGATAGTCCGGGAACAGGGTTTCCTGGTCCTGGCGGCGGTCCGTTTCTATGGCCAGGAGCCGGTTCACCATTTCCAGCCCCTCCCGCACATGCTCCCACTGCACCATGAACCGGACGCTCTGGGCCACGGGTGCGATGATCCGTCCCCCGAGGATGGCGCAGGCAATCATGCCGCCGGTGGTAAGTTCCCCCAGCTCCACCTGGGTGACCCCGACCACAAGGGCCCCCACATACCCGATGGTGGCCAGGCTGCCGGTGCTGACCACTGTGGTTGTGGTGATGCTTTTGTTTTTGAACCCATAGCCGGCCATGGTGTGGGTGAGCTGCTGCCAATGGTCGGAAAATTTCCAGGTGCTGCCCGTGGCCTTGATAGTCTCGGTGCCCTGGATGCTTTCCAGCAAAAGCCCGTGCCGCTCCTGGCTTTTTTGCACCTCCCTGCGGGCCAGCCGCCTCAGCCGCCACTGGGCCAGCCCCCCCAGGACAAGAGCGATGGGCAGCAGAAAAGCATAGACAAAGGCAACCCTGCCGCCGATGATATAAATCACCCCCAAAAAGAAAAAACAAAAGGGCAGGTCTGTCATGAAAAAAATAATAGAAGATGAAAAAAAATTCCTGGTCTGCTCCAGCCCTTTCATATGGGAGGTTAGGACACCCAGGCTGTTGGGCCGGGTATCCAGGCGCAGGTTCATGATATGGTCGAACAATTGCCGGGATATGGATATGTCGGTCTGGTGGGCCAGGGAGTCGGTGATCCTGGCACGGATAAATTTCAGGGCCCAGTCCAGGCAGACAATGATGGCCATGACCGCCACCAGGGCCGTGAGGGTGGCATAGGCAAAGGTGGGCACCACCCGGTCATAGACCTGCATGGCGAACAGGGAGGATGCCACGGCCAGGATATTGATGACGACAGTGGCGGCAGCCACCTCGAAGAACCAGCGTTTGTCCTTCCAGAGTTCCTGCATCAGAAGGCTTGTGGCACGACCTTTTCCCCCGCCGTCGCTCCTGGCGGTTTTCCCGGGGCCGCGAAACCAGAGCACCGGGGACTGGGCCAGGGCATCCGGGTCCAGGTGATAATCCGGCCCCGCAGGCGGGGTGAGTGAGACCGTGTCTTCCGTGGCAGGTTCCACATAGGCCCATTGCCCGTTGTGGAAAACCAGGGCCGGGAGCTGGCGGCGGTCCATCCGGTCCCACTGGAGCTGGCAGGCCCGCAGTTGCCGGTGTTCCAGGCCGTTTAAAATCCCGGTGAGACGCTCCACCGGCCGTATACGCGCCCCCTTGGGCTGGAACGTATCGCAGGAATTTGCCAGGGCACCGGGAGAAACAGATAGCCCGTTTTTTTTCATGAGCCGTCCCAGGACCAGAGGAGTGATGGGCACGGTCAGGACCAAAGGGGCCTGTTCCTGTTCCGCGGAAACTACGCCGGATTGCTCAATCATTGGGTAAGGCCGCTCTGGCTGTCCAGCCGCCCCATTTGAACGGCCAGTCTCAGGCAGGTCTGCTCATACCGGGCATTGACCTGGGCTAGGGAGAGCCGGGCATTGGCGTGCTCCCGCTGGACATTGAGCAGGTCCAGCCAGCTTTTGCTGCCAGCCTCGTACTGCCGTGTATAGGAGGACAGGGTCTGGCTCGTGGACTGGACCAGGGAACCGTATAATTGCGTCAGTTGCCGGACCATGTCCCGGTCCGTCAGCAGGGACCGGGTGGCGCGGCAGACTTCGTTTTTTTCCGCATCAGACTGCATTTGTGCGGCCCGGACCCGGGCCTCGGCAGCCCTCACCTGTTCAAGGGTGCGGAACCCGCCTCCGTCCAGTACGCTTTGCACAACCAGGGCAAAGGTGGTGTCCCGCTGCTGGCTGGTGGTGCCTTCCTTATCGTAAAGGTCCTGGTCCAGGCGGCCGTAAACCTGTGGGTACCATTCGGATCGGCTGATGAGGCGGTTAATCCGGGCGCTGTCGATCTCCAGGGATGCCATCCTGATCCGGGGGGACTCATCACTCACCTCTGCCTCCACCCGGGCGTGGCCGGGCAAGTCCAGCAATTCCCGGGGCACCGGTTCAAACTGAGCCATGGGGGTTCGGGTCAATGCGTACAGGTCATTGAGGGCCGTCTGGTACTGGCCTTTCAAGTCCTCCTGTGTCAGCATCGCCTGGGAATACCGGGACCGGGCAAGCTGCACATCGGCCTCAGCCGCGATTTTCCCTTTCGTACGGCGGGAAATCCAATCCAGGAACCGCTTATGTTCATCGACGTTTAATCGGGCCGCCTTAAGCTGTTCCGTCAAACCGGTCACGGTGGTGTAAGCAATAACGGTTTGTTCCATCAACTCCCGCTGGACCTTGATTAATTGTGTTTCAGATAGGTCCAACTGGCGTTCCGCCATTTCAACGGCATTTTTAATTCGTCCCCCCAGCCACAGGGGCTGCTGCACCCGCACATAGGCATAGGAATCATCGCCACTCTCACTGGTCGCACCAAGGGAAACGCCGGGCAACCATTGTCTTTTTTCTGACCTGAGCGTTGCTTCATATGCACGGACACTCTCCTTTGCCGTCAGGATCTTTGGATTTTTTTCTTGGGTGTATTGCATGGCTGCGAACAGAGAACTTCCAGGCAGTTCCCCGCCGGCTGCAAGGGAAAAAATAGGGGAAAACGCGATAAGGGTCAAACTGAATGAAATAGGAACGATCAGACGAATCACTGTACCCACCCTTCATGGATTTCACAGTCCCGTGTCACTGGCGACGGACCGTTGATTAATTAGAAGCCGATGATATAACTGTACCCCGCAAACTTTACTATCGTACTGGAGTTTGATCAAGCGAAATATTCATTTTGTCCGGTCTCCCGATGAAGTTATTCGCAATAAATACCGGCCCGCCGGTCAATAATTACCTACAAAAAAAATTTCGCCATTTTGGACTTTGGGATGCCCGTAACCATGATCTGCCTTAACCTGTCTCTTCCGGACTCTCTTCCTGATTTTTTTTGCTTAACCAATATACAAAATGGCACAATTTTGTCATTTATGTAATAATTAAAAATGTATTGACGCGTATACTTGTCATTGATACACATATAGCCTATGTTTGTTAATTTTAGTGCAGGAGAGTTTAAGATGCAAAAACTGTTGCCGGGGCTGATGATCATTGGCATTTCTTTTTTGTTTATACTTGAAGCAGGAGCCGATGAGCTTTTCCTCTATGCCGGCGCCGGATTGAGAAAACCTACGGATAAAATCATTGCACAATTCGAACAAGAGACCGGGCACAAGGTGATCGTGGACTATGGCGGATCAGGCAAGCAGATGGTCAAGTACCAGATTGTCCTGCGGGGGGATCTGTTTATGCCGGGTTCCTATTTTTATATCGATAAACTCAAGGAAAAGGGGATGGTTCTTTCGGACAGTCGGGTGGTTCTGCACACCCCTGTGATTGCCGTAAACAAGAAAGGGAACCATGCCGTTAAAACCCTGGAAGATATGACCGCACCGGACATCAAACTGGCCATGGGCGATCCCAAGGCAATGGCCCTGGGGCGTACCAGCATGGAAATTATTAAAAATGCGGGCCTTGAAAAACAATTCCTGGACAATGTGGTTGTCTATGGCGCCACAGTCAATCAGCTCACCCTTTATGTGGTGCAGGGTGCTGTGGATGCCGCCATTGTGGCTCGGGCCAATGCATTCATGCACCAGGATGCCCTGGATATATACGACATCCCCATAACATATTACACCCCGGAGACCATCGGCATCGCCGTATTGAAGACCGCAAAAGATGCCGCCTTGGCGGAACAGTTCAAAGCATTTGCCTCAAGTCCTGAGGGTACGGCTTATTTCACAAGGTCTGGGTTTATGGCTCTGCCCAGATGATCCGGCTGTTTTACTGCATTCTTGTCATCTGCTGCCTTGGGGTTCTGGGCGTTTTATACGCCCTGGCGGCCCAGGTGGGGCTTTTCGATATTTTTCAGATTCTTTTAACCAAAGAGGCCCGGTTTGCACTTAACTTAAGTTTGACCACTTCAGTCTCGTCGGTGGGGATCGCCATGGTGCTTGGCCTTCCGGTGGCCTACCTCATGGCCAGGCGGACATTTTCCGGTAAATTTATCGTGGATTCGTTGTTGGATATACCCATGGTCATGACACCGCTGGTTACCGGCATGGGCCTGCTTTTTCTCCTGGGGCCCAATATTGCCGGACAGTGGCTGCAAAAGGCCGGTATCGATTTCCTGTTTACCCCGGCAGGCGCTGTTCTGGCTCAGACCTTCATTGCCACGCCCCTTATTATCAGAAGTGTACGCGCCACTTTTGAAAGCATTGACGTAAAATATGAGCAGGCTGGTGCCATGCTGGGGCTGTCCGATATCCGGGTCTTCTGTCTTATTGTTCTGCCCATGGCCCGCAGCGGCATCCTTGCCGGGGCAGTTCTGGCCTGGGCCAGGACTTTGGGAGAGTTCGGTGCCACCCTGATGGTTGCCGGGGCATCCCGGATGAGAACCGAGACCTTGCCCATTGCAGTTTACCTGAATCTAACCAGCGGAGAGATTGAACTGGCTGTGACCTGTGCCTGGCTTTTGATCTGCCTTGGGGTCGTCTTGTTCATGGCCCTTAAATGGCTGGGTGTACGTCAAAAAGCCTTGCATTACTAAGGACGCGGAAAAAAGGAGATATGGTATGAATCATTTGGTTGTAAAAAATCTTGTGTCCCGGTTTGTCTCTGTAGACCTTCTTGAAATTAAAAAAGGTGAATTGATGGTCCTTATCGGGCCGTCCGGTGCCGGTAAATCCTCCCTTTTGAATGTCCTGGCAGGCTTTATTCCCCACACCGGGCAGGTGTTGCTGGGCGGTAAAGCGGTCCATACCTTGCCGTCCCACCGTCGTAAAATTGGTTATCTGTTTCAGGATCTTTATCTCTTTCCTCACATGACCGTATTTCAGAATTTGAAAATCGCCATAAAGCCTCTGCGGCTCAAAAAAAAGCAGCTTTTGGAAGAAATCAATACTCTTCTTGAGTTGTTTCGGATAACAGACCTGGCCCAAAGCTACCCGGGTCAGATCAGCGGCGGCGAAAAACAGCGGGTGGCCATGGCCAGGGCCATGGCGGGCAAACCGGATCTTCTGTTGCTGGACGAGCCATTGTCCCACCTGGATTACCGGACGGCCCGGTATCTGCGCAAACAATTTAAACGGGTTCAGCAGCAGTTCGGTTTGACCACCTTATTTGTCACTCATGACCTGCACGAAGCCCGGGAACTTGGAGACCGGATACTTGTTATGGAAAAAGGGCATCTGCGGCTTTTGGACCACGCCAGTACCCAGGAAAAAGGAGACGTTTTCCAAATGCCCCTGGACCTTTCCGCTAATTTGTTCCAGGAACCTTTTGCTGTTTAGATCCTTTCTAATCTTCTTTTACCCGATACCAGGCCGCCACCATGCAGGGAAGTACAAACAGCGTCAGGATGGTGGCCCCCAAAAGTCCGCCGCCGATGCTGATAGCCATGGGGGCCCAGAATTTGTCCACGGCCAAAGGCAACATCCCCAGGATTGCGGCCGCCGCTGTGAGCATAATGGGCCTGAACCGAAACACCGTTGCCCTGATAATGGCATGGTAGCGGTTCTCGCCGGCAGCCACCTGCCGGTCAATCTGGTCCATGAGAATCACCGAGTTGCGTATGATGATGCCTGACAGGGCCAGAATGCCGAGCTGTGCTAAAAAGCCCATGGGCATATCAAAAATCAGAAGTGAGGCAATTACCCCCATCAATCCCAAAGGTGCCGTCAAAAGGGTAAGGATCATGTTGGATATATTTTGCAACTGGATCATCAAAAGGATCACAATGATCATGAACATGGCCGGCACCATCTCAAGAATATGGCCCGTGGATTTTTTGCTTTGTTCCGAAAGGCCGCCGATCTCAATGGTATATCCGGCCGGCAGGCTTTCCCGGACAGATTTCAGTGATTCATACACGTTCTGGCTGGCATCGTTGCCGGTGACTCCGGCCACCGTATCCGCCTGCACCGTAATGGTGGGCAGAAGGTCGCGGCGCC
The DNA here is from genome assembly GCF_963664415.1 of uncultured Desulfobacter sp. Lineage (NCBI taxonomy): Bacteria > Pseudomonadati > Thermodesulfobacteriota > Desulfobacteria > Desulfobacterales > Desulfobacteraceae > Desulfobacter > uncultured Desulfobacter sp. The sequence continues at coordinate 1,626,319 of NZ_OY761445.1, read as the reverse complement.
AGATCTGGCCCTCTTCCATGCCGAAACGGATATCGGCAATCTGTTCCAGGGGAATGGTTCTGCCGTGGCCCACATGGATTGGAAGAGTCCGGATATCATCCAAATTCTGCCGGTCTTCTGCAGACAGGCGCAACACGATATCAACGGTTTTATCCCTTTGTCTGAATTCACTGACCGGGATACCCGAGAGCTGGGACTGGATAGCCAGGGCCAGGTCGGAACTTGTGACCCCAAGCATCCTGGCCTTGTCCTGGTCCACGTTCAATTGAAGCTTTTTAGTCTTTTCATACCAGTTGAAATTGATTTGTCGCAAATCCGGGTCTGCGGCCATGACATCTCTAACCTGGCCCGCAATTTGACGGACCTTGGTGTAGTCTTTACCTGATACCCGCAACATCACGGGGTAGGGCTCCGGCGGCCCCATCTGGAGGGTCTGCATATGGCCCCGGACATTGGGAAAGTTATTCTCCAAAAGGGCTTTAATTTGGGTTTCAAGCTGTTTTCGTTCATTAAGTCCTTTGGCCACGATGATAAACTGGGCAAAATTGGACTGGGGCATCACCGGTTCAAAGGTGAGTATGAAACGCGGTCCGCCTGAGCCCACATAACAGGCAAAATGGTCAATGTTCGGATTGTTGGAAATGGCGTTGATAAACTTTTTGGCCTGGGTGTCCGTGGCCTGCATGGATGCGCCTTCGGGCAAGGTGAGGTCTACCACCAGTTCCGGGCGCACAGAGCCGGGGAAAAATTCTTCTCTGACATATTTAAAGCTGTACAGGGCCACCACAAAACCTGCTGCCGTGAGAATCAGCACCACATACTTGAACCGCAGGCACCAGACCAGAATCCGCCTGAATATACGGTAAAATGTTTTATCATAAATATCTCTTTCATCCTCCCCTTCTTTTGTGGGTTGGGCCTTGATAAGATAGGTTCCAAACAGTGGGGTCACCATGACCGATACCACCCATGATATGATCAGGGACAGTCCGATGACCGGGAAGATGGTTCTACAGAACTCAGAAGAATCACCGTCTGCAAAACCAATGGGGATGAAGCCAGCACAGGTGATCAGGGTTCCGGTGAGCATGGGAAAGGCCGTGGCGGTGTATGCGAAACAGGCTGCTTTTACCTTATCCCATCCCTGCTCGAGCTTTACTGCCATCATCTCCACAGAGATCATGGCATCGTCCACCAGAAGACCCAATGAGATAATCAACGCACCTAACGACACCCGGTGCAGGTCAATGCCTGCCATTTTCATGGACAGAAAGGTGGCGGCAATCACTAGGGGGATACACAGCGCCACCACCATGCCTGAACGCAGACCAAGGCTTAAAAAACTGACCACAAGAATAATGGCAATGGCCTCGCCCAGGGTTTTGATAAATTCATCAATGGCATCCTTGACCACCATAGGCTGGTTGGCCACCTGGTGGATGTCAAACCCTAAAGGCATCTCTTGCTTGATGCGTGTAAAAGCTGATTCAAGGTCCTGTCCCAGCTTGAGAATATTATCTCCATCTTCCATGGACACGGCAATGCCGATGGCGGGCTCCCCATTGTAATACATTTTGGGTTCGCCGGGGTCTGCATAGGCCCGCCGGATGGTTGCAATGTCTCCAAGTCTGAATGTGCGATCCAGCACCCGGATGGGAAGTTCCCGCAGTGCGGCAACATCGTCAAAAAGGCCTGTAACCCGGATAAACACATTGTCTGTTGAGGTCTCCAGCATACCCGATGGGGTCACAGTGTTCTGTTTTTTTATGACAGCGGCCACAAGCAAGGGGTCAATGCCCATACGGGCCAGTTTTTTGCTGTCCATTTCAATATATATTTTTTCCGGCTGAACTCCTTCCAAAGTCACCTTTTTAACGCTTTTGATCATCAAAAGGTCCTGGCGGATATCTTCGGCTTTTTCCCGCATCTGTTCATAGGAAAATCCGTCTGATGTCAGGGCATAGATATTGCCGTAAACATCATCAAACCGGTCGTTGAAATAGGGGCCTAAAATACCTTGGGGCAGGTCATCCACCATGTTGTTGACCATGTTGCGCACCTCAAGCCATGTGGGCCGGATATCGTCTGCATCCACGGTGTCTTTGATGTTGACATAGATGACCGCTTGCTGGGGCCTGGAATAGCTTTTAAGGAAGTCCAGGCCAGGGATATCCTGCAGTTCCTTTTCAATTTTATCGGTGACCTGCTGTTCCACCTCGGTCGCCGACGCTCCGGGCCAGCCCACGCCGATGATCATCCGGCGTATGGTAAAGTTGGGGTCTTCCATACGCCCCATACCCTGGTATGCATAAATGCCGGCCACAGCCGATAAGATAATACAGAACCAGATAAGCTGCCGGTGATTCAAGGACCATTGGGTTAGATTGAAGTGTTTCATTTTATGAATCTTTGCCTGAAGATTGGGTCCGGACCTGTTGGCCTTGGGAAAGTTTGTGTACGCCGGTGGTGACGATTTCATCGCCCGCTGCCAGGCCCTCAATGACCTGGACTTGTTCACCGTTACCGGCCTTTCCCAACCGGACTTTTTGCTGTTTGGTTTTGTGATTTTGAATCACCCAAACCATGGGCGAATCGCCTGTCTGGTAGACCGCGGATAACGGGATAAATATGCTGCTGTCTATCTTCGCTTCGACATTGACCGCAGATGCCGTCATACCCAGCCGAACCGTGTCCGGGGGATCGATAAGGGTGATGCGGGTTTTGTAGGTCCGGGTAATGGGATCTGCCACAGGTGACAGGTACCGGAGCCGGCCTTTGATATCCAGGTCGGGCAGGGCCCAGAAATTGACGTGAAATAACGCGCCTGGGTTCAATTGTGCTACCTGGTTTTCAGGCACAAAGATTTCAATTTCCCGCTCTTCTCCCTTGGCCATAATGACCACCGGCATGCCGGCTGCCACCACCTGGCCGGTTTCTGCCCGGACGTCAAGCACAATGCCGTCATCATCGGCTTTAAGATTGCAGTAATTCAATTGGTTGGTTGCCTGGATGAACTGGGCTTGGGCCTGTTTCAATAGGGCCCTGGCTGAGTCGGCCTTGTTTTGATAGCGGTCAATTTCGGCCTTGCTCATGTAATCCTGCTCATAAAGGGCGTTAAAGCGCTTAAGCAGATCCGCGGCCAGTTTATATTGGCTTTCGGCTGCAGTGACCTGGGCTTTGGCTGCCGTCACCACCTCTTGGATATCCTTGGGGTCCACCTGCATGAGTAGATCGCCTGCCTCGACCCTGGCTCCGGTTTCCACATGGCGGGCAATGATTTTTCCCGGGACCCGGAATCCTAATGCGGTCTCGTAACGTCCCCGGACATCGCCTGAAAACAAATGGCCAGGCCCACTGTTTTGGGCAGAAATGGTTATACTGGTGACAAGAGGCGCAGGTGCCGGTGCGTTTTGTTTGTCTTTTTGATTTGTCGAGTTGTTACATCCGGCCGTGGTAACGATGGTCAAAATGCAAAAGGCCAACGCCGTTAAAAAAAAGTTTGTTTTGCCTTGTTTCATCTGGGCTTACTCCTTTCCCATGGCGCGTTCCAGTTCCGCGACCGCAATGTTATACATATTTAAGGCGTGAATATGATTTGTTTTTGCCCGGGTCAGAGAGACTTCGGCATCCAGTCGTTCCAAAGAGGTGCTTACCCCCACCCGGTAACGGGTCCGGGCCGCATCCAGGGCTTCTTTGGCCGTCTCCAGCGATTTTTGGGCCACATCAATGGATTTGAGGGCGGCCTGGGCATCGTGGTATGCTTTTTCCACCTCCAGGCGAATGCCCCTGGATAGCTGTTTTTTTGCAGTCAGAGCCTTTTCAAGCTGCCGGCCGGCCTGGGCCTTTTTATGGCTGGTGCGGCCGCTGTCAAACAGCTCTATGCTGGCCACAATGCCGATCTGGGCCGAAGGGTCTTCATTTTCGGGTTCATACCGGTGGGCTTCCCCCACCAGGGCCAGGGTGGGCAGGTAATCACTTTGGGCAATGGCGATCTGTTGTTTGGCCATCTGGATCTGTGAATCCATGGCGCTGATCTCCGGTCTGTCTTCCAAACCGGTTTGGATACAGGTCCCAAGATCTTGGGGCATGGGCAGGGTCTGAGAGGGATCCTCATAGGTGTAGCGGGTGTCCATGTCCACGCCCAGCACATAGTTCAAAGCGGTCTGGGCAAGATCCTCATTATTGTGGGTGTACAACTGCTGCTGCCTTAAATCCGCAAGTTTTTCCTCGGCCCGCAAAAGATCCAGTTTGGGAACAATTTTTTGGTTGTGGTAGGCAGTTGCCTCTTTAACGTGTTCAGTCATGCTCTGCACTGCCTCGTCCATGGCCCTGGCCATCTGCCGGCTAAAGATTACGGTGTAAAAGGCTTTTCGGGCAGACAAGGCCAGGTCATTGTCCGAGGCATCCAGATTTTTACGGGCATGTTCCAGGTTTGCCTGGGCCAGGCGGCGGGTGGCGGTTAGTTTATTGCCCGTGTACAACGGCTGGGTCACATTGAGCCCTGCACCGTAATAGGTGCGGCTGTCACTGGGCAGGCTGACTTCGGGCACCTGGCCGTAGGTTATTGCGGACAAAGCATTATTGAGCTTTGCCAGGCCCTGGTTTGTCTGCACAATAGTGGGGGTGGCATTATATCGGTAAAGGCCGCCTTGAAGGGTCACGGTCGGTCCGAACTCTGCCCGGGCCCGGGCAAGGCCCTCATCGGCAATCTCTACATCCTTTGCAACCATACGACGTTGCAGGCTGTTTTCAATGGCAATCTGTACTGCCCGGTCCACGGTCAGATGTTCCTGGGCTCTGCATGTTTGCGGCGGTGATACCAGAAGTCGCACGGCGGATAACAACAAGAAAAATGACAAGGTTGTTTGTATTGTTTTATTCATCATTGATCTCTTTTTTTTAGCTCACATCTTGTAGCTTACGGGGATATGCTTCGGGACGCAAGGCTGCAACCACCAGGCGCTGGACCTGGGGAACAAGCTTGTTAAAACCGCTGATATCAGATGGGGCTTCTGATGTGTTCAGGGCCGCCATGATTTGGGGTTTGACCGGCTGGGTAAGGTGATTCAGAATCAGTGCCCCGAGAACCATGGTATGAACTGCCAGTGGATCTGTTTTTGTAAAAACACCTTTTTCCACGCCTTCATCGAGTATTGCCTGGACAATCTTAACGGTGACACTCACCTCTTCAAAAATGGCCGGGCCGAAATTCGTCCATCCGGAAACCATCTCCCGAATCATGATTCGGGTAAAATGGGGGTGGGCGTCCATGATGGTGGCAACGCTGGCAATGTAAGTGTCTAATTTTTCTTCTGGCGTGGTGCTGGACTGGATTTCCCGGCGAAGCTGCACAGCACGGTCCTGGTAGATGTCCTGGATGACCGCCTGGTACAACGCCTGTTTATTTCCGATCCGGTAATATATCATGGCCTTGTTTACCCCGGCTTTGCGGGCAATAGTATCAATCCGGGCACCATTGAATCCCTGGGTGCTGAAAACCAGTAGTGCCGCTTTTAAAATTTTGCGCACGGACTGATCTTTTTTATGTTCTCTGATTCCGGCCTCCGCCATTGCTGACTCCTTTTTGCCTGAAATTTTTTTGTATCAGTTTTTGGATAAAATTAAACATTCGTTTAAAATAACCAGTTGGTTTTTATTTGTCCAGCGTGAAGGGTAAAAAGAGGAAGCAATATAGGTGTTGCCGTCACCCGCGTGATGGTGGATTGGGAAGCCGTTGCCGGTGGATATTCGTGCATTTAAGGCTTGACATTGTTAAATATGGCTGGTTAGCTTTTTTTGTTAAGGGTGCATGAGATAAATGTGATTTAACCGAAGGTAAAGGAGAAACGGCGTGTTTGAATCTGCCGAGTTGGGGCATAAGATATCCAAATCCGATTACAAAAAGCAAGTGCCTGGCCTGCGTGAAGAACTTCTCCATACACAGTTGGACTTAAATGAATCCTCCGCTTTCCAAGTGATTATCCTGGTCGGCGGATTGGACGGTGCAGGGCGCGGCGCCACAGTGAATTTGTTAAATGAATGGATGGATCCCCGCTTTATTCAAACCCACGGCATGGGCGAACCTTCGGACGAGGAGCTGGATCGCCCGATGATGTGGCGGTTCTGGAGGGCCTTGCCGCCGAAAGGTAAAATTGGCGTTTTCCTAGGGTCGTGGTACACGTGGCCGATGTTGAACCGGGTCTATGGCAAAACAAAAGATGCGGATCTGGAGCAGAGCATGGGCCGGGCTGTTAAGTTAGAAACAATGTTGGTAAATGAGGGGGCCCTGGTCATTAAATTCTGGTTTCATCTTTCCAAGGAAGAGCAGAAAAAACGACTGGAATCCCTTGAGAAAGATCCATTGACCCGTTGGAAGGTCACTGAGCGTGATTGGGAACACTTTAAAGCGTATGACAAGTTTCGTGAAGTTCATGAGAAGGTTATTCGTCAAACGTCAAGTGCTGAAGCGCCCTGGCTGATCATTGAAGGCGCGGATTCCCGTTACCGGAACTTAACCGTTGGAAAACTGATCCTAAATGCGATTCGAGAGCGATTGAGCATAGATGATCAGCCTTCTCTGGAGCTCCTTGCGCCGCCTCTTATGCCGTCTATTGATAATGTCAACGTGTTGAAGACGCTGGATATGACGCAGTCCCTGGAGAAGGATGAGTACCGGAAAAAGTTGAAAAAGTACCAGAGAAAGCTGAACCTACTGATCAGGGATCCCAAATTTAAATACACGTCAGTCATTGCCGTGTTCGAGGGCAATGACGCGGCAGGCAAGGGCGGGGCCATACGTCGTATCACAGGGGCGCTTGATGCGCGCGGGTATCAGGTTATTCCCATTGCCGCACCGACGGAAGAGGAACGCGAGCAGCCCTACCTCTGGCGATTCTGGCGGCATTTGCCCCGTAAAGGCCGCGTAACGATGTTTGACAGATCCTGGTATGGTCGCGTACTGGTGGAGCGGGTGGAGCAATTTTGTTCCGAGGCCGACTGGATGAGGGCCTACAGTGAAATCAACGACTTTGAATTACAGATTGTCCGCCATCGCATGGTGGTGGTTAAGTTTTGGTTGACGATCACCAAAGAAGAACAGTTGGCAAGATTTCATGCCAGAGAGCAAACCGGGTTTAAACGGTTCAAAATCACTGAAGAGGACTGGCGTAATCGCAAAAAATGGGACCAGTATGAACAGGCGGTCACAGATATGGTAGACCGGACCAGCACACATTATGCGCCATGGACCCTGATAGAGGCGAACAATAAATACTTTGCCCGTATCAAAGTACTCAAAACATTGTGTAAAACAATTGAGGCCAAGCTCAAGGAGATTGATGAGGAAGGCGTCGATTATCTGGAAAAACCAAAGAAAAAAAAATAGAGCCGGGCGGCGCGGTAATTTAAGGGAAATCGTGATTGACCCATTAATTACGAATACGACTTTTTCGGATTAAAAGTCGAAATAGTCTTGACTATTTCGGAGTGAATGTCAAAATAGTCGTTATGGAACGATATATTTCAAAATACGTTAAAGAAGATTTAGATAAAAAAATTATACTGCTGACCGGACCACGCCAGGCAGGAAAGACAACGCTTTCTAAAATGTTGGGAAATAATTTTGATTATTTCAACTATGATGATGTTGATGATAGAATAAGCCTGCAAGAAAGATCCTGGGACAGGGCAAAGCCCCTGGTCATCTTTGATGAACTGCATAAACTTAAAAATTGGAAATCATGGCTGAAGGGAATTTATGACAAGGAAGGCATCCCGCCGTCAATACTTGTTACAGGCAGCGCCAGGTTGGACACTTATAAAAAGGTTGGTGATTCCCTGGCAGGGCGATTTTTTCAATTTAGATTGCACCCTTTGGACCTTAAAGAGATCAATACCGATTTGAAGCCGGACGACCCTGAAGTAGAACTGGACAAACTTTTATCCACTGGCGGCTTCCCTGAACCTTTTTTAAACGGCACAACCCGTTTTTATAACCGTTGGAAAAAATCTCATCTTGATATCATTTTAAAACAAGATCTCATTGATCTTGAGAATGTTCAGCAGATCACCCAGATTGAAACGCTGATTCAATTGTTAAAGGGCCGGGTGGGAAGCCCAATTTCATATAGTTCCCTGGCCCAGGATCTGCAATGTTCAGATAAAACGGTAAAAAGGTGGTTAACGATACTTGAAAATATGTATGTGCTTTTTAAAGTACCACCCTTTCATAAAAATATCGCCAGGGCTATTCAAAAAGCCCCTAAATTTTACTTTTATGATACGGGGCAGGTTTTAGGTGAGCAGGGTATTAAATTGGAAAATGCCGTAGCATGCGCCATTCAAAAAGAGTTACATTTCAGGGAGGATTGCCTGGGAGAAGAAGGGAAATTGTATTATGTGAAAAATAAGGACGGCAAAGAGATTGATTTCTGTATTTCAAAAAAGAATATCCCTTCCTTGTTGGTAGAAGTTAAATGGAGTGACAATAACTTGAGCCCCAATTTTGATTTATTTAAAAAGTTCTTTCCTCAAATCAAAATGATCCAAGTGTCTAAAAAACTTAACAGGGAAAAGACGTTTCCAAACGGGGCAGAAATCAGGCTTGCATCAAACTGGTTATCAAAATTAACCTTATCCTGAAAATTGAGGCTTATCAAATGGCCGCAACGACAACGAGAAGAAAAATAAAAATACCCATCGTGGTTCGATTTTTTTTGCTGCTGGCTGGATCCATGATGCTTAGCGCTTTGGGATGCAGCTCTTTTTCTTCAGAAAGCAAGCTTAAAATCCTGCATCTTAACGATGTTCATTCTTTTTTGGCTCCCCAGACAACAGAGCTGATTTTTGACGGGAAGTCCACCACCTGTGAGGCCGGCGGTATGGCCAGAGTTGCCGGACTTGTGGATGCGCTGGCGGTGAAACCTGAGCAGACGTTGTTGCTGCATGCCGGAGATGCGGTCCAGGGAACCTTGTACTTTACCCTGTTTGATGGCCGGGCTGATGCTGCGGTGATGAATGCCATGCCGTTTGATGCCATGGCTTTGGGAAACCATGAGTTTGACAACGGCGATGCGTGGCTGGCCGGTTTTATCCGGTCTTTGACGGTGCCGGTGGTCAGCGCCAATATACGGGTGGGGCATGGGCATGGGCTGGAACATCTCTTTGCCCCTTATGTGGTGAAAGAAATTGGCGGCCAGCCGGTTGGGATCATCGGCATGACCATTTCTGAGGTGACTCGCCGCTCCTCCCGGCCCGGTCCCGGGGTGTTGTTCGGCGATGAGGTGCAATACGTTCAGGCAGCGGTGGATGCGCTTTTGGCTAAGGGGATTGGCCGGATTGTTCTGCTGAGTCACTACGGATATGAGAATACTTTGTCCCTGGCCGGGCAGGTCAGTGATGTGGATGTGATCGTGGATGGACACAGCCACACGCTTCTGGGTGACCTGGACTCTTATGGGCTGGTCTGCGAAGGCCCCTATCCGGTGATTGCTGAAAATAAAGACGGTGATTCGGTCTGTATCGTTCAGGCATGGTCCCAAGGTCGGGTGTTGGGGGAGCTTGATGTGACATTTAAGGGCGATCGTCTGGTCGCCTGGTCTGGTCAGCCCCATCTGGTGCTGGGGGACCGATGCCGGCGGGCAGCCGGCCTGGATATTGTCCCTGAAAATGCCGCAGTTGCCGCTGTTTTGGAGCAGTTTTCCCGGCAGGTGGCAGAAAAAGGCGAAATCGTTATCGGAACCGCCCCCCAGGATCTGGTGCATGTGCGGGTGCCGGGTCAGGTTCACGGTACCCAACCAATGCCTCTGGGAAGCTGTCTGGCGCCGCTGGTGGCACAGGCGTTTTATGCACAGGTTCCCCATGCGGACATGTGCATACAAAATGCGGGTGGGATCCGCACCGGTATTCAAAAGGGGGCGATCCGTTACAGCACGGTCTACGGGATGCTGCCGTTTTCAAATACCCTGATTGAAATTAAAATGTCCGGTCAAAATATCCGGCAAGTCCTTGAACAGGCCCTGGAATATATGCTGAGAAACGATGCAAAAGGTGCGTTTCCCTATGCCTACGGCCTGCGGTACGATATTGATGCGCGCAAGCCCTTTGGCAGCCGTTTTTTCGGGCTGGAGGTTCGGGAACGCGCATCCGGTAGATATGTTCCGTTTGAGGACGAGCGCAGTTATGTGGTGGTGGCCAATGATTTTATTGCCTCGGGCAAAGACGGGTATCAAGGGTTTGGTGCGGCATCGCAGGTGCCCGGAACAACGGTCAACACCTATCTGGATTATGCACGGGCGTTTATCTCCCATGTTCAGGCTCTGAACTTTTCAGGTAAAGGCCTTGCAGAACTGCCGCGCGGGGATCACTGCATTAAAAGTTTTATTCCGGCAGGAATCGAACTTTCTGCCCGGTGAATATCGAAAAACCGGGTGTTTTTTTAAAAAATTTTATTAAATATAGGATTCTATGTTCGGATTCCGTGAGGTCATATAGGTGAAACTAATGTTTGAAAAACAAAACTGGTTCATATTTGCGTTGACCGGCATGCTAAGCTTCGCATGTATGGCGTTAAGCTTCAAGAAATTAACTTATGATTTGCCAACTTCTGTTATCCTATTATATTTATTTGCATTTACTACCCCAGCTTTTCTGATTTACAATGTTACAATCGGGACAAATTATTGTCATAACCATAATGGCCTTTTTATTATTTAAAGATCAAAAAATCACACCTCAGTGGGTGATCCCATGAAAATTCACCATGTCATCATTGATCAGCAATGTCACCCGACTATGTCCCGGTTTCAATATCTCAATTTTTGCACCCAATAGTTGGGCAAAGGGGTAGTTGGGCAAAGGGGTCTCGTTGAATATAGTCATTTATCTCTTGTTCTCTGCTTTTTTCCATTTGAATCCATATTTATGGGTACGTAAAAATATAAAATGGCGCCATTTTAGTTCCATTTATGCTTGCCTTTCAAGACAAGAATTGATCTTTCACAATTTTTTGGATACATGGTTAGGCTATTGAACTTGATTCGGATAATACCAGCCAAAGGAGTAATGATAAGTGAGTCTTATAAAGGATCTTCAAGCCGGAATAATTCATGCCGTTGAAACCGTAAAGCAGACCAATCCCATGGCAGGATCAGTTACCAACACGGTGACCATTAATTTTGTCGCCAATGCCCAACTTGCCGTGGGCGGTGCGGCAGCCATGGTTTATATGCCTGATGAAGCGCATTTTTTGGCCCAGGCGGGGGGGGGGGCCTACATAAACGTGGGCACCCTTGAGCCTGTCTATGAAAAGACTTTACCCTGCATGGCAAAAACCTTGCATTTCAGTGGGAAACCATGGGTTTTAGATCCTGTGGCCATCGGTATCGGTGAGCTGCGGACCCGGGTGTTGCAGGACTTTAAATCCTATAAACCCAGTATCTGGTGACCAATGGGTCTGTTGCAGCCCTTTGCCATGGCGGCTCCCATTTTATGGAAAAAATCACCGGGTCCGGATGCTCTTTAGGCGGTGTCATGGCTGTCTATGCAACGGCGAGTTCTGCGTTTTCGCTGCATTGACAGGTACGGCGGTCTATAATTTGGCCGGTCGCCGCGCTGCTGAAAAAACAGATGCCCCGGCAAGTTTTCAGGTTCATTTTCTTGACGAATTGTATAAAGCAACCCCTAAAGAAATTGCAGACAACCCTTTTGATATTGAGGAGGTTTAACATATGAGAAGTAAACTGGATATTTCAGCATATTTTGTGGTGGGGCAGGAGAATACCAAAGGCCGTCCTGTAGCCCCCATTATCCTGGATGCGGTGAAGGCAGGTATTACGTGTGTGCAGGTTCGGTCCAAAACGGCCTCTGCCCGGGAATTGATCGAATTAACCGGCCAGGCAGCCGAAGTGATCGCCCAAGCCGGCAAATCAGACATTGTGACCCTGTTGGTCAATGACCGCCTTGATGTGATTTTGGCAGCAAGAAAACAAGGCATACATGTTGACGGCATCCATGTGGGCCAAACGGATATTCCCGTGGATGTCTGCCGGGAATATTTAGGACCTGATTCCGTTGTCGGCTTATCCGCCAGGACCCATGAACTGTTCGAGTACATAAAAAATGCCGATGTCAGCCTGATTGACTATTTTGGCGCAGGCCCCTTGCATGAAACAAAAACCAAACCGGACAGCGGTCTGGATATAGATGGAAAAAGAATTACAAGGAGCATTGACGATATTACAACGCTTGCCCAACTCAGTTCCATTCCCGTTGTGGTTGGCGGCGGCGTCAAACTTGCCGATATACCAGAGCTTGCCCGGACAGGTGTTGCAGGCTTTTTTGTTGTCTCTGCAATATCTGAGGCAGATGAACCCGGGCACGAAGCTGCAAATCTGGTTAAGGTCTGGAACCGGCATAAGCCGTAATGGCCCATGGCACAATAGTTCATTTGCTTGTTTCCAATACGGGTTTAAAGCAGTATAGTGGGCAGTTAGATTTTTTGACAGGCCTGGAAAACATTATAATGATAAACCAAACGTATAAATATAATTTACTCTTCGGCCTGAACGCATAGAAGGAAATAAAATGAACATCAATGACATTTACATTAAACTAAAAGATGCACTGAAATCAGAAATCGTCCGTCACGACCTTGCCGACAAAAGAATTGACATCAAGTGCAAACCATTATCCGTAGAAGAGGCCATCGGCACCCCGGAGCACGATGATTACCCCATCGTCAAAGGCAAAGAGGTGATGATGGCGGCAACATTTAACGGGGCTGTGGGCCAGTCGTTCACAGATGAGTATACCGACATCTCTTTGTCCGTGGATGGTCTGCTTGAATTGGACCACACTAAAACCAGCGACCGGGCAATTTTCATTGCAGGGCTTAATGCGGTTTACAGATCCTTGGGACTTTGTGAAAAAACAATACATTGCAAAGATAAAGAGCCGGTGGATTGTGCCGAAAATTTAATTGAGCAGCCGCAATTCTCGGGGAAAAAGATTCTTCTGGTCGGGCTTCAGCCTAGATTTTTGGAATATCTTGCCAAACAGAACACGATGCGGGTACTGGATCTTGACCCGGACAACGTGGGGACTGAAAAGTTTGGCGTTCAAATAGAATCCGGGGAAGATTTTGAGCAGGCACTTGATTGGTGCGACATGATCTTTGCCACAGGGTCCACTATTGTAAACGGTACCATTACCACGTTTTTAAACGCCGGCAAGCCTGCCGTATTTTTCGGGGTGACCATCAGCGCCCCGGCCAAAATTTTGGGGCTTTCGAGCTATTGCCATTGCGGTCACTAAGGGGATCTGTGTGGGCGGCCGAATGTTTACGGGCCTACCGGATATTTTATCTCACCATCAAGAACATGAAGAATATGTGCTGGAAAATTAATTTTCATCTCCTCCATGCTCTTGATGAATCAAAATCAAAAATTATCTTAATTTTATGAAATGGGAATAAAACCATTAAAAAAGAGGGATAAGAAACATGGGTGAAAATCAACTGATTATTCGGTGTACCAAGTGCGGGGCAAAAAACCGTGTACCTGAGAGCAGGATTTCGGAAGGCCCCAAGTGCGGCAAGTGCGGAACCCTTTTGCCGCTTGAAATTTTTGATGTCCCCGTGAACGTTACGGATGCTAATTTTGATCAGGAGGTCATGCAGTCATCACTGCCGGTGCTGGTGGACTGCTGGGCTCCCTGGTGCGGTCCCTGCCGGGCGGTAGGCCCCATAATGGATGCCCTTGCAAAAACGTACAAGGGGCGGCTCAAAATCGCTAAGGTCAATATTGACGAAAATCCGGGAACCGGCTCAAAATACCGCATCCAAAGCATCCCTACCATGCTTTTTGTGAAAAACGGCAATCTGGTCGATCGGGTCACAGGGGCTTTGCCCAAGGAGGCTCTGGAGGCCCGGATAAAAGCATTTATATAATGACTGAACGAAAAGTTGCCCACCTGCTGCGTAGCATAAAAATTTGTAATCCTCAAATTTTTATGCGCCTTGCATCTATGCAACTTTTCGTCCAATTACGGGACTTGGTTCAGGCACGATATAATGTATGAACCATTCTGCTATATTTATCCATTAGGTGTAGCTGCTCGGAATATAGAACCCCAAGGCTCGGATTAATCTAGACCGGGCTCACTTTATACGATAATAAGATTTGAATCTGACATCATCAATAACAGAAGTAGTCAACTTCCCTTTCAATGATCAGATGGGCTGGGCATCGGCTTCATCTTGTGAGGGATCTTTCAGAGGAGATCCGGATGCCGACACATGGATCAGATAATGCTCTGTGGGAAGCTGTTCAAGCAACGGCAAATCTCCCAGCCATTTCCTGAATCGCTGCCACCGGGCCACCTCATACGCACCCCGCGGTGTCCTTAATGAGCTGTCCGAAGCAATTTCTTTGAATTTAAGCCGAAAACTGTAGACAACGCTTCCATTGCTGTTAATCAAGGGCGTTCGGCCTTTAATGTGCATACCGAAACGCTTGGCATTTCGGGCGTAATATACTCATCGGCAAAATAAAAATGGCGGACGCCAAACGATCGTGTATAAACGGCCATCTCTGCCACAAAGTCACGAACCTTTTTTTTACGATGTCCACCAAAGGAAAAATTGTGTGAACAGAAACGGCATCGCCGCCAGGCACAGCCCCTTGAGAAAAGAACCGGGAGCACCGGAACCGGATTAAAATACCTGTCAAGAGGAAGTTCTGAGAAATCAGGGGTCGGCAATTCTTTCAATGAAAGGGTTTTGACTTTCTTATTGACACGGATATGATCGCCCTCCCAGTAAATCAGGCCGGGGATTTCATTTAATGGACGGCCCTCACAGAGCGCAGCTGCCGCTTCTTCCCCTTCACCGCAGACCACCGCATCAATTTCAGGGACGGCTTCAAGCAGCTCGGTTACCGGCATCGCCGACATCATAGCGCCGCCTAAAACAATCCTGACCCGGGAAAGTCCTTTGATATTCAGTGTATGTTTGAGTGCTCTGGCAAGTGCGGCAGCAAACGAGACTTGTTCCGGGAAAAGAACTGAAATCCCCACAAATCCAGCCTCTAATGAGAGAATCTGATCTACCTGATTCCCAAGTATGGACAAAAAATCTTGATCTGCTTCACCTGTCTCAAGATATAAGCCGGCTTGCTCACCCAAATGGGTCATCCGGCGCCGAAGCCTGTCCCATACTTGTTTATAGTATCGGGTTTGTCCATGGTCGAGAAATTGCCCGGCCTTTCCTTGGGTAAATGCAAGCAGATCTTGACCTTCAGGGTCTCCTATTGCCAGGAGGTGCCAAAGAGCAATGTTTAAATCAATTAATCGGACATCGACATCAGGCACCCGGGCCTCAATATAAGGTGCAAGCGATGCGATACCTAATGGCACGTATGTGGCACCTGCTTTCGGTGGGAAAACAAGAACAGCACGCATTCTGTCAAACTCCTTGAAAAAATAAAATACTTTTGCCCTTAGATTTTAAAAGGCAGAGACAGGTAACACCTTTTTATTATGATTTCAAGTGGTAAATAGCAAAACACGGCGTTTTGAACGGTGAAGCTGACCACTTTGGTGGGGTCAATAACACCGGCCGCCAGGAGATTTTCATAGGTGTCGGTCTGGGCATTGTATCCAAATTCGCCATTCCCTTCCAACACCGCGTTCAGGACAACAGATCCATCCATGCCGGCATTCCGGGCAATCTGCTTCAACGGTTCGGACAATGCCCGCTTTAATATATTGATCCCGTTTTGTTCCTCGCCCTCAATGTCTTCCAGCACTTGTATGCACCTAACCAAAGGGACACCGCCACCAGGGACAATACCTTCTTCAACAGCTGCTCTTGTGGCGTTTAATGCGTCTTCAACACGCGCCTTTTTTTCCTTCATTTCAGTTTCCGTGGCCGCTCCGATATTGATGATTGCCACCCCGCCGATAATCTTGAAAAATCAGGCCCAGGGTTGCAGCATGTTCCAGGGATTCCCAAAGCTTGGGAGCCCCGGCCTTGATGGAAACCAGCAGTCCCTGCGTGTTGTTCGGTCTTGAAAAATCACACATATTCAAATCCGTCGTCCTCTTTCTTGATGATCCAGTTGTTTTTATCATAGTAAAGGAAGGGGGGAAGGGCAGATAGAATCCCGATCAAAGACGACGGGTTCTTATTGAGAAAGATGATTACTCTTCCCCCCGAAAATTTTTAATCCAAAGAAAAGCAATAAAAATACCAACGCAAAAAAATAAAACCGGCATATACCGATTTTGCTTTGACCATGTTGACATAACCCATGGGCGTTGTTAATAAATACCACCTCTGACGGTTTCATATCTACCCTACGGCAGAGTGGCATAAATCCTTTGTGGGGCTTTAGATGAAAGACATACTGGTTCTGACCCATGCGGAAGATGAATGGCAATTGATTTCAAGCGTTCTGTCCGATGTCGGCAACATCCGTCGGGCACCTGATCTCAATGCGGCGCTGGCAATGCATACCCAGTCCCCATTTGATCTGATCCTGGCCGATATCGAACTTCTGACGGCCCATCCGGGTATGCCGGCATTCAGTTCAGTCAATCCATTTGTTCAGTTTATTGTACTGTGCACACGGTCCAACACCCGCCAAGCCATTGAGGCGGTGAAAGCGGGTGCTGTTGGATACCTGCTGTCCCCGGTCATGGAACGGGATATCCATCTGTTGCTTCCCTCCTTAAACCACTCCCGTTCCAAGGACTTTGAACTGGATTACCTGCGGGATCGTTTCTGGAAGACTGAATGGCTGGACATCATCCGGTCCAAAAATGCGGGCATGAAAAGAATTTTTGATAATATCCGGTCTGTTGCTCCTACCATTGCCACCGTCCTGCTTTTGGGCGAAACCGGCACAGGAAAAGGCACCCTGGCCCGGCTGATCCACTGGCACAGCCGGCGATTCGAAAAGCCCTTTATCTCCATCCATTGCGGTGCGATCCCGGATACTCTCATTGAAAGTGAATTGTTCGGCCATGAAAAGGGCGCATTTACCGGTGCTGAACGTAAAAAACCCGGTCGGTTTGAAATGGCAGAGGGCGGCACAATTTTTTTAGATGAGATTGGAACAATATCCCCGTCCGCCCAGGTTAAATTGCTCCAGGTGCTCCAGGACGGTACCTTCAGCCGGATCGGAGGCGATGCCGTTTTCAAAGCCAATGTACGCATCATCGCGGCTACCAATTCAGACCTGGGAGACGCTGTCAGCAAAAGGATATTTCGAAAAGACCTGTTTTACCGCCTCAACGTCTTTCCCATTGAAATTCCGCCTCTCAAGGAACGGATGGAAGACCTGGAATATCTGGTGGATCTGTTTTTAAAAAAATTAAACGTCAAATACGGGAAAAATATCCAAACGGTTCATCCGTCTGTTCTGGATGGATTCTGCCATTATGAATGGCCCGGCAATATTCGGGAGCTTGAGAACATCCTTGAACGTGCCTATATTCTCGAAACTTCCACTGTGGTAACGCCCGATAATTTACCCATCGAAACCCAGATGGATGTGATCCGGGATATACCAGCCCCCGGCACCGGCCAGACCCTGGCCCAGGCGCGCCGGTATGCGGTCAATGCCTGTGAAGTTTTCTATCTGACCAGTCTGCTGAAGCAAACCAACGGCCGAATTAATGAAACTGCACAAAAAGCCGGTATTACGCCCCGGCAACTCAACCGCCTGCTGACACGGCACAGGCTAGATAAAAAACAATTCAAACCCCAAAAAGACACCTGATGTCCGAATAAAGCATACTGTACTATTGCTTTAAGGACATTCAAAGTCCGATTCTTTCCCCAAATGTGTATTGGTATAAACCTTGCTGATGCCTATACCCGGAATGGCCACATTTGAGAATTGTGCCCTTTTTATATCCATACAGGAGTTAAATTGCTTCGATGAACGATATACCTTGTATCGCATTTGCATTGGCGGGCGGTTCCTGCTGCCTTAACAGGCAAATTGTTTTGACATTGGGAGATGTACGGCGAATAAGCGCCTGTGCAGGTCACTACAATTTTTTTGTGATGGAGAAACCGGAACCCTGGTATCTTGATCCTTTCTACGATCCAGCCTGGCTGACTCTGGTATTGAATCCAGAAGGACTATTCAGGGTTCTTAAACGGAACCCGGACAAAAGCTGTGGAATGCTTACAAAAACAGGCTGCATTTTGCCCTTTGAATTCAGACCCCTTGTCTGTCAATTGCATCCATATATGTATACGGAAACAGAAATCATAGGAATTGATGAGACCTGTCCCATTTCCAAAGAAGCGGATGGATTCACCATTTTGGAAAGACTGAACATGCCCATGGGAAAAGCTATTGGCTGGCAGCATTTGCTTTATAATGAATTACATACCGAACGAAACGAAAAGACGTTTAGCCCTTTGTTCAAGACAGTCATACCCCAATTAACGAATAGGGGAAATTATACGATACAGGAAGACAATCATTTACAATCGACCCCGGGGTAAGCATGACGCCAAGATATATTTCGTTTAATCCCATACGCTCAATTGGCATTCCGTGTGTTGCTTATCTAAAACCTCAAAACATGGTGCATTCCATACATGCCGTTAAAAATGCCATAGCCGTTTTATTCCCGGAATACTGGCAGATAAACCCGTTGGTCTATGCATTGAAAAAAAGAATCTTTCCAAGTGTTTCCACTTACCATCTTGGCCATGACAAGGTTGAAATGACAAGAAGCCTTCAAATGCTGTGTCCGGAAAATGTGCTTAAAACCGGTATTTTTTCAAATGAAAATATCTGTTTTGATGAACTGGTTGCACAATTTGGGTTGCCCTTTGTCTGTAAGCAAATTAGAAGTTCATCCGGACTGGGGGTTTTCTTGATCAGATCCTTAAACGATTATCAATGTTATGCGCAGATGAATCCGGTGATATATGCCCAGGAATATGTGCCTATGGAGCGTGATTTAAGGATCGTTATTGTCGGGGAGCGCGTGGTCAGCGCATATTGGCGGGTGGGCGGGACTGATCATTTTCATAATAATGTATCCAGGGGTGGGATGATCTGCAGAACAGATATTCCCACAGATATTGTAGAAAGAGTGTTGCAGGTTGCCCAGGCTCTGGAGGTAAACCATGCCGGATTTGATGTTGCCGTGACAAGTCATGGAATATATGTGCTGGAATTTAACCTGTATTTCGGGACCCAGGGCATTCCCTTTAGTTCGTATGAACTTGGTAAAATAATTAATCATTACCTGCTGGAAACGGTTGGATTGAATTAAACGTTGAATTGTGTTGTCTTTCAGTGTCTTAGGTGGTGCCAGCCTTAGGGCTATTTGAAATTGGAGCCCCCAAAAAGATCGTCCCTATATAATAACGTTGCATTAAAAAAATAGTGGCCGAATTTTGGGTAAATTTTATTGCACATACAAGGGATTCTCTGTGCACCTTGCGTTAGGGGAAAAGGTGCGTTTTAAGGGGCTGGTACCCTTGTCAATAGAGGGGGTACTTTTTTTTGTTATTGAATGCCGCTCTCAGATCGGCATGAGCGAGCCTGTATAGACTTGTGGGGTTCTCTTTTCCTTAAAAATGTAATCATTTCATTGAGTTCTGCCTTGATTTGGTGGGCCGGGTATTCGTTGAATTTGGACCTCCAGATTTAATAGTTCCACTGGATCTCCGAATTGGGTGTAGATTGCAACGTCGGCCGCATCTCGACCAAAAGCAATTGCAATACGCCCTCCTTTCAGATCGGGTCGTGTCGGATCAAATGTGTACCACCTATTTCCAACATATGCCTCAAACCAAGCATGCAGATCCATTGGTTCAAGCGATTCAAGGGAACCCACTACCATACGGGCAGGTATCGACAACGCCCGGCAACAGGCAATTCCCAAATGGGCCAAATCCCGACGGACTCCGTGTCCAAGTTGGTTTACTTCAGAGGCACTTATTATCTGTTGCCCAATCCCAAAAGCGATCGCCTCCGAAATTGTTTTTATCCCCATAGAAGGTCTCTATGCATATGAAAATGACTTATTGACGCAGAGTGTAATTTTCTATAATCTGCCGTCAGTTTTTATCACTATTATTGAGTAAGCTCAGATAGCCTTTTGGTTAGCTACAGAATCCTCTCTGTCTTACATTGGAGAGGCTATATGACCGCAATCATGGGCGATTCATCCCAGAATGCATTCAAAGATATCCTGGAAGACCAGTTCCGGGAAAAAATTTACAACAGTTTTATCAATGACGCGGTTCTTCATGTGCTAAAGGACGTCATAACATATTCCCATGATATTGTTGACGCCCTTGAGAGTTCGAACCAGAGTCCCACTGTGGCATGCCGGTCAGGCTGCAGTTACTGCTGTCATTCCCAAATACATGTACTGCCCATTGAAGTCTTGCTTATCCTCTCCTTTCTTAGTGAATGTTTTACCAGAAAGCAAATTCTCCTACTCATGGACAGAATTGATCAGCGCCTTCAACGCACTCGGGAAAAATCTCTTGGCAGCCTTTTTTCAATCAAGGATAAACTGCCCTGTATTTTTTTAGAAAACGGGATGTGCAGCATTTATGAAGTCCGCCCTTTTATTTGCCGTGCATGGAACAGTATGGATTCATCTCTTTGCAAAAAGATTTTTGATTCTGGAAAATTTGATGATGAAATTGAAGCCTCATCTGCCAGAAATCTTATATTTGAATCCTCCAGGTCACTTTTTTCTGATTTTGGCAGGCAGCTGAAACTGGAGACGGTTCCCTTTGAAATAACACAGGCTGTCTTCAATTGTTTAAAAACAACTAATCCATTGCCGCTGTGGCTTTCAGGACAAGATATTTTAAATGTAAATACCCCGTTGGGACCTGTGTCGTCGCAGGCGCATTTATCTGATAATTTCCCGTCTTATGACGCATATTCGGATAGATCTGTACAGCCGACGCTTGTATCCCGAGAACAGGAGTACATCGATTATTTTTATGGTAAGTTCAAGCGTCGCCTTGCCGGGCATAGATATACCGAGAAGCATTCACAGATCCATTCGTTTGTTTTTCAAAATATTTATGGAAAGCCAATTGGTGCCATTGCCTTGAATGAAGTTATTTCCCAAAACAAGACTGTTCATATCCATTATTTAAAGGCCTTTATTCTCAAAAGCGGCAACGGAACGCTGATGCTTTTGGAGTTGTGCCGGAAAGCCGACTGTTTTAATGTCCGGCTCAGTGCGAATCCCGCTTTCAGTCCTAACGACAAATTTTCGTACATGGATTTCAATGTGTTACGTAAGTGGTATGAACAATTTGGTTTCAAAGGGGATTCCTGTCTGTGCCGAATTCCTAGACAAGAGTAACAGGACGTTTAAAATGACCACATTAAAAATCGCTTTACGTCCGATATGCCAGACCGGCAGATAAGGTATACTTGACAGGAAGTTACCAGAAGAATGCAATGTACGATGATTTGATCCATATAACAGCTATGGGCTGACTTATCTGTCAGTGGTTCAGCCCATAACGAAAATTGAAAAGCGATAGGAGGAATACCTCCAGAAGTTTTATTATATTCTTTAGATCACGGTTACATTAGTAGCCGCAGGACCTTTTTGACCTTGCTCAATATCAAAGGAGACACGATCTCCCTCTTTGAGGGACTTAAATCCGCTTGAGTTGATACCTGAATGATGTACAAAAACATCTTTTCCACCGTCTTCTTGTTCGATAAATCCAAAACCTTTTGAGTCGTTAAACCATTTTACGGTTCCAGTTGCCATATCGGCACTCTCCTAAATAAAAAAAGTAAATATAAATCACTTCAAACTTTGGGGGGCAATCACAGATGCTTTTGAGATATACACCCTGAGGCAGAAAACTTAAATACTTCAAGTCGTGTGATAGTTATGAATCATACAGAAATAAGGACGGATGTCAAGAAAACAATCAACTCGGCTTGCATTTTCTGTATGTTAGTGTATTATACGGTACTTTTGAATGTGAAGACACATTCCCTGTCAGAAGAGTTTCTTTCAGGTAGTCCTCGCTAACCGCGTTGTCTGACAAACATCGTAAGTTGACGTTGAAGTTTTACTAAAACTTGACCGTGAAAACAGTATGAAGATTTTGTTGGCAACGTTTTTTAATTTCTTCTCCAAGTTATTGATTTTTCAATCATAACTTATCTTTTTTCACCGAATACATAATCTAAGTGGACGACGTTTCGGGTTCCTGTTTAACAGATCCGGTTTATCAATCCACGTTAAGGAAAATAATTAAGAGTGAATTTTACCCAATTTGATTTTCACCCCGGCATTTACGCAGGTATTCGCAGCGCCGGTTTTACCAATGCCACACCCATCCAGGAAAAAACAATTCCGTCGATTCTTGAAGGCAAAGATGTTCTCGGTCTTGCCCAGACAGGAACCGGCAAGACAGCAGCCTTTTTGCTTCCTATTCTTCAACACCTGCTTAACCGGAGAGTTGAAAAAACATCAGCTCAGCCCAGAGCATTAATCATGGTTCCAACCCGGGAACTGGCCGAACAGATTTATGGAAATATTAAAAAATTGGCTGCTCACACGACCATTAAAAGTATCGCTGTCTACGGAGGTGTCAAAAAAACACCACAGATTAAAATACTTCGTGGTGGTGTAGACATTGTTGTCGCCTGCCCGGGGCGCCTGCTTGATCTGCTCAATGAAAAGGCGTTAACGCTTAAATCGATTGAAACCCTGGTTCTTGATGAGGCGGACCAAATGCTGGATATGGGTTTTATGCCGGATATCCAGAGAATTATCCGATATTTGCCTAAAAATAGGCAATCTCTTGTTTTTTCCGCCACAATGCCCAGACAGATAGAGCATATGGTTCAAACAATGTTACATCGGCCAGTTAAAATTCAAATTAACCATAAGCGCCCTGCTCCAAGCATTCGACATAGCTGGATCACTGTCCGAAAAGAAGAACGGACCGCTCTACTGAAAAAGATGTTTTCAGGAAAGGATATGACCAGCACCCTTGTTTTTACCCGTACCAAACACAAGGCAAAAAGTCTTGCATGCCAATTAAAAAAATCAGGATACAGCGCGGCATCACTTCAGGGGAATCTTTCTCAGAATCAACGTCGCAAAGCCATGGATGGATTTCGCAACGGGTCCTTTAACATACTTGTGGCAACGGATATCGCAGCTAGAGGTATTGACGTTTCAGGCGTTTCCCATGTCATCAATTATGATCTGCCTGATACGGTTGAAACTTATATTCACCGAACCGGAAGAACCGGAAGGGCTGATCAGTCCGGGCAGGCGTATACCTTTGCCTCTCCTTCAGATGGTAAAATGATCGCTATGATTGAAAAAAATTTGGGTAGAAAAATGAAAAACCAATCCCGATTATCCATGGAAAATTCCCGGCAGGGATAACCCAAAAAAAGGAAGGTGCATGGCAGTCAAAAATAAATATACCTTTGCGAAACGAAAGAAAGAACTGCTGAAAAGAAAAAAAAAGGAAGAAAAAAAGCAGCGCAGGATGGAAAAAAAGAACGGAACAGAAGATGAGCCTGCAATCGAATCTAATCCGGAAGAGTAAATTTTTTCATGTCTGATGTCCGGGTTCGGTATACGACCTTGGAAATCGGAAATATGGATATTCACATCCGTATGCTCCGGGACGTTCTTCAGTTTGATGACCCTGACGGCGTTGCCGGAAAACTTGGGATTTCTTCGGCATCCTGGCCTATCTTCGGTGTGATCTGGCCTTCAGGTGAGGTGCTTGCCCACCTGATGCTGGATTATCAGATCAAAGGCAAACGCGTGCTGGAGGTCGGATGTGGTATTGCCTTAGCAAGCCTGGTGTTAAACCAGCGGGCTGCAGATATTACAGCAACGGACCACCATCCTGTCGCCAGGGACTTTCTGGATTACAATGTCGGTTTAAATAACGGCAAAATCATTCCTTTTGTTCGAACCGGATGGGCCGATCCTTTCCATGATAAGCTTGGTGCCTTTGATCTTATTATCGGCTCTGATTTGCTCTACGAAGATGCGCATGTGAATCTTTTGGCCGCATTCATAAATCAGCATGTCCGGCCATGTTGTGAAGTAGTAATCGTGGACCCAGGCCGTGGATTTCATGGCAAATTCACCAGAAAAATGGAAAATCTTGGTTACTCGCAATCTCAAGAGAAGCATGAAAGTACAGATTATTTAAAAAAGCATTTTAAAGGCTGGGTTTTAACCTATTTCAAATAGCTTTTTATAAGAAAGTCTGGGTAGGTTACTTGAGATCTTAAAATCTTTGTTGTGGGGTAAGCCTGGCAGTTGATATGTCAGGTCAGCCCATGGCTGTTATATGAAAAATAGAAAAGGGCGGTTGAATGAATATTTATGTCGGCAATTTTACAGAGCAGATGACAGAAACAAATCTTCGGGAAATGTTTGAGGCATTTGGCTTTGTGGAAAGTGTTAAAATTATAAAAAACAGATTCAACGGACGTTCAAGGGGATTCGGTTTTGTGGAAATGCCGAGTAACAGCGAAGCAGATAAAGCCATTAAGGCTTTGAATGGCAACATGATCAATAAAAAGCCCCTTAAAATAAAACATGGGGATTCAGGTGCCAAAAAGAAGAAAAAATTTAAAAAGAGACGCTACTGAAGTTTTTTGAATGGAGAATATGCCTTCGCCAGTCAAATATAAGTCAAGGGAAAAATTTGAATACATTTTGTCTCGAATCCTTCAGAAAAAACTATACGAAAATCAATTTTAAGACACCACACTCTTTCCGAAATTCCATTTTGAAAAATCGGCCCTCTTCGGTAGTGTTCATGGATAACTCACTCAAAAACCACATCGATAAAAAAATATCGGTAACTGTTTTTTTGTTAATATGGCCAACTGGTAATCTTCGAGTCAGGTTTAGGTCATTTGCGGCTGATATAAAAAATATAGTCTTATTAATTCGTAATTTGGTAAAATTTGTGAGACATGATTTATAAAACCGCCCAGGGCCCGGCCTGAATTATTCCGAGCTCTGGGCGGTTTTATTCCGAGCCGCTATAGTTACATGTATCAATCGTTTTGAATTGCTAATTTTGACTCTCATGCCACGCCACGACCTGTTGGTAGGGGATGGTGCCGCCAAAGATGTCCAGGGCTGAACCGATGGTCAGGTCCACACGGCCATTGCCAAGGGCTTTTACAAGGTCCAGGTCTGAAAATTGGCTTGCCCCTCCGGCATAGGTGGCAGGAATGGGGCTGTGTGTTCCTAATAATTCTACCAGTTCTTTTTGGATACCCTGCATTTTGCCTTCGACATCCACGCCGTGGATTAAAAATTCGTCACAGAATACAGACAGATTCTCCAGTGTGGTCGGGGTTACGGCCATTTCGGTGAAATTTTGCCAGCGGTCCGTCACAATCCAGAATTGTCCCTCCCTTTTCCGACAGCTTAAATCCAGAACCAGGCGGTTTTTACCCACAGCATTCACCAGGGTTTTGAGTTTGTCCATGTCCATGCGGCCTTTAGAAAAAACATATGAGGTGACAATGACATGGGATGCGCCGGCGTCCAAAAAGGTGTGTGCATTTTCAGGGTGAATGCCGCCACCCATCTGAAGACCGCCCGGGAATGCGTGCAGCGCTTCAAGAGCTGATTCGGTATTTCCCGGGCCAAGAGCAATGACGTGGCCACCGAAGAGTTGGTCAGCCTGGTACATCCGTGCAAATTGTTCCGGGGTTCGGGCGCTTTCAAAATTGGTGACTAGGCTGTCCTGGGTTTCGTCGGACAGGGTGCCGCCCACAATCTGGACCACTTTGCCGTTTCGAAGATCAATACAGGGGCGAAATTTCATATAAATATTTCCTAAAAAATTATTGGTTATCCTTGACAGCCTGTCGAGGTTGGTATGTTAATTGATAATCGGACAAAATATCTTTGACAATTCCGGCTAATCCACGATTAAGGGCCTGAATATAACCCGTGGGGCTTGTGTCAGAGCCTAAAGGAATTTGCTGGGAATATGTTTTTGACAGAATTGGTGTGAATCCATCTTTGTTCAACCGATCAAGGTTCAGCGCCATGGTCACCACAGCCGATACTGCAGATGTATTACGCCGATCACAATAGAGTGCTGTAATCTTACCCCACAATTGGAATATATCGTCCGGAATCCTGTTTTTAGGGGCCGGAGCAAAGTGAGGCGAGTCGATCAGGGTTTCGAGCATCACATCACTGATCATCCGGGCCGGTGATGTCATGTAGTTGTTATAAAAATCCTGGGTAAACCTGCTTTGACCCAGCCGGTAGACAAATCCTGCGCCATCGAATTCCGGTGAAATATCCAGGCGTTTAACCACCAGCGGGGCGCCGGTTGAGCGGTTGCTTTGGTCGACAGGATCGTTGCGGTCAGCATAAAGCCTGAACATCTGTTTTTTCGTGTAATCATTTTTAATCCCACATCCGCCCAAAACGGCGGCTGCGGTGAATATACCGGTTATCATAACCAAAAGAGTCAAGCGTGCCAGGACCATGGGCCTTATAGGACGAAGGCTGTTCATAATAAACTAGTTTTCCTTTCCTGGTGTTGATGATTTCGGTGGGGCGTCCATGAGAATGCTGCCTGGAAATTCCCGCAGTTCCCGGGTGAACTGGTTGAGGTTTTCAGTGGTATTCTCCAGGTTGCTGATTGCTTTTTCAATGACGTCGGCATTGGTCCAGATCATATTTTCCATTAACCGGGATGTCTTTTCAAGGCTGGTTAGAACCGTATCCATTTTATTAGACATTTCAGTTAATTTGCCGTCATAGCCGTTTTCCAGGCCGGTAGCCATGCGTTTGAAGCTGGCAGATGCCGTATTTATATCTGCCAGGGTCTGTTCGATGGGTTTTTTTGCCGTATGAATGATCTGCTTTAAATCTGCCATAGAAGAACCCGCATCCGCCACCATCTGCTTGACCTGGCCGGATGTCACTATTTTGGCCAGGCCTTTGTTGGTCTGGCGAAGCTCTTTGATCAGGCTTTCTGCCTGGTCTGATACCTTTGTGATATTCAGGCTTTTGAGCAGGGCTGAAAAATCCTTTTTCATCTCTTTGAAATCCATGGAACCCAGGGTTTCCATGGCCCGGGTGATGGCATCCGATACTTGTTTGATATTGCTGGACCGGGACGGCACATAAAGATTTTCCGGGGTCCAGGAGATTTCAAGATCATCGGGACCGTTGTCTTTATAATCGGTCTCCAGATATGCTGATCCGGTCAGGCCGTTAAAGGATAAAAATACCGAGAGTCCGTCGTCTACCGCTTTTTTCATACGATCCTTGGGGATTTTTCCGGTCTGACCCACGTAACAGTCTTCGGACAGAGAAAAGGTGACCAATACATAATTTGAGGCAATGTCGTAGACCTTTGTGGGGGTGGTAATGGATTTTACGGCCCCGATTTTTACCCCTTTGTATTTCACTTCCGATCCGACGTTCAAACCTTGGACCGATTCGTTAAAATACGTTTCGGCAAGGGTTTCGGCCTTGAAAAATTGGCCTGCACCAAAGGCAATCAGCATGGCCGCAGTCAGTGCAAAGGCCAGGATGACAAAAAGGCCGAGTTTAAAATAATTGGTTTTCTGGGTCATGGGTTCGGTTCCAAAGCTTTTTTATTAAAGTTTCAATAAATTGTTTAATTCCGGTCTTGTTATGTCGTGGGTTGAATCTGGGTATTAATAGGCCAAACCAGCCCATGGCTGAGATTATGGGTTCCGGTTAAAAAAGCTAAATACATATGGGTTCGATGGATCCCCTTTAAGCTTTTGGGGATCGCCTTGGGCAATGATACCTTTTTCCTTTTTGCCCAGCATGATCACCCGATCGGAAATGGTCAGAATACTTTCAAGCTCATGGGTGACAATAACAAATGTGATGTTCAGGGAACTTGCCAGTTCCAGGATCAGGCGGTCCAGCTCGGCCGAGGTTAGAGGGTCCAGCCCGGCTGAGGGTTCATCCAGAAACAGAATGGCCGGGTCAAGGGCCATGGCTCGGGCAATGGCGGCTCTTTTTTTCATGCCGCCGCTCAACTCGTCGGGCAGAAGATACAGGGCATGACCCATGTCAACCAGATCCAGCTTGACCTGGGCAATGGCTTCAATGGCTTGCCTGGGAAGATCCGTGAACTCTATCAGGGGCAGCATGACATTTTCCAGCACGGTCATGGAGCCGAACAGCGCACCATTCTGGAATGCCACACCAATGGTGCCAAGCAGCTTGTTACGTGCCTTTCCCCTTGCAGCTACAATATCTTCACCATGGATGAGGACCTGGCCGGACACCGGCGGTACCAGGCCGATCATGTGTTTGAGCACTGTGCTTTTACCGCAGCCGGAACCGCCGAGGATAACAAACACCTCACCACTTTGGATATCAAAGTTGAGATCTTCCATGATGGCGTTGTTGTTGTACCCGGCAAAAAGGTGCCGGACATTGATGATCGTTTCGTTCATATGCCCAGATAAAAGTAGATTATGCTAAAAATACCGTCAAATACGGCAATTAAAATAATGGAGGATACCACCGCCCGTGTGGTGGCATCGCCCACGGCAGAGGGCCCTCTCAATGTCTGATATCCACGGATGCATCCGGTGGCGGCAATGAGAAGCCCGAACACAAAGCATTTGACCAGGCCGCCGGCAAGATCTTCCCAGGAGACAAAGCCCACCACCTGATTATAGTAGGCAATGGGCGGGTAGCCAAAGGAAAGAATGACAACCATGCCGCCAAGGATCCCCACAAAATTGGAAAAAACCGTGAGCAACGGTGTGATCAGGGTGGCGGCAATCACCCTGGGGATGATGAGAAATCTGACCGGCTCCATGCCCATGACCGTGAGCGCATCAATTTCCTCGTTGATTTTCATGGTGCCGATTTCTGCGGCAAAAGCCGATGCCGATCGGCCTGCCAGGACAATGGCGGTCATCAAAGGACCTAGCTCCCGGATCATGGCAATACCGATGAGGTTGGCCACATATATTTCGGCGCCGAACATGCGCATGGGAATGGCGGCCTGGAATGCCATGACCAGCCCCACGATAAATGAGATCAGCGCCACAATGGGCAGTGCGTTGACCCCTGAGCGTTCAGCCACCATCCATGTGTCGGCCCAGCGGATGCGGCCCGGATTTTTAATGCAGGAAAGCAAAGCCGCTGTGATTTCTCCGACCATGGTAATGAACACCTTGGCATCTTCAATGGATGCGGTTAGGTCTCTGCCGGTTTTTTCAATGTAGGAAACTTTCGGCGGCGGGGGTGATGCCTCATTTTTTGATTGATCAGCCAGATCCAGAAGGGGGACGAACTCTTTTTTGACGCCGGTCACAAGGTCGGATTGTTTTGCTGGTGTGATAGCTGAAAGCCGACTTAAATAAGAGATAAATGTGGCTCCGGCCATGTCCATATAATCAACGGATTCAAGATCTATCCGGATTGTCCCCTGGCCCGGCTTTTTAACGGTTTTAGCAGCTGTATGCCATAACAGGGCAACCCCCGGGGCATCCAGCCGTCCTGAAAAAAGCATTACCGTTGTCTGGCCTACGGTTTCAATGTTCAGCTCCGGCAAAATATCCCCTTGTAAGCTCAATTTTTACGCTAAATTATGGTTATGTCCCTTGGGAACACCATGTCTAAAAACCTAAAGATTAAATCACACTTATATCGGTGAATCAAGACGTTATCAAACGGCCCACTGAACAATTGCAGGTAACCAGACAACCGTTTGATGTCGATTTGAAAAGGTTTAGCCTTTTTTCGATCGGATTGTTCATGATAAAAAAACAATGATTCAGTGATCCCAGGCATTACTTGCTGAAAAACACTGAATGGCGTGCGGTGTCGGTGATGGCCACAACCGCTGGATGCTTAAGGATTCGTTCAACAGAGATCGCATAAAATCGTTCCTTAATATTGCTGCATCTACCGATGATCTCCACTTGATACTGGGCTTTAACCTCAGATTCAATGATCGTGGGCCCCATGAATACACCGTCTCCGGCCTGCCCGAAAACCGTCAGCAGCGCATTGTCTTCAAATTCAGCGACCATCACCGGTCGAATGGACAAACGGTCAAACCACTGATCAAGGGCACCCCGGAGCCATGACATGGTCATGGGCATTACCATGGGGGCGTTATCCAGGCAGTCAGGGAATTTTCCAGTCAGGCGTTCCGCAAGTTTTTTCTCGGCAAAGAAAGTGATGCCGCATTCGCCTAAGAAATGATTGTAGGTTTTCACGCTGAGACCGGGTTTGGGTAATCCGTCGGAGATTACCAGATCCAGATTGTGCAACGCAAGATCGGCCAGCAGGTCTTTTTCTTTACCTTCGTGGCAGGCCAGGCGAACGGTTTTTTCCATACACAGGGCCGGTTCGATGAGCTTTCTGGCCATGAGCTTGGGCACGACATCCACGATACCCACATTCAGTGAAAGCGGTCCGACCACCGGACGGTTGTGAATCTGATCCATCAGTTCGCGTCCCAAAAGAAAAATCTTGTCGGCATATTGAAACACCAGCTGACCTAAATCCGTGGCTTCCAGTTTTCGTCCCTGTCGGTTGAACAGTTTTCCACCGAAAGATTCCTCCAGTTTGGTCAACTGCGCACTGATGGTTGACTGGGCAAGCCTGAGTCTGTTGCTGGCTGCCGTAATGCTCCCTTCGTTCATAACTATCCAGAAATAGTAGAGATGATGATAATTAAGCCATTCCATGTATTGTTCGTTTTTTTCGAATAGTAATCACTATATTATCTATTTGACCGAATTAACTATGCTCTTTATGATTTTATTTTTTTCTTTGCTGTTGAAATTTAAATATGTGGACACCCTATCATGAAGCCGGCAAGTGGGTCCATGGTTTTGACGTGAAGATCATGTGGTTTGTGAACGATTAGGTCAATTCAATGAAATAGAGGTGGTGATGCGTATGAAAGATACAATTAAATTGATAATTATTACGATCGGATTGCTGATGTTTCCGGTCATGGCTTTTGCCCAGACTGAGGCTGCCCATGCCGCGGGTTCCGGATTGGCAGGTACCGTATACGGATATCTTGCGGTGATTTTTTTTATTGGTGCCTATGCCCTGGTTCCACTGGAGAATAATATCCATTTAAGAAAGAGCAAACCCGTGCTGCTGGCAGCCGGCGTAATATGGGTTCTTGTGTCGCTGGCCTATACCGGTATCGGGGACACCCACACCGCCCATGATGCCATCAAGCACAGCCTGATTGAATATGCTGAACTGTTTTTGTTTTTGCTGGCGGCCATGACCTACATTAATGCCATGGAGGAACGCAATGTGTTCCAACGGCTGAGGGCCATTCTGGTTTCCCGGGGCCTTTCTTTGAGGAAAATTTTTTGGATTACCGGGATCCTTGCTTTTTTTATCTCCCCGGTGGCGGATAATCTGACCACGGCATTGCTCATGGGGGCGGTGGCTATGGCAGTTGGGGGAAATAATAAAGGCTTCATCAGTATTGCTTGCATCAATATTGTGGTGGCGGCCAATGCCGGTGGTGCGTTTTCGCCGTTTGGGGATATTACCACCCTGATGGTCTGGCAAAAGGGCAAGATCGCTTTTTCCCAATTTTTTGCCATTTTTATCCCTTCACTGGTCAACTGGCTGGTGCCGGCTGTGATCATGAGCCTGTTTGTGGATAAGGATGTTCCCGAGGCCCTGGACGAATCCGTCACGATGAAGTACGGAGCCTGGGTCATTATGGGGCTGTTTGGGGCAACGATTGTGACGGCTGTTTGTTTCCACAATATGCTGCATCTTCCCCCGGCAGCCGGCATGATGCTGGGCCTTGGATATCTTGGGATGTTTTCTTTTCATATCAAACGCCATGAAAATCGAACGAATAAATACGACCCAATTCTTGGGGCACGTGAGATCGACTGCACACCTTCGTCTGACTTAACATCTTTTGACATCATGAAAAAGATATCCAGGGCCGAATGGGATACCTTATTGTTTTTCTATGGCATTATCCTTTGTGTGGGAGGACTGGCCCAGTTCGGATACCTTGCGCTGATTTCCCAATTTATGTATCTGGATCTCGGGGCCACCTGGGCCAATACCCTTGTGGGTGTTCTGTCTGCCATTTTGGATAATATTCCCGTGATGTTTGCCGTTCTCACCATGGATCCGGCCATGTCACACGGCCAATGGCTTCTGGTTACCCTGACAGCCGGTACCGGCGGCAGTATGCTGGCTATCGGCTCTGCGGCCGGCGTAGCGCTCATGGGCGCTGCGCGGGGGACCTATACGTTTGGCGGGCACCTGAAATGGACCCCGGTGATCGCTCTGGGTTATGCCTTAAGTATTATATGCCACCTGCTACTCAACAGGGCTTTGATGTAAACCAAAATAGCGGCCATGGGCATTTAGATCTGCCCATGGCCGTTATACGGATTCGTTTAACGTAGACGACAATATTGGTTTGAGTTCTTCCGGTCTGATATCTTTTGGGATCTGCACAGCGACATCTATATTTTTAAATTTATTCAGTCTGGCCTCATTAATTTCACCAGTCATGAGTAGCACAGGTATATCTTTGTAGCCTGTTTTACCTTTCAAAATTGTTATGAATTCCAAGCCGTCCATTTCAGGCATATTGTAGTCAGTGATAATCAAATCGATGGGAGTGCTTTTAAGTAAACTCAGCGCTTCTTTACCGTTCTTGGCCTCAAGAATTTTTAAATCATTAAACCCTGCTCTAAGAATTGTTCGTTTGATTGCGGTTCGCATCGGTTTTGAATCATCGACAACTAAACATGAGCGGCACATGGCCTATTTCCTTTTTTGTTGGTGTAAATATTGAATGGCGGGTTAGGCATTCATAATTGAAAAAGTTGTTATGGCTATGAGGTTTTGTTTTGAACATGGGCCTTAGAAACGGTCACTGGACGCTAATTTAATGCCTAATCCAACAAATAATGCGCCTAGGCCCCGATCCATCCATCGCGAAATTTTTGTGTTGTTGTTCAGATAGCCGGTTAATTTGCCGCCAACAAGAATTAAAGGCGGCTCAACAAAAGCTGCTACGAAAATAATAAGAGAACCATGGAAAAAAAATTGTTCACTAACAGGGCCTGCCCCGGCTTCAACGAATTGCGGAAGAAACGCCAGAAAGAAAACAGCAACTTTAGGATTTAATACGGAGACCAGTACACCTTGTCTAAATATTGCCAACAAACCTTTTGGCCCAACATGATTATTAACAGACATACGGGTCCCTTTAGACCTTAAAGACTGTATTCCAAGCCAAATCAGATACGCCGCGCCAATCCATTTGATGGTTGAAAATGCCACCGCTGAAGAGGCCAGAACAGCAGACAGACCAAGCGCCGCAAAAATAATATTGCTGAAAAGCCTGAGTGTACCCCTCTTTTTGCAGTTTGACCAAGGATGAAAGCCATGTCAGGACCTGGCGATATGTTTAACAGAACAGCAGCTGTGAAAAATGTTGGCCAATGACTCAAAGAATACTCGAACATGGTTTGCAAATCCTATATTTTGTGAATAAATACACCCTTCATTGTATTGGCTATGTTTGGAATATACAACCAAAATACTTAGTGCCTGACCGAACACCGTAAATTTTAATCCTCAAAATACGCTATGTCTTGCTCCGGTTATAATTACCTCCGCCTTGTACTCAACAAAATATCCAGGTTTTGGTTCAGACACTGCTTATAAATGAATGGGGTGCCCGGTTTTATTTGTTTTGTTTCATTCTAAAATCCCTGATCATCTGGCCGGACAGGGTATAGCGGTCCGGGATCAAGGGCAGTTGGTCCACCTTGAACCATTGTGCCTCTATAATTTCCTTGGGATCAATGTTGATTTTGCCACTCTCATAATCCGCCGTAAACCCGATCATCAGACTGTCCGGAAAGGGCCATGGCTGGCTTTTTACATATTGAACATTTTTGACCCGAATCCGGGTTTCTTCATAAACTTCACGGGCCACACTCTCCTCCAGGGTTTCCCCCGGGGCTGTAAATCCTGCCAAAACGGAAAACATCTCTCTTTTCGGAAATCGGGTTCCCCGGGCCAAAAGAATTTCATCTCCCCGGGTGACACTCATGATCACGGCAGGTGAGATTCTGGGGTAGGCATGAAAGCCACAGGCCGGGCAGACCCTGCCGTGATCCTTTTCCATGATTTGAGTCAAGGTGCCGCATCTGCCGCAAAAGTGGGCATTGGTGTGCAGGTCTGCTATAAAACGACCGCATGCAATGGCCAGGCGCAAGGCCTCTTCGGCGCTGCGGTAGAATTCTCTGAGCTCGAATATTGAAAGACCTGATTCCGGCAGGCTGTCTACCAGGGTGCCGCAGCAGCAGGGGGTGCCGTACAACGTTCCGAAGGGATAGAGGCCGTTGCGGGCCAGGGCTTTTGCCTGGTAAGGTTTAAGGATAGGAACTTGTCCTGTCTCAGGGTCAATGACCAGTCCGGTTTGGTCAAAGAGAAAAATCCATGCTGCAGTCTCTTCGGGGGATGCAGGTGACGGTGAGGGGATAAACATTGCTAATAAACTTTCAACTGGCGTTTGGGGTCTAATACATTTGTGTTTGATATGTAACAGCCCTGTAGTGTCAAGGCAAGTGCATACTACAAATGGTTTGAACCTTTTCTTGAAGATTTGGAACGGCTTTGGGATGTTAGTTAAACATTTGGGTATGGCTTTTAACAGATATATGTGACAACTTCTATGTCAATAAGTGGTTAATATGTCCCTAAATTCTAATCAGATGGAAGGAGCAGAATGAACGCTACAATAAGAAAAAGTCTGGCAGCCTTATTCATCGTTGCCATATCCGCGAGTACCGGCTTTGCCGGATTTATCATTGACCATACCAGCACAGATCTTTCCCGGATTCCGGATCAGTGGATCACTGCTGTAAAAACCGATCTTCAAATTGCATACAGCCATACGTCCCACGGCAGCCAGATTATCACCGGGTTGAATGCGTTGGCCAATTTTCCGACTTATGCGGAAAAATACCAGTGGAGCAGCAGCGAAAGCGGCAATTCTGCAGTGTTGTGTTTGCGGGACCAAGCCATATCATCCCCTCCGGATTTGAGCCAGGGTGATACGGACAATGACGGGAACGGCTACGCCGACTGGGCCGATGCCACCTATAACTATCTTACGGCAATTGACGGTGAAGGCAATTACGTCCATGATACAATCAATGTTGTCATGTGGTCCTGGTGTAATATTGCCGGGCACGACATTGATCGATACCTTGCCAGTATGGAATGGCTCATTGGTTTGTTCAGTACCGGAGGGTCCCATGCAAGGGCCGACGTGCTTCCGGTGCAGTTTGTTTTTATGACCGCCCACGCCAATGGTGGCGGAGAATTTGACTCTTCGGACACGCCCAACCGGCAGATTCGTCAGCACTGTATTGATAATGACCGGATTCTTTTTGATTTTTCCGATATTGAAAATTATAACCCGGACAATGCGTATTTTTTGGATAAACTGTTGAACGATACCCTGGATTACGATTCAGATAATGATGGATCCCGTGATGCCAACTGGGCTTCAGAATTTTTGGCAACGTATCCTGGCGGCGAACTGGATCAGCTGACCCATGGAGAAGGTGTTGAGGACTACAGCGGCTGCAGCAGTTGTGCCCATTCTGATGGCGGCGGTACCGATGCCAGGCTTAACTGTGTTCTGAAAGGCCGGGCCGCATGGACCCTGTTTGCTTGCCTGGCCGGCTGGGATGGCGGCTCCGGCCCATATCCGCCGGTGAGCCCCAACGGTCTGCAGCTCCAGGCAGATTCCCTTGCCGGTGAAATTCTGGTGACCTGGCAGGACAACAGCGATAATGAAGACGGGTTTATCATTGAAATCCAGGTCGACGGCGAATGGGAAGTCCTGTTCACCACAGGGCCGGATATCGTCAGCTACCTACATTCCGGCCTTTCTGACGGTACTTATACCTACCGGGTTTCGGCGTATGCAGACGATCTTGGCCGGTCTCAGCCTACGGCTGCCGACTCCGCCGTTATTTCCAACCTGCCGCCGGAAAGCCCTTCCAACCTCACATCAACGCTCGACGGTCTTGAGGTCCAGCTCACCTGGCAGGACAATAGTGATAACGAGGCCAATTTTACGGTGTATCAGCGTGTGGACCAGGAAGAATTTGAAGCCGTTGCCGTTCTTGATCCCGATGTGACAACGCACACGGTACAGAATCTGATTCCGTATCATGATTATACGTTTCAAGTCACCGCACAAAACAGTATCGGTACGTCAAACCCTTCCAATACAACCACGGTTTACGTGACTGCAGAAGCTTTAACCGTTCGCCTTCAAACGCCTGATACTGATGTCACCGATGCATTTTTACAAAGCGCGGCCCCGGACACCAACTATGGCAGCACTCAATATCTAAGCAATTTTGACCGTTTCATTATCCGGTTTAATCTCCCCGATGATGTGATGGGCAAAAAAATTATCTCTGCCCGGCTGGGACTTTATGTCTGGTCTGTGTCTGCTGATACCGTTGGAGAGAATTTTAATCTGTATCGTGTGGGGCAGGACTGGACAGAAGATGATGTTACCTGGAATTCGGCAGGTTCGGACGGCCAGGGTGGGCTGACAGCCTGGACAACACCAGGTGGTGATCCCCAGGAAGTTGCGGTGGTTATGCCGTTTACCAACGCGGACAACCTCTACGACCACCAGTATCTCGATGAAGTGGAATTGCAAGCCATTGTCCAGGAGTGGGCTGATGGAACCATGCCAAATTACGGCTTGGTGCTTGATTCAGCTACTTATAGCTTTGGCTTAAAAGCCAGCGAATATAGTGCCGGCAGACCTTATCTTGAGATTATCTATACCCACAAAATTGACTGTGTTGTAGATTTTAACGGAGATGCAGATGTTGATGGAGAAGATCTCTTCCAATTTTTGGTGCAATATTCTGAAACTTGTTTAGGGACCATGGCAGCCCATTTTGGGGAATCTGGCGAGGAAATGTAGCGGCTAGGAATACTTCAGGCCGGGCTCTATTTATACGTTTCTATAAATCATGTCCCCAAACTATGAGCTAACAAGACTATGTGTTTTAAGACTCAATAAAAAGGGATGTCAGATATCTAAAACAAGAGCACCGAGACTTACTTCTGCCATTTTTCACCTTTTTAAAATCGTTGGCAGGCGCATTCATACCATAAGTGCGCTCCTTGATATTGCTCTTTTATTCCTGTCATTTGGCACCATGTAACAACACTGTCGGCGATAGGAATCCAAAGCAGAGAGCCTCGATCTTGGATAATATAGAAAATCAGGCTATTCTTGGAGGCATCTCTTAATTTTCTATTGCAATATTAAATGGAGATGTCGTAAAAATCACGAGGACTTTTATATCTAAAATCATTTGTTCCATAATCGCATGATATACTGGGCTGATATTCACCTAATTTAAACTTACAGCGTTTTTTTATAGGATTAAAATGATCTCTAAACTATCAACGCACAATTACAAAGCATTCGAGGATTTAAATATCCATTTAAAACCTATAACTATACTTCTTGGGCCTAACAATACCGGCAAATCCTCTATCATTTCATCTTTCAGAATATTATCACAAACATTAAGCAGTTACGATGATAATGTTTCTATGTTATTGTACGGTGAATTAGGTGATTTTGGCACATACAAAGATATCATTTTCGGAAATAATAAAAGAAAGCATCTTAATTTCGATATTTCATTTAGACTGCCTATGCATAAGCGTCCTGGCTCGAATAGAGATAAGCCGTTAACAACAGAACAAAAAGTTACTATTTCATTAGCTTATAGATATCGTCCAGGAATCAAGCAAATAGTTCTTAAATCCACCGAATTCAGAAAAAAAACACAGTCATTATATAAAACAAATTATTCTGAGGATACGGAGCGTCAAACACTACATTCGATAAATAGTAGAGAAGTTCCACAATCAATCAAATCCCCAATATCAAGCAAACTGAGACTTAATAATTTTTTAATTAATTATCCTTTTATACCAAATCAAAAGTATGATTTTGAGGCTGATGGCGTCAATATAAAAACTACTCAATCTCTTAGAGAGGCGTCAAGACTAAATTTACAAGTTAGAAGTATTTTAACTAATTTTGAATACTTAAGTGGAATGCGAATAGAGCCTTCAAGGACATTTGTGTATTCAGGAGAGCGCAGAAATCGAGTTGGACTAAATGGTCAACACGCTATCAATTTAATGGTTATGGATTCGCTCAGAAAAGGCTCAAAGCAAAGAATGATAAAAGACAAAGTCGTCCAATGGATGAAGAGGGCCGAGATTTGTTCTAATATAGAAATCAGGGACCTTTCAGAGAGACATTATGAGATATATATACAGCATCCTAACACAGGAGAGTATCAAAATTATGCGGACGTAGGATATGGTAATAGTCAAATTTTACCAGTACTTGTTGGAGGATATAATTTACCACCGAACTCCATTTTCGCAGTTGAGCAACCAGAGATACATCTTCATCCTAAAGCACAGTCAGAATTAGGTGATTTCTTTTTAGATTTGCGTGACAATCAGGTTCAAAGTATAGTGGAAACCCACAGTGAACATCTAGTACTCAGATTACAACAACACATTGCCAGCGGAAAAATCAAACCAATTGATCTTGCCGTGTATTATATCTACTCTGTTGATGGAAATAAAAAAGCTATAAAAATGCGTA
Organism: uncultured Desulfobacter sp.; assembly: GCF_963664415.1. Classification (NCBI taxonomy): domain Bacteria; kingdom Pseudomonadati; phylum Thermodesulfobacteriota; class Desulfobacteria; order Desulfobacterales; family Desulfobacteraceae; genus Desulfobacter; species uncultured Desulfobacter sp. Next base: position 1,587,549 of record NZ_OY761445.1, on the reverse strand, counting down.
TTAACGAAGAAGGAATTTTCACGACTCCTTGGCCCGAAGGTTTTTTTCCAGAAAGATTAATTGAAGCTAAAAAATTAGCCATGTTGAGAGGATTTTGATGATTATAGATGCGAATATAATTACAGGATATTACCAAGAATGTGTTTTAGGCCGAGAAACAAATCTTTCTGGATCGACAGAATTTATTAATGAGCTTACATACAAAAAACCGCTCTACTTGGATTCCAGTCACATAATTGAGTCTGAGTGGAGTAATTGTAATCAACCGGAATGGTTTGACGCTTGGCTTGCAGATATTTTAGGGAGTGGTATAGCAAGATATATTGATCCTGTTAACTGTACCCAATTGAAGCCCCTACTAAAAAAACATGGTTTCCCTACAGGACGGGATATTTATTATATAAGGACAGCGATTGCTGTCCAACGGCAACAGACTAATGCTACCATAAAAACAGAGGACATAGATTTTTAGGCACTGGGCCTCTAACATTCGGATAATCAGGGCATCCTGTTCAAAGCGCCAGTTTAACTTGTTGGTTTATGCCGCTCTCTGCATGGATAAGATACCTTCGAGAGAAAGCGGTTTTGCTAATATTCCCAAAGCAACAGCGGGGACCTCTCTTGTCGTCCAATGCGGACGGACATAGTTGTGAATTATTTGATGAACATCCAGTGTTCTTTGTAAGCCCTTTACCGTTTTTGCATAAGTGTTTGTTTTCCTCCTGAAAGTACTATTCTTTCGCCTGATTGCAGCGTTTTGAGCCTCAAGGTGGTTGGCATGGATTTCGGATTCCTTTAAATTTTGATCCGTATCAAGATGTTCTCGCTGTGGAGCTTGGTATTTTGGGCGTTTACGGCCTTTTTTGTGTTTTTGATCCCCTTTGTTTTTAACACGAACTTTGACTCCTTTAGGAAGAACTCTGGGAGGACGCCCCTTTTTGCCGGTTTGAAAAACCTCGGAACATAATTCGAAAAGCATATTACCATATCGTCTTTCACCATCTGAAAAAAACGATAAATCATCTGTATGATCGATATACCCGCATACGGTTTTCATAACTGATTTGAATAATGATGTATCTTTTTTCCCACATCGTTGGTCGACAATAAATCGTCGGAATTGCAACACAAAATTGACCCCTCTCGACAACCCAATTTTGACCCCCCCTGTTGTTAAAATCATTCTCTTATCGCTTTTTATATAGTTCCGGTTTGGGTAACGGCCAGGGCCAGGGGATCGGCCCGGCGCCGGGCCGATCCCCTGGCCCTGGCCGGACGGGCTACCCAACGCAGTAGTCGGCTATTGCCTTCAACGCTCCTTTTTGGCTGTAATTAATTGATTCCCGTGATTCTACAGCTATGAGAATCGGTTTTGTGCACCCACACTCTTGTATTAACAAACCGGCATCTGTGTCTGTAATGCTCAGGATATCATCATTCTTCTCCGCCTCTTCAAAATAGGTCGTACAGTCTTCGGAGATCTCGATCCTTATCGTTTCATTTCGACCTTTCAGGGGATTATATACATCCAGTTCTTTCATTCTTTATCCTCTCGATTTTAAAGTCTGTTTAAGTCGATAACTGTCCCAGTTACATTGAATAATGTGAGCCCGGTGAGTGACACGATCCAGCAGAGCAGCGGTAAGATTTGCATCGCCAAACACCTGCGTCCAATCACCAAAACCAAGATTGGTAGTGATGATGATCGAACGTCTTTCATGGCGCTCGGTAAGGACTTGGAACAATAATTCAGCGCCGATTTTACTGAACGGGACGTACCCCAATTCATCAAGAATCAACAGCCCATAACCGGCATATCGTTTTATCATTCTACCCTGAAAATCGTATAAAGCGTACACTTTAAACCCTAAAACCGATCGATAAGCACGGATTTAATTGAAAAACCGTGCTTTTTTCTTGCCTTTTTATAATGCACGTATTATACTATACATACACTTTAAAAGGGAATTTATCCATGTCTAAACCAATAACAGGGAAAAATCACGTTGGAGAGCGGCGTGAAAAGCGTCCGAATGGTGACATTTACGTCTATGAACGGATAACGGCCTACAACGAAAAGACCAGGAAGACATATACGGTCAGTCAAAAACTTAAAGGCAAAATCAAGTCGGGAACCCAAAAAATTGTGCCGACTCGTCCGAAAAAACGCAAAGGAGAAGGAAGCATTCCCGGTGCAACACGGCAGCATACCGGACTCACGGACATCTTAGAATGGGTTGGAAAGGCGTCTGGTATTGATGATGATGTATATGCTTCATTCAGTGAGGGCGATGCCGCAAAAATATTGTCTATCGCACGTTACTGGATCGGATCCGGCGGTAATACGCTGCCACGCCTTGAAAGTTGGCAAGTGATGCACCCACTTCCATATCATGAAGGAATCACGGAAGACGTGTATGGCAATCTGTTTAAAAATGTTGGACGAAATGAAGAAGGCGTTCAACGCTATTTTTCAGCTCGAGCTGAACACCTGGGGAAATCTCCTGTGGTAGCGTTTGATTCGACCACAATCTCGACCTATTCTGAAAATCAGTCGGAGGCAAGACAAGGGTTCAACAAAGCTCAAGACGGACTCAACACGATCAAGCTTTTAACCCTATATTCCGTGAAGTCTGGCGAACCAATAGCCTTCTCCAAACAACCAGGCAATGTTCCGGATGTTATCTCTATTGAAAACACTCTGACACAGCTTAAATGCCTCCATCTTGAAAAACCTCTGGTTGTTACTGATAACGGCTACTATAGCCAGAAAAACATGATGGAATTTTCCTTGCGCAATGTGAAATTTTTGACCCTGGTTGACCCCAACATTACCTGGATCCGTGAGACAGTTGATGCACTTCGCCCAAGTATAGCGAGTATGTCCAGCACCTGCCCGTTTGATCCGTCAATTTGTGGCGCAACTTCGTGCTTAACACACCAGTTCAGTAAAGTTCGCCAGCGGTCACGCAACGGCACAGCTGCCGGTGAAAAAGAGACATTCTCGCGCCGCCTGTATGTCCACATTTATTATTCCCCCGACAATGAAGCCAAGAAAGAACTCGCCTTTCGCAAGGATTTGCTTGACCTAAAGATGCTGGTGGAAGAGAACACAACAGAATTTACGGAATCAGCGCAAAGAAAAATAGACAAGTACCTGACAAGCTCCAGAAAGGGGCGTGGGGGACAGTTGAAGGTTGGGTTCAACGATGAGGCCATTGCCGAAGCAAAAAAATACTTTGGCTATTTCGCCCTTGTCAGCAATCAGGCTATGGACACATTTACAGCGCTTGAAAACTACCGGCTGCGTGAAAAAATTGAAGAACTTTTTGCCGTGCAAAAGGGGAGACTCGACGGCGCTCGGCCGCGCACATGGTATCCTGACAATTTGCGTGGGAGACAATTTACACAATTTGTCTCTCTGGGTTATCACTTACATTTCGCATGGATAAAAAATAATTTTTGCATTATCCTCAAAATGCATTGTTAAAACAGTCAAGTAGCCCGGAACTGCCACCAGCGGCCATGGAGGGTATTGTACACCTCACTGGGAATTTCTAAAAGTGAACAAACCTGCTCATGCAGAGAGTTGAGACCTTTTACCGCTGATTGAATGCAAATTCCGTTTTTGTTTATTTTTGAGTAATGGATATTTCGAAAGTAGTAACGGATGTTGCTCCAGGTCGGCTTTTTTGTATTCATTTTCTGAGGTAAAATTGGAAGCTGTTCTATCTCCTCTTTGGCCATGTTCATGCGGATTTTACGTTCGATAAGAGACACAATCAGGAGTTTCGGAGATAAACCGTTCGGAATCGTCGAATCCCTTTATTGACAAGCGTTTTCGACCCTGTCTCTTGTAGTACCCCTCAAGTCACACAACCTTTCTATGCTCAAAACCCTATCAAATCAGTCTTTCTATTGTTTTTTTCTTGACATGTAAGACCCTACTAAATATTATGAATCATGGCACATTTCCATATCAAGAAGAAAAAAGGAAGACCCTACCTGTATGTCAGGGAGATCGCCCGGGTAAACGGTAAGCCCAAGGTTATTTCTCAAACCTATATTGGTTCACCGGATCGGGTAGCCAGTCTTGTAAAAGGCCAGTCTCAGGAAATAACCACTTTAAAGGCTGAAGAATTCGGTGCACTGTGGTTGGCCCAGCAAGCAGATAAAGACTTTGATCTTTGCTCTATGATTGATGAGATTATTCCACCGGCCGATCGGGAAAAAGGACCTTCAATAGGGGAATATTTCCTTTATTGTGTCTGGAATCGCATGATTGAGACCGTCAGTAAAAACAAATTATCGGATTGGTATAAGAGAACCGCGATCCAGCATATACGCCCTGTCGATCTAAACGAACTCTCATGCAAACGATACTGGGACAAGTGGGACCGAGTTGATGAAAAAACCTTAAACACGATCATATCGAAGTTCTTCAGACGATTATGGCAGGTCGAAAAGCCTTCGTCTGATTGTCTGTTATTTGATACCACTAATTATTATACCTTCATGGGAAGCCAAACTTTGTCGAAAATTGCGTGCAGAGGTAAAAACAAGGAAGGCAGGCATCATCTCAGACAGATCGGCCTCGGCCTTTTGGTTGCACGAGACACCAGACTCCCTTTATTTTATTCGATTTACCCAGGCAATATTCATGATAGCAAGCACTTTGAATCAATCATGGAAGAAATGTTTAGGGTGGCATGCGACCTGAACAATACCAAAGAGCGACTTACAATCGTTATTGACAAAGGAATGAATTCTGAAGGGAATTACACCTGGATTGACGAGCATTCCAGAGTCCATTTTATTACGACATATTCCACTTATTTTGCCCAGGAGCTTGCGGCTACCCCACTCGACCGGTTTGAAATTGCAGATACGGCCCGCAACAGAAGACTGATTGATGAAGAGCGCCGGGAAGAGTGTCAATTGGCATATCGAACTAAAAAAGAATACTGGGGCAAGGAGCGGAGCGTTATCATAACTTATAATCCCAGGACAGCCCGAAAGAAATCATACACCTTTGAGAGCAAGCTTGATACGATCCGACAGGAATTGCTTGCAATGAGAACGAAGGTTAAAGAAGGAGCAGCTCACTGGAAGAAAGCTGAGGACGTACAAGCCAGATATATCCGATTGTGTCAAAGGCTTCACATGGCCCCCGATTTATTTACTCTGAATTTTGAAACATCAGCAAACGGCTTGAATATGAGCTTCCGAAAAGATCCATATATAGTGAAACAAAAAAAGCTGATGTTCGGTAAAAATATTATCATCACAGATAATACGGACTGGGCGACAAAAGATATTATTGAAGCGAGTTTAGATCGATGGCAAGTTGAAGACCGCTTCCGTCTCAGTAAGAATGAAGACTTAGTAGGTGTGCAGCCGATCCGGCACTGGACTGACAGCAAAATTAAATGTCATTTATTTACATGTGTGGCCGCCATGGCTTACCTGCGTCGAATTGAATTAAAACTAAAGAGCGCCGGAATTGAACGGACAGCAGAGAACGTCATGGATGATATGAAGCATCTACATTCTATTCTGACTTTGCCGAAAGGGGCAAGAAAACCGACCAGGCGCCTTGAGACGCCGAGTAAGACCCAGGCCGAAGTCCTATCGGCCTTTGGCCATCATATTAATGAAGGTGGGGTCTTACAACCTGTTACCTGAATTGCGCCCGCCAGGCAAGGCTTTCACCGGGCCATGCAGGTCTAACCACGAAACTCCTGACAATCATCAAGGCTATAAAATACAAAAAAAGCATGGCCTCGATCCGTTTTTCTTTCTTAAGAAAAACCGGGGCTACTTCCAAAACCGTCTTTTTGGTATACATGCGTTTTTCAAGAAAGGGTTGGTTTTTGTATCTTTTCAAAACATCGCCAGCCTCTAAGGAAGTGTTGGTAATCAGGGGGAAAATTCCATCAGTCCTCGACGCTTCTAAAAGGGCTTTTTCATTAAGCTTCCATTCAATACTATGAGAATATGCCCATTTATTTTTGTATTCGCTTTTCCTTCGAGAAGGACGGCCAGGTGACAATTTCACTCTGACTTGTTTACGTTCGGTGATAATTTTTACATCAATAAAGTCTTGGACACTTTTGCAAATGCTATCAACTGCTGTTTTAATTTCCTTCTTGGTTTTTAGATGATACGCGTTTAGCTTGGGTACTAACTCCTCCAATTGTGAAACAGCTTTATCTATCTTCTTTTGCCGGCGACCTTTGTCATCGTCTTGTTTTGCGCTGCTATGTACAAAAATAATGCGGTAACCTTTTTGCGTTGGTTCTGCCTCATAGGTTTTGTAGGTGTTGAGCTTATTTTTTTTGCGTGAACTTTCGGTAACAAAAACATGTTTCCATTCAGCATCATTTTTTTTCAAATACTGGTAAAATAGTTTCACCTCTTTACGGCCCTTTGGGACAATAGTGATGAATAACCCGCCGTTTTTGTCGATGTGATCCAAGTTGTCCTGGCCGCAAAGCTTACAGTCGGCTACGTAAATAAACTGTTCCTTACCCAATAGTGCGCGTAGGCCATTCCAGTTTGGAATATGGGTGACATCGTCGCAAGTGTTGCCATCAAAAAGTTCATAACTTAACGGCACATGGCCGTCGGAAGTGATATTCAGGCCAAATACGACCTGTTTGCAATCAGGTCTGAAATCTTTGTTGTGGCCGTGTTTGAGTTTGACGGCCTGAGGATCGGGGTTGTCATATTTACCGATGAAGGTCACTGTGGTGCTGTCATTGTGGACTTCATCGGTCAGCAGATCATGGGTCGCAATTGCGTTAGCCGAGGCCTCTGTCATAAGCGAATGGCGGTCTGCCTCGAAAAGGGCAGAAAGGGATCTGGCTAACCGGTCATCATTGAACAGCTTTGCTTCAACCGGTTCTGCAGCAAGATCGTCGGAGTACTTGGCCAACCAATCCTGAATTTTATATAATGGCTTATTTTCACAAATGATATTTGCCGTAAGGACACATAGGCTTTCTGCATGTTCAGCCAGGCTGTTAGGTGCCCCGGGGACATACTTGGTAAAAAGATTGAACAGATGAAGTTCATCCATATAATGCTTGACCATTGGCAGAACATCAACCTGGTTGAACTGTGCTTCAAATTGTTCCATAACACCCCCTCTTGTTGAGTTTAAGGGAGTTATAAAACAATTTAGAGTGAAAGTCTAGATTTTTTATATCTTATTGATATTACAATGCATTATTGGTCGTTCTTAAAATATTGATAATTATTTTTACCCATGCGAAATGTAAGTTATCATTGTTTTTTGACAAAAAAAATAAAGGAAATACAATCCAGGCTGAGGGAAAAAGAATCCGGGAAAACCCAATCACTTATCAAGCTCGAAAAAAAGCTGGAAAACTGGATTGCACAACGTTCGCTTTCTCAGATTTTGGATTGGTTTGACTGTATCGAAACCACAAAGGTACAGACTGCCATGGGAAATTATCGATGGTCCACCGAATCAGTCGCCAGAGATAGGCTGTTTTTGAAGTATCTGGGGGTACGCCCCGAATAGTGTACGCTTTATACGACTTTCAGGATTCTACCCAGAGCCTGTTGTTCCCTGGCCTCCGTCAGTTCGTTTGCAAGCCCACAACCAGTAATAAAACGAACTCGATGTCCATACCGGCAGGCTTCCATCCCGATGCTGGTTGCCAGATGGGTTTTACCGGCTCCGCTTTTACCTATCAAAATTATATTCCGGGCTTCTTTAATGAATGTCCCTGTTGAAAGTTCTTTGATCAACCGGGCGTCCAAATCAGGGGCAGCCTCAAAATCAAATGTTTCAAGCGGTTTCTGCATCGGGAACCTGGCTTCCTTGAGACGTCGCTTGCGACCGTTTTCCTGCCGTATTTGAACTTCCGCTTCAACAAGATTCAATAAAAACTCATCGTAGCCGCAGGCCGCCTCATGCGCCTGCCGGATCTGACCTTCCAACTCTTTTTCCATCGTCGAGAGCTTCAGCGTTTTTAAGTGCTGTGTGAGGACTGCCTGGACTGCTGGGTTCATAAGATACCTCCAAGCTGTTCGTATGCCGAGATGTCAGCAGGGGGCAGTGTCTCCCAGTTCGACAAAGGATCAAATTGGGACTCCATAGAGATGTTTTGACTGTGTAAAATCTGCTTGAGAGCATTGCTGCAGCCGACATTGCTTTTCAGTGCTTCCTTTACGGCTGCTTCGATCTTGTCGACAGCATATTTTTCGTACAGCATCAGCACGGTGACAAATTCCCGGGTACCTTTGGTTACACCGTTTTTCCGGCGAAAATGTTCTAATAACTTTTCCAGGCAATCCGGCCATTGATCACGCCATTGTAAAATTGGCCGGGCGGTATCAAATGATTGTGGACGCTGACGAATCAACTCCAGATAATGTTCCGGTTTTAAACTCCACTTATTATTTCCATATAACCGATGATGGGTGCTTATTTTTCTGCCGCTCCAATAAATGATCACCTGGTCTATCTCTACTATCGCCTGCACTCTCATGTAAGCATAGCGCGTCGGGACAGAATACCGGTTCTTGTCAATAATAACGGTGGCATATTTGTTTACCCTGACCATGAACGTCTCAACGTTACTGAACGATGTTGTCGGCAATGGCAGCAATACCTGCTTTTCTGATTCAAACAATTCATTGACGCTTTGTGTTTGACCGGCGATGCGATGCTCTCCATAGGCCATGCAATCATCGAGGAGGCGCGTGTTCAATTCGTCCAGGCTGTCAGCATGTGGGATAGGAACCATATAATTTCTTCGAGCGTAGCCGACCAGGCCTTCAATCCCACCTTTTTCATGGCCCTGGCCGGGATTGCAAAACCTTGGATCGAAGTTGTAATAGGCCTTGAACCGATTATAAGATTCCTGAAGATGACGTTTTTTTCCTTTAAATACCTTTTGTACGACTGTTGTCAGATTGTCATAGATAAGAACTGGGAACACGCCTCCAAAAAATGAAAAGGCCTGGATATGAGCGTCAAATAAAGCTTGCTGCCTTTCACAGGGATAACAGCGAACAAAGTGTTTGCCCGAACATTTTGAACGTATGCAAAATAATTTCAGCTTCACGGGTTCGCCGGCAATAACTGCCTGACAGTTTCCCCAGTCTACCTCGGCTTCCTGGGCAGTCGTCGGATCTGATGGGATAAATGCCTGCTGATTCGTTAAACCCAGCCTCAGCTTTGCCTCACGCACATAACGGCGAACCGTCGTCTCTCCACCGGAATACTCGAGTTCCGATTTCAGACGATGGTATATCCGGGTTGCTGTATGTCGCTGTTTGTATGGCTTGTCCTTGTCATCGCCAAGCCAGCGGTCTATCTCCTGGATATAAGGACCAAGAACGGGATATGGCTGTTTAGATCGTTGCTTGTAGCCAATGTATTCCTGCTTTAAAATTTTTTTTATGGTGTTTTTTGAATGGCCGGTTTCTCTGGCAAGCTCTTTAATGGCCTTTCCATAAACACGGTGAGCTGTTCGGATGTAATCATACTGATCCACTTTAAGCATTCTCCTTTTCGTCTCCGGTAATGGGTTAAAAATCTCCATTCAATACCAGAGTACTGATGCAAAGTGGGGGGTCAATTTTAGGTTGTCATTTGGCCCTCAAAGGGGTCAATTTTAGGTTAGCAAAACCAAAATCGACTGGCTCTTTCCATAATGACCGCTGTCCAGCCTTCGGATTCCGATGGCATTGTTCGTTTACCGACAATGGTGTAGAGCTCATCTCCTTCAAATGTCAGGGATATAAATTCATGACAAAAACCATATAGCAACAATGTGGCTTTCTGGTCGGCAAATCTATTTTCCCATAGTGCAATGGTACTTTTGTTTGATCTCAATACCCTGCCGGTTGCTCGAAGCCCAAGGCCTTCACCGCGAAGTCTCAATGCAGATGCAACCTTGCTGATTGGCGTTTTAATATTATTCATGGCTGTATTGTGGGTTTCCGAAAATAAGCGTTCACAACGCCTACAGATATACAGTTTCCGGATTCCATTGTGTATGGTCGGATAATGTTTAAAAACCGATGTGTCAGATGAGCAGCAGTATGGGCATTGGAGTGGGGTAGTTTTTTTCATAACCGCTGTTAATCACATCATTCATATAATATCAATCCTCATTCAAAAGGAAAGTGCGTTCAACGGTTCAGGCCCAGTGCCGATTTTTACGATCCGAAAAAAAAAAGAACGGTACATGGGGAAGCAAGAATTCAGCTGCTAAGAAACAAAAATGCTCCTGTCAAAAAAATGTTAGCTAAGAAATATAATGTCGCTATCTCGCCTCTTTGTGATTGAATTGAACGTGGCGGCAAATTTTTTTTGGAGCACTACATTAAAAACTTTTTACTTCAATCAAGGGTTTTCGAAAAATTGGTTTTTTGTCTCTTTAGCGAAAAAGCTTGAAAATAAAATCATAAGATTGAATATCTTAATCAAATAGGCCTAATCTTAGAAATTAGGAACCCCACAATATGTCTATTAGCTATCGCCGAGACCCCTATCAACGTCGGCGTTTACTTCTTTTGTTATTGCTTATGATTCATTTGAACAGCTACCATGATACCCCATATGCAAAATATGAGTTTTTCCTAAAGCAAAATACCGTAAATATTCAATTGGTTATCTAAGAAGTACTGTTGAGTTCTGAAATGGATTTTGCCTCTCAAACCCACAACTGACAAGGGTTTGAGTAGCCTCGTCGGAAATTTAGCGGTTTTGGACAAAACCCCCCTTGTTGTTTGGATTGCTTCATCAACATTTATTGATTCGATCTTCATTCAATTTCATTAAGCTCCGTTTGAATGAAGATATTATACCACAGGTTTTTGAGGGTAAATTTTTGGATTGAGGTTGAGTTTTGATGGATTTTAAATTTTTTAACCTTGCATGCCACCCCACTCAATCGAAACGGCCTGTTTCGCAATGCCTTGAGGCTTAAAATCCTGAAATATGAAGGATCTATGAATCCAGTTGAAAAATCCAATTTTTCGCAAAAGCCCTTGTTAAAGAAAAAATGTACATCCTTTCATTTTTTTTGTCTGGTCATGCTGAATAGTTACGATTTTTTTTGAGTAATTTGATCGAAAGGGAAAAGTTTTTTTCCAATCTTCTTCTAAAATCATGATTAGCGCCTAACAAACCCCTAATAAAACCATCATTTCTACAACATAATCGACAAATATCCAGATGATAAGAATAGAGCGTGTTAAAATAATGAAGTACCATTAGTCAAAAAAGAAAAAGGAGAGAACCATGAAAAAAACAATGTATGCATTATCTATTTTATTTTTATTAATTTCCATCTGCTTTGCACCGGTCTGGGCAAATGCATATTCTCTTGATGCCCTCGACTACAATGCCATCATCTTTGGTGATTTCTCAGCAATGAACTCAGATGTTGAAGGCCGTTTGGCTGTAGGCGGTACTGCAACTTTGCAAAATTATAGCGTTGGCAGTAGGCTGAGCACTTTAGAACTGGCCGACAATAACGACACCCTGATTGTAGGCGGGGATTTGAGTTATACCAATGGCCAGGTATGGGGTAATGCTCTTGTGGGCGGTACTGCTACTTCAGGTTTCAATACGCTTGGAGGAACCCTTTCACACGGCCTGGGTGCTCTATACATCTTTTCAACCGCAAAAACCAATTTTGAGAACCTGTCCACGACCCTGGGACAAGAAACAGCCAACGGAACAACCGTAAACAACTGGGGTTCGTTGGTATTGACCGGAGACGGCACCAGTGCCCGGCAAATCTTTTCCGTGGACGGCACTGAGTTGCTTAATGCCAATGGTATTTCCATCAGTGATATTCCCGAAAACGCATCAGTAGTCATCAATGTTTCCGGTGACACATCCGGCCTGACCAACATGGGCATGCAATCTCTTGAGTCCATTCGGAGCAATTTACTGTTCAACTTTTATGAAACAACAGCATTAACTATGTCCGGTATCGGCGTCCAAGGGAGCATTCTGGCCCCGTTTGCAGACGTTGACGCAAACAACGGGCAGCTTAACGGCATGATTGTCGCCGACTCCTGGGACGGTACTATGGAACTGCACAATGTCCCCTTTGAAGGGCAAGTGGTTCCTGTGCCCGGGACAATGAGCCTCTTAAGTTTTGGCCTTTTATGTTTCAGCGGCATGGCGAGAAGGAAAGTCTAAGCCAGGGTACAAGACCTGTTAAATCGCAATCCTCCCCCCAATTTTCAGGATTCCCGGCAGCTTGCCGGGAATCCTGGTCCACACAACCATAGTCTCCATTCCAACCCGAAGATCAAATCTTACATTTCCAAAAAATCCATGATGGAAATACCGCCTTCTATGTAAGAAGTAGGACCAGCGGGGACATTCGTACGAAAAGGTACGGTTTCGATCTTGACTTAATACATCATAATCGTATCTTTTAAGAGGGCTTAAACCCAAAACCGCGGAATTTCTTTACTGATGTAAATACAATGAGTTATAACCTACTTTGCCCCTCATGACAGCTTCGCTTCCACTGGGCCGAATGATAAAAGCATTGTGAGGGTATGCTGAAGTTCTGAACAATTATCCGATCCGTGAAATTCAGGAAGAGAAATTGGCAGAAAGATCCTTTGAATTACTGAAAATCCTGGAAAGAATTTTAGGAATCAAATCGTGTTGACTTTGTCTATCATTGTGGCCAATAGCCTTTATTGAAAAGGGTGTTGACTACTTCTGTTAAACAGAGCCCGGCTTGAATTATTCTGAGCTGTTACAAGTAACAGGCGGCAGTTCAGCCTTAAATTTACAAAACATTTCATGGTGCGGCGTCAGCACCATGAAATGTTTTTTCTCTCATTCCTTTTATTTCTTATGACGCACCACCAGGGCCACCCACTCTTCGTGGGTGGTCTTTTTGACGCATTCAAGGTTTTGGGCCGCCATGGCAGCATAAATATCCGGTAATCTTTCCTCGATGATGCCCGAAAGGATGGCATTTGCGTCCGGAGCCAGGCGCGCGGCGATATCCGGCATGATCGGTGCTATCACCTGGGCAATGATGTTGGCACAAATCAGGTCATACTGGATTTCAGGCGTGTTATCCAAGGTTGCAGCCTTCAGGGTGACGTGATCAAGAGAAATGCCGTTTTTTTCTAAATTCTGCCGGGTGATATCCACGGCCGCAGGGTCCACATCAATGCCGGTCATAGTGCCAGCCCCAAGTTTTGCGGCGCAGATCATCAGTATGCCCGACCCACATCCCACATCCAGCAGAGTCTGGCCCGGCTGCACGTATTCTTCCAGAAGTGCCAGGCACATGGAGGTGGTGGGGTGGGTACCCGTGCCGAATGCCATGCCCGGATCAATGTGGATGATGACCTCTCCGGGTTCCGGGGTATAGTCTTTCCATTCAGGTTTCACCACGATCTTGTCCGTAATCCGGGTAACGTTGAAATACTCCTTCCAGGCATGTGCCCAGTCCTTTTCATCCACTTTTTCCGATAAAACATCGACCTGGACCGCCATATCAGCCAATCCTGCCAGACGGGCCTTGATGTTGGAAATCATGATATCCGAATCATCCGTATCCGGCAGGTAGCCGATGATACTGTTATGCTCAGGTTGTTTCAGAGTCTGGGTGCCGAATCCCTCATCCGGCTCAGGGATGGGAACTTCACAGATGACCCCTTTCAAGTTGAATGAAAAGAAAATATGGCAGATCACTTCTTCGGCAAGTTCAATATCATCTGCGTCGAATCGGGCAATAACTTTTTTGAATTTCATGGCATTGTGGGCCTTTTTTGTTTTTATTGGAAAAGCGTCCGGGTAAGTCGTTAGGATCTTTTAATTTTCGTTGTGGGCTGAAGCCTGGCAGATGATATGTCGGATCAGCCTATGGCCGTTATATCAACATTATCGTTGACAATCCATACCTGCATGTCCTAACGCTAACAATAATTAGCATGTACTATTAAACTTGCGGGACGGCGGCGTGACTGAATTTGATACAACAGATGCAGCAAAAGAGGTTAAACGGGGCAAACTTTCCGGTATCCGTCATTTTTTAAGCTCGCTTCAGATCCGGTATAAGTTTCTTATCAGTTTTGCGTTGATCTTTTTTTTGTCCATGCTTTTATGCAATCTGTTTATCTATGTTTATGTGCGCAACAATATTGAGGACCGCATTGAAAGCGAGCTGACCAATACAACGGCCATGATTTACGATATGGTCAATACGTCCGTGAATGTCGCCATTAAAAATCATCTGCGGGCCGTGGCGGAAAAAAATCTGGACATACTCAATGCCTTGTACCAAAGATCCCTGGCCGGTGACATCTCCCCGGAGGATGCACGCAAAAGAGCGGTAGACGTCATTTTAAGCCAGACCATCGGGACATCGGGCTATCTTTACTGCCTGGACAGCCAGGGGGATGTTACCGTACATCCGAGAGGCCGACTGATCGGTATCAATGTGGCGGAACACGAATTTGTCCGGCAGATGATGACAAAAAAACAAGGCTACCTGGAGTATGAATGGAAGAATCCCGAGGAAAAAGAACGTCGGGCTAAAGCCCTTTATATGGCCCATTTTGAACCCTGGGACTGGATTATTGCCGCCTCGGCGTATCGGTCTGAATTTATAAGACTTGTTAATGTTGAGGATTTCAGGCAGAGCATTCTTTCCTTAAAATTCGGTCAAAGCGGTTATGCCTTTGTTTTTGACAAAGACGGCCGTGCCATTATTCATCCTGTGTTACAGGATGTGAACATTTTCCAAACGCCTGAACTGCCCAATCAATATCTTAGAGATATGATGCAGCGCAAAAAGGGCAGGGCGGTTTATTTCTGGAAAAACCCCGGAGAGACCCGGCCCCGCAAAAAATTGGTGATGTTCAATTACATTCCTGAATACCAGTGGGTTGTGGCGTCTTCATCTTACCTGGATGAGCTTTATCAGCCGTTAACAACCATCCGCAACGTGTTTCTTGGCATCTCCCTGCTGTTTTTCAGCATCATGCTGGCCGTGACTTTTGGCCTCAGCCGAACCATTACCACACCGCTTCGTCAGCTTATGGCCCGGTTCAGCACGGCCACGGCAGGCGATTACTCCACCCGGATGGAAATTCGTTCAGCGGACGAGGTCGGCCAGCTTGCCGGCTATTTTAACCGGTTCATGGAACAGCTTGAAACCACCCACCTGGAGTTAAAAGATGAAATCCGGGTGCGCAGGATGGCCGAACAGGCCAGAAACGAAAGCCGGGTGCGCTACTATCTGCTCATGGAAGCCGCGCCGGACCCAATCGTCAATTATGACATGAAGGGCCGGGTGATTTACATTAATCCTGCCTTTGCCCGGGTGTTCGGCTGGTCTTTGGAAGAGTGTAAAGGTGGAAAAATGGATCATTTTGTCCCCGAAGCCTGCTGGCCTGAAACAAAAGTCATGATCCACCAGGTTCGGGTGGGGCAGGGTATCTTTAATGTTGAAACCCGCAGACTGACAAAAGACGGCAGGGTGGTGGATGTCAGCATATCCGGTGCCTCGGCCCTTGACGCCCGGGGAAAACTGACCGGCAGTATTATTATTTTAAGAGACATTACCCGGTCAAAAAATCTTGAAAAACAGGTAATGCAGGCCGGGGACCGGGAACGGATGAACATCGGCCAGGAACTTCACGACGATCTTTGTCCCCATCTCATAGGCATTTCAGGCCTGGCCGCTGTGATCCGGGAAGATCTTAAATCCCGCCAGGATCCTGCCGCTGAACTTGCCCGGAAAATGGGGGTTCTTATGGAAGATGCTGTCGAAAAAACCCGGCAGCTCGCCAGGGGCCTTTGCCCGGTCCATCTGGTCAGCCATGGCTTTCAGTCAGCCCTGGAAGAGATTGCCGATCAGTTTGCATATTACTCGGGTGTCCAATTTGAGTTCAGCATGGACGAGGGCATAGATATTCTGGACGATTCGTGTGCCATTCACCTTTATCATATTGCCCGGGAAGCTGTGAACAACGCGGTTAAACATTCAAACTGCGACCGAATAATTATTGCTTTCAATGAGGATGCAGCAGATGGCCTGATCCATTTGACGATTACGGATAATGGGACGGGCATCGACCCGGACTCTTCGTGCCGGGGTATTGGTTTGCAGATTATGGCCTACCGGGCTAAAATTATTGAAGCTCAGTTCAATATTGATACAGGATCCAAGGGAACGACGATCCTGGTTATTTTAAGTGCGTCGGCCCGGATGAAAATTGATAAAAAGGAGAATGTCCCGGTATGATTCAGACCCGTCAAAATGCTCAAAAACCGACCTGTTAGGGCCATGGAAAAAAGAGGAATATACAGTGAATCCCTTTGGCACCAGTAGAGTAGATAGCCCGTTTCAAAAACATGCGGATGTAAAATCCCTTTTTTCAGAGCAGTTCCTGCGGCTGAAAGCACTTGTCCAGGAGATCGCCGCCGATCCAAATCATCAATCCAGAGGGGTGGTGTTAGCGGGAAATCCCGGATCCGGGAAGACGCATCTCATCATGCGCTTTGCCGGGGAGATGATCAATGCCAACCGCATTCTTTTTATTCGGCAGCCCAACAACCCCGATGCCGTGTTCTACCACGTATATGCCAGGATGTTGGAATCCCTGGTGGAACGGGTACCGGGAACTGATTACACCCAGATTCAATACCTCTTGGCCAAAAGTTTCTCCAGCATCATTATTAACGAGATTCGGAAGCTGGAAAAGCCCAGTGAAACCATGAGGTCCATGGATGCGCTGCTATCCCAAAGTTATCTTAATATCTATCGGGGATTGGGAGGGAGCGATACCGAGATCCGTCGAAAAAATTGGCGATTCATTGAAAAAAGGACTCTGGAGTGGTGGGGGAACACCCATGGGTTCGGCGGAGAAGGCTCGGCAATCGTCAAAGCCCTGATCAAGTATTGCTCATATTCCGATATTGGGCGTCGGGAAATTATCCGGAAATGGTTGACCGGTAGCGAGTTGTCTGAAACAGAGCTCCGGAGTACAGGGTTCGAAAACCGGGTCGATACCATGGGGTTGGAAGGATTTGCCGTGGAGGCGATCCGGGTGCTCGGTAAACTCTCCATTGAAGATGAACCCTTGATCGTGGTGTTTGATCAGCTGGAAGGGCTGAAATATAATGAAGAGCTTCTGATTAATTTCGGCGAAGCGGTAAAAGAGCTCTTTACCCATATTCCCAATACCTTGATGATCTTTAATCTATTTCCCGAAAGATGGGAAGCATACGCTGCCATTTTCGATCCATCCGTGGTGGAACGGATTTCCCAAAACAGTGTATTTCTGAATACCCCTTCCAGAAATGAAATGCGGGAAGTTCTTGAATGCCGTGCCAAAGAGGCTGCGTTGGATCTCACAACACTCTTTACGCCCGACGAGTTGGCAAAGATCGTTAACGGAGAAAGCATCCGAACGGTACTCAACAACGCATCCGATTACTATCGCCTGAAAAAGGACAATATCCCCTTGCCGCAACCGTTGAGTTCTTTTAAGGATCGGATTCTTGTTGAAATTCGACAGCTTAAGGAGGAGATCTCATGGATCAAAAAGCATTTGGATTTCTCCATACCGGCATTTCAGGAGACCGGGCAGAGCGAGAAGATTTCAAAGCTTTTAGAAAATTATGCAACATCGGCTGAAAACGAGTATGAGGAAATACTGTTGATCAGCGATGCCGATGACGCCGGTAAACTTCAAGTGATGCTGCGGGCCTTAGGAAAGAGCACACAGCTCAAAGTCGGCCCCATGAAAAAGGGGCACAAAGCAGTACCGGAAAACGTAATGGTACGAACGGGCCGTGGAAAAACTACGGTAACGGGTTTTTTGCATATCAGAGGCAATGCATTCACCAGTCGCTTAAAGAACTTTAATGAGCTGGCCGAAAGCCATCCATACACCTTTTTTCAGCTGATCCGGGATGAGCGTCAGGAAAAGATCACGGCCAAAGTGGCCGTGCAGGAGATAAATCGTCTCAAAAACCGTGGAAACGGTGTAGTGGTGAGTATGGATCGAGACAATCGAGTTCTGTTTGAATCTCTGTATCGTTTGATCACAGATATTCAAAATCGGGACATTGATATGGATCTTCATGACGCCGTCAAGGTGATCAAAAAGCTCCATCAAGATTATTGGCTGATTCGGTTGCTTGAAGATGATTATTGATAAAAAGGAGAATGTCCCGGCATGATTCAGACCCGACAAAAAGCCCACATTGTCATTGTGGATGATCACCCCATTTTCTGCCTGGGTATGAGTGAGCTGATCAACCGGGAACCGGATTTGACGGTGGTGGCATGTCCAAATACAGCGGAAAAGGCCCGGCAGATCATAGAACAGGATATGCCGGATTTGATGATTGTGGATGTTTCCCTGGCCGAAAGTAACGGCATTGACCTGGTGGCGGAACTGCGCGGTAAATTCCCGGAGCTGCCGATCCTGGTTTTGTCCATGTATGATGATTCCATGTATGCCGAACGGGCCTTGATGGCCGGTGCCAGGGGCTATGTGATGAAACAGCGGGCCATTGACCAGGTAGTGGATGCGGTGCGTCAGGTGTTGACCGGGCACATTTATGCCAGTGATAAGATTAAGGAAAAATTGCTCAACCGGATGATCTCAAGAAAGCCGTCCGCCGTGGGGTTCAGTCTGGATACCCTGACCAATCGCGAGCTTGAGGTGTTTCGGCTCATGGGTGAGGGGCTGGACTCTAAAGAGATTGCGGCAAGATTGAAATTGAGCATGAAAACCGTGGGCACCCACCGGGAAAATATCAAAGAAAAGCTTCAGCTCAAACATTACACGGAACTTGTCAAAGCTGCCGTGCACTGGGTATATGAAATGAAGAAATAGACCTAAATCCTTTGCCGGTGGTGGTTTCGGGGTTTTGTAAACCGGCGTGGAATGTGCATGTAGGTTTTAAACCTACATGCCTTCAGGCTATCGGCCATAAAAATATGAGGTAGTCACCGATTGAACGATTGAAAGAATCGTTGTTAATGAGGCATGGAAAGCAGTTATCAAATTTATTAACAAGGAGAGCCCTGCCATGTCGGAAAGAAGCGTTAATTACGAAATTTTAAGTCCCACCAATTTTCTTGAAAGAAGCGTAAAAGTTTATCCGGAAAAAACCGCAGTCATCTATGGAGACAAATCCTATACTTGGGCAGGGTTCCAGGAACGGGTTTTTCAACTGGCTAATGGCCTGAAGGCCCGCGGGGTTGGCCGGGGGGATAAAGTTGCTTTTCTTTGTCCCAATACGCCGCCCATGCTCGAAGCCCATTATGCCGTACCGTTGCTGGGTGCTGCCCTGGTGTCCATCAATATTCGGCTCTCTGCCAACGAAATGTCCTATATCATAAATCATTCCGATGCCAAAGTCGTGGTTGCGGACAATGAATTCGGTAACGTGCTGGCCGGGGTTGTGCCTGAATTGACCGGGGTGAGCAGCTTTATCAACATCTGTGATATTGATGATTCCATGCCCCTGGACGGACCTGAATATGAAAGCTTTCTGTCGGACAGTCCAACAGATCCGGTTGCCCTGGCCATTGAAGATGAACGCGAAATTCTTGCCATCAATTATACCTCCGGCACCACAGGCCGGCCCAAGGGCGTGATGTACCACCACCGGGGCGCATATCTCAACGCCTTGGGCGAGTTGCTGGAGTTTAAAATTGATTTAAACAGCAAATACCTGTGGACCCTGCCCATGTTCCATTGCAACGGGTGGTGTTTTACCTGGGGCATCACGGCTATGGGTGCCACCCATGTTTGCTTAAGAAAGGTAGACCCTGCTGAAATTTATAAGATTATAGGCGAAGTGGGTGTGACCCATCTGTGTGCCGCGCCTACTATTCTCATCGGCATGTCTGTCTTTGCCACAGAAAACGATGTCAAACTTTCCAACAGCCTGGAGATCATGACCGCCGGTGCCCCGCCTGCACCTATGGTGATTCAGAACATGGAAAATATCGGGGCCAACATCACCCAGACATATGGTCTCACCGAAGTCTTTGGGCCGCACTCCGTATGCCAGTGGCAGGATAAATGGGATGACCTTTCCCCCATGGCCAAGGCCGGCATCAAGGCCCGCCAGGGTGTCCCCTATATTATTGCCGAGCACATGGATGTGGTGGACCCCGATACAATGGAACCGGTACCTAGAGACGGCACCACCATGGGTGAAATCGTTATGAGGGGCAACAACGTTATGCTCGGATATTATAAGGATGCTCAGGCCAGCACCGAGGCCTTCAGGGGCGGTTGGTTCCATTCCGGAGATCTGGCGGTGATGCACCCGGACAACTATGTACAGATTATGGACCGTAAAAAGGACATCATTATTTCAGGTGGGGAAAATATCTCCACCGTTGAAATCGAGAATGTGCTGTACACCCATCCAGATGTCCTGGAAGTTGCCGTAATTTCAGTACCCGACGAAAAATGGGGTGAAGTGCCCAAGGCGTTTATCGTACCCCGGGCCGGAACCAATCCGGATCCGGCTGAAATTATTGCGTTCTGCAAGGAAAATATGGCCCGGTTCAAGGCTCCCAAGTCTATTGAATTTGGTCCCTTGCCCAAAACCGCTACAGGCAAACTGCAAAAGTTCAAGCTGCGGGAAAAAGAGTGGGTCGGCCACGACCGTATGGTCAATTAATTTTCTGCCGTATAGTTCATTAGAAAAGGGCAAGGCTTCGCCTTGCCCACCTCCTTGCCTCAGGGCAATCGTTCCTAAAAATAATATAGCTAATTCTTGGCGTTTCAATGCAGATACAAGATGGTGGTTGGATAGTTTTAGAAAAAAATTCTAAAATTGTACCATTAGTTTTTGGTCTACTATGTGTCAAATTAAAGAAAAAAAATTGCAGGCCTTTCCTTATGATGTTAATAATTTCACTATTGATTCTTTAACTATTAAGCGGTCTTGAGTTTTCCTCTCCTGTTTATGAGTTGGAACAGGGGGGGATTTAAAATATATTGACAAATCATCAATAGCCATCCATAGTGCAGCTCTATAAATAACGTTTGCTGGGGGTGCTTTAACCGGCTGAGAAGGAAGATATTCCTGACCCTTGGAACCTGATGCGGATAATGCCGATGCAGGGAAGCGGATATAAACTTAGGTTTTCCACTTATTCCCGCCTTAAGATTTCCTGTCTCACTTTTGTGGTGTGCCGGTACAATCCACATACCGTTTCATCCCCTGCTTTGTATAAGCGTTTCCTGCTTGGGGAAACAAGAATCAGTGCCTGAACGAAAGGAACGGTGATCCTATGCACGCCCATGAATTGGCCGAAAATACGTATAATCTTTTTGCCGCGCTGCGCGATACAAGACCTTTGGTCCATGTGGTGACCAACTTTGTGGTAATGAACCAGACCGCCAATGTGCTTTTGGCCCTTGGGGCCTCACCCATGATGTCCTGGGCCCAAGATGATGCAAAGTATATGTCCGGTGTATCCGATGCCCTTTGCATCAACACCGGCACGCCGGTTGCAGATCGGATTTCGGTCATGAAGTCCTTGATGGCTTTTGCCGGGGAGTCTGGCAAACCCGTTGTATTAGATCCTGTGGGCGCCGGTGCCGGGCCCTTCCGCACGGATATTGCCCGGGAGCTTTGCGAGTTTGCCCCGGCAAAAATTATCCGGGGTAACCCTTCGGAAATCTGCGCCTTGGCTGCCGGCCATTTATCCACCAAGGGGGTGGACAGCGGGATCTCTGCTGAACAGGCCAGGGCTATTCTCACCGGGCACGGCCGGCCCGACCGAAATGCAGATGACTTGCCAAGCGGTGCCACCGGGTTGCTTGAATCCGCATCGGCCCTTGTCGTCAGCGGGAACACCGACATGGTGCTCGGGCAAGGGAAAATGGTTAAAATCTCCAACGGTTCCGAGCTCATGGGGGCGGTCACCGGTACCGGCTGTATCCTTTCGGCCATCTGCGCCGCTTTTTTTGCCGTGGCTAAAAATGGGTTTGACGCAGCCGTCGCAAGCGTTGTCGTTACGGGGATTGCCGGGGAACTGGCAGCAGCCGGGCTGTCTGGTCCCGGCTTTTTTCTACCCCATTTTATAGACAGTTTGTACGCACTTACTGAAGCGGATATCCATCAACATCTAAGGGCTGAAGTTCTTTGCCTTGAGTGAGCCCTTAGTCATCGGTCGGATTTGGATTTTTAGGGATTCATCTTGATTGGGTTTGCAGTAAAATCGCTTTTTTAAACCCGCATTGGATAAAAATTTTATTTCCGGATGGGACGCATATTACAGGAGTCTTTTATGGCAGATTTAAAGGAAAATCAGAATAGTTCAACCGGGAAAGGCATCTCTTTCAAACGAATTGTATCAACCCTGGGACCGGCCTGGATCATCAGTGCCGTTGCCGCAGGACCTGGAACCACCTTGAGTGTTGCCAAGGCCGGCGGAACCTATGGCTATGACTTTTTATGGGTGATTGTGCTCAGCGTGGTGCTGGCCTTTGTCTGTCAGTATATGGCGGCCAAGACCGCGCTTATCGGAGGGCAAGGGATTGTTTCCATTGTGCAGGATAAATGGGGCAGTCTGCCGGCCTGGTTTGTGACCCTGGATGCCCTTGTGGTTATCTGGCTTTGTAATGTGGTGCTTTTAAAAGTGCTGGTTGCCGTGACCGAATATGTGACCGGTCTTGCCGTGCCCTGGTGGGGCATTGTGTTCACCGTCGCATTTTATGTCCTGGTGGCCCACGGCGGCTATAGGATTGTTGAGATGGTGTGCAAGCTTATTGTTTCTTTGCTTGTGGTCTGTTTTATCGGCACCCTTTTTATTGCAAAGCCGGATCTTGGTATGGCCGTTAAAGGGCTTTGGCCCGATTTTTCCCATTTCGGAAAAGCCGAAATTTTGATGATGACGGCGATCATGGGCGGTTCCATTCATGTGACCATTTTGTCCATGCAGACCTATACCGTGCATGAAAAAGGGTGGGGCGTGTCGGATCTGGGAACAGCCCGTTTTGATACTGCCCTTTCTCTTCTTGGGGCATTCGGGCTTTACTGCACGGCCATTTACCTGACCGGAGCCTGTGTGCTTAATCCGGCAGATATCCATGTGAATACCCTTTTTGAAATGGCTGATGCCATTACGCCGCTTTTAGGACCCTATGCCCATGGGTTTTTCTGTATAGGCATCTGGTGTGCGGTGTTTTCAACGATTATGCCCACCTTTATTGCTGCAGCCTACGTGCTTGGGGATAAAATGAATTGGGATATGCAGCCTAAAAGCGGCCGGTATCGGCTGACGATTTTGGTCGGATGCCTCATTGCTCTTCCCGGTGCCTTTCTCACCGGCAGACCGGTGAATCTTTTATTGATCATGCTGGCCCTGTCATTTCTGGGAACGCCGCTTTTTGTGGGGATATTTTTATGGCTGCTCAATGACAGGAATTGGGCAACGCGGCACCGAAACGGTCTTGTATTGAACATTGGGGGCGGCTGTGCGCTGTTGGTTACTCTGGTTTTAGGGATCAAGTGGGTTTGGGGGCTTTCGATGTGATTCAGGGGAAATTTTTGGGCCGGGCAAAGACTGTTCCCGGCCCAAATCCGTTACGCGATAGTGCCGAATTTCTGTTCAAAGGCACAGGCAACAATTTCCACAGCCTGGGAAGCATCCTTGAGGTGTCTTAAATTGATGACCAGGTCGAATTCATCGGGGCTGGCTTCGTCTTTCTGGTATACACTTTTAAAAAAGGCTTTTTGCTCCTTGTCCATGGTTTTTATGCGGCCTTCAGCCTGTTCCCAGGATATCCCAAGCAACCCTGCCAGTCTTGAAATCCGGTATTCCTTGCCGGCAATGAATCTGACGGCCAAAACGTTTTCTCTGGGTAAGATCAGGTGAGCACCCCTTCCCACAAAGATTGTGGAATCCATCCCTGCCAGGGTGGTTACGGTTTTTGCGAGCTGCCGGGCATAATCATTTTTTAAGTAGGTCTTTTCGCTGGTGAGCATGGTAAACAATTCACTCATGATGCCGGGGTAGCGTTCATCAAAATATTCAACGGCTTTTTGGGTCAGGTCTTTTTCTTTGGCCATGAATTCTATAATTTCCCGGTCAACGACCCTAAGCGGTAGCTGTTCGGCCATAAGATCGGCGATTTTAAGGGCACCAACTCCGATTTGCCGGGAGAAACAGATGCAGGGGAAAATACCGTTTTTAGGCTGTTTTTTAGCGCTTTTTTCAGATGTCCGGCTCCAGTTTTTGATATTCATTTCCGCCCAATCCGCCGCGCTCAGTCT
Organism: uncultured Desulfobacter sp.; assembly: GCF_963664415.1. NCBI lineage: Bacteria > Pseudomonadati > Thermodesulfobacteriota > Desulfobacteria > Desulfobacterales > Desulfobacteraceae > Desulfobacter > uncultured Desulfobacter sp. Next base: position 1,563,248 of record NZ_OY761445.1, on the reverse strand, counting down.
TTTCTTACCATAATCACCAGGTGAATATTTTATTTTGGATTCTTGTGTCATAATTTCCCCTCTTTTTTATTCGGTTAGCATAATGAGCTCTCAGTTACACCAACGTAACAGAGCAATATAAATGCCATGGTGAAATTTTATAAAGAAAAGGCAGATAGCCTGTGAATAAAGGCCTTCAATCTCTTTAGTACGTATAGCGGATTTAAGCATCCATGATTTGCGTCTGCTTTCTTTTCGATGTGTAAATCCTGTTGACAGGTTTGCCGTGCTGGTCGTATTAGAAGTTGTCAGCATTTGTAATATAAAGGGAGGTGAGCTTGGGCTTGAACATATCCGATCATATATCCATACCGGATACCAGCATTGAATTTTGCCCCATCCGGTCCCGGGGACCCGGAGGGCAGAATGTAAACAAAGTCTCTTCAGGCGTTCATATCCGTTTTGATATTCATGCCTCGGATCTTTCGGATGAAATTAAGGCCAAGCTGTTGTCTCTCAACGACAAGCGTATTACCCGGCAGGGGATTATTGTGATCAAGGCCATGACCTCCAGAAGTGCGGCAAAAAACCGTGAGGACGGCTTGGAACGGCTTGCGGAATTGATCAGACGTGCTGTTCGGCCTGTAAAAAAAAGAAAGCCCACCCGGCCCACCCGGGCATCGAAAACCAGGCGCCTTGATTCAAAAACCAGGCGTGGCAAAGTTAAGGCATTAAGAAAAAAGATAGACATATAGTATTCCAAATTTTATCAGCTTCCATCCCGACAATCATTTCATAAAATCTTAGTAGTCCTGTAACATTAATATAATAAAAAAATACTATTTTCTTTCTTGAAGTTGAATAGTCACAAACATTCCAGATAGGACGATTCCCCAACATGATTGCAGCCATAAAACGTAACGAAAATAAGGTGTTTACATCGTCTGATATGGCCCGGCGTATGGATCGGATCAGCGATGCTTTTGGCCTGAAAGATCAGACTGATGACAGTTTTATAAGGAATCTGCCTTTCATGGCTGAGGATGCCACGGCAGGAGCTGAAAATGAATTTCAGGCAGCGGTTGCGGGAAAGCGGGAAAATATCGATCTGGCCCGGGTGATTGAGACCTCCAATTATTACCGGAATCTTGTGGAACAGGCCAGAACCGGGGAAACTCCCCAGCGACGGGTCGTGGCCCTGGAACGTCTGCTCAAGGACAAGGACGGCAAAGATTGGGAAAATTCCTGGGTATGGTTTCCCCGCCGTGTGCTTAACCGGTTTGCCAATCAGGTGTTTAACGAGGATCTTAAGGCCGATAAATCCATCTCGGCATCCGAATATCGCAGGGATGCCGCTTGTTTTGTGTTTGAAAAAAATGGTGAAAATCAGGTGCGGGTACCTGTCTCCTATCTGCTCAAACTGGCCTTGGCCGATGTGATCGGCGATAACTTTGGTGTCCCCAAACCGATAAAAGCCTGGGGCGAAAAAATGCTCGCCCATTTTTCCAATGACAATAGTTCTCCTGAACTTTTTTCTTTTTATCCGGTCAAATCCAATGATTCAGGGCGTTTAGGGGGCAAACTTGCCGGCGAAACCCTGATGCGATTTCTTTTGACCCAGGCACTGGTGGCCTATGCCGGGCATAAATTTGAACTCAATGAAAACGGCCAGAAGGTAAAGGTATTTTTCTCCGCCACCCCGCCCGGGGACCAGAAACGGCTTAATGATCTTATTTCAGATGCGTTTTACCGGGAATTATTTATGAGTCCGTGTCTGTCCGGATGGGACCGGGGGGAAGATAAAAAAGAGTACATGAGTGTCTGCCACAAGGTGTTGTCCCGCAGCCAGATCAATGCCGTAACCCAACTCAAAGAGGCCGGCATTATCAATTCCAATCTTGTGGTGCTGCCCAACACCTCTAATATCAGTTTGGCCAATAACGGCACCCATATCAGTCTCGGCAGCCTTAAACTCTCCCGGTTTATGGCTGATCCGGGGTCGGGATTTACGGCCCTGGATGAAAAATATACGGGAGATCTGGGCATAAAAATTTGGGAACATTTTTTGCCTTTGTTTGCCACCACCTATTCGGCGGCCCCCCACAGGCTTGATTTCCAATCGTTTCACCCGGAACGGGTTTTAGGATTTATGCCCCATGAACTGACCCATACTCATCTGCGTATGATCTGGCGGAGATGGAAGAAAAAAGCTCATCTCAAAATTATGGGCAAATCCCTGACCCCCTTTGGTCCGGTGTGGTTGGACCGTCTGATTGCAAATATATTCTGGCTGAAAGGGGATTTCGTTCCCGATGGCCGGCTCATTGACTATTTTACCTCGGTGATGAGTACCTTCCAGAGCCCGGCGTTGAACGGCAGTTTAGAAAGTGAAGCGGATCTTAAAAAAGATTTGACCGAAATGGGTGTGTTTGACGGGCGTATGGCTTTGTATCAGCTGGTCCGTTTGCGCAAATATTACCAGATGGGCTATTCTGGATTTGAGCACCGGTATTTCAGCGTGTTTGAAGATGTTGTCAGGGATATGGGAAAGGCTGCCGACCTGCAGGTGCTGATCACTGCGCTGGCCCAGAAGTATATCTATTCCCGACAGGTGAATCATGCCATGATCCCCGACACCCCTGATGTTGAAAGCGAGCGCCGCCAGATATTCTTTTGCACGGCCATTGGTGTGCCGACGTTTTTTGTTAAAACCCGGACCCGGAATCAGTTTCTGGCTAAAATTTTGAAAAATACGGCAAAAACCCGTCACAGCCGCAGGTATGCAGGCTACACCCGGGTGCTGGTCCACGAATACCAGCGGGCCCTGATTTCCCTGATCCAAACCGAAGCACCGGATTTGATATCAGCCTTGAATTGCGAATCCATTCTTGATGATCTTGACAATCGGGTCAATGCGCCCAAAACCCATGCCGCATGGGGCCGGATCACCCAGGGGATTCTTGATGGTTCCGGAAAGCATAAGCCTATGTCCATGCCGGGCCGGCAGTTTAATGCAAACGCAGAACAATATTACGGCCAGACCCTGAGAAAAGCCCATGTCAGACAGGGATTTGACCTGCTCGGAACGGCCTTTGAGCAGATAGATCTGTGGGCAAGATACCGTGATCCATCAAGCGGCCAGGCTCTGGGCCAAATTCTGGGTAGCCAGGACATGCTCAAGTTTTTAAAATCCATGCGTCAGGATTTTATCGATGAAACCTGTGCACCCGAAACGCTTAAGAAGTTTATTTATTTGATGGTTCTGGTGATCAGTCGGGATATGAAAAGTTGGCATAATGCTTAAGAATTTCTCATATATTACACATATTTTTTTAGTCGTAAATTAACACGTTTAAAACAAAGTGCGGTCATAATGCCGGCACTATGAAACATCAATATATAGACCGTAAAACCCGGCAGGTGAAAACAGAGAATCTCAAGGCAGATCCCGTCATCAGCGCTATCTATTCCTCAATTCGTGAAAATTCTTTCTTTCTATTCCGTCTGATGATTTCAGCCCGGATGTCCAGTCTGATCGGGGCTGTGTCCTATGATCTGCCTTTTTTCACCCCGCCGACTGATGTGCCGCGCTTTTTGGCTGACCACGGCATTGATTTAAGCGAAGTGGCAGGAGATCCTGGAAAATTGGATACCCTGCGAAAGATTTTTGAGCGCAAGATCCGGTATGAACAGCTTCGCCCCATGCCGGAAGACGTTTCTGCCGTAGTCTCTCCGGCAGATTCCCGTCTTCTGGTGGGGGCCTTTTCAAAAAGTTCAGCCTTGTTTATCAAGGGCAAATTTTTTGATTTCTGTGAGCTTATCAGCCCGGATAAACCCCAATGGCTTAGGGCCTTTGACCATGGTCGTTTTGTTGTGACCCGGCTCACCCCGGATAAATATCATTATAACCATACGCCCGTGGCAGGCACGGTAATCGATCTTTATGAGATAGACGGCCATTTTCATTCCTGCAATCCTGGGGCCGTGGTCCGGGAGGTAACGCCTTACTCCAAAAACCGGCGGGTGGTCACCATCATTGATACGGATGTGCCCGGGGGGACCAGATGCGGACTTGTGTGCATGGTGGAAGTGGTGGCCATGATGATCGGTAAAATTGTTCAATGCTATAGTAAAAAGGGGTATGAGAATCCCCAGGCTGTGGAACCCGGACTTTTCATGGAAAAAGGGTGCCCCAAAAGCCTGTACCGTCCGGGGTCTTCCACAACTATTGTTATATTTCAAAAACAGCGCGTATGTTTTTCCAAGGATTTGGTGGAAAACCAGATGCGCACCGACGTGAGCAGCCGTTTCAGCGAAGGGTTTGGCAGGGCACTTGTGGAGACTGAAGTGACGGTTCGTTCAGGTATCGGGCATGCGTGTGCTTGTGCAGAATAGGAGATGAGTAATGGCAGCTGTTTTTTTTGTTGTTGGACTGGGGGTGTTGATCGGCATTGTACTGAGTTGGGGATTTAAAACGCTACCCAAAGAAAAGTGGCAGATGGTGGCGGCATTTCCTTTGGAGAAAACGGACCACGACCAGTGGCGGGGTATGAATCTGACCTGGTACGGGCTTTTGTCTGCCAATGCGTACACCTTTGGCGTGATTATGGTTGTGATTCTGGCTGGATCGGCCGGGATTCCCCTTTCTGTTTTAGTGCTGTTGACGGTTCTCTTGCTGGGTGTGACGATTCCGGCCTCTAAGGTTGTTGCCCGGATTGTTGAAAAGAAAAAAGCCACGCTGACTATCGGAGGTGCCGTGTTTGCCGGTGTGGTGACCGCTCCCTGGATCATCATGCTGGTAAATGCTACCTTGGGTGCGATTTTTAAATTTCATGTGCCCATTGCTGTGATAATGGCTGTTTTAAGCATTGGATATACCTTTGGGGAATCTTTAGGACGCCTTGCGTGTCTTAGTTTTGGCTGTTGTTATGGCAAGCCGTTAAGTCAGTGTTCCGACCGAATCCGCAACCTGTTTGAACGTTTTAATGTGGTCTTTACCGGGGAAACTAAAAAGGTGTCCTATGCGTCGGGGCTGGCTGGTGAAGCGTTGATTCCCATCCAGATCATTACGGCCGTGATTTATGCCGTATCCGGCCTTGCCGGCACCTTACTGTTCCTCCATGGCTTTGCCGGAGCCGCCCTTGTGGAGACTCTGATGGTGACCCAAATCTGGCGGGTAGTATCTGAATTTTTCCGGGCGGATTTCAGAGGGGAACGCAAATTTTCCATGTACCAGATCATGGCCCTGGCCGCCATTGTTTATACCATTGTGCTGCTGGTCTTTTTTCCAGACCCCGAGGTGGCCCTTTCCCTGGATCAAGGATTTAAGGCGCTGTGGCATCCGGGCATGATTCTTTTTTTTCAGGCTGTCTGGATTGTCTCCCTTCTTCATTCGGGCCGAAGTAGTGTTACTGCATCGAAGATTTCCTTTCATGTAGTCAAAGAGAATATCTAATTCACCATGAAAATCAGAAGGCTCCATGAATGCGGGGGGATGTGTTTTCTGTGGTGCTACGATATTGTAAAATATTTGGTATTCAAAGACCTTCTGGAAAGCCGGGGGATTGATCCTCTGGTTTTTCTGTTTCTTGATATGATCACCGTCCCCGGGTTTATTATGGGATGTGCCCGCCTGGTCAATTCCCTGGGTGGCCGGATCATGGCGTGGCCAAAGGTCCTATTCTGGGGAGTCCTCGTCTTGATTAATACCCTGTTGCCCTATGTGTATGCCGCCATTGCAGGGGGGGCGCAATTTGATACAGCTGCCTGGATGGTGTTCTGGATCGTTATTTTGCTGATGCTTGCGAACTTGATACGCACAATTCGAGCCGGTTTGATCGCAGGAAAGCGGTGAGTGATAGCTTATAGCTGACGGCTATCTCCTGTGAGCTATCAGCTTTTATTCAATTGTCTGATCAGCCCTTCCTGGGCTACGCTGGCCACAAGCTTGCCTTCCCGGGTATAGATGGAACCACGGTTAAGTCCCCGGCCCATGGCGGCGTTGGGGCTGTGAATTACGTGGAGCAGCCAATCATCCATCCTGAAGTCCCTGTGGAACCAGATGGCATGATCCAGGCTTGCCACCTGCATATCCGGGGACCAGAAGGTCTTTCCATGGGGATAAAGGGCTGTGGGGACCAGGTGAAAATCCGATGCATAGGCCAGTATATACCTGTGGGTTGCAGCGTCGTCAGGTAATGGGCCTGTGGCCCTGAACCAGACATATTTGTCCGGCGGCATGGGAACGGGATGAAATGGGTTCACCGGATTGATGGCCCGCAGTTCAATGGGATTGGGGTACAATAGTTTTTTTGCAATATCTTTGGGGATCTTGTCTGCATAGCGTAATATTTTATCGTAATCACTTTCCACGCCCTCAGGACCTTTAACCTCGGGCATGGGGTCCTGGTGTTCAAATCCGTCTTCAAGTTTGTGAAATGAGGCTGACATGGAAAAGATGGTCCTGCCCTTTTGTACCGCCTTGACTCGCCGGGTGCTGAACGAGTGGCCGTCCCGGGTACGCTCCACCATATAAACAATTGCGCAGGCGGCATCTCCGGCTCTAAGAAAATAGCCGTGCAGGCTGTGGGCACAAAGAGGATCCGGTACTGTACGGGACGCTGCAGACAACGCCTGGCCCAGAACCTGGCCGCCGAATACAGCGCCGTATCCCAAATCCTGGCTTTGGCCCCGGAAAATGTCTTCTTCAATTTTTTCCAGGCTGAGCAGCCCTAAAAGTTCTGCAAGTACCTTTTGTCTAACGCCATCTGTCATAAGATCCACCTATACAATTGAGCCAGCCGGACGGCATCCTGTCATGGGGTAAACTGCTTTGTTTTGTTCCTGCCAAAGACTGGTCCGGACACAGACTCAATATGTTGTGTCTATATCCGGACCGTATATATTTCATATCTCACCATAAATTTAAATGTTTTAAAAGGAAAACGACATTTTTTATCAGCTTAATTAACGCTTATTTCTGTAAAATAGGGACTGATTTCCTCGCTCAAGATATATGTTAAATCGTAAACGTCCGTATTTTCAGTAATGGTATATCCTAAGGAGCCCAACAGCGCCTTAATCACCTCACTCCATTCACCCCAGCCGTCCAGGGTATCGGCTTTTTGCGATGGAAACAGTTCAAAAGCAGCTCCTGTGTTATTCCATCCATGGGCCATCAGCTCAGAGCAGTAAATATCATTATCCTCGGGCTGGAAACCTAAATCATATGGCACCCCGCGATAGGCAAGCATTTTTTGTAGCCAGCTGTTTATCATGAGATTTCCCAGACGCAAAGCTATCAACTGTCTGAAAATCGGGGGTAGGCCGTATAAGTTAATACCGAGTTCATGTATTTCTGCAAATCCGATGGCCGTTTTATTCGGCCTAAATAACCGGATGGACTCGTCTTTACAAAGATTTAACAATTCGGGCCAACTAAGAAAATGGACGCCCCTTAAGCCGTCTGAATGGATAACGCCATGGACCCCATTCACTGTTGCTGTGACCCAGCAATGGGTCATTTCAGTCTGCCCCGTAATTTTATAAATTGCCTGCGCCAGGAATTCCGGTATTTGATCATGCAAGCAAACGCCCACATAACCATCCCCCGGAAAGGAAAGTGTTGTTGAATCGTATGCCCCCACAATACCTGGATGCAGTGAAGCCATTAATACGAAAAGAGCCGATACCCATCCTATTTTTTTTGATTGTTTCATCAAGTAACTCCTTGCCTGGTTGTGATCTGCAGGCTTTTAAATAAAAGTTAAAATAATTTGTTTAATTGCGTTCCTGTTTTGTTGTGGGCTGAGCCTGGCAGATGATATGTCAGGGCGCCCATGGCCGTTATTGAAAACCTATTTTTGAACGTGTTTTTACCCATTACTGCCAATTGCTTCAGGCCTATGGTCAAAAATTAAACAGACCAAAAATAGGCCGAATTTTAAGCTATTACTAAGGCCGTACTAAGAAAGATATAGGAAAATGTCTATTTTCTTAGCATAACGCTTAAGGTGGCTTAAACGACAAGCAGGTGGGCAATTTTATTTTGATCATGACCCTACCTAACTAATGCATAATATAGTAAATGATTTATCTAAAATTTTAGAGCAAATTTTGTGCCAATAAAAAAGTTCCTTGATCGCCTTTACTGTCAATATTTACAGCTTTTTTGGGAGTTTTTTTAGTGAGAAAAATATGTGCATTTTTTAAGAAGTATCTTTCTTAAGGGTTTCCCTGATTACTAACCGAAACGCCTTATTTTAAAGCCGTTTCGTCTGATTGACATTGTTTCAAAAATTTCATAATTTCTGTATCTCAAAATGCGATTGAAGTTGGTAAAAAGTATCGATAAAAAAGATTGATGCGCGACCACCAACATTGTGTCCACCTTGAAACGCCGGGAATCACTTGTTTACTTATCCCGGTGTGTTTTTATAGTCGATGTCATGGGCAAAATATTGGTTAGATGGATTCATTGGTGTTCACAAAAAGATCCTTGGCTTCATTGAATATCATTTATCGTCCACTGGATGATCTCATTTTTTATTTATCCTTGACAAAGGTCTTAATTTTGGCTCATTTTACTTGAATAATATTCGATTTTCCAAGTACTTCCGATTGTAATCATTGACGGGGATATTTATGAAACGTAATGACGATCTGACCAATCTCAAAACACTTATTGAGTTGTGCAGCGCTATTGCCTATGGAAACTATGATAAAGCAGATGTGGATGCCCTGTTTGAATTGACCAAGGAAGAAAAACACCCCTTGATTGCCCAGTTAAGCGAGAGTATCGGTTTAATGCTGGTAAAAATCGAGGGCAGGGAGTTTGCTTTGGAAATGAGAATTGAAGAGTTGCAAAAAGCCAATGAGAAAATTGATGAATATTCCAAAACCCTTGCGTTAAAAGTTGCTGAGCGCACAAAGGAACTGCAGGGAAAAAATAAGGCGCTGACCCTTGAGGTTCAAAAGAGGCAGAAAATTCAAAAAGCCCTGGAGATGGCCAACGAAAAATTGATTCTGATTTCCAATCAAGATGGGCTAACAGGGCTTGCCAATCGAAGAAGGTTTGATGACTACTTGAGCCGGGAGTGGTTTGCCCATAAACGGATAAAAAAAGAATTTTCCCTGATTCTTTGCGATGTCGATCATTTTAAGTTTTATAATGATACGTATGGGCATCGGAAAGGAGATGATTGTCTTAAGCGCATTGCCCAGGCAATTGAGGGTTGCATGCGAAGGCCCAGAGATATGGCGGCCCGGTATGGCGGTGAAGAATTTGCAGCCATTCTACCGGAAACCGGACTATATGGTGCCTTGCAAATGGCAGAAAACATCCGTTCACAGGTTGAGACGCTTTATATCCCCCATGAATCTTCAAAAATTTGTGATCATGTCACCATCAGCCTTGGGGTTGCTGTTGTTATACCAAACCCGGATTTAACTGAAAAAGATTTTGTTGAAATGGCGGATATCAGTCTTTACGAGGCAAAGGAGGAGGGTGGCAGGAACTGTGTCAGATACAGGTCAAATCTGAATTGATTCTTTAAGCCTTAATTTTGTATCTTCTATTTCATTTTAGGGCTTTGGTCCTCTATTCTGCCATTGTCAGAATTCGGTCAATGGTCCCATCCTTTTTCATTTCGTAAATTATCCGGTTGATTTCCGAAACTCTCTGGGCAAACGGTGAGTTTTTTGAGATTCCGATTCTGAAAACATCCTTGGATACAACTTGGGGGGCATGAATGATCTGGTTTCTGTATTCAGGATACTTTTGGAAAAAGCTCATTACAACGGATTCGCTTTCCAGAAATCCATCAAACCGTTTTCCTAAAAGTTTTTTGAAGTTGCATTCAGCCGAGTTGGCTTTTTCCGTTTTTATAAAGCCGTTTTCAATTGCCTGGTCCATCTTGTCCCGGTAGGTATAGCCTGAAATAATACCGATGGTATAGGGTTTGAGATCATCAATGGTTTTCCACCCGGATAGACTGTCCTTTCGATTTTTCAGATGCCATACAAAAACCCTGTCTTCTAGAATGACATGCGTAAAAATTATGAAAGCTTCTCTTGACGGCTTGCTTTGAATGGGAAAGGTAATGTCGTAAGTGCCGTTTTTCATGCATGCCAGCACCCGCTTCCATGGAAGAAGATCCGCCTTTAATGTGCAATGGAGGCGCTTGCTCACCTCTGTGCCGATCTCGAACGCATACCCGCTTTCCAACGCGCTTCCTTTTTGTCCCAAGGAATAGGGTGGCCAGGGATCTGTGGCAAGCCTAAGCACAGGGGCACCTTCGGCACAAGGAGACAAGAAGAAATAAATAATGCCCATAAGTATAATAATTAGTTTAAGTCTGACCAAATATTTAGGGCCTTGGTCATATTTTAGGCCATACGAATTGCCGGTAAGTTGGGTTGAGGAACGAAACCCAACACCGATAAGTTGTTGGGTTTCACTTCGTTCAACCCAACCTACGTTGTGGCCGGTGTTATGATCAAGCCCATATTTAGACATGCCTATCCTCACTATTGGTATCTTACAGGGCTTCAGTAAAGCCGCCATCCTATAATCAACCCGTAATTATATCTGATTTTCAGCCGAATTACAAAATGCTATCCATTCTGACGAATAGGGAAATTGACTATGGCCTGCTGTTTTGTTTGACGACCTTTTTACTTATGTATAGGTAATTCCATTGTCGGTAAAAAGGCAAAATCGGAAAATGTTTTTATGCAATCAAAGAAAATTTTAGGAGGAGACACAATGGCGTGGTTAAAGCAAATCAATGTTGAGAAGTATATAGAGATGGTGACCAACTGGTTGACCACATACTCTGTAAAGATCATTGCCGCACTGTTGATCCTGGTGATAGGGAAGTGGCTGGCCAGAAGAATTACCAATCTGATTACAAAGCGGTATATTTTTCTCAGCACCACTTCAATAAAACATCGCCTTGATTTCACAGACATTTTGAAATACACTTTTTAATATATTACCCGGTTACAAATCAAAACCAGTAAATTTAAAGCTTCAATATGCCAAAACGTCTATCCATACAATTCAAGCTTTTTTTCATCTATTCGCTGGTGGCCACAGTTGTTTTTTCATGCAGTTTTACGATCTATTATATTCATGTGAAAAGACATCTTGAACATCAGATAAAGAACGCATTGATACTTTCCAACCACGCGATCACAGATCTGATGGAAACTGCCGTAACAGTTTCCATCAAAATTCGCCTGCGCACCATTGCCGAAAAAAATCTGGAGATTATTGAGCACATCTACAAGGATTTCCTGAATCATCGGATATCCGAAAAAGAGGCAAAAAAACAGGCCACAGCTCTGTTGCTGAATCAAAAAATCGGTCAGGCCGGATATATATATGTCGTCGACAGCGCAGGAGAGGTGAAAATTCACCCCAATCAAGATGTCAAAGGACAGAATTTTGTTAAGTTCGGGTTTATCCAGACACAGATAGTACAGAAAAACGGGTATCTTGAATACTGGTGGAAAAATCCGGAGGACACTGAAAAACGCGCCAAAGCACTGCACATGACCTATTTTGAGCCCTGGGATTGGATTATCTCTGCATCATCTTATAAAGCCGACTTTTCTCAGCTTGTCTCAGTGGAAGATTTTAAAGATAGCGTGCTGGCAATGGATATATTGGGAACCGGTTATAGTTTTGTCATGGACACCCAGGGCAATATCATCATTCATCCTAAACTAACCGGCAACATAATGGATTATGCAATACCCGAAAATAAAAAAATGATCCGGAAAATCATTGCACAGAAAAAGGGGATGGCAAGCTACTTCTGGAAGAATCCTGAAGATTCGGTTGTCAAAGAAAAATTGATGGTGTTTGACTACATACCGGATTTTGATTGGATTATTGCCTCTTCAACATATCCTGAAAAAGCCTTTGCCCCGCTTTCGGAAATGCGTCGGAATTTTTTTGTTATCCTGGCAGCGTCCATTTTTGTTATTGCGCTTGTCTCGCTGGCGGTCAGCACCACTATTACCCGGCCGCTGACCAGTCTGATCGATCGTTTAAACGTCAATATGAGCCAGGATTGGCAGCTACAGCCGCTGGAGAGCCTGCGAAAAGACGAAATTGGAGATCTTGAATCCAGTTTTAATGAGTTTGTCAGCCGGCTGGAAACGTATAAAAGAAATTTGATCACAGAAAATATCATCCGTAAAGAGACGGAGATCAAGCTTCAACTATTTGAAAAAGTATTTGAACATGCCAATGAGGGGATAACCATAACTGATTCTGACGGAGAGATCCAGGCCGTAAATCAGGCATTTACCGATATTACCGGCTACAGCGCGCAAGAAGCCATTGGACAAAATCCCAGGATTTTAAAATCGAATCGGCACGGTCATGACTTCTATGAATCCATGTGGCAGTCCCTGACGCTGAAAGGCCATTGGTCCGGGGAGATTTGGAATCGGAAAAAATCCGGGCAGGCATATCCGGAATTTTTAAGCATCAGCGACATCCAGGATAAAAATGGAGAGGTGAAAAATTACGTGGCCGTTTTTCATGATATTTCAGAAATGAAAACCAAAGAAAAGCAGATCGAATATATGGCCTACCATGATCCGCTTACAGGTCTTCCCAACCGGACCCTGCTCAAAGATCGGCTTGAACATGCCATAATCAGGGCCAGGCGAGGTGCGAAGATGCTTCAGTTGATTTTCATTGATCTTGATAATTTTAAAAACGTCAATGACACGTCAGGGCATGCCCAGGGAGACGAGTTGTTAAAAGAGGCAGCGGAAAGGTTAGATAACGTCACCCGGGCCAGTGATACCGTTGCCCGGCTCGGCGGAGATGAATTTGTCATCATGGTCACGGACGTTGACAATATGATGGAAATCATTCGCATGGTCGAACGGATTCAGGGCGCATTTTCAGCACCCTTTCATATTGACGGTAAGTCCTTCCACATCACCTGCAGTATCGGTATTTCCGTTTTTCCTGAAGATGGCGATGATGCGGAAACCCTTGTGCGCCATGCTGATCTTGCCATGTATCATGCTAAAGACAAAGGCCGGAACAAATATTATCTGTTTGAGCGGAAAATGGCCCAAAAGATTAATCAACGAATCGAGATGGAAATGAACATGCGTACGGCCATTGAAAACGATGAATTCCAGGTGTATTTTCAACCCCAGGTGAATATCAGGACGTTAAAGCCGGTGGGACTTGAGGCCCTGGTTCGTTGGATAAAACCCGATGGAACCGTAGTTTCTCCCGGCCGGTTTATCCCCCTGGCAGAAGAGTCCGGGCTGATCATTCCCATTGGCCGACAGGTTTTTAAAAAGGCGGTTGAGCAAACCTGCCGTATCAGGAAAAAAAGCCAACTGGATTTGATGCTGTCCATTAATGTTTCTGCCCGGCAGATGGATGATCCCTCATTTGAAAAAATGGCCGCAGGCATCATACAAGATACCGCATACCCCACAGACCGTCTGAAAATAGAGATCACCGAATCATTGTTAATGCGGGATATAAACACCACCATGATCCGGCTTAAAAATTTGGCTCAGTTAGGCATCTCAACGGCCATTGATGACTTTGGTACAGGATATTCTTCTTTGGCCTATCTTAAACAAATGCCCATCACCACCTTGAAGATCGACAAATCCTTTATCGACGATATTGTTGATGATGACAATGCCCTGGCCCTGGTTGAGACCATTGTCCTGATGGCCCATAAACTGAATATGGGTATTGTGGCTGAAGGTGTGGAAGACGAAAAACAGCTTGAGATTTTAAATCGGCTGGGCAACATGGATATTCAGGGCTATGTTTTTGCCCGGCCCATGCCCCTGGGCGAGCTTGAGCCCTGGCTGGCAAAACACCTACCGGCACATGTCTGATCAACCCGCCCTGGGAATTGTAAAAATAAATGTTTTTTTGCATCGGCACATATAATCAAAAGGAGATCATATGAATCCATTCGTCAATTTCTTCGACGCGTCCAGGCGGGACGAGACCTGGCATTTCATTAAACGCCTGATGGTACTGGCGGCTTGTTTTCTATTCCCTAATTTCAGCTTTTCCTGCGGGCCGTCTGGTGATAAAAATGTGTCGGCGGATGACCATGGACTTATCGAGATCGCAAATCAAATCAATGATGATTTTTATAAGATTCGGGAGGCGGTTTTAAAACTGGCGGAATTTACGTCCCTTCTGTACATACCCGAAACCATGGCACAAAATGCGTCCAAGGCTGAACCGGCCAAATACAAACGCCATGACAACGGGGTTTTTTACAAGCCGGTAGACGATGGAAAAAGTGCTGTTTTTGTGTCGGGGGTTGTGCCTGTCGGCGAGGAGATTAAAAAAATTGTTTATGGCACGGAACCGCTGGAAACTCAACTGATGGAGATCGTGCAAAGATATCCCGAAGTCGTCCAGGCTTATTATAACGACAAAAATTCATACAACCGTATCTATCCCTTTTTTGACGTGATCACCCAGTATGAGCCTAAAATGGATATTCCCAAGTATAACTTCTATTATCTTGCTGACCAAAATCATAATCCGGAAAAGAAAGCTGTCTGGGTTAAAGAACCTTACGTGGATCCTGCGGGAAGAGGGTGGATGGTTTCCGCCATTGCACCTGTCTATGTGGACGGAAAACTTGAGGGCGTTCCTGGGCTGGATGTGACCATCAATACCATCACCGATCGGTACATCGACAAGTCGAATGGGGATTTGGTTCTGCTGGACGCTTCGGCCACTGTCGTATCCATTCAGGAGCATTTGACGGTGCTGCTGTCCCTGCCACCCCTGGAAAATCATAAATACCTGGAAACCATTCGTTCGGATACCTACAGAACCGAAGACTACAATCTTTTGAAAAGCAGATCCCGGGACGTGCGGAAGATGGTACAACGCATTTTTGAAGAAAACCAAACTAACGTCACATTTCAAAAAGAAGGAAAAACCCTCCATGTCACGTCGGTGAAGATCCCTGAACTGGACTGGCGATTGCTGCAGATTATCAATTGAATCATAGACTGAATTAACTTTGAAAAATGCTTTGAAAAAAGAATACCTGATCATTCCCCTTGTATTTGTGCTTATTTCGGTTTTAGTCGCCGGTTACAATGTGCATGTGATTGTTGATGTCCGAAAAAAGCACATTTTCGAAATGCTGTCGCACCAGGTGGGGATCAGCGCCCGGAATCTTCAGGGATTTGCCGACGAATTTGAAGAGGACTTTCAGTACGCCCTTACCACTATTCCATTTTATGAATTGTTGAGCCGGGAGATACCCAATTATGATTTGATGAACCAGCTGCGGCGGTTCTATTCGAAATATCAGAACATCCTATACTCTGTTCAGGTGTACAATTCATCGGTTTTCCGTGAATTGTACAACAGCGAAAGCAATTATTTCTCCCTCACCGAAATTCGTGAAAACCACTCTCCACGGGAGGTTGTTAATGGAACGGTTTGCCGTCTGGAAATGGACACGCTTTATTTTCTCAGTGATATTCGAAAGGACGGAAAAAAAGTCGGGGCCATTGAATTTCGGATGATTTTCCCCCGGATCATTTACAATGAATTGAGAAAAAGCCATATTGGTCGAGAGGTCTGGCCCTGGTGCGTTGACAAGGACGGGCGAATTATCATTTTTTTGGTGGAGCAGCGCAGCGTCTCTGAATCAAAACGGCGAGTGGAAGGCATAAACCCCATTGTTAACGATATTGCGGACAACTATCTAGGTCAACAGATTCATACAATTTCTTTAAACGGAGAAAAGACTCAAGTGTTCTCCGCCTACTACCCCATCAGCATATTCGGCGAGCAAGTGGGGGTTGTTCTTTCCGTGGGTGAAGATGAATGGCTCGCCGGTGTGAAAACAAAAATGGCGGCCGTTATTGGAAGCTTTTTGCTGATCATCGTTTTGGTGATCGTCGTCTTTCTTTTTATTTTAGGGCAACGGATTGCCGCCGAGTTGAACCTGAAAAAAAGCGAAGCAAAGATAACAAAAATACTTGAGAATATACAGGCGGGTGTTTTGATCATTGATAAAAAACGGCGTACAATCGAATTTGCCAATGCGCTTGCCGCGGGTATGGCTGGAACAACGGTAGGCGAGCTGATTGGAGCGTTCTGTCACCACCCGGCCTGCCCCAATGAAAAGGAGGCAAGTCCCGTCACGGATAAGGACAAGGACATTGATAGGTCCGAGAGTGTTCTTC
Source organism: uncultured Desulfobacter sp. (assembly GCF_963664415.1). Classification (NCBI taxonomy): domain Bacteria; kingdom Pseudomonadati; phylum Thermodesulfobacteriota; class Desulfobacteria; order Desulfobacterales; family Desulfobacteraceae; genus Desulfobacter; species uncultured Desulfobacter sp. Next base: position 1,547,033 of record NZ_OY761445.1, on the reverse strand, counting down.
TGACGGCCGACGGTGAACCACGCGATATCCTGAAAACAGTCATTCCACTGGAATATGAGGGCAGGGAAAGCTTTTTGGAGACATTTGTGGACATTACGGATTTAAAAAAGCAGACAGCACTGGCCAATGACCTTGCCAAAAAGGCCACCGCGGCCAGCCTTGCGAAAAGCCGGTTTCTGGCCAATATGAGCCATGAGTTCAGAACCCCCATGAACCACATTATCGGTATGTCGCATCTGGCCTTGGATACGCAATTGAGTTCTAAGCAAAAAAGCTACCTGATAAAGATCCGAGAGGCTGCTGAGGGCCTGATGATTATCCTCAATTCCGTATTGGATTATTCCAGCATCGATACCGGAAAAATGGCTGTAAAAAAGGCAGCGTTTCACTTCAGTACGATTATGTCCGAGGTGAAAAAACAGGTTTTATCTAAATTGTCGGTGCAAAAGAAATTAAACGTCCTGTTCGATCTTGATCCGAAGATACCTGAAGCACTTTGGGGAGATGGCCCTAAGCTGAAACAGGTGTTGCTCAATCTTGCCGGAAATGCCGTAAAGTTCACGGACAGCGGCCAGGTTGTCATTACGGCCTCACTGGAAAAACAGACGCCCCAAAGGGTAATGCTTCATTTTTCAGTTCGGGATACAGGTATCGGCATTTCCACCGACCAGTTGGATACGCTGTTTGATGCATTCACCCAGGCAGACACCTCCAATACCCGAAATTACGGTGGGACAGGTTTGGGGCTGGCCATCACCAAGCGACTTGTTGAACTGATGCAGGGTAAACTGGTTGTGCAAAGCACCCCCGGAAAAGGGAGCAACTTTTCCTTTTCCGTGACATTTGAAGTGGATTCTGCCGTTGAAAAAAAACAATCGCCGGACGTTGCGATAGGATTGGACTTGCAGGGCGCATTAGACAGGGTGGGCGGAGATCAGGCGCTTCTCGAAAAGGTGCTGTTAACGTTCTACAATAATCATCACAACGATATGGAGAAGCTTAATGGGGCGCTGATCAAAGGAGACAGGGCGGAGGCAGGTCGTATTGTGCACAAATTGAAAGGATCTGGGGGAATGATCGGCGCTTTGGGGCTCAGTGCAGCCATCGTTGCCCTGGAGGCCGCCTTAAAAGATGGGGCTGAACAACTCGACAGTCATCTGGAGAGGGTGTCATCGGGGATGTCGCAGGTGTTGTCTGCTATCGGCGACCGATTGGAAGATTCTTTTATCGATACGGCAGAGGTGGTAACTTCTCCCATTGATGTCGACACCGTGTTGCCCCTGTTGAAATCGTTCGAGGCATACTTGATGGAGAGCGATCTTGAGGCGATGGGGAAATTGGATGAAATTAAAACCGCTTTGAAAGGCACTTCGGTTATGGGGGCGGTGGATAAGGTGGAAAAACAGTTGCAGCAATACGATTTTGAAGGAGCACTTTCAGCCTATTATGAGGTTTTGTCTGTGATGGAAAGGGACTCGCATGGAAGATCCGGTCAGTAAGCGGACAATTTTGATCGTCGAAGACAGTCTGGAAAATATCGATGTCCTGGCAGGTATTTTGCGCAAGGATTACCGGCTTAAAATCGCCATCAGTGGTGAAAAGGCGCTACGTATTGTGGCGGATGGCGATGCGCCGGATCTTATCCTTCTGGATATTCAGATGCCCGGCATAGACGGCTATGAAGTTTGTCGCCGATTGAAGAAAGATCCGGTCACACGGCAAATACCGGTCATTTTTGTTACCGCGCTTTCCAGCGTCAAGGAGGAGGAAAAAGGGTTTGCCCTGGGGTGTGTGGATTACATCATCAAGCCGGTCAGTCCGCCCATCGTCCGGCAGCGGATAAAAACCCACATGGCTCTTTACGATCAGAATCGAATATTGGAAGAAAAAGTGGCCCAAAGGACACAGCAACTGAAAAATGCCTTTTTACGAATCAAGGAGAGCTCTCTTGAGACGATTCATATTCTTTCAAAGGCCGCTGAATACAGGGATGAAGACACTGGGTCCCATATCTATCGCATGGGTAACTACTCCGCAGCCATTGCAGGCAAAATGGGGCTGTCTGAAAAAATCGTGGAATCTATCCTTTATGCCGCTCCCATGCATGATGTGGGAAAAATTGGTATTCCGGACAGTATCCTTCTCAAACCCGGGGCGCTGACGGCTGATGAGTTTAATATCATGAAGCAGCATACTTTGATCGGTGCAAAAATTTTGGAAAATTCGAAAACGGAATATATCAGGTTAGGCGAGGTCATCGCTCTGACGCATCATGAATGGTGGAATGGGAGGGGATACCCAAGCGGACTTAAAGAAAGGGAAATACCACTTGAGGGAAGAATCGTCGCTGTGGCGGATGTTTTTGACGCACTGACAACAAAACGTCCTTATAAAGAACCTTTTTCCCTGGATGATTCTTTCCGGATCATTGAAGAAAACCGGGGGCGTCAGTTCGATCCGGAAGTTATGGACGCTTTTTTTTCCATTCAGGACGAAATACTTAAAATCCGTGAAAAGTACAAAGATGATTAAGGACGCCGGATGGATTTCCTATACATTGTACAGATGGAGGTTCCGGTGCGATCGGCATATCGTCTGTGTCGGTGCAGTGAATCCGGATGGGCTTGACTGTGGGGGGCTTTATTTTTTGGAATCACGGATTATTGGGGTTACGGTGTAGTCGTAAATTAGAGGCATTTGGCAGTCTGTGAGTCACATGTCATGCTGCATACACGGTTTCGACCAGTGCGCTTTGACCTATACAGTGCATTGTCAGCCTGCTTGAAACCGCATTGATAAACCTCAAGGATCCATCTGTTTTAAGGGCTTTTAAGCCCGGAATCACCGGATTCATCAAAGTTGTATATATGCTTTTTTGCTAGATCAAAATCGTAGTTATCCAGTGCGCCGGCAACGGCATTCATTCTTTTTGCATATTGTTCTATCCCCGGCATTTTTTGCACATCAGCGACTAATTGTAACGCCCCGATGTCGGATTCAGCAATCATCAATTGCAACTTCTCAATGGCATGAACGGTCTTTTCCGGGATGGGAGAATCCGTGGTGGACGTTTCATCGACAGTGGGAGCGATGGAGGGTTCTGTAAACATAGCTATTTTATGCATAATCGGGGAAAGCGCTTGTACGATGTCGTGAAGCAATTGGTCAATTTCTTGCTCGGGATGATGAGTTTTGCAGGCCGATTCAAGGACCTCAGCTTTTTCCTTTATTCCATGGGCTCCGATATTGGCCGCTGCACCTTTAAGTGTGTGCGCATGTCTCATGGGCGCCTTTTCATCTTCTTCCTGTCGGGCCGCATTAAACTGTTTTTCAAAGTCATGGTAACGATGGTAAAATTTGCGTAATAGGTTCACATAGAGTTCCTGATTGCCTTGGACGGTCTCCATGCCTGCCGTGATGTCTATTCCCGGGATGTTGCCTAAGTTTTTTTCCGTTGCCTTTGGCGGTGCCGGCTGCATTGACATGGCTGGTTTGATCCATTTATCCAGCGCTTTGAAAAGTTCTTGAACCCGAATTGGCTTGCCGATGTGATCATTCATGCCGGCAGCCATTGTTTTTTCCCGGTCTCCTGCCATGACGTTGGCGGTCATGGCAATGATGGGAAGATCTTTGAAGCGTTTGTCTTCCCTGATTTTTCTGGTGGCGGTGTAACCATCCATCACCGGCATCTGGCAGTCCATGAGTATTCCGTCAAAATGATCTTTTTCAAGCATTTCCAACGCGATTTGCCCGTTTTCGGCAATTTTGAAATCGATGCCATGATTGGTCAGTAAGTCTGCAGCCACATCCTGATTGATATCATTGTCCTCCACGATCAGTACCCTGGCAGTGTTCAGTCTGGCTGTTGTCTCAATTATCTCGTGCTGCCGGCGCATCAATCGGCTTTCCCTGCGAACTTTCCCTTCTTTTATTTGTATGATGGTGTCGAACATGGTGGAGGGCATGACGGGTTTGTTCAAAACGGTTTTTATAATACCCACATCCTTGGCCTCATGCATCAGATTCACATTGTTGTAGGCTGATAGCAGTATAACCAAGGGTGCGTGTATACTGGCTGCATTCTCCTGCATGGTGCGCGCGATTTCGATGCCGCTGGTAGTGGCAAAGCCGTAGTCTATAACCGCTATATCGTAAGGCCGGTTGTTATTTTGCTGTTTTAAAAATTGGTAAGCGGCTTCCGGTGACTCCGCCAAATCAACGGTGAAACCAAAGCCTGTCAGCATTTCAAAAAAAATCGACCGCGCCGTGGCGTTGCCGTCCGCCACCAGGATATGCAATGGCGCTGCTTTTTTTATAGGACAGAACCGTTGATCGGCTTGGGGCTGTTTTTCAAAACAGGCGGTAAAGAAAAATGTACTGCCCGTCTTGGGCACGCTTTCCACCCATATCCTGCCACCCATCATTTCTGTTAATTTTTTTGAAATGGCCAGCCCCAGTCCGGCTCCACCGTATTTCCGGGTAATGGACGTATCTGCCTGGCTGAAATGCTGGAAAAGTTTGTTCTGCTGCTTTTCAGTCATGCCGATGCCGGTATCGCGTATGGCAAATCGGAAGGTAACGGTTTTTTCATTCTCTTTTGAAACGCTGACGCAGATAACAACTTCCCCCTTGGGTGTAAATTTTACGGCGTTGTTCCCAAGGTTGACCAGAACCTGGCCAAGCCGAAGCGGGTCTCCCACAAGCGCTGTGGGCAGGGTGCAGGGCAGATCAAACATCAGCTGAAGGCCTGCTTCCTGGGCTTTTAACCCCACTACGTCGGCAATATGGTCAAATACGTCTTCCAGGAAAAAGTTGGTATGTTCCATATTCAGTTTGCCGGCCTCAATTTTGGAAAAATCCAGAATATCATTGAGAATGCCTAAAAGGTAGTCTGCCGAGTGGTGTACCTTATCGATATAGCCGCGTTGTTTTTCGTTAAGGTCTCCTTGCAGGGCCAGGTATGACAGACCAATAATCGCATTCATGGGCGTTCGGATCTCATGGGACATATTGGCCAGAAAATCTGACTTTGCCCGGGTGGCCTCTTCCGCCGCCTCTTTGGCTTGCGCCAGTACCTTTTCCGTTTCTTTACGGGCGGTGATGTCTTCCATGATGCCGTCAATGGTTACCAGTCGACCGTCGGCATCCAGAACGGCATGTTCGGAAACAAATAATATTCGCTTGCTGCCGTCCGTATGTCGGAAAGAAAGCTCAACTTCGTGGGATGTAGAGTCGTTTTGCAAAAAAGCTCTGAAGGCATCTTTGGCTTTTTTTCTTTCACCGGGCAGCCAGTTGATGACATCCTGCCATCGTTGCCCCTGGACATGCTCCCTGCTTAAACCGAATACGGAACTTGCCCCTTCACTCATAAATAATATTTCACCGTCCGGTTTGTGGCTGAATACGACAAACCTGCCCCCGAGTTCTTCTACCAGCCGCTGGAATCTGGTCTGGCTTTCCCGGATTTCGTTTTCCATGGCTTTGCGATGGGTGATATCAATGATCCATCCTAAAATGGCCTGGCTGCCTTCATCATCATAGTGGTGTGCGAATATCAGGACATCGATGACTTGTCCCTTTTTATTGCGGAACTGCGTTTCGAAATTTAATACCACGCCCTCCTTATTAAGTATATCAATCAGATGTCTTCTGCTTTGGCGATCAACATAAACGTCCTGGGCCGTTTGACCAAATTCGAAGCCCATTTGAGCTATGCTTGGGTTGCTGAATTTCACAATACCATCAACGGTGATAACCACACCAACAGGGCTGGTGGCTAATATGTTTTTGAGCCGTTTCTGCTCTTTGGCAACAGCTTCCTCCACTTTGATACGTTCGGTTACATCACTCATCACGGCGACAAATATCGGTTCGCCATTGACAACGTCGGTATCGAGGGCAACTTCCATGAGAAATTGCGATCCATCCTTTCTCAGTGCCGGTACCACGGTCTGTTTGCCGATAATTTTGGCAATACCTGTTTCAAGGTAGTTGCGAAGATACGTATCATGCTCGCTTTTGTAAGGTTCGGGCATGAGTATGTTAATGCTTTTACCTAAAATTTCTTCTTTGGTGTACCCGAATATCTTTTGAGCCGCCGGGCTGAATTCATTGATGAAACCCCGGCCGTCAATAACGATGATGCCGTTAAAGGCGGTGTCAATAATTCCGCGCAGGTAGGCTGTACGCGCTTTAACTTTATCCTCCAGCTCTTTTTTGGCCTTTTCAAGTTCCTGCCTGGCATGCTCAGCCTCGGAGATGTCTACAAATGTTTCAAGCAGCAGCATTCGGGTACCTTTAGTTATAAACACGGCAGACTTCATAACCGAGATAATTGAGCCGTCTTTAAGTAAGAGCTTTCGTTTTGACATGTCTTTGGATTGTTTCAAATCCAATAGAGGACAATTGTTCACATCGGACGGGCAGGTCAGTTTGTGGCACATATGGCCCACGACTTCATTTTTTGAATACCCTGTAAGCTTTTGGGCAAATTGATTGATGTCAACAATAATCTTGGTTTCCGGGTCAATCAATATCGCTCCCGCCTCTATGGAGTTGAACAACTGATTGAGAAATTTTTCGTTTCTTCTCACCTCTTCAGATTTGTCGAAAATTGCTTGTTTTGATCGGTTAATCCGCTCAACCATGCCGTTGATGCAAACACTTAAGTCATGAATCTCATCATTGCCTTTGATAAAGATGGGGGACGCTTTTTGGGGGCTGTCTTCCTGTTGGGAAATTTGCTGCATGAGCAATTCCAGACGTTTCAGGACTTTTTTGTGGAGTACAAAATAGCCCAAAAGACTGAACAGTAAAATTGCAGCGATAAAAATTGAAAAAAAGAGATTTGTTATGTTTTGACCTTGTTGGGCAAATGTTGGATTTGTAACGACCTTCATCAACATTGAAGGGGTGCCTTTGATATCTAAGATGGCCCAAAATCCTTCACAATTTTGTGCGTCTTTATGTGCAATATACACGTTGGTTTTTATAGTCTTGGCCCATATATCCCTTTTTTCATTCAACGGTAGGAGGGAAATTTTTGAACCCAGCAATGAGGAGATTTCGTCTAATATTGCCTGGGATACAACACGGACAAACATGATGGTGCCCATGGGAGGCCCGGATGCGTTGCTGGTTAAGACCGGTCTTTGGGCGATCATTACCAGTTCACCGGTTTCAAACGTGAACATGCCTTTTTGTGTGTCCAGGCTTTTCGCCATAGATGGGTATTTCATTGAGATCTGCCGAAAAATTTTATCGGCAAGGGTTTTGTCAAATTGTCCTTCTTGATTAACGGCTTGCAGGTAAATGACATCCCTTTTTATATTTTGAAACACCACACACATCAGGGCTTGGTCACGGAATGTATCAATGGGAAGGTTGGATTGGACATATCCCGGGGTTGGCGTTTGTATGAAATCATACGAATCATCCCAGTTGGACCAGTCGATCAACAGTTTGTCCAGATTCGCAAGTTTCAGGTTCAATGCGCGCCTGGCAGCATTTACCTGCAATAGTGTATGTTCATCCTCAAATGTTTGGAATCCTTTTTTGACGATAAACTCCGAGGCAAGCAGTTGAAAAAGAATGAAAAAGGATATAATGATAAGAATAAACAATATGGAAAAGTTACGTAGCTTCACGATCCTCCCCGTTTTTTAATCGGGATCGGCATTTAACTTGGCAAGTTCGATGATTTCATCTAAATGCGTAATAAACACGTCCACGACCTCGGGATCAAAATGTTTCCCTGATTCTTCTTTAATCACGGCCACAGCCTTTTCAAAGGGCCACGCTTTTTTATAGGGCCGTTTGCTGACAAGTGCATCAAATACATCCGCGACAGCGACGATGCGTCCTACAAGGGGAATCTTCTCGTTCTTAATGCCCCGGGGATAGCCCGTTCCGTCCCATTTTTCGTGGTGGGTCAACGCCACTGTCCGTGCCATATCCAAAAGCGGATTATCATGTTCGCCTATGATCCGGGCGCCGATTTCCGTGTGCTGCTCCATGATCGCTCGTTCCTGGGCATCCAGCTTTCCCGGCTTGCCCAGGATATTGTCCGGAATGCCGATTTTGCCGATATCGTGCATGGGAGATGCGTTTAATATCAACTCAACTTCTTTGTTGCTCATACCCATGGCCGCTGCCATGACCTTGCAGTAATAACTCATACGAATGACATGCATACCCGTTTCATTATCTTTGTATTCTGCCGCAAGGCCTAATCGGCGAATAATTTCAAGCCTGCTTTGGTTCAGCTCTTTTGTCCGTTCATGAACCAGATATTCCAGTGCCTTGTTCTGGTCATACAATTTCAAGTGCGTTTTTACCCTTGCCAGGACAACCGGCGGGTTGACGGGTTTTGTGATATAATCAACAGCGCCTAATTCAAATCCCCGGGCTTCATCGGTCACTTCATCCATTGCAGTCACAAATATGACAGGGATATTTTTGGTATGAAGATCCCGCTTGAGGTGCATGCAGACTGCATAGCCGTCCATATCCGGCATCATGATGTCCAGCAGAATAATATCCGGTCTGAAACGCGATGCGATTTCCAGGGCTTTGGCTCCGCTGTTTGCTGCTTTCAGGTTGTAGTCGGCCAGTATATTGGTCAGGACCGTAATGTTGTCCGGGACATCATCCACAATTAAAATCGTAGGTTGATCAGCGCTTTTTGCCATGGTTTGTTCCCCAATGAAACTGTAATAATATATTAGTTTATTTTAACTAAGCCAATTGCACAATTAAAAATTGCTGATAGATAGATTTCGTTAACAGGATAGGCCTTTATCAATCTATAACGCCGGCCAGTTTTTTCATCAGGGTATCCGCTGAAAACGGTTTGATCAGAAAACCGTCAACACCCAATTCGACAGCCTGTGCCACTTGTGATTGTTTTGCCCCTCCTGAAATCATGATAAATGGAATATGCTTGAGCGTTTTGGATTGTTTAACATGTTTAAGTAATTCCAGTCCGTTGACCCCAGGCATGTTGAGATCTGAGATGATCAGGTCCACGGAATTCGTCTGCAATTGTCTGATTCCTTCCACGCCATCCTCTGCCCGAATGAAGTTTTTGAATCCCATCTGTCGTAAAATACCAATAATCGTGCCCCGCATGATGGCATAATCATCCAGAACCATGATTTGCATTCCCCGCTTAGGGGCCAGTTTTTTTATTTGAAGGGGGCTTTCGTCAAAAAAGAGATCAAAAGCCTCTTCCTCATTTTCTTTTTTTAAGTTGTCACGAAGTTCCAGCATCAGGGTGGTACCCTCTTCTTTAATGGAGCGGAAGGATAATCGTCCACCCAAAGTTTGTGCGATCAGTCTGGCCGAATAGGTTCCTAATCCGGTTCCGTCAGATTTGCCGTGGGTTACATATTTATCAAAAAAAGTTGTTTTGATCGCTTCGGGGATTCCCCCCTGGTTGTTAATCATGACAATCGGTGTTTCCCCTTTAATCTTCATATCCACAGTGACGCAGTTTCCAACAGGAGAGGCTTCGACCGCATTTTTGACTAAACTTGTGAACATTGAATAAAAAAGCATCTGCTCACCATAGACCATGAACGTGTCGTCTTCTCCTGCCGGTAGTCCGGCGAGCATCATCTTAAGTGCAATATCTTTTTCTCCCATAAGGTGAAAAATTTCGCCTTTGATTTGTCTAAAAATTTTGACCAGATCAACGGCAATCGGGCGCAGACGATATTTCTTTTTTCCATTTTGTACAGGTCAATGGATGAATTTATAATATCCATTACCCGGAATTCGGCCATGGAGATCATTTTCAACATCTCCCGGTGGCTTGGGGCGATGTTGTCTTCCAGAAGCAAAAGCTCCGGGATAGTGATCAACGCATTTAACGGTGTTTTTAAATCATGTCTGGCAATGCTCTCCACCTCGTTTCGGAGACGTTCGTTTTCTAGGAGAATATCGTTTTGCTTTCTCAACGCGGCATTGGTTCGTATCAGTTTGAGGGTGTTCTCCACCCGCAGCTTTACAATTTCCGGGTTAAAGGGTTTGGTTATATAGTCCACCGCCCCCATTGCCAGCCCTTTGCTTTCGTATGAAAGCTCCCCAAGTGCGGTAAGAAAAATGACCGGTATCTCACGGGTGCGTTTTAACACTTTTAACTGTTTACAGACCTGGTAGCCGTCTATACCCGGCATCATGATGTCTAAAAGGATCAGGTCCGGCGGATCTTCCGCCGTCATTTCCAAGGCAGACTCTCCGTCTGTGGCGACTCTGATATCATAAGATTCCCCTAAAATGTCCATCAGGAGGTCGATGTTTAATTTTGTATCATCCACCACCAGAATGACATCCTTTTCCTGCTTGTTTAAAAATTCAGTCATTGAATTGCTCCAGTGCGGAAATTAAGGCGGTTAGCAGTGCGCCTGCCTCTTTGAACTTGTATTTACCGACCATGGTATTCAATTCTTTAAGCCTGGCCTTGTATTGATGCGGCCAGGTAAAGCCGTTTATTCTTTCAAGACCCTCTTTAGCCGGTTCTGCCGAATTTGGCTGTGAACCGGAATGTGGAGCCCTTGCCCGGTTCACTGGTCACCCCGATACAGTGATCAATGGTATACTCTGTTTCTCCGGCGATTTTAAGATTGATTAATCCATTTTCCTGAATACAGTTGGTAACAACTGCCATATGGCCTACAAAAGCAGTTACTTTACGGTTAGCCACCAACAGCAGCCCGGATTTTACATTATCGGTCTGTACAAGTTCAATTCCCGGATAGTTGTTTTTTAAATAATGATAACTGGTATATCCTTTGCCAACAGCTACCTTACGGTTTTTTAGATGGGATACATCGGATATGTGGGCAACATTATCCAGGGTCACAATAACAAAGGAGAAACGTGCAAACGGCTTTGAAAAAAGTATCGGCCTGTCTATCTTGTCATCTTTTCCTAACGCCGGCACCACGTCGATGGCCTTGTCAACGTATTGCCTGCGAACCTGATCCCAGGTGTCGCTTTTAATAAATTTAAACCGAAGGCCGCTACGCTGTGTGATTTGGTTAAAATAATCGGCGATAATTCCGTCAAATTGATTGGTACCATAAACAATCGACATGGGTTTCCAGTTGACTTCGCTGAAGGTCAAAGGGGAATGATTGGCCAGAAATAGTTTCTCTTCCTCGCTGAATATAATATCTTTGGTCCCTGTTGAATAAAAGCGGTTTTCGCTTCTGGGAATCCATCTGCTTTCAATCGTGGCCAGTTTTTTGGGGGAGATGGCAGCATACCCTGTATTGATCAGGTCAATCAGTTTTTTATTTTGCTTGGCTACACCGGCATGGATCGCATTGTTCATCACGCTCTTGGACCCTTTTTTCAACCTGCCGGACAGGCCCATACGGTTCAGATCTGCTTCCAGCGTCATGGTCTCATGAAGGATGCCGGCAACATCTCCTTTCAAAATGGAGAAGATCAGTGTATCTTTATCTGACTTTTTTTGTCCGGAGGCCCATTCTCTGGCAATCTGCCGGGATTCACTGCTGGTAATCTGTTTCATGCCGGCCGTGATGATTTTCAACAGCTTTATATTTCCTTGTTTCACGGCAGGAAAAAAAGCATTGCTGTATATCGGAGCATTTGGCTTGAATTCAAATTGCGTCCGTAAATCATATTTTTGCAGGTAGTGCAGGTCTGTTAATGTGTCCGCTGCGAATACCAGGACTTCATTTCGTTGGATTGCATACATCATTTCGTCATTACTGTTAAATGTAATCAAATGAAGCCCCGGCATGTTGGCCTGTAGCCATGACTGGAAAAATCTTCTTTAATCACGCCTATACAAAACGCCTTTAAATCAGATTGGCTCGAAAGGTGTTTGTTCCGGAAAATATGAGAATTACTTGTTAACAGGGGCGGCCCATAATCAAGATATGTATCTCTTTGTGTATTGAAAAACAGGCCCGCATGGGCGTCGGCGCTGCCGTTTTTTACCATTCTCAACGTATCTTTCCATGCGGCGGGCGTGAACCTAATGTTAATTCCGGTTTTTTTAGCAAATAATTTCCATTTATCTATTATGATTCCGTCGGGTTTTTTTTCGTCGTTCTGGAAATAAAACGGAATACAGTCTTTGCTGTAAACAACGGTTATTGCTTTCGGTGGTTTTATAAATGCCAAAAGGGGCGTCGGCGAAAAAGAAAGAAGAAAAAGGGAGACGAAAAATCCCCCCCATTGACATCTCTTTAACAGGCATTTGTGCCCTTTTAGCTTAAATATGATGTTTACCATAATGAATAAAAAGAATATGTTATAGGATCAATCGATTTTTTTATGTAAATAATGCATTCATAACATTCGGCTATAAATCTTGCAATGTTAAAAATCATGGTTCATGTTGGTAAGGCAGCTTTTTTTCGACGGTAAAACATGGGATGGGCTGCCGGGCGGCAAAAGCTAATATTATATTATGTAACAGCCTGTTGAGAAAAAAATTAAAATGACTTAAACTGACCTACAGGTAATAAATCGTACGAAAATTTATCCGTATTGATGATTCTTATGCCATTGTCCAAGGTGTCAAAATGAAAAAAGATTTTAATCATTCAATTCTGATCGTTGATGATGAGGAAAAAATCGGAAAAGCCCTTGAACGTCTGATCAAAAAGACCGGTGCTCGTTCTTTTTACGCATCTTCAGCTACCCAGGCATTGGATTTCATCCAAAAATCAGAGGATCCGCTCTCCATGATACTTTCGGACCAGAGGATGCCGGGGATGGAAGGCACCGTATTTTTGGAAAAGGCCAGGTCCATTACCCCGGATACCGTTCGATTCCTGATCACCGGCTATGCAGATATCGATTCGATTTCAGATGCGGTAAATCGCGGCGCGGTTCATCGGTTTATTACAAAGCCCTGGGACAATGATGATTTATTGGAGATGATTAAATCTGGATTGCAATATTACGAATTGGTTATTGAGAACCAGAATTTATTTGCGCTGGCTAAAAAACAAAACATTCGTTTGTATAATTTAAGTCAGGAGCTCAAACAAAAGGCGTCAGTGCATAAACGGGTGATTGTACGAAAAGAAAAACAGATTGTTCAGCTGAAAAGACGATTGGCAAAAGGCATTGATGAGGCAGATTTTTTTGAGCAGATAGAAAAATTGCTTGATGAAAAACAGATGATTGAAAAGGACAGAATTGTCTTATGCTACCGGGCTGTAATCAAAGATTTTTTCCTGAAATTTAAAGATCTTGCTGCGCGTAACGGTTTCTTTATGCCAACAGAAACCGAACAGAACCACAAAGTGTAATTTGATTTTGCAGTTAAAGAATTCGAAAAAAGAAGTGTATTTTATCGCGTTCCAGAAGCAAAGGGGCTTTTATCATCGAAACTAAACAACAGGAAAACAAAATCCTGATAATTGACCCACAAGGAATAATTGAAAAGAAAACCGGGCTGTTATCGGCAAAAGGATTTAAGGTGGATTGTTTTAACTCTCCCGCTGATGGCCTGGCACGTTTGGCCCAGGAGTCAGCATTCCCATATTTTCTGATTATTGAGGGAGGTGTTGAAATAGAAGATGGACAAAAGACGATCCTTGCAAGGGCCAAAGAGATATCACCGGAGACCCAGCGACTCTTGGTGGGAGCGCCTTTCGCACTGCCCTCTTTTGTTAATGCGATAAATTCTGCCGGGATTCATGCGTGTCTGCCGTTACCCTTTACGGATGAAGATCTGCTTGTTCAGGTCAGACTGCGGCACGATGAATTCGAAGCCGGCAGAAAAGTAAAAGCTCTACAGAAGACTATTCAACGCCAGAATAAGCAGCTGTTTCAGATCGCCGGCAATCTGAGAAAGAAAGAGACGCTGTATGCGGATCAGATTCAACAAAAAGAAAAGGAAATCAGAGTTCTGGAATCCAGGCTTAAAAGCCTTTTCGGGGACAGTGAATTAGAACACGGGCCAAAGCTTAAAACCCTTTTGGAAAAAGAAAATATTAGTTTTAATGCATTGGGCTTCCGGCAGGCATTTGATGATTTAAAAAAACGTGTCAGAGACATTTTTTTAACCATTGTTTCAAAAAGCGAACAGTCAGATGCGTTGATGTTTTCAGAAAAAGATTTTTTTGATGCCCTGGCACAACATCCTGATCAATTGGATGAAACCATTGATACCACTGAATACGAATCCCTTGCCGGTTTGCTGACTCCGGTGCTTTTGAAATTAATGGTTTGGCGGGTCAATCGTGGCCCAGAAGGTATTTCGGCGGAGAAACAGCAAGATGTCCTAAAATATTTCAGCATCGATTTTTCAGATAACAGGACCCAGGCTTATATACGGCTTAACAAAGATGCTCCGGAAGGGATGACGGTTTACACGATAGAGCAGCTTCTTCATAAAAACGGGATTATTTTTGGACTCATCGAAGAATCGTCCATCGAAGAATGGCTTTATGGAAATGCCAGAAAGGGAGAAAAGCTGCTTATTGCTGAGGGAAAACAGCCTGTTTCGCCAACCCAGGGAGAAGTTCATTATTATTTCCCAAGCAATTTCAGGCGTGCAGGCAGGATAAACCCTGATGGCAGCATAGATTACAGAGACAGGGGCGAAGTGCCCCATGTGGAAGAGGGCATTATGCTGGCCTCAAAGATATTCCCTAAGCCCGGGGAACCCGGTATAGATGTTAAAGGCATGGAAATACCGGTGCCGGAGCCTGTGGATCAGGCTTTTTCTGCAGGGCCGGGTACCCGGTATAACGAAGAAAAGACTGAAATTTTTTCAACCGCAGAGGGAGAACCCCACTTGGATGTGATGGGGGTTGTCTCTGTTAACAAAGAATTTAGGATAAAAGGTGATGTCGGATTTGAAACCGGCAATATTGATTTCAATGGCAATGTCATTGTTCCGGGTACGGTCAAAGAAGGTTTTAAGGTTAAGTGCGTTTCACTCACAGCCAGGGAAATTTGCGGCGCACAGGTCGATGTGTCAGGAGATTTGAACGTATCAATGGGCATTGTGGATACAGATCTTATCAATGTTAAGGGCAACATCCAGGCCAAATACATTCACAACTCTACAATAAATTCCTTTGGGGATTTGACGGTGCAAAAAGAGATTGTTGATTCTATCATCTATTTGAGTGGGGCCTGTGATAATGAAAGGGGGGCTATTCTCAATTCGACCCTGTCGGCAAAGGGCGGGATTAAAGCCGGAACTGTAGGTAATGAATCTGCCGCGCCATCGGTTCTGACTGTTGGGGTGGATGAGCATTTAATCCGATTGGAGGATAAAATAAAATCCAGACTTACAATGAACAGGGATGCGATTCATGAGCTTTCATCGGAGATCAGTCAGATGAAAGAGGTGGACAAGTGGCTTCACGGCACCATAACCGAGAATGCCCACGTCCAGGACCGTTCACAAATAGAGATTCGTGAACTTGAGAACAAAAGGGCCACTTTGGACGGAACAAAAGATGCCGCTGAATTAAAACGTATTTCTGATGGGATTCAAAAATTGGAAAAAAAAGCGAAATATGCAGGGGAAAAAATTAACGAATGGTTTGAACGTCAGGACCAGATACATCATGATATTTCAGCAAAAGAGCTTGAAATTGAGGCGTTGGAAAATTTAAACAGACAACTTGTTGAAAAATTGGAAAATCTGGAACAGATTTCAAATAAGTCCGAGCCTGTACCTGTGCTGACTATATCAAAGCACATTCAATCCAAAACCAAAATCAAGGCCCCCCATTCGTTTAAAATCGTGGACAGGTCCTGCGCTCGATGCGACATAAGGGAAAGGAGTAAGGATGAAGGAGGCATTATTTATTATATAATGGAGACCACTTAAATTCACTTCCCAAACTTCTGCTATTTTTTATTTAAGCGGGACAGGTTTACTTATAAGGGTGGAGAGACACTTCATGGTCAGGGGCTGTCTTGATTTGATTCAAGTCCCTTCGGCAAGTGCGTTACGGCCCGGATTGCAAAATGTCGGTCTTGAATTGTTTTTTTAAGTGCTCTAATACGGGCGTCACACTCGGGATGAGAGGCAAAATACGCCATGAGTCTTCCCGGATCATGGGCCGCCCCCAAGGCTTGGAAAAACTCGGTGGCACCGCCGGCATGGCCATAGTAACAGACCAGGGTTTCCAGGGCCTGGGCGTCGGCCATGGCTTCCCGCTGCCTGGAATACCGGGCCTGGGTTAAATGGACCCCCGGTGCCGTCAGTTGGGTGATGCTCGAACCGGACCCTGTCAAAAGGGCTGAAAGTGCTGTAAGTACAATGCCGCGGCCCATGCCCCGAAGATGATCCCGATGTTTGAAATGTCCCAGTTCATGGGCCAGAACAAAGGCAATCCCGTTTTCCGAACGGATCATGTCAAAAATGCCTGAAAACACCACAATGGTTCCTCCGGCAAGCGCCAGGGCATTGGCGGTGTCCGAGGGAATAACGATAATTTTCACAGGATAATCAACATCGCAGCATTGTCGTAATTCATCCGTGAGATGCTGAAGCGAGGCCTGACCGGGTTGATCTTCCGGGGTGCCGAGGTTTAAAGGAATCTGGAAGCGGGAAAAGATCGCAGCTTCCATTTCAGGCGAAATGCGGGTGACGGCCCAGTCCACCAGAAATCCAAGTATGAAATAGGCAATAAGAAAAAAGGCAATCACGCCGGACAACAGCACCAACGCCTCTTTGACCGGGCTGTCCTGGGAAATGTTGTCGTTGCTTTGGGGCCGTAGCGGCTTATAATCCATCAGTTGTGTTCAAAATAAACAGCCGTACCAAACGCCAGGACCTCCACAGATCCCACCTGTTTTCTTTTGCCTTTGTAAATGGATGAGGTTTCCAGGCGCAGATTAATGATTTCATCTGCATCCTCGCAGGATTCATGCAGCCGCAGCAACGCTTCTCGCCGGGCCCGGTCCAACAGGGTCTCATACACGCGAACCTCTCCGCCGAAAAGATTGCGTAAGCCCGCAACAATGCGTTTAAAATAATCCACGGAAATGACCACATTGCCGGAAACCAGTTCGCTTTTGCGTATCATGCGTTTTGAATCGCTGATCGTTTTATAGGTGCTGGCCGGCCGGGTTATCCAGAACTCTTCCCGTTCTTCAATGGATCGGTAGTGCTTTGATTCAGCCATGCGACCGAAAAAATAACCCAGCATGATCAAAACGATAAAAATTATGAGCTGTTCCATGGCTTACTCCACTGTAACGGCTGTACCGTAAACGTAAAGTTCCGCTGCCCCTGCTGCTACGGAAGAGGTTGAAAACCGGACATTGACAACGGCATTGGCTCCCATCTGCTCGGCCTGGGAAAGCATACGCTCAATGGCTTGTTCCCGGGATTCCTGCAAAAGCTCGGTGTACCCCTTAAGCTCGCCGCCGAAAATGTTCTTTAAAGAGGCCATCAGGTCCCGGCCCAAATGTTTGGCCCGCACCGTACTTCCTGAAACCACACCATGAAATGCAGTTGTTTTTTTACCTGGGATTTCTTCAGTGTTTGTCATGAACATCTTTTTTCTCCTGGAATTTTTTTATCGCGTCTGAATATATTAAGAAATATGACGTTTTTTTATTTTGGATGGCTGTTCGCAAGATGTCAAGAAAAATAGAACCAAATTAATTGTGTGACACTGCAGCTACAGCCCGTCGGGCGCTTACCAGCGCCCCTTCAAGGTAGCCGCCGA
Organism: uncultured Desulfobacter sp.; assembly: GCF_963664415.1. NCBI lineage: Bacteria > Pseudomonadati > Thermodesulfobacteriota > Desulfobacteria > Desulfobacterales > Desulfobacteraceae > Desulfobacter > uncultured Desulfobacter sp. The sequence goes on along the minus strand of NZ_OY761445.1, from coordinate 1,529,340 downwards.
ATTGGCCCGCAGTTTCACTGCCTGCAAAGTGCAGTGTGTTGTTCCAGATGCTTGTTTTCCCGCCTGGCGGATAGAATTCAGGATGGTCGTGACAGGATTTTTTGTCGTATTCCGTGGCCGTATACGATTCTAAAGCCCAGTCCTTGTAATACAGTTCCAATGGTTGTGCCGCATCAGGCCCGAACAGCTGCACAAGCTGGGCAAGAATGGCCCGTGACATGGTGTTTTTGTCCTTCCTTCTCAGGGCTGGAATGCCGGCAAAGCCTGTCAAACCATAGGGGTGGTCACCAGTAGCAGACCCGTCATGGATCTCCCCGAGGGGGCCGCGTTGGCTGAATGCCTGCCCGGAAAGTCCCATGTTTCGCCAGGCTGCCTTATTATACAGGGCAAAGAATTTGGCATGCCCAGCCATCCAGGTGGATGCTTTAAGCATGGCCTGGGCCAGGGTATGGGAAAGGTCCGGTGTAAATAAAATGGACCGGGCCGCAAGTCGGGGCGGCAGGGCAAGAATGACGTTGGATGCGGTGAGTTCACAACGAGGCGGCTGGTCAAGATGCCCCACCTTTACCCTGCACCCATTGTCCTGGCGCTGGATCTCACAAACCGGGTGATTCAGGCGGATGGCCTGTCGATTGATTTGTGCCAACAGACCTTTGATAAGGGCCATCATGCCGCCTTCAAGGCGGAAGGCCGGCGGTTCCATGGGGCAGCCGGACACGGTCTGGACATCGCCTGCTTTGGTTTCAAACAAGGCAAGACCCTGTTCAAACTGGGGATAGCTTTTTAATCCCAGATTCTGTACCAGGGCGGCTACTTCCGGATTGACCATGGGCCAGAACCAGGACGGCCCCAAGTCGGCAAAAAAAGTTTGATGGTTTGGACATAAAATTCTACCCCCGATTCTGGATCTGGCTTCCAGAACAAGAACGGACCTGTTTTGCCTCATAAGGTGGGCTGCACAGGCAATACCGCTTAATCCTGCCCCAATAATTATTGTATCAACGTGTTCCATAAATTTTTAAAATCCACTGGCGTGAACGAATACTGCCAAAGGTTATGCGCCTTTGGAATTGAAAAAGCAACGATTTTGACAATGGTTATACCGGTATCAACATCAGTCCTGCCAATCCGAAACGCTTGGGTTAAATCATTTTTTCCTTTTTTCAACTCTGTTTTTTCAATTACTTATATGATATGTTTTTTTGCTTTATCAGGATGGTAGTGATAAAAAGGTACGGCAAAAAGAATAAGGCTACTGCTTAAGGAGAATTACCCTATATGGCACGTTTAAATGAGTTTGAACTGTCCGTTATAAAAGTCACTGACAGTCCATTAATATACAAGGCACAGATCCCTTCGGAGTGCACATTTTTTCAGGATGTCCGACGCTACCAGAGTATTGGGCCCCAGATGGAAATTCGCATTATTCCGGTAAATGGGTTGATCGAGCTTGACTCGGACATGGAGCCCGTATCCTTTAATAAATTAAGCGGGGCCGAACGTAAGGCCCTGGTGGATTACCTGACGGTTCGTGTTGCAAGAGGCGATAATATCGGGTATGCGTGGGCTTTTTTTCGCCCTGCGGATAAAAAAAGGTGCCTTGTGGCCTATGGCGGCAACGTGGTCCATGATGATACCTATACGGGAAAAGAACGCGTTACGGCTCTGCTTTCGGCGCTTAAAAAGCAAAAAGGCATCAGCAAAATGAAACGGCGCTGGTTTCCCTGGATTGCTGCGCTCCTGCTTATATCTCTGGTTGTTTTTGCCGGGGTTAAATATGGCAATCTGGTAAAAAAGATTCCCTTTATCAGCAGTATCGGCAAAGCTTCCGGTCCTGAAATGCAGTTTTATGAATCCGTATTTCCCGAGTTGTATACCTGGCTGTCTAAGGGCGAGCCGGAACAAAAAGATGTGGCGAAAAAGCTTTTGAAAACCGAATACATCTCGTCCATGCTTCACACCATGACCCAGCCTGATTATGTTCAGGACGGAGAGGAGGGGATGGACCGGGGCAACCGGCTGATCCTGTTTGTCTATTTTAATTATAACAAACAGGTTGAAGAGTTGATCAGTTCCCGCAGGTTGATTCTGGCAGGTACGGAATTCATGCGTTTGTCACGGATTTATTCAACCCTGCAGTCCGGATATGCTTCCAATATTTTTTATTTCAAGGTTGGAGATTTGAACATCCGGCACACGGAGATCTCCAATTACATGAAACAGAACATGATCTCCTATCATGATTTTAAAAAGATTAGGGATGAAAATGCCTTTGCAGAACTGATGGCCAGTGACCGTATCAGTTATAAAATGAAGGGTTTTCTGGAAAATGTGTACACCTTTACCCCCCTTCGCATTGACACGAAACTTGACGGTAAATCCTGGTACCTGCTCACCCGGAATAACAGTGCCGGAAATATAGATTTTGCCGCCTTTTTCCACCAGGGCAGCGCCACACTGGTTCCCAAACGCATAGGCCATCTGGTGCTCGGAGACAAGGGCCTGCCTGCAGACATGGCCTGGTATGCATTGGATGACAGCCAGGCCGGGGGGCTTAAACTGTCGGACAGTTCCCAAACCTATTTTAGTACAGAGACCGGCCAGACCAACCAGCTTGGTATTATCCAGAAACGGATTGATAGCTTAAATCTTTCCAAGGTGTCCGAGGGCCGGGTTAAGGTCAGTGTTCACAGGGAATTGCTCATGGGGGATGCAAAGGGCAAATACGGCATCCAGACCAATGATCCCATCACAAGCCTGGTGCTGTCCAACCTGATCACCAAATCATCCTTTGAACAGGAGGCAAATGTATCCCTCAAGCGGGACCCCATCCAGTTTAACACCACATTGATTCAGCTCTCCAAAGACGACAGCTTCTCAGTTCAGTCTGTGACCATCACGCCGGGCACCACCAATATCATACGCTTGTTTGAGCCTTTGGACAGTTTTAAGGCAACGTTTAGGGACGGCACCTCCACCACCTTTGAAAAGGCCAGTGTCAATTTGTTCAACCCATTTACGTTTATGGTATCCAGGGACAGCATCGTTTTATGTTTCCGTCATGACATTACTGACATGACCATCGAGGCCAACGACACAGAGCTTCAAGTCGTAAAGGCCAAAGACGGAAATTATCAAATTGTGAAAATCCCTTAGAAACCAATGTTTTGAAGACATCAGCATCAAGGAGTTTTATTTAATCATATGTTTGCTAACACAGACCGGTTTTTAAAAATCCAGGACGGTATCAAAGCGGTTATTCAGCAACTTGCCGAGCTGCCGGCCCGGCAGGTAGACCGGGTGGAAAAGGCCATTGAACGCTGCCAAAGGTGCCTGAAAACAGCACCGGAAACAGATTTGCCCGTGTATATCCACATTACGGGTACGGACAAATCCTTTAAGACCAGCTACCTTCTGGACCTGTTTGATAATGACGCGCTTCGTAGGCTGTTTGCGGTCAAGCAGCGAAACACTTCGGAGAATACGGCGGTTCCCTGTCTTGTGGAACCGGTCTCCTGGACCGACGAGGTGGTGGTCAGCCAGATCAGCATTTCCACGGGCAACGTAATCCGGGACCGGTTGACCCAGGAGCAGTTCAACCGGCTGTATGATCTGTCTTCCGGGGCGGAACCGGATGATTATCTGATCCGGGTGGCTGTGCCCGAAGATCAGACCACCATGACATTGCCGGCCATTGAATATCCGGGCATTAAAGAGGGTGCGGACGCCGTTGAATTCCAAAAGGAGCGCCATGAAAAGTTCCAGGCCAATATGCTGGATTGCCTGGAGCGCTATCCCGGCATCCTGGTGGCCTGTTTTCAGCACAAAATCGCCATTCCGCCTGGGCATCCTTTAGATGCCATTCTTAAAAAATACCGTACGGTATTGGAAACCACCCACGCATACCAGAAATTGCCGTTAATTTTGTCTTTGCAGGGGGACAGTGCCGTGGCAAGTTATTGCGGCAATACCAATGTGGAGCAGGACCTTGAAAGCGATTTCAAAAGCTATAAAGCCTTTGAAACTGTTGTGCAATTGATTAACCCGTGTAACAGTGAATACCCGGTGAATTTTATCTCCCCGGGTCCACACGTGGACACCTGGATACGCAATTTGTCCCGGTATAAAGATTTGCGTGAAATCAAAGATGAGATCAAAAAGGATGGGGGCATTGCCTGGTCCCGTCAGATGCTCGGCGATTTGTGCACCACCTCCAATATCAGAGATGCCCTTGACAATATGTTTTTGATGCCCTGGATCAAGAAGGCTGAAAAGGTGCATACCCAGGCCGTTGATCTAATTTATGCAATCGAAAGCTATGATGAAGTGGCCGACGTCAAAGAGCGCATGCGCAAAGCCATTCTCAACGATACCTACCAGAGCCTGAGGCACTTTTTTGAGCGGGAGATCCAATACAATGAAGAGGGGATAATTGAGGACCACAGCACGTTCTGGAATGCCATATTTACCCAGTACCTCGACCAGTTTTTGGCCGATACCCCCAAAAGCCAGGCCATTGCCGATGTCCTGTGGAAAAACCTGCACCAGCGCCTGGATCCCGAGAACAAAGGCTTTTTGAGTGCAGCGGAAAAGGATTTGCCCCACATCATCATGAATATGGCGGAATTTTACGTTCCCAATATGCTGGTGCGCGGTGATTTCACCCTTGTAGAAAGACGTATTAAAGAGGATGGCTAAGATGTGGTTTAATCTGTTTAAACGAAAAAAAAAGGAAGTGGATCAGTTCCAGCTGGAACTGGAGGATGACGGCAAACTTTATTATGAAACCATTGCCGGACGGACCCCAAGGGACATCCAGAACCACGAGGAATATATTCTTTTTATTGATTTTGGATCTTACCGGACCAGTGTGTTGTGCTGGCCATGCAGCTTTGGCCGGGATAAAATCACCGACTCATGGCAGTATGTGGTGCATGGGGACTCCGATGCCCAGGGGGGATTTCCTTCGGCTTTTATTAATCCGCCTTCCGGTGATGAGCGCGATTTTGCCTTTGTACCCAATATGGGTCAAGATCGTGTCAGTTCAAGCCAGATTGTTAAAAGCGCCAAATATGAATTTGCCTCCAAATTTGCCGCCTACCGGGGCGATGTGCCCCAGTTCAAGCTTTATATCAAAAAGATTCTCGAACACAGTTTCAGATACATTACCGAACCCAATAAGGATCGGCCCTGGAACGGTCCTGCCATTCCGGTGATTACGGAAATCCGGGTTACTGTACCGGACTTATTCATTGAAAATTTGAGAAACGGATACCGGGAAAACATCTATTCCGTGTGCATGAACCTCTCCTCTGACCGGAAATGGAAATGGTTGTTCCCAAGTGATTTGAGACATTTGCGTAAAACGTTTGTCAATATTTCTGCCGATGAAAGCGGGGCGTGTGAGCTTTATTTTTTAAACCTGATCAAGCAGTTGCCCTTCTGGGATCTGTCCGGTCAAAAAGATCGGTTGCCCAATTTAAAGGAAGTGGACTTTATCTTTTCCCAGGCAGCCCAGAGAGACCCTAATACCGAAAATCTTCAGTTTGTGGTGTGTCACATCGACATTGGCGGTCTGACCACAGATGTCAGCGTTCTTCTGGCCAATACTTTCCAGGACCCGGCCCTTGGCATCACCACCGCCCTGAACAGAAAGGAATCCTTTTCCGAAAGAAAGGCCGGGGAGTATTTTGCCGAAGCCTTTGCCCAGAACAGGTTGCCGGAAGAAACTGGTCCCTGGTGGGACAGTGACCGGTTCATCAGCAGGGATTTTTCACGATTTTTGGAATTGCTGTGCGGCAAACAGGCCGGCTTGCTTAATAAATGGCGCCAGGACAAAAATCTGTCCGGCATCTACTTTTTGATTTCAGGTCGTCCAACCAAGTCCGAAAAGGTCAGAAAAGCCATTAAAAAGCATATCCTTAAGGAGTTTAATAAGGATGAACTGCTGCTTTTGCCCGAGCATTGCCTGTTCATGGCCGATTACCGGCATGTGGGCAAAAATCAGGAAGGCGAGCGCTATGCCAAAAAAATCTCCCACTTTGAAAAACTGATTACCCTGCTCGGCAATGTGTACACCTTGTACGATGGGTATGAAATTTGTGTGGATGACCACAAGTATTATATTTCCATGGACACGGATACCCGGACCACGGCCCAGATGGAGGTGCTGCCCGGACGGATCTATAATATGGAAGAGTTTGAAAATTACAAAAAATCTGCAGAGCACAACAATGTCAACCATCTTGCTTTTACCCGGTTTCCGGAAGGGGAGAACAGCACCCGGTTTCTGACGGTAAAAACCATTGCCCGGCAGAACGCTTTTCCCGTTATCCGGGTAGCCCAGACCAATGACGGCCAGGCATGGATTATGCCGTCGCTGATGATTACGAACCTGGAGCAGAATGATCAGGCGTTTGATTTGTCATGGGGGGCCTTGTCACTGGAATAATGTCAGTGTTAGCTATTTAAGATGATTTCATAATACCACGAAGTTCACGAAGAGCACGAAGTTTAGTCTTCTGAACTCTTCGTGAACTTCGCGTCCTTCGTGGTAAAACAAAATACCTAATCCCGAGAAGGAGATATAATGGAATTAATCAGCGTAACCATAGAAAATCCCGAAGAGCTCAACTTTATCCTGGGTCATTCCCATTTCATCAAAACCGTTGAAGATATCCATGAGGCCATTGTCTGCACCGTACCCAACGCTAAATTCGGTGTAGCGTTCTGCGAAGCTTCCGGGGAGTGCCTGATCCGCCATTCCGGCACGGATGAAGATATGCTGGAACTTGCAAAAAAGAACGCCCAGGCCCTGTCAGCGGGCCATACCTTTATCATTTTTATGAAAGAGATGTTCCCCATCAACATCGTCAACACCATCCAGGCCGTTCCTGAGGTAGTACGCATCCATTGCGCCACAGCCAACCCCACCCAAGTGATCATGGCCCAGACCGACCAGGGTAGAGGTATCCTCGGTGTTGTGGACGGTTTTTCCTCCAAAGGCGTTGAAACACAGGACGACATCCAAAAACGCAAAGATTTCCTTCGGATGATCGGTTACAAGTTGTAAAAATACAATAGGCAGTATCCATAATCATATTGGCATATTTTGCGTAATTCGGGGGAGACTTAGCCAAATCATTTAACTATAAACAGCTTGGGAAGGAGTAGACTTTTTTCGAAAGCCTTGGTTTTTGAAACGACTTTGCTTTTATAATCCACCGAAATCGGCTGTTTTGGGAATAGTGAGACACTATTTACGCTCCCTAAAGGGCTTGTCGTTCGTGAAGCATCGGCAACCGGAGCAGGCTGGTTTGAATCCTATCGGTTTCAAATCGTGGTAACCTCAGAGAATGATGGTTTAGTAGACTACACGGTAAATGAAAAACAGCCGATAAAGCAAAATAGCGAATATTATTCTGCTGACGTAATATTAAGGCGGGTACAAAATAAATAGAGATAGATTTAATGAAGCCTATTGTAATGATAAAAACAGGAACAACCTTTTCAGATCTTAAAGAAAAATACGGCGATTTTGAAGATTGGATCTCAAAGGGCCTTGGGCGGCCAGGGCACGAGATTAAAGTTGTTAATGCAGAACTGGACCCGTTGCCGGAACCAGATCAGATTCAAGGGGCAATCATTTCCGGTTCCCATGCTTATGTAACCGATAATCTGGATTGGTGCCTCAGACTTGAAAAATGGACAAAAAGGATAAAATCTTTTAGATGAAGTCAACTCTGCTGATTTGAATCCAGGGCAACTTTTGAGCCAGATAGAAGATACCCCGCATTCGGCTTTCTTGTTAAAAAGATTTGGAGAATTTATATAAGGTTTGGGCCGACCTGGCTTATTAGCATCCCTATTTAATCCACAACAAAGCGGGTGAATATGTGTTGTATGGGGAATTGGCTTATTTTAGTTCCATAGGCGCTTTCCCACTGTGCATGTGATCGTGATCGTGGTCATGGCAATGGCAGTCTTGTTTTTTCAACAGGCTTCGTGCCAAAAGCGCTGCTAAAATAATCGCGGCGGTCAGTTCAACGCTGTAGGGAACCATCTCCGCTGCTGTCCCCATGACCACGGAGGGCTGAATGGCCAACACCCTGTAGGTCATGTCAAGAAGGGCACCCATTGCCAGGGCGCATATGGATATCATACCCAGATAGATCGCCAGGGCCCGTATGCCGAAGATGTTTTTCACCACTCCCATGGTGGCGGCATTGGTAGCCGGTCCTGCCAGGAGAAATACCAGGGCGGCACCCGGATTCAGTCCTTTAAGGATTAGGGCTGCGGCAATGGGGGTTGATGACGTGGCACACACATACATGGGAATACCGGCAACCAGCATGAGCAGCATGGAGAGTAATGGATTATTTTGGGACCATGTGCTGATTCCGGAAGGAAAAAAGAATGTAATGATACCGGCAATAAACACACCAATGGCAAAGGGTTTGGCAATGTCTGTGAGAAGTTCGCCAAAGGCAAATTCCATCCCCTGTGCCAGGCGTTTTGAAAGGGGCTGTTCCTGGTCTGTCTGGCCGGATGCATTCGCGCATGTTCTTTCACTGCCGTTACAAGTGTGGGAATAATCAGAGGGCTGTGCAAGAAAAGGTTCTGGTGTTACGGCCGGCTTTTTTGGCTCCCGACTGCGGAATATGTTTTCGGCAATGCCCGTGGATATGGCTGTGATAAACCCTGCAATGGGGCGCATGACAGTCATTACCGGATCAAGCATGGCCCAGGATACGGCAATAGAGTCCACACCGGATTCCGGGGTGGCAATCATGAATGCCAGGGCGGCACCATCATTGGCCCCCTGTTTTTTTAAGCCTGTGGCCACTGGGATCACCCCACAGCTGCACAAGGGAATAGGGATGCCGAAAAGGGCTGCGCGAAGCACCGGTTTCACACGGCCTTTGCCTAAATATTTTTTGATCCGGTCCGTTTTGAAAAATACATAGAGCAGCGCTGCCACTAAAAAGCCAAAAAGCATGAATACCGATACATCCAGGTAAACATGCCATATTTCAAAAATGATGTTTTTTATTGTAGCCATTATCGTTTTGTCTTAAGTTTTAAATTTTTGCCGGTACACTCAATTTTTTCACCTTTTCTATAACTGAATATATGAATTATTGTTCATATATTCAAGAAAAAAATATCCGTTAGGAAAATTTGGGGTCTGGCGGGAAATAAACCGAACCGAGTACAAGGATCAGATATTTACATTAAAGTAATAATAATTTACTGAATTTATGTCATGTTTTGCTGTGATTCAGCCTGCTCGATGATATCTCAGGTCGGCCAATGGCCGTTAGTGGGAGATGTGTTCAATGCTCATTTGAAGCAATGAACGGACATGGTCGTCATCCAGGGAATAGTAAACGATTTTCCCTTGGCGGCGGTTTTTAACGATTCGAAGGGTTCTCAGAACCCGAAGTTGGTGAGATACGGCAGATTCGCTTTGTTGGCAAAGCACGGCAAGATCACAGACACAATGTTCACGGTCCAGAAGTGCTGTGACAATTTTTATTCGGGAGGCATCTGACAGTGCTTTGAATATTTCGGAAAGCCCTAGGACGGTTTCAGGTGACGGCATCGCGTCCATGGTTTTTTTGACCTCTTCAGGGTTGATGCATTTTTGTTCGCAGGTATCCGTATTTGTCATCCGAATCATTTCCGATTATTAAATTGTTTTTAAAAAATTATGAATAAAGTGAATCATGCTCTATGAATACAATAAACATCTCCTTTTCTCAAGGTGCGCTTTGCAGGGATTAATTTTTGTCCGTATCGTAAAATTTTAGGCCCATAAAAAACAACTGCCGCTCTCCAAGTTGATGATATAAATCATTTCGGAAAGCGGCAGGCTTCGCCTCTATTTAATTTTATAGCCGGTTTTTAAGCTTTGTATTCGTTCTTGTGGTTTTGCCGTAAATTATAAATCGATTAAACCACTTTGTCAGGATACATCGATGTTGAAATCAAGTTCGCACTGGTCATTAAGCCTCGCGCGAATCAGAAAGATGCCGATTGCCAGAACCGGCAGTGCCAGGACAAACCCGATGACCGGCAGCAAGGTAAAGCCCAACACAATAAGTCCAAGAGAAAATAAAGCAAACAGACCGCCTAAAAAGTATTTTGAAAGCCTTTCTGATGTACACAAACCATTATTCATATCCGCCTCCTGGTGGTTATATTTTGTATTCGTTTCAATAATTAGCTCAACCTAACTATTTCTTGTTTATAAGTTAAAACGGATTAAAAAATATGCAAGTCCTTTTTTCAAAAAAGTTACTCAGGCAGTTGTAGCTGATTTACCGGTCGAACTGGCTCAAATTGTGCTTAAACTATACTTATGGTTATTACAATGTTTTGAATCTCAATTAGAATAAAGTCCATGTAACCTGCAAATATCTTTTAAATTTTGTTGTAGGCTGTGCCTGGACGATGATAGATTAAACTAACCTATGGTTGTTAGAATAAACGAAAGGGGGGGACACATGAAAACCGTTTTAATTACCGGTGCATCCGGTTTTGTGGGACAGGCCCTTGCGCGAAAATATATAGATGCCGGTTGGCAGGTGAATGGACTTGGCACTTCGTTGAACCATCCCATGGCGGATACCTATGATAATTTTTCCTGGACCAGTGCGGATACGTCTCAGCCGGGGGCGTGGCAGGATCTTGTGGCTCAGTCGGATGTCATTGTCAACCTGGCGGGCAGGAACATTTTTAAACCTTGGACTAAGGCGTATAAAAAAGCCATTTATGATTCCAGGATTAAAACCACCAAACATCTGGTGGACGCCATGCCGGGCGCCTTTGACGGACAGTTGATCAATGCCTCTGCGGCAGGGTTCTACGGTGATAGGGGTGATACATCTTTGACTGAGACAGAATCGTCCGGCACCGGATTTTTGGCCCAGGTGTGCCGGGACTGGGAAGCCCAGGCCCAAAAAGCGGCATCAAAAGGCGCGACCGTAGCGGTGATGAGATTCGGGGTGGTGCTTGGCTCGGATGGCGGCGCACTCGACGTGATGTCCCAGGCTTTCAGGATGTTTGTGGGCGGGCCTTTGGGGACCGGGAATCAGTGGTTCCCATGGATTCATTTGGATGATTTGATCCGGGGGATTTTCTTTTTAGTGGAACATAAAGCCCAGGGTCTATACAATTTCACTGGGCCGGTCCCCATTCGACAAAAAGAGTTTGCCAAGGAACTGGGCCGGGCATTGCACCGCCCGGCGTTCATGCCGGCGCCGGCGTTTTTTATCAGGCTGTTTATGGGGCAGCTTGGGGATTCATTTCTCTGTAGCCAGAAGGCGCTTCCTGCTGCACTGGAAACAGCCGGATTCAGGTTTGAATACCACACAGTAGGTGGTGCGTTGGCACAGATTTATAATTCGTAAAACTATAGTTAAGAAATCAGATCAAAACGCCAGGGCCGCAAACAGTTTTGCAGATGCCCGGGCGTTTTGTTGTTGATCGTTGATTGGAATAGGTGAGAGGACGTAAAAGCGCTTTCTATTCCTTAAAAACGAGTTTCCCACCGATGTGTCCGGCTACGCCGGCTCCGGCAAGCATCAGTACGTTAATTATTACAAATAGCCAGGAACCGGATGATCCCAATACCTCCGGGTTTACCAGGTACCAGATAATTGAAATAAGGCAGCAGACCGCAGCAGTCGATGCAGCGGCGATTTTTATTTTAAATATCTTGGTTTGCGCCTGATTGTATTTTCTCTGCCACTCAAGAACCCCTGTCAATCCAACTACAGGCAGGGAAATAAGCACAAATATCAGATTGATAAAAGCGGCCTGTAAAAGTAGGTGTGAACCGGAAAACCAGGCAAGAATGACCAGGATTGCAACGATTGGGATGACCCCGTTGGGCAGGTGAACGGACATTGGATGGGCATGGTGCTTCACCATCATCTGAGCCGCTTTTTCCATATGAGGTGCCGCCGGTCCAAATTTTTCAAAAATCGCTGCGCCCGGTGTTTCGGTATCACTTGGTGCAGACGCAGTTTCCTGGGAATCCTCGGTTTTGCTTTCTTCGGTCACAGTATCAGATTCGGTTGTATCAGGATCTTCTTCAAGAAGCACAAATTTATCTGAGGAGACACCGCACACTGGACATTTTTCAGGGGGTTCTTCTCCTGTATGAACGTATTTGCACACAGAACATTGCCATTTTTTCATTGCTCTTCTCCTTTATGTTTTAGTGTGTTATTACTCATCCAAATTTCCTAACTTCATCGCATTTCACCATACGTGTATTGCATATGCAAGACCCCTATGGCAACCTTAAAATGCTGTTTCATCCACACAAATATTGTTGGGTTAGATTTTCGCAAATAGCGTTTTGATTTGAGTTTTGGGAATAAAAAAAGCTGATGTTGTTAATGTTTTATGTTATAAAAATGGATATTTATCCGGATGAACATTGAGCAGCAACGGTCAAAAATGGTTTTTGAGTTTACAAGTCCTTTGATTTTGAAACAAAAATACGTCACTGCCATTAAAAGGATTGTGCCAAGGATTCAGCCAGTTTCTGAAGCCTATTTTTCTGCTCAAGGCCGTCAATGAATCTGTTCGGGATTTTGCTTAGGCCGACCTGCGCACCGGTCAAAGCGCCGGTGAGAATGGCTCGGGCCTGGTTTTGCTGAACTCGTTTTCGCCAGGCGTCACGAATGGACTGACTGGTGTAATTGCCGGGGCCTGCCACCGGTGTGCCGTCTAACAGAGGGAAAAGATCCTCGTCCATCCGTCGGCAGAAATCCGCTTGATTGTACCCATTGTTTTCAACCAAAGACTCTGCCATGAGAGACAGGATAAAACCGGCCTGGGACAGTTGCCCTGCTTTCAGGCCATCATGGTAACGACCTGGCATGGGGGCCGTATATCCGTCAATCCAATCTCCATAATCCCGGCGAAGTTCGGCAAGGTCATAGTACCAATGCGGGCCTAAGGCCAGGGCATCTCCGATAAACGCGCCCATAACGGCACCGGCTGCCCGGTCTTTTGTTTTTGAGGCGTCCAATGTCAATTCTCCCATGCAACCATTTAGTGTGTATAAATTTTTTGTCCTTTAAACGCCTATGGCGTCGCCGCAGGCAAACCGGGGTTCATGCAAAGGGATAAGAATGTCCGCCTCTTTTTTTACCTGCACCATGATATCATATGCCAAATAAGCATCCACATGGGTGCCCGGCGGGATAACGTCCATTTCCATCCCTTTGATTTCCGGCGGGGGATTATAATTTTCTTCAATGATGCAAAAACCGGTGATGGCTGCTTTGCCTTTTGGCGTATCAATGAACACAGTCAGCCCCCCTTTGGTGTGGACCGGCGTATGTTTAACAGTTATGCCGTCAACAATAGCGGTATCCTCTTTGACTATCTTGATCTGTCCGTTTTCCTCCACATCCTCGATATAATCTTCCAAATACCGGTAATCCAAGGGATGCGGGTTGTGGATTGATTCAAGCTCTTGCTCATGCACGTAAAATATGGCGTTTTCACACTTATAGTCGTTTTCGCAATGATCATTGTGCAGATGGGTATGGATGACAATGTCAATGTCTTCGGGTGTAAGCCCGTGTTTTTCCAATCCTTGTTCAAAGGTATAAATTTTTCCGTTAATGGCTTGTTCTCTTTGTTCAGACTGAATGGGGGTCATTTCGCCGGTGTCCACGAGGATATTTTTGTCCCCGCCCTTGATTATCCAGCAGAAAATGGGGATGGTATAGGTTTCGCCTTGGCCATACTGGTAGGTCATCATACTCTTGTCAAATACTTTTGTCCCCATGGCAACGGGGTGGATGGTATAGGTCATTATGTTCCTCAGTATTAGAAAGTTTGTCTTCAGGCATTAAATACAGATTCAATTTTTTCCGACAGTTTGGCGATATCAAAGGGTTTTAATAAAAAATCCCTGCAACCGTTTTCGATCATTTGCCGGATATCCTCTTTTGGCGCAAGCCCGGAACAGACCAGCACCCGGAGATTTGGATTCAGATGCCGTACAGCGTTATAGGTCTGAACGCCGTCCATGCCGGGCATGACGACATCCAAAATCATCAGGTCAATTCCTTTGACATCATTTTGAACAACGGATATGGCCTGGGCCCCGGCTCCTGCAACAAGGACTTCGTAACCAAGGGCTTCAAGCATCTCTTTGCAGACCTCTATTACCTCTTTTTCATCATCTACCAAAAGTATACGGCCCTTGCCCTGAATAAGGCGGCTTTTATTTACCGCCGACGGCCGGACGTGATTTGTGAACGTCCTATCCTTTACCGCCGGTAGAAAAAATATGAAGATACTGCCCTTGCCCGGGGAGGATTTGACCTGAAAGGCGCCCTTGTGGGCTTTGATGATTCCGTATGCTGTGGCAAGCCCTAAGCCGGTTCCCCGGCCCGGGGCCTTGGTGGTAAAAAAAGGATCAAATATGCGAGAGAGGGTCTCTTTGTCCATGCCTGTCCCTGTGTCTGCTACACAAATTCGGATATAATCTCCGGCCTGGTCAAGACCAAGCTTTTGGGCCTGGGAGTTATCTATGGCTACATTTTGAGATTTTATCGCAATCCTGCCGCCTTTGGGCATGGCATGCCATGCATTGACAAACAGGTTCATGAGCACCTGATTGATCTGAATTACATCCACCATTATGGGCCAAAGATTCTTGTCCAGTTCCTGGCGAATGATGATATCTTTTCTGGTACGGGCGAACATTTTGGCTGAGGTCTTGAGCAGATAATTTATATTCTGTGTCGTGGCTGCCTGCCGGCTGTTTTTGCGAGAGAAATCCAGAAGTTGATGCGTCATTTCGGCACCATTTTGAACATATTCGTCAATGTTGGACAACCGCTTATATACCTCTGAATCTTTGTTGAATCCTATTTTAACCAGGGAGGCATACCCCTGTATACTCATGAGAATATTATTGAAATCATGGGCAATGCCGCTGGCGAACGTGCCGATGGCTTCCATTTTTTGGGCCTGGCGAAGCTGAGTCTCAAGTCGCATACGCTCGGTGACATCTCTGGCCACTGCATAAATACCTTTGAACTCTTGGGCGGATTCCGTATCCGGCGGGGTAAGAACCGAGGCTTTCATCTCCATGAATGCAAAGGCATAAAAGGGATCATATCTGTTTTCCTCGACACCGGCTTTTCTGAAGCGCAAGTTCAGTGCAATGCTGCAGCCGGGGGAGAGTTCTTGGGCCGGCGGACCGCCGGCCTGGAACAGCCGGGACAGTTTACCGCGGTCATCCTCGTGGAGAATCGTGTCAAACGGCGTGTTTTTCAGGCCTTGGGGTGAATACCCCAGAAGGGTTTGAAACTGTTGATTGGCAAAAGAGAAACAGAAGTTTTCATTCAGTGTGAAAATCAGATCCGGTGAATTGTCAACCATGTGGTGGTATTTTTTTTCAGAGGCCTCTAAGCGGGCAGCATAGAATTTTTTTTCAGCAATCAGATGTCGTTGGGCAATTCCGTTTTTAACGGTTTTAATTAGATCCGCAAATTCAAAGGGTTTTTTCAGGTAATCCCAGGCGCCCTGTTTTAGTGCCGCGACTGCAGACTCTACCGAGGCGAATCCGGTCATTATGACGACAAGGACTTCACTGTCCAGCTCAAGCATCCTGGCCATGGTTTCATATCCATCCATCCCAGGCATGGAAATATCCAGCAGCACCAAGTCAAATTTTTGGGTATTAAACAAGGTGACAGCCTGAAGACCATCATAAGCACAGAAGACGCGAAATCCCTCTCTGGTCAGGCATCTCTTGATGCTTTGGACAACCCGTCTTTCATCGTCGACAACAAGAATCTGTTCAGGTTTCATAGTCAAATGAGTCTATGCCCTATATATCAATAGTACTTAGCATTTTTCTTACTGTTCAATGTATTCACACACCACCTATATGTTGTATAGGATGAAGGCAGTTAAGATGTCAACCGGAACACTTAAAAACCTTGATTTTATCGAAAACCTAAAGCAAAAAATTTATTTGGCTTTTCGGGGATAGCTTGATAAAAGGAGCAAGAACCGTGGTGCGCCTTCGCCACAATCCTAAAAGATATTTTTTATAATCGTAACACAACTGATACTGGAGAAAAAAATTATGTGTAATTTTTTGTTTGTTCTCAGCAAGGATAATAATGAGTCTGCCACAAGATGTTTCCAGTTTGCAAAGATCGCGCACTCAAAAGGGCATCATGTGGATATGTTTTTCATTGACAGCGGTGTGATGTGGGCCAACAAGGACAGGGATCTGAGCATTAAAACAGATACGGGGGACTGCCCGGCCGATTATCTTCCCTATCTGGTGGAAAATGAAGTCACTACAGGTATCTGCACCCCGTGCGCGAAAAACCGCGGTCTGGATGAATCCGCTTTTTTTACCAATATGCAACTGGACGGTGGTCCCCATCTCATTGATATGGCTGCAGAGGCAAAGGTATTTAACTTCTAAGAAATTTTGCCCAAGCGCATCAGTGGTAAGGAAGAAAACGCCTTTTAGAGAAAAGTTGTGTGATCATCATTACACAACTTTTCCGTTTTTCCAGAATGGCGACATCTGGCGCAATCTATCAATGGCCGGGATCAGGGTTTCTACAATGGTGTCCATTTCTGATTTGGTATTATAGTGAGACAATGAAAATCGAATGGTGCCATGGGCGGATTTAAAGGGCACCTGCATAGCCATGAGCACATGGGAAGGATCCAGGGAGCCCGAGGTGCAGGCGGAACCCGAAGATGCGCATATGCCGGCCTGGTTCATCAGCATGAGGATGGATTCGCCCTCAACGGCGTCAAAGCCGATGGACAAGGTATTGGGCAGGCGGTTTTCTGTATCCCCGTTTACGGACGTTGCCGGAATGGTCTCTAAGAGGCGTGTCTCAAGGTAATCCCGGATTTGGCGAACCTGGGTGTCCATCAGGGGAAGATGGGCCTTTGCAAGTTCACAGGCCTTGCCCATGGCGATGATGGATGCGGTGTTTTCCGTGCCGCCCCTACGGCCCTTTTCCTGGTGCCCACCGACCAGAAAGGGCGAAAATTTGATGCCTTTTTTGACATAAAGCACGCCAATTCCCTTGGGTGCATGGATTTTATGTCCTGACAAGGACAGCATGTCCACGCCGGCAGCCTTAACGTCAATGGGAATTTTCCCGGTAGCCTGGACTGCATCCGTATGAAACCATACTCCTTTTTCCTTTGCTTTTTGCGCAATTTCAGCAATGGGAAATATCACCCCGGTTTCATTATTTGCCCACATGACGGAGACAACGGCGGTAGCATCCGACATGCCGTTGTAAAGGATGTCAAGATCAAGACGCCCCTTTTTATCCACCGGCACAAAGGTTACCTTGTACCCTTTTTTTTCCTGCAGGTAAATGCAGAGACTTCTGATGGCCGGGTGTTCAACTTCTGTGGTTATGATATGTTTTTTTTGTGGAAACGCGCTTAGGGCGGCGTTAATGGCTGCATTGTCGCTTTCAGTACCGCAGGATGTGAAGATAATTTCGTCAGGGTCTGAATTGATCAGGTCTGCCACCCGCTCCCTGGCCTGCTGGACTTTTTTATTCACCGTATCCGCAAAGCCATACATTGAAGACGGGTTGCCGTAAAATTTCCCTAAGTACGGCAGCATCTCTTCAATCACTTCGTCGGCCACTTGGGTGGTTGCATTATTATCAGTGTAGATCATATAAATCCCTTATTTCATTCATAATTTAAAAACAAACCCGTGTTTGGACGAAAAGTTGCCTATATACAAGGCGCAGAAAAATTCAAATCCGGAGCAACCTCATGGTTGTGAGGATTTTGGATTTTTCTGCAACGCGGCAGATGGGTGCCTTTTCGTTCAAACACCAAATCAATCGGCTGCTGAATATGTTTCCATGGTTGCCATAGTCTTGTGGATGACTTCTTCTATTCTGTCCAGACATTTGCCGCAACCGCCGCCGGCTTTAAGATAATTGGTCACATCTTCTGTGGTCTCAAGGCCATTGGTTTTAACGGCATCAATAATTTCAAGATCCGTGACATCAAAGCATTCGCATATCATTTCTCCGGGTTTTTCAAGGATCTGAATCCCACGGAAGTCGGCAATGGCTTTTTTTAGAGCAGCCTGTCCCATGACCGAGCAGTGCATTTTTTCTTTAGGCAGCCCGCCCAGATAATCGGCAATGTCGTCATTGGTTACTTTCGCAGCATCATCCAGGGTCATACCCTTTATGATTTCGGTCAGTGCCGAGGAGGAGGCTACGGCAGACGCACAGCCAAATGTCATAAAGGATGCGTCAATGATTCTTTCATTTTCGTTTACCTTTAAATACAGTTTCAGTGCATCGCCGCAGTTCAACGAGCCTGTTTCACCAATGGCATTGGCACCTTCAAGCTCTCCAACATTCCTTGGTTTCAAGAAATGTTCCATAACTTTTTCAGAATAATTCCACATAGCTGGTCTCCTTTTACCCCTTGCTGTCACCCCCGTGACAAGGTGTATTTCTTTTTAAGAAGATACTACATAGTGGTAGTTTGTCAATCGGGCCTTTAAATAAATTGTCGAAGAATCCGGTACCGGGTTGCATTGATGCCCAAATAACCTTCTGGACAATATTCCAACATTCTTTCAAACTTGCAAAAAAAGCGTGTAAGTGTTAAATCCTAGTATTCTATTTGTATCATCTCTGAATATTATAATATCCGGCTTCCATGGAGTTAATAAAATCATTTATCCTGTTAATATAAAAAGGTATTTTGTAAGAAAGAATCCGGAAGACGGCAGGGGAAATCAATGGGTTAACTGGGAGACATTCCCATGGCTTCTGTTTGCTTTTTTGCTTTTATGCGTTCCATTGAACAGGTTTGCAGAAAGCAGTGATATTCATTCCTTAAAAAATATTGATTCTCAAGCCTGGCTTTTAAATAAAAAGATTCTCTGGGTCAGCTCCTATCATCAAGGGTATGAGGCTAATGATGCCATTGAGACCGGAATTCGTTCCCAACTAAAAGGAACCCCGGTTGAGTTGCGCATTTTTTTCATGGATACAAAGCGTAAAAATACTGCGATTCAAGGCCGAACTGCCGCAACAAAGGCACTTTCAATTATTGAACAATTTCGTCCTGACGTCATCATAGCTTCAGACGATAACGCCCAAAAATATCTTGTGGTGCCATACCTGAAAGAAACATCAATTCCAATAGTTTTCTGTGGCGTCAATTGGGATATCAAACATTACGGATATCCCGGTTCCAACATCACGGGTATGATTGAAGTAGATCTGGCACAACAAATGTACGATCTTATGAAGTCATATGCAAAGGGTCGCAAAATTGGCTTTCTCAGTGGCAATGTTGATGCTGAACGCAACATGGTGCAAATATACAACAAGCGTTTTTTTCATGGCCAGCTTAAGCCCTATCTGGTCGAGTCCATGGCTGAATTCAAACACGCCTTTTTGCAGGCCCAGCAGGACGTCGATATGCTATATATATACAATTATACAGGCATTAAAGACTGGGAGCCAAATGAAGCTGAATTGTTTCTCAGCCGCCATACGCGAATTCCAACCGGCTCACATAATGATTTTATGGCACCTTTTGTTACTTTTGTTGCTGCCAAATCCTTGCTGGAACATGGCCGGTATGCCGCGCAAACGGCACTTCGAATTCTTTCCGGTGTCCCACCGGATGAAATTGCGGTGACTGAAAATAAAGAGGTTGAACTGTATGTGAATATGCGGATGGCCAAAGCCGCTTCTTTTGTTTTTCCGGTAGATTTATTACAAACTGCGACCGTTATATCGACAATAAAAGCATACCTTGATCCGGAGCCTGGGGATAATACGCCAGATCAGTATGCCGGAAAGAAAATTTTTTTCCTTGATTCCTATCATAAAGAATATGAATGGAGTGCAGGTATTAAAAACGGTTTTTTAAGCAGACTTTATGAAACCGGCATCCACCTGAACAGTTTTTATATGGATGCCAAACGAGAAAATAGTCCTGACCGTTTAAAAAAGATAGGGCAAAAGGCCTATCAAGAACTTGTTCAATTTAAGCCTGATGTGATCATTGCTTGTGACGATGCGGCACAAAAATATGTTATTTTTCCCTATTTACGGGAACAAACAATCCCTGTTGTATTCTGTGGTGTCAACTGGGATGCTTCAGAATATGGATACCCTGCGTCCAATATTACCGGCATGATAGAAGAGGAACCCATTGGCCGCCTGATTGTTCTTCTGCAGCAATTTGCCAAAGGCAGGCGTCTGGGATACATTGCCGGTAATACGTTGACCCAGCAAAAACTTGTTGAATTCTATCATCAACATTATTTCCAGAAACGCTTGACCCGCATTCGCCTTGTAGATTCCATGGCAGAATGGAAAGATGCGGTTGTGAAAATGCAAGATAGCGCAGATATACTGATTTTGTCTAATTATTCGGGTATTCAAAATTGGGACAGCGGCCAGGCTGTGCGGTTTATTGAAAAGCACAACATTTTGCCCACGGGAGGTATGCTCGATTTTATGGCGCCATATGCCATTTTCGTTCTTGACAGAATTCCGGAAGAGCAGGGTAGTTATGCTGCGAGTACGGCGCTGCGTATTCTTAACGGCACGCCTGCTTCTCAAATTCCAATAGAAAAAAATAAACTGTTCCGTCTGACGTTGAATCTTCCCATGGCAGAAGCATCAAATATAACAATTCCATACACGGTATTAAAGCAGGCAGAAAAATTAATACAATAATGACTATCACACGGATTTAACCATATGAAGCTGCAATATCAACTTAATCTATTTGCCATCGTAATACTGCTTTCCGTATCAGGGGCCATTTGCTCAGCCGGTGTTGTTGCGATCAAGCGTGTAACCATGGAGCTTAACACCAAACTGATAAACAACCAAGTGACTAATTTGATAAGTGAAATTCAAGAGGCCCATCAAATTCTTAAAAACAGCAGAGTCGATCTTGTTCACAACTATATTCACCGGACTCAAAACGATTTACTGGAAGTTTTTTCATCTTACCATTTCGGTAAAACCGGGGGGCTGATCGTTTTAGATACAGTGACCAAGAAAAAACTTATCGCGTCTGATTCAAAATTTTTGATGCACGATGATTGGATTGACACAATGCTGATCCGAACAAAGAAGGACGATCCATCTGCAAACGTCTTCGGACATTATGTGATGGGATATTATGTATATCCTGACTGGAACTGGCTTGTGGCGGTCTTTATAGAAAAAAAAGAGATCATGGCTGCCAGGAGCAGTTTTCTTTATCAGGCGATTTTTATTCTTGCCGGGAGTCTGGCCGCAGGCATCTTGCTGTTTATCTGGTTTAACGGCAGGGTCATCAAACCCATTCGCCATCTTTCGGCGGCGGCAGAGAGTATCAGCAAGGGAGAGTGGAATGTCCTTGTACCGAAAATTAAAGGCAAAAATGAAGTTGCAAAACTTTCGTTAATTTTTCATAAAATGTCCCGTAATCTAGCTGGGATGTACAGTGAGCTGCAAAGAAATTTAGACGATATAGCAAATTCGAAAGAAGAGCTGCGACTAAGTCGGGAGCAGTTCAGGGGACTTGTAGAAACAAGCAGTGATTTGATCTGGGAGGTGAATAGCAGTGGCCGGTATTCATATATCAGTCCCCAGGCCACTCAATTGCTTGGATATAAATCGTCAGATTTGCTTGGTACAAACCCGGAAGGGTTGGAACTCCCCTTGAACGATCCGGATGAATCGCCGCAGATTAAAAAACTGTTGTCAGAGAACAAAGCCTTTGAAGGAATTGAAAGGCATCTACAGAAAAAAAACGGAGAAACCATTATACTGGAAAGCAGTGGTGTGCCGTTTTTCAGCGCAACGGGGGAAAAACTTGGGTTCCGTGGCATTGATCGTGATATCACCGAACGTAAAAAAGCGGCGACCGAACAGCAGCTTTTGCAAGAACAGCTTACCCATACACAAAAAATGGAGGCAATCGGACGTCTTGCCGGTGGTGTCGCCCATGATTTCAACAACATGCTCAGTGTCATTATTGGTCATGCTGAGATGGCACTGTCTCATCTTTCTGACGCTGATCCCCATTACCAGGCATTTTACGAAATTAAAAATGCCGGAGAGCGATCCAGCCGCCTTACCCGCCATCTTCTTGCATTTGCCAGGAAACAGACTGTAGAGCTCAAAGTCATTGATCTCAATGAGGTAATCAGTGAAATGACCTCCATGTTAAAACGCCTTATCGGGGAAAATATTGATTTTGTATGGATTCCCGGCCATGGACTCTGGCAGGTTAAGCTGGATAAAAGCCAGGTAGATCAAATTCTTGCCAACCTTTGTGTGAATGGGCGTGATGCCATTTCAGGTGTCGGGAAAATAACCATTGAGACATCAAATGAAACAATAGACGAAGAATATTGTTTAAATAATACTTATTTTCTTCCGGGAGATTATGTCTGTCTTGCCGTGAGTGATAATGGCTGCGGTATGGATGATAAAACCGTAAGCCAGATTTTTGAACCGTTTTTCACAACCAAAGAAGCAGGCAAAGGTACAGGGCTTGGATTATCAACGATATACGGCATTCTTAAGCAGAACAACGGCTTTGTTAACGTGTACAGTGAACTTGGCCAAGGCACGACATTTAAACTATATTTCAGGCGCTATATTGGAAGTAGTGCCGTGTTAGACACACAGCACAAGATAAAGACGTCTCCCATCGGCACAGAAACCATTCTGCTGGTTGAGGATGAGCCGGCAATCCTTAAGATGATCTCTTCTGCGTTGAGCAAAAACGGATATAATGTGTTAAAGGCGAGTCTTCCGGATAAAGCGATTGAACTTGCCGGTGAAAATAAAAAAATTGACCTTTTGCTCACCGATGTGATTATGCCGTCCATGAATGGGCATCAATTGGCAGAGTTAATCACAGAGCGTCATTCATCAATGCAATGTTTATACATGTCCGGATATACGGCAGACGTCATTGCCCATCATGGGGTGCTGGACGATAACATCAACTTTATTACCAAGCCGTTTAGGGTGAAAGCTTTACTCAGTAAAATACGTTCCTTATTAGATAATGTCCAGGAGGCTTAAAGATCGATTCAGGCAAATCAGTGTCGGGTCTGCATCCAGATTAAAAGCAACATCCCGGATAATGATCTCAACGTTCTTTAACCGAGCCTGCATCAATTTTTTTGCATATTCCGGATCAATGTCCGCGGCCGGGGTGAACCTATCGGCATCCGTGCGCTGGACAAGGAAAAACAGAACCGCCCTGTGTCCCTCGTCGGCCAGCTTCACAAGTTCCTGGATATGCTTTTGTCCCCGTGTTGTAACGGCATCCGGGAACCTGGCGATTCCGTTTTCCACCAAGGTGCAGTTTTTGATTTCCACAAAGCATGACGCTTTATTATCACTTTCCAGCATCAGGTCTAAGCGGGTGTGCTCGGAGGTTTTTACTTCAGATTTCACCTGACTGTATCCGGATAGTTCCGGGATCAGATTGTTTTCCACAGATGCCTTGACCAGTCGGTTGGGCACCAGCGTATTAATGCCGATGAACGTGCCGTTAATTCGGGTAAGTTCCCAGGTGTATTTAAGCTTTCGTTTCGGGTTGGTGCTTTGTGAAATCCATGCCTCGGCGCCCGGCTGGGCGCAGCCTTTCATGGACCCGGAGTTCGGGCAGTGGGCCGTGACCACCTCACCGTTTCCCAGTTCAATATCCGCCAGAAATCGTTTATACCGCTTTAAAAGTTTTCCCTTGATCAAGGGCGGCAGTTCATATCCTTTATACATGATAGGTGTCGTCCTTTAAAAACCGTTTCAATTCAGACATGTCAAGTCCGTCATGAATGCCGAACCGGGTAAGACAGAAATCATATTTTACCGGATCATCCGGGTTTATCTGCCTGAAGCCTTCTGTGATCTGGGCGGCGCAGATCCTGTCGGCACTTCGTCGTTTTGTAAATCCAAGCATATGTCCGATTTTAAACATGTGTGCATCCACAGGACAGGTCAGCGCAGCGGCCGGTACATTGGACCAGCCCCCCGGATCCACCTGATCTTTGCGTATCATCCATCTTAAAAACAGGTGGCTGCGTTTGCAGGCAGAGGTTTTTTGGGGATCTGCCAGAAGGTGTCCTGCGCCCCCTGCCTGTATGACCCGTGTTCTGATCCGGGCAAGTCCGTCCAACAGATCTGTCTCGCCCGCCTGGTCCGAAGCAAAACAGGCCCCCAGAGAACCGTATTCGGCAATAACTTTCTGGAGCCCCATGATCAAGGCGATTAAGTGATCTCCTGTGGCAAATCTGTATTTAAAATTTTGAAACATCCCGGCAATGCATTTCGGATCTGCATTCATCACAAATCTGTGAAGGTCAGGCCCTATCTTTTCAAGCACCACGGACACAGCCTGCATGATCATGGTCACCCGGCCATATGCCAGGCTCGAGGCGATAATCCCTGCGATCTCCCTGTCCCGGACATCCGGATAGTTGTAAAGAAAAAGTAAGGGGTCAGGATCAACATACTGTTTGCGGTTATACGCCAAATAAATTTGATCCAGCTTTGATTTGAGTTTTTGTATGCTGATTTTCATGTTAACACATTAAAGCAAAATAGAGGCCAATTGACGCGGTAATATAATCAAATTAATTGATGGGGTAACAAAAAAGTTTTGAAAAACTTTTCAAGATACAAATTATATGATCAAATTGAATTGTGATTTCCTCGAGGTCATTTTTACTTTGTTCATGCTGCTTTTGCTGGTGGGGTTTCTGATCTGGTTTTTTGAAAAAGACAAGAATAGAGAGCAATTTGGTGGATCTCCTTTTTCGGGCATTGGTTCAGGTTTCTGGTGGTCTGCCGTTACCATGACAACCGTTGGGTACGGCGATAAAGCCCCCAGAACAGTAGCCGGCCGGTTTGTCGGATTAATATGGATGCCCTGGCTTCAGGAGAAGTGGCGGCCGTTGTATATGATGCCCCGATTTTAAAGTATTTTGTTTTGCAACATTTTAAAGGCTCTATCCATGTTCTAAGCTCCAATTTTGAAAAGCAACAGTACGGTATCGGTCTTTCAAGTGGAAGTCCGTACAGGGAGCACATCTGAGGGCGGTCACATCAATCAACTTATTCCGGAGATCATCAATTCCGACCAATGGCGGACACTGCTTTTTGAATATCTGGGAGAGACCGCACAGCTCTGAACACAAAAGAACAGGAGGAGAATTGATGAAGTTCGATCTAAGGTCCCTTTGCGTAAATGGAATTTGTAAAGAATGATATTTGCCTTGACACGAATTTGGAGTGGACCATAGTATAGGCTCCTTATTATTACTTCAGCCCAAAAAAGGAGGCGTAATGCTTCAGAATAAAAAAATTGGCTTCATTGGAAGCGGCAACATGGGAGAAGCCCTGGTCAGCGGGCTTGTACTGTCCAAAGCGGCAAAACCCGAAGATATCATCTGCTCGGATATTTTTCCCGAGACACTTAAGGCGATTCAGGAAAAATACGGGGTGTTGACTACATCCAGTAATATTGAAGTGTGTGAAAAATCAGAAATCATTATCTACGCCACTAAACCCCAGATCTTGGGTTCCGTACTCAAAGAGACTGCACCGGCTCTGGATAAATCCAAGCTTGTGATCTCCATTGCTGCAGGTGTACCCTTGGCTGCCATTGCCGCAGGCCTTAAAAAAGAACTGCGACTGATCAGATCCATGCCCAATATCTGCGCATTTGTTAAAGAGAGCGCCACTGCAGTGTGTGCAGGACAGTTCGTCCAGGAAGGTGATGTGGAACTGGCCCGGGCGGTTTTTGATTCTGTGGGGAAAACCGTATTTATTCAGGAGAATATACTCATGGATGCCTTCACCGGATTAAGCGGGTCAGGTCCGGCCTATATTTTTACCATTGTGGATGCCATGGCCGATGCCGGCGTAAAAATGGGACTGTCCAGAAAAGACTCCCTGTTTTTATCCACCCAGACCGTGCTGGGTGCGGCACAGCTGCTTCTTGAAAGCGGGGAACATCCGGGTCAGCTAAAAGACAGGGTTGCTTCCCCCGGGGGCACAGCTATTGCCGGCATCCATACCCTGGAGCAGGGCGGGCTTCGCACAACCTTGATCAATGCTGTGGAATCTGCAACCAAGCGGTCCATGGAACTGGGTGACATGATGGTGAAGGATTTTATCAAAAACGCAGAAGATTAAATAAAAAAACCGGAAGATGGGTCAGGACGCCCCAACTTCCGGTTTCGAAAAAAAGGAACTTAACGCAGGTGGTTATATTCAGATGGCGGATTACGCATCAAGTTCCTTTCTAAGCCAGTCCTTGACTTTTCCTTCCACAGCATAAACCCCTTTATACTTGCCGATACCCTGCATGAAATCAGAGATAACATCTTTGGGCAGATCAAAGCTGCCAAGCTCTTCGGAATCAAACCCTTTTCTTCTGACAAGCGTCAGGATGGGGTTTTTCTTCCAGGTGTTGATCACAAAGTAAACGGTCTCATTATTATTGTCTCTGGAGTTGTAGTAGCTCTGAGAACGAAGCGGCCCCCATTCAAGATGCAGGGCGATGGCTTCTTCGGGGGTCATTTCCCAGTCTACGGCATTGATTAGGTTATGGTCTTTTTTTATGTCTTTGAGTCTCATATAGAAGCCTCCTGTTGTTACGGTTAATCTCCAACTGAAAGTATTAGAAAGCAAAGCTTGTGCCAGATTGTGTTGATTGATATTTTTGTCTATGATAACAAAATGTTATGGTTTGTTTGGTTTGCGTGAATTAGATGTGTATTGAGTTTGTGGGACAGTTTGTGAGACATTTGAGTGAAGACAGTTGTGTCTCTTTTGGGCGTCTGTCGGTATGAAAATAAATTAAAGCTGTTTTAATAATTGAACATAAAAAATATAAAACACCTTGCCTGCTTAGCGCAGGCAAGGTGTTAATTTATTTCCAAGTACCCTTCAGCAAATCGTTTTGCCATATATTGGCGGACCGTATTTTTAGCCGAGGCACTTAAAACTTTTTGGGCTGGCTCCGCAGATTGGGCAGCGCCAATCTTCGGGCAGATCTTCAAATTTTACTCCTTTTTTAATTTTTCCTTTGCGATCACCTTTATCCGGATCATAAATAAATCCGCAGTTGGTAACCTGACACTGGTACATATCCTTGGGATCTGACATAATTTCTCCTTATATTTTAGGTATACTTGCCGTTAAAATTGTTATCTGCACTGGGTCAAACATGGATTTTGTTTCCGGGCAGACATTTTCAACGATTTTGAAGGATATATTAGCAATCAATGTACCACTTTTAAATCAAAACATAAGGTTTTACAGTATTTTGGTTTAAGCTGAGATCCGCCTTTTATAATTAAGTGTAGGTAAGTATTTGAATTGCTTTTATTATTTGTTGTGGGTTGAGTCCGGCCGTTAATGGGTATATTAGTCTATGACCGTTAGTTCCCGTTCATGAGCGCCATACCGGCCAATCGGGCCTGCTGCTGCAGCATCACATCGGCCAGCACAAGTGCTGCCATGCTCTCCACAATGGGTACCGCCCTGGCGACCACGCATGGGTCATGACGGCCTTTGGCCTCAAGTGTGGCTTGTTGGCCCTTAAAATCGGCGGTTTCCTGGACAATCCCGATGGTGGCCGGCGGTTTGAATGCCACCTTAAACGCAATGGGTTCCCCGTTGGAGATCCCGCCCTGGATGCCGCCGCTGAAATTGGTTGTGGTGCCCAGCCGTCCGTCTTTTTTAACAAAGGGGTCATTATGTTCAGAGCCGCGCATCTGCGCCCCGGTAAATCCCGATCCGATTTCAAAGCCCTTGGTGGCAGGAATGGAAAGCATTGCATGAGCCAAAAGTGCCTCAAGTTTGTCAAATATGGGTTCGCCAAGGCCTGCCGGTACATTGGTACAGACACATGATACCACGCCGCCAATGGAGTCCTTATCTTCTTTGGCCTTCAGGACAACCTCTTCCATGGCCTTTGCTGCATCCGCATCCGGGCAGCGGATCATACTGGCATCCACCATGGCCCGGGTAAGATTTAACCCATCGGTTTCCGGTGCTTTGATTTCCCCCACCTGGCTGACCCAGGCCACAATATTGATGCCCAGTGCGGTGTTAAGCATTTTTTCGGCAATGGCACCGGCACACACCCGTCCAATGGTTTCCCGGGCGGAAGAACGGCCGCCGCCTGAGGAGGCCCGGATGCCGTATTTTGATTGATAGGTGAAATCCGCATGGGAGGGTCTTGGGATATCTGCCATGGATTTATAATCCCCTGGACGATGGTCTTTATTGGGCACAAACAGACTGATAGGCGTACCAAGGGTCAGGCCGTGTTCTGTGCCCGACTGGATTGTCACCTGGTCAGGCTCCTGTCTGTCCGTTGATACGGCGCTCTGTCCCGGACGTCTGCGGTCGAGCTGACACTGGATATCGGGTTCCCTCAAAGACATGCCGGGCAGGCACCCGTCCACAACCACCCCGACCCCGGGGCAATGAGATTCACCAAAGGTTGACACACGAAACAATCTTCCAAATGAACTTGACATGAATTTTTCCTTATATGTTCTGTTTTAATTATTCTGATTCTGGGAATCAATATACTTTTTAACTGTCCGTCGGTCCAGTCCGGCAGTGCGGGAAACTGCTTCATAGGTACCGTGTTTTTTATATAAGCGGGTGCAATAGTGGGCAAGCAGCTCCTGGGCGCTGAGTTGACCGTCTTGGATCTGCCGGGTTAAAGAATCTGTTCCGGGAGTTGGTGCCGGCACCTCATTTATGTCATAGGCATTGCGCAGTATCACACGCCTGACACATTGTTCCAGTTCCCGAACATTGCCCGGCCATGGGTATGAAAGGGTGAGGCTTGATTCGATATATCCAAGCACACGGGAGACTATTTCAGGGGAAGGCTGACCCACAATACGGGCCACCGTGTGCGCCAAAAGATCCGAAAGCTCTTCAGGGTCCTGGGCAATCCTTTTGTGCAGGGGAGGCACTGTGATAATGTCGGAACATAGCCGATAATAAAAATCGTCTCTGAATATCTTTTTTTCCCGAATTTCCTGGATGCTGCGGTTTGTGGCAGCGATGATCCTGCCGTTAAACCGGTGCTTTTCATCGCTTCCCACAGGTGAATAGACCCGGTCCTGGAGCACATTGAGCAGTTTTATTTGAACGTGGGTGGACAACTCACCGATTTCATCCAAAAGAATGGAACCATTGGGGCTGCAACGGCTGAATACCCCTTTATGGTCCTTGACGGCCCCTGTAAATGCACCGCGCACATGGCCAAATAGCTCGGATTCAATGATGGTTTCAGGAAACTGGCTGATATTGAGTGTGGTAAAAGTATTTACAAAATTATGAGTGAACTTGTTTTCAGTCTCATCAAAGGGAATATAACCTGATCGTCCCATGGCCAGGGCCGCGGTTCCTTTGCCTGTGCCGGTTTCACCGAACAGCAGGGTGGAAAAGTTTTCCATGCGGTCCCATAGATACTGGTCATACATTAGAATGTCATGGGTGAAGACGTTCTGCCATAGATCCCGCCTCAGTTCCTGCATACAGCGGCTGCGGCCTACTAAGTGTCGGAAAATAAAGTAATAGGCCCGTCGAAACTGATATGCCAGGGCAATAAAGCGTCGGCTCTCTTCAATATCAAACCCCCAGCTGCGCAAAAGGGTCAGGGCCTCGGGGGCGAAATGGGCTTCCAGAGACTCTTCGGCATTATCAAGCTGGCGTGTGATCAGGGTGTCGATCTGTTTTCTAAACAGATGGAAAAAGTGGAACAGCAGTCCGGACCGTAAAAAATACCGGGCTTCTCCCTTAAATGCACTTAAATTGATCCTGCCTCGTTTTTTTATCTGACTCAAGCGATGCCCCACGGCCTGGCACGCCTTAAGTACCCTGATATCCTTAGGGCTGTCCGGTGGGACCCCGGCAAGTTCGGCTTCCCGCAGGACTCGCTCCTTGCCGAAGGGATTGGCGGCGCCGGCGTAATGAACGCATTTAAAAAAAGCCAGTTCTTCCGGCAGAAAATCGGTTACTTCTTTCATATTTCCATCTAAAGGTTTAATTGTTGTTCATTTGTTGTATGACATGGATACAAATTTTGTACAATGATTAATGATTCAAAAATTTTTTTGGGGTTTGCAATATTTATTTTTCTTGTATATTCAAGCTGTTGTTGTAACGTTGCAGGGGTGTGGCACGATCTTTGTTTGCGTTTTCCCGGAGAAAACTGAAAAACAACAAGGAGAATCCCTGTGCTTAATAGAATATTGACTACCCGCCTGCCCTTACTGGCATATCATCCCCCCAAAACATATGACCTCGATTTTTTCAAAAATATTTGGCTGTCCGGTGCCATGCCTGTTCTGGATACTGAATTCATAAGTGCATCAAAACTTTCCGATCAATTGAAACAGCTTAAAAATCAAAATTTGCGCCACGGTATCCGTATTTACGCGGAAGATGAAGATATATGGGCCTATTTTAATCAGCACCCGGCAGATCTGCCCGAATGCGTTATTGTGGCCTACCAAACCTCGGATTCACTCATCAAACACAAAGCGGTCAATGCTGAGATCCTGATGATGGAAATTTATGAACCCGGGCTTGAAACTGTCCTGAAAGAGATCAATCCCCATGGGATTATCGTAAAAGGCAGGGAAGCCGGGGGCAGGGCATCTTCAGCATCAAGCTTCATGCTGAGCCAATATTATGCACAGAAAAGTGATATTCCATATTTTGTCCACGGCGGTGTAGGATTTCACACAGCACCAGGATTTTTTGCAGCCGGGGCCGCCGGCCTGGTGCTGGATGCTCAGCTATATCTGGCCGAAGACGCACCTGTTTCCGGGGCGTTTAAATCGGCACTTGGAAAAATGGAAGAGACCGACACAGTCATTTTAGACGGTGGCGGCAACACACAGCACCGGGTATTTGCCAAACCCGGGACAAAAATTGTTCAGGATCTGATCAAAAAAATCAGTATCAAAAAAGCGGATGGGCAGAGTCTGGATTTCATAAAAACTGAAATTGAAGAGAACATGGCTTCCTTGGGCGAGGATAATGACGCTCCCATGCAGGCCCTGTTCTATCTTGGACAGGATGCGTTTTTTGCCCGCCACTTTGCAAAGCGCGGCAGCGACCTGAACCAGATGATCCGTGCCCTGTTCGATTGCGTGGGAGAGGCGCTTAACGCTGTGGAGCAATTTGATCCCTTAACGCAAGACACTGCCCTGGCAAAAGAACACGGCACCCGGTACCCCATCACCCAGGGTCCCATGGCCAACATTTCCGACAATAAAGACTTTGCCAAAGCCGTCTATGACAACGGCGCTTTGCCCTTCTTTGCGCTTGGCAGTCTTCCCATTGAGATCGCAGACGGCATCCTGCCGGAAAAATCCGATGAGCTGCCCGCATTTGGTGCCGGCATGATCGGTATCAAAGCCTTTAATCCCACCCTGGATCATCATCTGGAACTGATCAAAAATAAAAAAACGCCCTTTGCTCTTTTTGCCGGCGGGATTCCGTCCCAGATCAATGAATTGGAAGCCTGCGGCACACGGGCATACCTTCACACCCCCATGCCGGGAGTTTTGAGAAACGCCTTTGAGAAAGGAACAAGGCGTTTTATCCTGGAGGGCAACGAAGCCGGTGGTCATATCGGCAGCCTTTCCAGTACGGTGCTGTGGGAACTAAGCATCGAAGCCCTGCTGGATCTGACTGAAGATCAGCGGCTGGATGTGAGCGTTCTGTTTGCCGGAGGCATTATCAGCGCAGTGGGTTCTCATTTTATTTCCGCCATGACGGCGCTTTTGGCAAAACAAGGGCTGAAAATTGGTATTCAACTGGGTACCGCCTATCTGTTCACAAAAGAGATTGTTGAGTCAGGTGCCTTAACACCGGTCTACCAGCAGGTGGTTCAAGAACACACACGCACCACCATCATCGGGTCTACCGTGGGGCTTAACTGCCGCACCGCCGACACGACCTTTGCCGGACAGATGATGAAAAATGAGCATTGCCGCCTGGCAGACGGCACCATGAATTTAGGCGAACGCAAAAGCGCCTTTGAAAAGGATAATCTGGGCTCCCTTCTCATCAGTGCCAAAGGAAAAACCCCTGATTTTAGCCATGAAAATGACGGCCAATGGATTGTGTACTCCGATGACGAACAGCGGGCAAACGGCAATTTTATGACGGGTGAAGGCCTTCTTTTCTTTGAAAAACAGACAACCATAGCCCAAATCCATGAAGAACTGTTTTTGACAAAGGAGCCGATGATTGCCCGGCTTAATGCACTTGAAGTCCTGACCTCCGCCGACAGTCAGATTAATGACGATATTGCCGTGGTGGGCATGGGTTGCGTATTTCCCGACGCCCATGACACAGACGCCTTCTGGCAGAATATTGTCAATAAAAAATACAGTATCGGTAAGGTACCTGACAACCGCTGGGAAGAGTCCCTTTACTATGATCCCGATCCAAAGGCCACAGACAAGTCCTATACCCAAGTTGCAGGCTTAGTGAATGACTTTCAATTTGACAATGAACGGTTCGGGTATACGCCGGCCAAGGCATCCAAATTGTCCCGCAGCCAGCAGATGCTGCTGCATGCCGCTTACCAGGCAGTGGAAAACGCAAAGCTTTTAACCGATGACAATCGGATTGCAGCAAAAGTACAGGACCGCACTGCGGTGGTTGTGGCCACCTGCCTTGGCAATGAACTGGCATCAGACCTGCATTTTAAATATTTCTTCCCCGAGGTTAAACAATACCTGCGGAATACGCCTGAATTCAATGCCCTGTCCGAAGCAGAACAAAAGAAAATCATTGATGAGTTGCGCACCAAGATGTCCCAAGGTTCACTTTATGAACCCGTGCACGGTGTCACCTTGAACATGGAAGCGGCCCGCATTGCATATCACCTAGGTATCACCGGCATCAACTATGTGGTAGATGCGGCTTGTGCCACCTCCCTTGCTGCCATTGAATGCGCAATTCATGAGCTGTTGAGCGGGGCCCATGACATGGTAATCGCAGGTGGTGTCAATACCAACCTGACACCTGAATCATTTGTGGGGTTCTGTAAAATGGGCACCCTGTCAGCCAACGGGTCATTCCCCTTTGACGAACGAGCCGACGGATTTGTTCTGGGCGAAGGGGCCGGCGTCCTGGTCCTCAAACGTCTCAAAGACGCCATCCGGGAAAAGGATCCCATTCTGGGGGTCATT
Source organism: uncultured Desulfobacter sp. (assembly GCF_963664415.1). Taxonomy (NCBI): domain Bacteria; kingdom Pseudomonadati; phylum Thermodesulfobacteriota; class Desulfobacteria; order Desulfobacterales; family Desulfobacteraceae; genus Desulfobacter; species uncultured Desulfobacter sp. The sequence goes on along the minus strand of NZ_OY761445.1, from coordinate 1,496,039 downwards.
AAGGGCATTGCTTCAGCTTCCGACGGCAAAGGTAAAGGCATCGCAGCCCCGGATAAAGAGGGGCAGAAATTGGCGTTTCAGCGCTGTCATGAAAATGTAAAAACGAAATTTTCTCCGGGGATGGTGCAGTTTATCGAAGCCCACGGCACCGGCACAAAGGTTGGCGATGCTGTGGAGATGGAGACCCTGTGCCAGGTATATGACCAGGAGGCGTCCATTGGTGTCTCCTCCATCAAAGCTCAGATCGGTCATCTGCTTGGGGCTGCTGGTATGGCCGGCATGATAAAAACCATTCTGGCTTTAAATCATCAAATTTTACCCCCCAACGGCTCATTTGAGAAATTATCTCCAAAAATCGACATGGCAGATAAAGCCCTGTTTGTTTTGGGCGATGCTCAACCCTGGGAGGCTCCGGCCAATGGACCGCGCATGGCTGCGGTGAGTTCTTATGGATTCGGGGGTATTAACTACCATGCCGTGGTCAGTGAGTTCAACGATACCGACGCAACGCTTTCGCGTAAAATTTTTGCAGATCTTGACCATGACCCCAATGATGACAGAATCGTTTTTGCCGGCATGGGGGTTGTCCTGCCCAAGGCCAGAAATAAAGAGTTATTCTGGGATGCCATGGTGGCAGGGCAAAAGGCTTACCAGCCCATGCCCGCCGAGCGTCTGCCCAATGACTGCTATGCCGAAGAGGATGAAAATTCGGGCTTTCGCCTGCCCATGATGAAGAACGGCATTGTTGACGATTTTATGTTGGACCCCAAAACCTTCAAGATTCCGCCTTCCGCGATGACCTACATGGACCGGGCCCAGTTGTTTGGCCTGGATGCGGCAGGACAGGCCCTTGAACATGCCGGTCTTCAGGATAAATTAACTCCCGGCAATAAAATCGGTGCCATTTTGGGCACGATTTCCGGGACCCGGAATGTTGAATCTATCATCCGCACACGGATTCCACTGCTCCTGCGTATGATTCGTTCCATTTCAGAGGTGGATGCGAATACGCTTTCAGCCATTGCAGATCATGTTAGTGATCAGTTAATTGAGAAGTACCCTGCCATGACTGGGGACAGCATCCCCGGCATGTTGTCAAATATTGTATCTGCACGCATCTCCAAACATTATAACACCCAGGGCACCAATTTTGTGGTAGATGCCTCATGCGCGTCTGCCACCATGGCCTTATACCTGGCGGTTAAAAATCTGCGTGCAGGTCGGCTGGATGCCGTACTCACCGGCGGGGTGGACACCAACCTGTATCCGGGGGTGCTGCTGGCATTCAAACGTTTGGGTATTCTTGCGGAAAAAGAGCCCAGCCTGTTTGACACTAATGCCAACGGATATGTTATGGGCGAGGGGGCAGCCTGTCTGGTCGTCACCACCTATAAATATGCAAAACAGAACGATATGCCGATTTTGGGTGAATTGAAATGCCTGAACATGGCGGCAAGTGCACCCGAGCATTTGCTGTCGCCTTCTGAAAATAAATATGAAAAGGTGATTGCAACTGACACCGGGGCATTTAAAACCCGGAAATCCGACCTGGCATATCTGGATGTGTTTGGTGTATCTCACCCATTCCTGGACTTGATTGAAAAGCAGGCCATTGAAAAAAGCCTGAATCATCCCCTGGCATACGGCAATGTTAAAACCGAGTTCGGTTACTTTAAAGCCGCCAATCCCGCCGTGGTCATGTCAAGGCTTTTGATGATGTCGGATAAAGGGATGTTGTTGCCCACCCATGGATACAAACCCGACTCCACACTCATCGAAAAGGACAGCCTGCTGCACCCGGTCAAAGAGATGACGCCGCTGGCCGATGGCGCGCTTCTATGCGCAGATGTCAACGGTATCGGCGGCAACCACGCCCATGTGATCATCGGCAGGCTGCCCCGGTTTCTGCGGTCCCAGGATACTGCGGTTTCTGTGGAACAGCCGGCCATAACCCTTGGAACCTGGCCGGATATGGTCCGGACCGATGCTGTCACAGCCCTGCTTTCGGGCCAGGGCGCCCAGTCGGCAGGCATGCTGAAATCCCTTTATGAGACGGTTCCTGAAATCAAAGCCTTGATGGACCAGGGAGATGCCATTTTCCGTGAACGCCGGGGCGCATCATTGCTGGACATCATGAATGCCGGCGGTTCCCCGCTTAATCAGACGGAAAACACCCAGCCGGCCATTTTCCTGTCCACGGCAGCCATTTACAATGCATTGCAGCTCAAAGGCTTTGAACCTGATTTTTACATCGGGCACAGTGTCGGGGAATACTCGGCCCTGTATTGCGCAGGTCTGGTTGATTTCACTACGGGCATGAACCTTGTGATTTCCAGATCTGATTTCATGGCCCGGGCCGCCAGTGAAAACCCAGGTGGCATCATGGTGGTTTTTGACGGAGAAAAAGCCGCGCAGGAGATGATTGACAAGTCCGGTGTTCAAAATATCTGGCTGGTCAATAAAAACAGCGAAAAACAGACGGCCATTGCCGGTACAACACAGGGTATAGATCGTTTTTGTGGCTATCTGAAAGAAACCGATATTTTTCATAAAAAATTGGCCTTGTCCGCCCCTTTCCATACCCCGTTGCTGGAACCTGCAGCCGCCAATATGGCCAAGACCCTCGAAACTGTGCAGTTCAACCTTAAAAGCGCCCATAAAATTATCTCAAACTTGACCGCCAAACCTTATCCTGCCGACGAACAGATGATCAGAACCCATTTGGCACGCCAGATCGTCTCCCCGGTGGAATTTGTAGAATCGGTTAAAGGCGTTTATACCCAGGGCAGCAAGCGGTTCATTGAAATCGGACCCGGCAGGCTGTTGTGCAATTTGTTGAAAAACATCTCCATTGATAATCCGGAATCCATGCCCACGGCAGATGCCAAAAAAGGAGAGCTTGACTGTTTCAATCTGGCAGCCGAGCGCTTTATCACTCCCAAAGCGCCCGCCGTTGCCCAGGCAAGCGAATCAACGCCTCTGGATTTGATGAACTTTGAACCCAAAGACCTGAATAACAAAAATGTAGAATATAAGGGGCTGGAAAAAACAAATACCCCGAAAGAACAGATGAGCGACGATCTATCCTTTAACACCTTTTTAGAACAGAACAAAACGCTGGTCCAGGATGTACTTCGCCGGGAATATCAGACGTTTCAGCAGAAAAATGCCCTGGCGGCCGTTGAACACTTAGGCCTGTATACAGGTCCCGTCTGTATTGCCGGTGTGTCCGTGGGGCTGCCGGGCAAAGGGCACCAGGTATTCAATGATAAAAACTTTGACCGTATTCTGGCCGGGAATAATTTCATTGAACCTTTGACCCAGGAAGAGAAACATAAAATTGTGGACATGAACATTACCCGGGTCTACAAGCAACCCAACGGTAATGCACGGTTTGTGGATATTGTGCGCACCCAGGATGTGATCCAGCTGGCTGGTAAACTCGGGTATTTCGATCTGTCTACGGAATACGGCATCAGCCGCAAGTTTGACCTTGTGGATGAACTGGCCATGGCCGCAGGGCTTGAAGCCTTGAAAGACGCCCATATCCCTCTGGTCCAGGGATATAAGAAAACCTCCACCGGCAGCAGTATCCCGGATGCGCTGGTCTTGCCCAAAGAGATGCAGGACACAACAGGCGTAATCATGACGGGAATTTTTCCCGGATTTGAAACCCTGCTGCACCATCTCAATGCGTATTATTACAACAAGTTTTACGTCAAACCCTATGAAGAGCTGGAAAATATTTACTATCACCTGATGGAAAATCTTTCGGACAGGGATATGAAGGATGTGATCACGGACTGGTTCTTTAAGATCCGTGAGCGCCGTAAAGTATACGGTCAGTATAAATTTGAACGCAATATCCTTTTTGACATCGTCTCATTAGGTGGTGCTCATTTTGCACAACTCATCCGGGCTAAGGGCCCCAATATTCACCTGAGCGGTGCGTGTGCATCCACCACCCAGGCCATTGGGGTGGCACAAGACTGGATTCGAAACGACCGGTGCGAGAGAGTCATTGTCATCGGCGGTGAAGCGGCCACAAGTGAGGCCCAGATGGCGTGGGTCGGCTCAGGATTCCTGGCCATGGGTGCCGCCACCAGCAAGGAAGTGGTTGCAGATGCGGCCAAACCCTTTGATGAAGATCGAAACGGCACCATTTTGGGTTCCGGTGCAGTGGGCGTTGTTGTGGAACGGCAAGACACCCTTCAGCGTAGGGGATTGAACGGCCAGGCTAAGATTTTAGGTTCTTATATCGGCAACAGCGCATTCCATCCCTCCCGTATTGATGTGAACCACCTTGCCGGTGAGCTCAATAAATTCGTGGGCCGGGTGGAGAAACAAAATTCCATATCCCGTACGGATATGGCCAAGCAACTGGTATTCATGTCCCATGAGACCTTTACGCCGGCCCGGGGCGGCAGTGCCTCGGCTGAAGTTATGGCGTTAAAAGGCGCTTTCCCAAATGATTACAAACATATCGCAATTACCAATACCAAGGGATACACCGGCCACACCCTGGGTGCAGGTATTGAAGATGCCATACTGGTTAAAGGCCTGCAGAAAAAGACATTTCCACCTGTGGCCAATCTGGATAATGTACCTGCCGAGTTCTCTGATTTGAATTTCACACAATCAGGACATGGAGACTACCGTTATGGCCTGCATTTCAGCGCCGGGTTCGGATCTCATTTTGCATTTTTAATGGTGGATCGACTTCAGGAACCCGATGTGGCGAATAATCCGGTTTACCTTGAATGGCTGGCCAGGATTACCGGCAGCCCGGATCCTATGCTGGGTATTGTAAATAAAACGTTGTGCGTTCTTCCCAAAGAGAAGCAGGGCGAAACAACAGCCCCGGAGAAGGTGGCACAAAGAGAGATGCCTGCCGCCAAGCTCGATGCCCCTGAAAGCCGGACATCAAAGGTGGAAGACGCACCCAAACAGTCGGCAAAACCTGCGGACAGTGCAAAGGGCACCGATGTTTTAAGCCAAATCACCGACCTGATTGCAAACCAGACCGGTTATACCCATGACATGCTGGAACCGGATCTGGATCTGGAAGCGGATCTGGGTATTGACACAGTCAAGCAGGTGGAGACCTTCGGTAAGATCACCAAGTCCTTTGGCTTGACCGTACCCGAAGATATCAGCCTGTCGGAATTAAATACCATCCGCAAAATCGCCGAGTACATCCGCAGTCAGATTCAGACAGCGGATACCCCGGCTCAACCCGATGCCGGTACACCTGCCCAGGCGTCGGCAGCTGCTTCCGGCAGCGGGGGGCCGGACGTGATGAAGGAGATTACCGCCTTGATTGCCGAGCAGACCGGTTACACCCTGGATATGCTGGAACCGGACCTTGATCTGGAAGCGGATTTGGGCATTGACACGGTGAAACAGGTGGAGACCTTCGGCAAGATCACCAAGTCCTTTGGGCTGAGTGTTCCTGAAGATATCAGCCTGTCGGAATTGAATACCATCCGCAAAATTGCCGAGTACATCGGCAGCCGTATTCAGACAGCGGATACGCCGGCTCAGTCCGACGCTGGTACGCCTGCCCAGGCACCAACACCTTCTTCCGGCAGCGGCCCGGACATTATTGAGGAGATCACAGCCTTGATTGCCGAGCAGACCGGTTATACCCCGGACATGCTGGAGCCGGACCTTGATCTGGAAGCGGACCTGGGCATTGATACGGTCAAACAGGTGGAGACCTTCGGCAAAATCACCAAGTCCTTCGGGCTGACAGTGCCAGAAGATATCAGCCTTTCGGAACTCAATACCATCCGCGCAATTGCCGAGTATATCGGCAGCCGTATCCAGGCGGAGGGTTCCCCGGAACCAACTGAATCCGCCACGGCGCCTCCGGCAGCGGAGTCTGGTGCTGAGAGCAGCTCGGATATTACGAGCGAGATCACGGCCATGATTGCCGAGCAGACCGGTTACACCCAGGATATGCTGGAGCCGGATCTGGATCTGGAAGCGGATTTGGGTATTGATACGGTCAAGCAGGTGGAAACCTTTGGTAAGATCACCAAATCATACGGCCTGTCCGTTCCTGAGGATATTAATCTGTCTGAATTAAATACCATCAGTAAAATCAGTGAATATATACAGGCGCAAGTCGGCGGCGCGGGCAACAACAATGCTGACACCCCACCGGCATCGGCAACGCCAGGCGTTCAGGCTCCTGAAACGGAACGTTCCGGACAGTCAAGCCAGACCCCGGATTCTTCTGAGGAGACCCGCATTCAAAGCTATTCCTTTGGATTGCGTAAATTGCCCAACCCTGTATCCGACACATCCGATTTAGACGGTCAAAGCTATTTGATCACCATGGACAGCCAGGGATTTGGACGGGCTGTGGCAGAGTTGATCAAAGAAAACAAAGGCCGGGTCATCAGTGTGGGTAACAGTGAAGAGGATGATTATACCCTTGATTTGAATGCGCTTGAAAATGTTGAAGAGACAATCTCCAGGATTAAGGCGGACAATGAAGGAATCTCAGGCGTCTTTTTCCTGCATCCCTTGGATTTTGCCATGAATTCCGGCGAGAACCTGACGGCAGAGAGCGTATCCGTTAAATTTTTGTTCTTGCTGTGCAAAGCCCTTGGCAGCCAACTGGATGAAGCCTGCGGACGCTTGGCTGCCGTATCGGTCCAGTCTGCTTTGGCCCGTTTCAAGGAACCTGCACCGGATCAGATTTTTCCTGTTTTCAGCGGTATTTCAGGGTTGCTGAAAACCGTATCCAAGGAGTACCCGCAAACAGGGGTAAAACTGGTCGAGTTCATGGATAGGGATGAGCTGGGTGATATGACCCAGGCTGCCGCCACATTCATGGACGAAGTGTTCAGCACCTGCACCCGCCGGGAGGTTGGTATTGAAAAGGGTGTAAGATTCGGTATCCGGGCAAAGACCGGCAGTTCAAATGAATCGGATTCCTCAATCATTAAAGATTCCGACACACTGCTGGTTACAGGCGGTGCTGCAGGCATCACCTATGAACTGCTCAAATCAGTTACCCGGCCGGATATGCACCTGGTTATTTTAGGGCGCAGCAAAGTGGAAGATGAATTGGAGATTCCCGTAACCGATGCCATGGATGACACACAGATCATGGCCGCGTTTAAGGCCATACATCCGGACGCCAAACCCGTTGAGCTCAAGAACAGAACGGCAGGTCTGCGGCGGGTGCTTACGGCCCGGGAAAATCTGGCCCAGCTGCGTTCCCAGGTAAAGGCCGTGGATTACCATGGCGTGGATGTCACTGATCCTGATGCCGTTATAGAGGCGGTCAAGCAATATGATCGTATTGACGGCGTAATTCATGCTGCAGGTGTGGACCGCAGCATTATGATTGAGAAAAAATCCCTGGATGACTTTAATCTGGTTTTTGACACCAAGGTTAAGGGGATGGCTAATGTGCTGGCAGCCATTGAAAATAAAAATTGCCGGTATCTCATCGGTTTTTCCTCCATCACGGCCAGATTCGGCAATGAAGCCCAGTCAGACTATACTGCAGGAAACGACATGATGGGTGCCATGATTCAGGCGTGTGCCTTTAAGACACCGGAAATGACATATAAGGTGTTTGACTGGACTGCCTGGGCCGAAATCGGCATGGCTGCCCAGGGCACCATTGAGGCCGTGCTAAAGGAAAAAGGCATTGCCTTTCTCCCGGTGGCCCAAGGTGTTCGCTTTTTCAAAGAAGAGCTGCTCAATCCGGCCGGCAATGAAGTTTTGATTGGTGCTCCCCCTGAAAACAATCCTGCCGCATTTGACCCGGACGGCCTGCTTGCCATCGGTCCCTTCCTGGATACCGTGGAAACGGATGCTGACCGGGACAAGCTGAAATTCAAACGCCTTCTGGAAGCGGACAGGGATCTGTTTCTTTTCGACCATGCCAGAAAAAGTGTGCCCTTGTTTCTAGGCGCAACCGGTCTGGAAACCATGGCTGAAGCGGCTCTGGAATACAGCGGCGGCCAGGGACATGTCCTTGAGGTCAGTGATTTTAAAATCCCCTATGGTATAAAATTGCTCAAGAACCGGCCAAAAGACATTGAGGTCTATGCCGCCAAAAATGCAGACGGATCAATCGCAACTGAGATCCACTCCGTATTCACTCCTCCGGGAGGCAAGGCGCCTGTTCAAGACACCCTGCATTACCAGGCCAAAGTTAAAATCGGTACGGATTTGCCTGCCTTTGATGAAATATCCATACCGGAGATGTCCGAATTTAAGGTGGATGCCCAGTGGCAGGAACAGATTTACCATCCGGACCGTCTGTTCATGGACGGGCTGTTCCGCTCCGTGGATCAGTTGGCTCTCCTGGACGAGGAAAGCCTGGTCACAGTGGTTCAATGGCGGCCCGTCCGCGAATTTTTTAAAGGCCAGGTTTATCCTGAATTTGCCACGCCTGTGGTGATCATGGATGCCATATTCCAGACCGGCGGCATACTGGAATTTTTCACCAGTACAGATGTGATGCTGCCCTATACCATCCGCAAAGCATCATTTGCCGGGACGGTATTGCCAAATACGCCTTATTTCTGTGTTACCCGGCGTCTGGCCCAGGGCGATGACACCAAAACCTATCATATGCAGTTGGCCGATCTTGCCGGCCGCGTGATCATTGACGTCCAGGATTTTGAAATGGTCCGGGTGGATCGCCTGGCCGAAGACGAACTGCCTGATATGTCCAAGATCAAGCCGGCAGGAAAAAGCCTTGTAGCTGGATAAATGCAACAGATAAACCTGCTGTTCCGTGAACAAGGCATTGATTTTTGCCTTGTTCACATCCCGGCAATGCTCGAAGCGTTATTACCCCAAATCGTCGGGCCTGGTTACCAGACCAGGCCCGGCTGCCAATTTCGTTTGGATCAGTTTGCACAGCCTGTGCTTTCCCCTGCTGAACTGAACGGGTTAAATCAATTGTTTGCCCTGAAAAAGCAGGTGGAACGTCTGGCCGGCCGATGGGCGGTAAAAAACCTTGTCATGCAGGAAACAGGCCTTTCCCCGGATGCCGTTGAGATTCATAATGACCACTCCGGGGCCCCCGTTCTGGCACCATCCTTTAATTATGCCATATCCATTTCTCATTCAGGTGATTACGCCCTGGCTGCCTTGTGTAAAAAAGCCCATGCCATCGGTGTTGATATGGAGACCGTAATCCCTGTAGATATCCCGGCCCTTTTACACGCAGGATTTTCAAATAACGAGCAACGTGCATACGCCGGGGCAGACTTTGAAACGATCCTGAAAATTTGGACCATAAAAGAAGCTTTGCTGAAATATCGGCGCACCGGATTAAAAAATTCTGCAAAAAAAATTGAATGGCTCAATGACATGTTGTACGAAAATCATGCCTCCATCGATGACGTCCTCGTGAAATCATACCAGCGGGATAAAATTGTATTTTCGGTGGTTTTTCCAAATCTACAAGCGACCGGTATGGGATAATGCCTCAAGACCCTGATGGTCTATAATCACGATTGTTTTCCCATCGGTTTTGATAAATCCGGCCTGTTCGATTTTTTTTAATCCACGGGAAATGGTTTCAGGGGTTGTGCCGATGAGGCTTGCCAGCTGAACCTTGGAAACAGGCAACACCACATTGGCTGCCGATCCATGACTTTTTTGCATGGTTGTCTTTTGTGAGCCTCTTGACTCTTCTTGGGCCAGTGTCAGGATGTAGGCTGCCAGCCTGGCCGGTACTTCCTTGAGACTTAAATTTTCAATTTGAACCGTGAATTCCCTTAATCGCCTGGACAGATCTGCCAGCATATTCATGGCAAGGGCAGGGGACTTTTCAATTTGTTGGACAAACACCTCTCTTGGCAAAAAAAGAACGATAGACGGTTCCAGGGCCATGGCAGAGGCCGGAAAGCTTTTCCCCTGGAATACAGGAACTTCGCCAAATGTATGGCCAGGGCCGTATATATGAAGGATCTGCTCTTTTCCCTCAAAAGACATTTTAAATACTTTGATTTTACCTTGGGCCACGATGTAAAACCCTTGGCCCCTGTCTCCTTCCTGGAAGATGAGTTCGCCCTTGTTTATGGTCAGTTCACTGGCCAAATCGGCAAGGGTTTTGCTTTGGTTTTCCGTCAGTCCTGAAAAAAGGGGAATGCGATGCAGGTATTGTTCTATTTTGGCCTCCGGGAATGTTTTTATAAATTGGTCGGTTGATCTTTTCCGGGTAACGGCAAAAAAATCAATGGCTTGATTCAGATCAAGGTTTCCTTGTTTTATCTATAGTAACTTCAAACCAGGATGTAAACCCAATTTAAACTTTAATGATGAAAGGTACATACCCCATGAAAGTGATTCGTAAAATTATAGAGATAGACGAAGAAAAGTGTGACGGCTGCGGGAATTGCGTACCTTCCTGCGCTGAAGGTGCCATTCAGATTATTGACGGCAAAGCCAAGGTTATCGGCGATAAGTATTGTGATGGGCTTGGAGCCTGCCTTGGGGATTGTCCCAAAGATGCACTTAAGCTCATTGAGCGCCAGGCTGATGAATATGATGAAGAGGCTGTACATGCACGGCTTGAAAGACAGAAAACAGAATCCGGCAACCAGAAACCCAAAGGCTGCCCATCTCAACAGGTAAAAACCTTTCCTATCTCGGCGGGGCCGGGAATGGGAATGTCCACTGTCGGACCTGCAGGGAATTCTGCCTTAGGGCACTGGCCGGTCCAGCTCCGTCTGATTCCCAGTTCAGCACCCTTTTTAAAAGATGCAAACCTGCTGATCACAGCAGACTGTGTTCCCGTTGCCGCACCTTCGTTTCATTCTGATTATCTGAAAGGCAAGGTGGTGATGCTGGCCTGCCCTAAATTTGATGATGACGATCTTTATATTGACAAGCTTGCTGATATTTTTAGCCGGAATAATATCAAGGGCATTACCATGATGGTCATGGAGGTTCCCTGTTGTTCAAAAATGAAATGGATTGTTGACAGTGCCATGGAAAAATCAGGTGAAAATATTCCTGTTCACCAGGTTACCATATCAACTACAGGGCAGCCGTTGCCTTGAAAGACATCTCTTTTTTTTCAAGTTCATTGCGTGCTCAACATGCTGTGCACGCAATGAACCAGGGGGGGATAGACTGTGTCGGTCCGCGGCCGGCCGTTAATCAAATTTTTTTTTGGCTTCGTCCAACACTTTTCGGACGGTTTTTGACAGATCCACCGTCACCACGGGCTTGTAAGCAAATGCACTGATGCTAATTTTGGAAGCGGTTTCATCGATCCGACGAGTGACTTCCAGCCCGCCAACTTTGGGTAGTTTCAAGTCCATTAATATTATTAAGGGCAGGGGGGCACCCTGCTCCCACCGGGATATAAAGTCCAGGGCTTCTTCTCCGTCTCTTGCCAGTTCTATTGGATTTGACAGGCCCTCTTTTTTAAAAGCCCTCAGCGTTAAATCGATATCCATGGGATTGTCCTCAACCAACAGGATGGGTCTTTCAGGATAGTTGTTTGGATTCATTTTTAATTCTCCTGCGACGCTGTGTTCCTTTTTTTGGGGATATCCAGATAATTTGTGAGCACTTGACGAAGGGTCTCTGTGTCGGATTTGATGGTCTCAAACGGTAAATCTATGGTTATTTTGATTTGGCATTGTTTAATATCAATTTCATCGTCATCATAAAAAAACTGTCCTGTATAAATGTTACCCAGGTGCTCCGTCCCAACATACAGCGGTGTGACCACATCCCATAGACCGTTTTTACATTTGTAATCGGCATATTCGTCAGGTTTAAGTTTGTCTGACAAGTAAAGGTCGCTTTGGGTGCAATTTTTTGCCGTTTCGGGGTGTTTTCGATGGAAATTTAGACAGATATCCTGCCAACCGGTGGCTTCGATGACATTTCCTTTTATATCAAGTACGGCTGTCACCATGTGGGTCAAGTGGTGGAATTCATCCATAACCGACTGGAACTCTTCGATGTTGACCATGGATTTAAGGTCCAGGACTTTGTTCGGTTCTTCCGCAATCTCAACAGCCGGGTGCTTTTTCGAATGAATTGCGCCCCCGGCCATCAATTCAGCGTTTTCTTGCTCCAACTCTTTTATTCTTTTTTAAAAAATTTTTATGCAACGTTGGGGTGATCATCATTGACTGAGTGGTGCCTGGGCAGATTCAATGACCGCTTGCCCTAACACCGCTTGGATCACTTCGTCAAGTTCACCTGCCGTAATGACGTTTATTCCCTGCTTGAGGCTGTCATCCAAAGCCGCAATTTCAGCCTGGTTTTTGGCAGGGAAAACCACTGTTTTGATTCCGGCTGTTTTGGCAGCAAGCAACTTTTCCCGGATACCGCCCACCGGAAGAATTCTGCCGCTTAAGGTTACCTCGCCTGTCATGGCCATATCTCTGGGACAGGGAATATCCTTTAAAAGAGAAACTAACGCCACGGCGATGGTCATCCCGGCAGATGGACCGTCCTTGGGAATGGCCCCGGAAGGCACATGAACATGGATATCCCGACCCTGGAAAAAGTCTGCGGCCAGGCCCAATTGTTCCGTGTGGCTGCGGATGTAACTTAAGGCGGCCTGGGCCGATTCCTTCATGACTTCGCCTAAATATCCGGTGAGGATCAGACGTTCGGCCCCCCTCATCCGCGTGGTTTCAACAAAGATAATCTCCCCGCCGCTTTCCGTCCAGGCAAGTCCTGTGGCGCATCCTACCCGGTCCCGGGCCCCTGCAATTTCATAGTGGTATCTGGCAGGGCCCAAAAGATTTTCAACGATAGGTTCATCAACTTTTATTTTCCGGGAGGCATTGGGCGTATTGAGATACCGCCGGGCAATTTTGCGGCAGATGGCCGAAATTTGGCGTTCAAGGCCCCGTAATCCGGCCTCTTTGGTGTGTTCTCTGATGATGGCGCAAAGGGCCTCTTGCGTAAAATCAAGATCAAAGCCCGAGAGCCCGGTCTCCTCCATGGCCCGGGGGATCAGGTGGCGTTGGGCAATGTGTGTTTTTTCTTCGATGGTGTACCCGGACATGGATATCACCTCAAACCGGTCCAGTAACGGTCCGGGAATTCGTGCCACCATATTGGCTGTGGCAATGAACATCACCTTGGAAAGATCAAAGGGAATGTCCAGGTAATGGTCAATGAACTTTGAATTTTGCTGGGGGTCCAGCACCTCAAGCAGGGCAGAGGCAGGATCGCCTTTGAAATCCTGTCCGATTTTGTCGATTTCATCAAGCATGAGCACGGGATTTAGAGATTCGGCCCGGCGAATCTCCTGGATAATCCGTCCGGCAAGGGCACCGGCATAGGAACGCCTGTGTCCCCGGATGTCGGCCTCATCTTTTACGCCAGCAAGGGAAATCCTTACAAATTTACGTTCCAGGCTTTGGGCAATGGACTGGCCAAGTGAGGTTTTTCCTGTGCCTGGAGGGCCGGCAAAGCAGATCACAGGCCCCCTGGCTTCTACAAGGCCTGTTTTTTTCCCCAGGGCCTTTTTAACGGTCTCCCGGATGTCATCAAGTTTGAGGGGTTTGGGAATAAAATGAAAAGAGCCTCGCTTGATGGCATCTACGGCCGTAAGCACCGTGGCATAGCCGGAGATGATAATCACCTCTGTGGACGGACTTGTAGACTTTATGCTTTCCAGAAGCGCCATGCCGTCGATTTTATCCATTTTAAGATCCGTGATTACAAGATCTACGGTTTTTTTCTTTAGAAATTCCAGGGCCTGGGTGCCGCCCTCAGCCGTGCTGACCTCATAGCCTTCCTTGGACAGGACATGTTCTAAGTTCATTCGTGTGATTTGTTCGTCATCCACCACAAGAATGGTGTTTTTCCGGGATAGTTTCATCTGCCGAACCGCCAGATGTTCGAGAATTCTTTCCTTTATTTCCTCAAGCCCATAATGGTCGGAGTCCAGGATCCTTTCAGCGCGCTGGATGTCAAGATTATCCTGGGTGTAACGGTTCCAGGGCAGGGTGGTTACATAATCGATATGGTTGAGCCCGATGGTGTACTCTGCTGCAGTCGGGTTTATCTTTTCAAGCCGATCCACCTCTTTAAGCAAAATTTTTTCAACCTCGGCCGGCATTTTTTGCTCCAGCACGGCTTCGCGCAGCGCGGCAATTTCTTCTGTCCTTGTATCAACAATCTCGGTCTCTTCTTCTTCTCTTTTAAAGATTCGTTTCACCTTGACAGCCCTTTCTTTTCAAACTTCAAAAAAATATTAAGTTTTTTTGCATGCAGCAATTACCATGCCTGGTACTTGATTCGGGTCTTGGCGCTCTTTTAAAAAAATGATGTGATAAGGGTTTTAAAATAAAGCCTGCGTAACTGACAAAGATCTTTTAGCATTCGTTGTGGGCTGGGCCTCAGTGTCGATAGACCCGTTCAGTCCATGGCTGTTTCCCCATCATCCCCAACAGAAGTAACACAAGATTCCGGTGTGAATCGTTTCATTACGCAACACCTGTATTGACAATTGCAATGTCCGTAAATGTCCGCGAAACAAGGCCCTTATTAATAATTTGAAAAATTATTGCATTATGCAACACAAATGGTGTCGCAGGATTGGCCCAAAGCCTGTGAGAAGCCCTGCTATGTAGGCTGTTCGCCTATCTTGGGAGACCTGGTATGCAACTTGCTCATTATTTGCCGACAACGATGATAAACCCAACACATTTATAAGGAGGATAGTCGCGTATGCAGTTTTTTAACAGAATATTAAACCTTGGCAAAAAAAATGGTAATGCAGAAAAACCTATTAAATTTTCCCAGCATTGCGAGAGCAATAATGCGGGTACAGATAGCGATCAGTGCATGCTGTGCAAGGAAAACGAGGGGAAAAACCTGGTGGTTGCCACCCTTGAAAGCCGGTTTTCCGATGATATGGTTGAGTATGCCCTGGATATGGCCAAACGTATGGATTATGGCATCATTGCAGTAAATGCAGCCAATCTAACCCATGACGTGACCTCATTTTTTTCCACCACCCAGGAAGAGCTGTATGCCGATTTTAAAGAGACGGCGGCAAAGAATGTGACACCGTTTGAGGCAAAGGCTGAAGAACTGGGGCTGAAATTTGCCCATACCACAAGCCAGGCAGATGTGGACCATGCCATTTCTGATATCACCAAGGAGTGTGGGCACATTGAATTTATTATTTCCGAGAACAAACGCCCTGCTGCGATAAGAGATGCTGCCGTTAATCAGGACCGGATTGCCCAGCGGCTTTGCGTTTATTCAGTGAATTAGGAGGATTGCTCTCATGGATGCTCATTTTATCATTGGTCTTTGTATCGTTTTGTTTACAGCAGTGCTGTGCTTTATCTACAGAAATGAAGAAGCAGAATAGTACCGGCATTTAAAATAGTTAATTTTTCAATGGAGTGTTTTTTAGAATGACACCTGATATGATTA